>CALFWZ010000071.1 GCA_937928405.1 uncultured Saprospiraceae bacterium
TGCTTTTCTGCTTGGTTCTCCTTTTTATTCTTGATTTAGACTCTTTCAAATGGCTAAAGTCGAGCTTAGTACACTGTGTATTAAGTTGCTTTATTTTTTGAGTAGATTATTTTTGGGGAGTACGAGTCTAATATTTTTGAAAATAGCCGTAGCTATTTGATGAAATTTAGACGAAGCCATGCCGGCAGGCAGGCAGGCAGGCAGGCAGGCAGGTAATCGCCAAAAAGAAGCATTCTAAAATTTAAATGAATTTATTACACAGTGTACTTAGTATCATTTCATTAATTTAAAATTAGAATAATGAATCGTTTATACTTCTCTTCCCTTCTTGGATTAACAATTTTCACGCTTAATTGTATGATAAGTTGTTCCGAATCAGACACATCCATTAACGCAACCACTCAGTTTCTACGGGTAATTTATTCAGAAGGTCCTTGTTGCCAAAATCTTGTTGCGATTGAATCCTTTGATTTGCCGGATGGTTGTGGTCAACCCTATTCCATGTTATATGCTACGAATCTGGCAGACTTTAACAATCTAAACTTTTCGGTGGGAGATACGCTGACAATTGAATTTAATTTTGGGAATGATTGCGAAGCTGCCACTGCTGAATATAATTGCGTTGCTTATTGCGACATTCGACATGGCACTCCGATTGAGATTCTTTCTATAGAATAAAAACAATTTACTGCTCCCAAACTACAGGATTATTCTTTCGATAAAAACGCTACCCGCATCGCTTCCATCAATTGATTCTGTGCCGCCACCATTTTACTTTGCAGAATGTTTTTGCCCAGTGGCATTCCAATTATTTTTAAATGAAAGGACACCTCCGTTTCTTTTGGTCCAATCTCTGTGAGCACATATCGTATCCAAGCGGTCATCAATGGAATTCCAGTTATCTCGTATTCAAATTCATCCCCCCAAAATTTTAAAGTAGCGTAATATTGGATATTTATTGGAATCCAACTATATGGTTGTTCGATAATCTTATAGGAAGGATTTTCTGAATCCGAAGCAGGAATCATTTCTACATTCCTGATGAGTGGATGTAATCGGCCATAATGCGGTAGGTCGGTGAGGATTTGACGGATCTCATTTGAGTTGGCAGGAAGATGGTAGGTTTTATTTAGTTTCATTTTTTATATTGTATCACTATTCAACCCAAACAATAATTTTAAATCACGACCACCCTACTCGGCAAACCTTCTCAAATCACTACTTTCAAATCCCCACTCCGGCGTCCGAATAGCTCCTTCCTTTAATTCATACCAAGGACTAAGCTTATCATTTTCAGAATTTATTAAAATCTGAATTTCTTGGGCTGGCATATAACTCTGTGCTAGTAAAAAAATATTTTCTCCTGTTGTCTGATTCTTTGCCTTGTCAACAATAATCACGGCATGTCCCGGATGGCCGCCTTGGATGAGCACATCGCCAATTTCAGCTGCTTGTATATCGACAGAAATGAGTTCTTTTTCGAGTGAGGCTGTTCCGGCATACATAAAAATAATTTCAAGGTATTTCCAAAAATCTTGGTAGGTATTAGTAGGAGTAGTTTTGTTGATCCAGCTCGTTTTGTTTCCATCTACCTTAATCCGTTTTCCTTTCATCCACTCGGTATAATCGACTCGAAATCCATTGGTGAAATTAAAATGAATCTGGTCGTATTTTTTTTGCTGCCAAAGATATTCTGCTTTCAATCGCATAACCGCATCAGCGCATTGGTGCAAATCTTTGGTTCCAATGGCTAAATCTACGACGGCTTCGTAGACTTCATTATTGGGCTTGGTCGCCCCATTGTGGTAAAGCACTTTTGATCCAGCGGGTTTTAATGGTAGCGTTCTTAAGTATTCTTGAAAACTGTTTTCCGCCACTTTATTTCTTTGAAAATTAGTTGGCGTGTTGATTCTTTCTTGGATCGTGGAACCTTTTTCTTCGATTAAATTTTGGGTGGTGGCGGCAACGGGTTTGGTAGTCTGTTGTTTAGTGGCAGATTTTGGTGAATCAGCATGACAAGCGAAAAGGAATAGAGCTGCGTAGAAGATGATTATTTGTTTCAAGGTTGAATGGTTGATAATCAGTATTTTTAAATTATTATTTTTCACGTTAGCAGGAAAATTGAATTTAAAATTGAGGTTGAAAATTTTATAATTTAGAAAAGTTCCCGTGTATCACTCAACTCTCCAAGGTGGATTCAATCGATTTTCACCACCATAAAAAAGGATCAATTGATTACCATCCAAATCTTTTAATCTAGCTTCTCGCCATAACCATTTTTGATCGGTAGGATCTAGATCAAATTTAATTCCTTTTGATTTCAGAGCACTTACTTTTTCGTCTAGATTTTCACATTCGAAATAAACATAAATATCTTCTCCTTTGGGCAACGCATCTGTTTGATGTAACGAAAAAGTGGCGTTACCATCTGGACATCCAAATCTAGCATAATGTGGTAAGGCCTTAACAATCAATTTTAAACCTAGTTGCTCATAAAATGGAATTGATTTATTCAAATCAATAGAGGGAACAGTTATTTGGTTTAGGTTCATAAGGGTATGTTTAGCGGTTGGAGATCAAGCATCTTGTCTTCTAAGGACATACTAGTCTTAGCCTTTGAAGAAAAATCTAGGCTTTCTTACCATCTCGATACACGCCATAAAAAATCAATATCATAAAGGTGATCCAAATCAATAGATAAATCGGGCCGGAGACTTCCATCCCGAAAAATTGATCTGAGCAAGATACACAGGTCGCTAATTTGTAAATCACATTTACAAGGCATAATATACCTACAAAAATATTAAGATTCCTTTTCATTGTTTAGTCCTATTTTAAGAATTCTATGGTAAAGTAAAAAACTTTTTTTAGAATAGGTTGTAAAATTCCACAAAACTTCTAAACAGCAGATATTACCTCAACAAAGTCACCGAACCCGCATATTCTTTGATAGCACCATAATCAAATGCAATACGCATCACATAAACAAAGACACCCGGATTAAATTCCGACCCATCCCAGCGATCACCTTCAAATAATAATCCACCCCAACGATCAAAAATTTTCATTTCTATTGATACTATTTTTCCACTGGCAGAGAAGGGTTGGAAATAATCGTTAAGACCATCAAAATTAGGTGAAAAAGCAGTCGGAATAAAAACTTCAAAAGTGCTTAAATTTAACATGACCAAACTATCACAACCTAAAGAAGAAACAAAGGTTATTGGATATTCGCCTGGCTCAGTAAATTGATTGTTATTGATTTCGTAGGTATCTCCCAATAAAATAGCAGCTTCCAATCTACTGGATTGATTTTCGATGACTTCTAGTTCGAGAGACACGATACTGTCACAGTTATTTTGGTTCGCAAAAATTTCTACATAAAAACCAGGGGAAGATAAAATTGATGGACCAAACTCATAGGTTTCATCCCCACAAATACTCACTTGAGAGGTACTACTAAAACTAGGGATTCTATATTCGTAATTTTCGGAAATTAGACAAGAATTTCCATCCAGAATACGCACTTGGTAAATACCTGGTCCATAAACTGAGCTTAGCTCCGAGGTTATTTCTCCCACCAATGCTACCCCAGACTTATACCATTGGTATTCGAAATCTGGATTTTCTTCCACAGCCATGGCAAAATCCGATTTACAAGGATGACTGACTTCTTGAACCACTAATCCAAAAGAATCAATTTCTGCTAACAAGAGATTATCGAAAAAATAGTAGGCATCTTCCATCGATGAGTTAAGCGGACAATCTGGTCCAATGGCAATAGCGTAAATATCTTCTTCTGGGGTAATTTGGAGAGCCGATTTTATCCAGATATTAGTCGATCCACCACCAATAAAAACATCCGATAATTTATCCCAGGCCGGATAAAGACTAGGGCAACCTAATTGACCAAAAGGCAAATTGTCACAATCACTGGTTCCAAAAAAAGAAATATTAATGGGAGGAGAATATTGAGGATTAACAAATCCAAGATCAAATTCAAACAGATAAGTAACATCTTTTAACAATGGACGAAGCAAACAAGCCCCCGCATATTCTTTCCAACGCGGCTCATAATCTCCGGTAGATCTCAATGTCCCATCACGGAATCCCATGATTCCTTCCCCGTCAGGAAAAGGCTGAGGTGGAGGAAAATCACTCCATCCTAGCCAGCCGCAAGTATGAATATAATCCGTGGTGGGGTCGGAAGCTTGAATCCAATCGGTAGCACAATTCAGTTCGCTTCTATCAGCTGGACAACAGTTCATTTCTTCAAAAGAAGGGTTAGGAATCATAGATACCGGGGTTGCCTCAAGACAGACACAGTCGGGATCGTTGAGATCGATGAGGTTGTCATTGTCATCATCTATACCGTTATCACAGATTTCAGGTTGTGCTATCAGGATTCCACCACCCAAAAACAGGATGCAAAAGATGGTAATAATTCTATTTTCTAACATCTTAGTTTTTGTAAAAGTGATTGGAAAGTTCGGTTATAGGCAAAAACCTTTTTTATTCAAATTATTCATCTAAGATAGAAAAAAATTAGCAGGAAGGAGGAAGAATATTGTAAATTGACTGACAATGAAGCTGTTAAAAAATTGCCAACATAAAAAAACCTACCATGTCCGTCGAGCAACGAACAAAAGTAGGCATCACAATATAAAGCTATGAAAAATTAAGGCCTAATGGATTAGGTTAACCTTATAAACAAAATCTAATTAAAAAGTTTAATTTGGCTTTTATATAAGTTTAGACATTCAAAATTTGAGAATCCTTCGCTGATCCTTCTTTTTGGCACTATATTCTTTTGTTTTATTTCGAAAAGATCATAAAGAGATGTTAAGGAAAACAAAATTAACGGAAGCCAATCCAACGATAGGCATTGAAAATCCATGATTTGCCAGTAAATTATCTATCTATTTTTAACAATATTCATTCATAAAATTTGGCAAAATTGATCTTTTCCGCTTAAAAATATAAAATCTTATTACTAGGTTTGGTTGAAACGTTAAATCTGCTTTAAATTTAGTCAATGTTAGATTTTTGTTATTGGATTTCGTAATTTTGTAATGTGAAAAATATAATATCTGTGCTTACCATCTTCTTGGTAACAAGTCCCATACTCCGTTCTCAAATCACTTACCAACCACTGGAAGATGATCCAATAACAAAGGATTTTATCTCTTCTCAGATGCAAGCCAGAATGGAAAAGGATCTTCAAAAGGTAAGAGGTGAATTTGATAATGAAATCAAAGAGGCTTACGAAAATCGAACTGAAAAATTATTGACTAAGCTCAACAATGGTCATTTTATTACCAACCCTACGTTTAAGGCTTATTTCGATGATATGCTTGCTCACATCGTTGCTCGCAATCCACTTTTAAAAAATCAAAAACTTCGGTTATTAGTCAGTCGCTATTATTGGCCCAATGCCTCTTGTCAAGGAGAAGGGACCATTGTGATCAACTTAGGATTAATCAGTCGGTTAGAAAATGAAAGTCAATTGTGTTTTGTACTTTGTCATGAATTGGCCCATCAATACCAAAACCATGTAAATCGTTCTATTAGGGATTATGTAAAAAAAGTACATGGCAAAGCGACGAGCAAAAAATTGAAAAAAATAGCCAAAGGAAACAACACCTATGAAGAAGCCTTGGAACTGCAAAAATCCTTAATCTTGGATATGCGACTGCACAGTAGAGAACACGAATTGGAGGCGGATTCCTTAGCACTGGTTTTCATGAAACCTACCAAATACGATACCAACGAGGCCATTAAATGTCTTGAAATTCTGAACGAAATTGATACCCCAAAAAGAGCTGGCCTGATAGATTTTAAAAAATATTTTGAAACCGAAGAATTTAAAATTAGAGATCGTTGGCTGGTGCCAGCTCCTCCTACTGGTCTGATTTATAATTCGGAATTTAAAACAGAGGCGGCTAGAGACTCTTTAAAAACACATCCAGATTGTGAAGTAAGAGTAAAGGCGGTCAGTAGATTTGCCCACGCACCGGTAAACATGAAATTAGATACCCAATTTCAAACCCTGATTCGCGTTGCAGATTTAGAAATTGTCGAAGGACAATATAGATTCGAACATTATGGCAGAGCGCTTTTTAATGCCTTATTAATGTTAGAAGAATCTCCCAATAATGCCTACCTAAACACGATCGTATTAGATTGTTTATATCAACTTTACACCTATCAAGAAAATCATGAATTGGGTAAAGTGTTGAGTATTCCCAAACAAACCATGGATGATAATTATTACCAATTCCTCAGTTTCTTTCATAATATTCGGCTGCGAGATTTAGGTAAACTAGGATATTATTTTTCCTTAAAAAATGGAGCTGCCTTTTCCAAAGATGATGCCTTTCGAGCCAGTCAGGTTTGGGCAGCATCTTTGGTCCTAAAACCGGAAGCATTCGACCCCTTCAAACAACAATATTACACCGATTTTCCAGAAGGTAATTACCTGGAAGAACTCAAAGACTTAAATAGTATTTTTAAATCAAAATAAATAATTCATGAACGTATTTTTAACAAGATTGGTAATCGTTTTTATGCTGCTTACCAGCTTGGTGCAATTAGATGCCCAAAAGGTCACCTTTGACAATGTAGTCAAGGCTAAATTAACCAGTTCAGGTCCGATTACGGAAAGTGGTCAAGTAAAAGGGTATTTCTTCTTTTATGAAATCGACAAAGTAGACCGTAAAAATCGAGCGTATATGCTTGAAATTCTGGATGAGAATATGGTGAAAGTTGGAAAAAAGAAATTGATCAAACCTAAAACTACCCTGCTTACCGAAGCGGCCTATAATGGAGAAGTCTTTCTATTTTCTTTTGTAGACCCAAAAAAGAAAACCTTAAACCTAGTGACGTATGATAAAACCATGGCTCGAAAAGGTTCACGAAAATATGAATTAGACAAATGGGGAATGAGTCAATTATATACCGGTAGTGCGGTTAGTTCAGATCCTTCTTTTAATAAAATTATTTATCCTGTTGGTAACCGAGGATTTATGCGTTATACCGCCAAGAAAAATAAAAAACTAGGATATGATTTAGAATATTTGTCCAATGATTTGAAAAAAGCCAATTCTTGGAATCATAGCTCAGACCCTACTTCTAAAGAACTGCAATTTGCCAGCTTCGGAGACATTAGTGAAAAATACTTGGTTTCTTCCATCATGAAAAAGCCTAAACTTTTAGGCGCTAAAAATCTCAGCTTTCATTTATCAGTCGTTGATTTGACCACAGAAAAGGAATTATTTAACAAGCCAATGGAAAACAGTAAGTACCTATTCTCTTATATGAATTCTTTTATCAACGAAGACAAAGGCACCTTCTTGGTGTTTGGGGAATATTTTCAACAAGGAGATAATATCATGAAGGATAAAAGTACGGGACTATTTTCCATGGAATATGATATCGCTGGAAATGTCACACAGGAAGTTTACTATGACTGGAAAAAAGATATTAGTAAAATGATTAAAGTGGATAAGAAAGGGAAGATCGGTGACGGTGGACATGTCGCTTTTCACCGAATCGTACAAACCTCAGACGGTCATTTTTATGCCATTGGTGAGATGTACCGAAAAGCCGTTAGTGGCTTTGGGATTGCTAGTCAAGTACTAGGTGGTGGTGGTCGAGGCGCAGCGGCAGCCGCTAAAATGGTGGTGATGGATATGGTCGCTTTTGAATTTGATGCGGACCTTGCCCTAAAAGATGTTTCGGTTATTGAGAAAAGAGAATCTGATGTGCTACTACCTGCAGGCATGGGATTTTATCCACCTAGTATGTTGGCCATGTATATTCGTACGCTGGGATTATTTGACTATAATTATACGCAAACGACCCTGGATAAGAGTAGCTTTTTTGCGACCTACACAGCCATTACAGATGCCAAAAAACGGAAGGATCGCGAAGTTTATTTTGGAATTATCTCTCGTACAGAAGGAGACGATGAATATGTTTTAGACCGCGTAGACTTGACATCGGATGCTACTACCATTCGCGTCTACCCTGCTAAAACGGGTTATATTCTATTGACAGAATATTTTAAGAAAGAAAAGAAAATCGAAAATCGATTGGAGAAGATTAATTATTAGGAACCTGTACTGGTTAAACCTGAAAAGGCAAATAGGAGGCGAGGGTCTTTTGTTTGCCTTTTTTGTTTTTTTGTTTTTTTTCCTTAGAATTGAAAATTAGCTATATTCTATCACATTAAATAAATAGATTAAAAAGTAGATTAATTACGTAAAGACCACAATCAGTAAGGAATCTTTTATAACAAATTAATCATGCTACTGAGACTATTAATTCTTAGTTATTTTATAGGACATATTACCAAGTTATTTTTAGTTTAGAATAAATAACATTACATTACTTAATAATCTATTTAGAACTAAATTTATCTTTACCTGCTTTTAATTTCTTCCTCAATTTATCTTTCAAACTTTTAGGATACTTCTGAGATTTTATTTTCAAGGATATAATAAGATCAAGGTATAATTTTTCGTTTATGGAATTCGGTCTGGTTCTTTCATAGTAATATTGTAACAATTTTAATAAGCTATAATTAGTAGCAACATTGCAGGTTCGTCTAGTTTTCAACAATAAAATAAATCTCTTAATTTCTTTGTCAAATTCATATCCTTTTATATCACTATATAAAAAAACTGAGAAAAAACTTTCTATATTCGAATTTGACATTTTTCTATCTTGCTTTATTTTTTCAAGTATAACTATTTCTAACTTAGGAGTAGCAAGGAACCCTCTCAATCCACCCTGAAGAGTTAACGGAACGTTTTCGATATAACGTAGTAAATCTATTTCTTTTGGAAATGATAGAGGAAGCCGATCATGATCTACTATAAAATGTATAAGTGCTTCACGATGCAGGATACAAAATGAAACTGACCATTTGATTATGCTATTATAAATGTCTTTCTTAAGCTGTAAATCCTCTATACCTTCTGAGTTACGAAGAACATTACACATTATCACTAAGTAATTGAGTATACCTGATTTGTTTTCTTTTTTTACAATTTTATATGGGTCATCAATCCCACTAAGTTTTTTATCTTGGATGGTTTCAAGCATTTTTTCTGAGGGACGATTATTAGATATATCATTAATATCTACATTTTCAATTAGGCTTCCTATATCATTAGATTTAGAAGTAAAATACTCATCTATATCTATATCTAGTGTTGATAAAAGGTTATCAAATTTGTCAAACTCTTTTTTGGAATACGAATATATCAATTCTAAACAAGTCTTATCACTTCGTGTTAAACCACAATAATATTCTATTTCTTTTCCATACTTAAAATATTGGTCTTCACTCAGCACCTTATTTTTAAAACCTATGTCATATTGCATCCGTTTAGCTAAGAAAAAATGGAAAAAACATGATTTTGAAAATTTCACAAAATTAGATCTATTTCTGTTAATGATTTTCCGATCAAAAAGATATTCAATAATTACACTAGGGTTTTGGCTAAATCCAACCTCCTTCTCTAAATAAGTTTCCACTGTTTTACAAAACGCACTATACTTAAGACAATAATTTTCATCACCATTTAAAAGCATTTCATGAGCTACCTTTGCCAACAACTGCATTTTATTTGTAAAATCAAAAGTACCTCGGTAAATATTATTAATGTTTAGTTTTTCCAAAATTATCTCAATATAAATCTCTAAAAGAACTGCATTATTTAAAGGCTTTCTTTCACTGTATTCTGTTGTCCAAAGAAATAAAGAAACAGACATTGCTGTGCTAGGCAGTGAATACGAACAAAAATTATTCACAAGATTATCTAAATTTGTATTCATTTCAATCTCATCTTTACTTTCTTTAGGTATCCACAAAGCCATTACATCTTTAATTTTTGACGATGTAAGAGGTTTTATGAAATAATTGTTAAATAAAATTTTACAATGTGCTAAGTATTCATTCTGAATAATTCCTGATAACTCATTATTTGTACATGATATTATTCTAATCTCTTGATATTCAGTAACAAATTTATGTAACTTTCTAAATGGATGAGGATTCGCATCAAATTTTTCATAGTTTAAATTATCAACTAGTAAAACTATTTTTTTAGATTCTAATAGAAGTTTGATTTCTTCACTCTTGCCACCTAGATACTCTTTTATTACCGTAATAATTTCTTTATTTCTTATCTCTTCAAAATCCAAATAAACTGGTATTCTTTGAAGGAATTCAAACTGTTCTATATATTCTATGACTAGCCTGTACAATAAAACTGTTTTGCCCGACTCCTCTGCTCCGTGAAACATTAGATTTGACTTACTGGAAGTAATTTGATTTAGGGAATAAATATCATTACCGTCTTTTTCATCACTTTTCGATGTACCATCATTTATAGGAGGAAGAATATAACTTTCAATCAATGAAGATTTATCAATTTTTGCTCTTGCTCCTATGTGAAAATCATTCATAAAATCATAATGATTTTCTTTAATTTTAATTACAAACTCTGCTGTAAGTAAATCTTCTTTATTATCTACTTTACTAGGGTAGTAATAAATAGATTTCCCATCATCATTCTGAGACACTTCAGCATTGGGTATAAATCTCTTCTTGTGATGATTATATTTAAAATAAGAACAAATTATTTTATTTTCATCTAACAAAATTGATGTAAATCCATTTGCAAAAGAACGACTATCTGTCCGTATATCATTTGAACCAGATGGTGCTAAATTGACAAATAAAGAACCTAAAAATGAGGTACTTATAGTTGTAATTGTTTCATGGGAATGACCTAATAATAAAAGATCAAATTCTCTTTGCAAAAAAGATGAAATATTTTTTTTCTCGATCTCTGAAATGGTGTCTAAGGGATGATGAAGAAGTGCAATTTTTATTTTACATTTACTTATAAACTTATGATTATCAACAAGTTGAGTTTCACCAATCAGGATTTGTCCGTTATCATTATTATCCCAACATCTCCAAGCAGAATTTAAACAACAAATACCAACATCTTCTCCATTTATAGAAACGATATGTGCAGATCCAAAAATGGAATGTTTATAATTATTATCATTAAGGCTAGTATAAAGTTCTTTTTCAAATTTTTTAAATTCTTCAATTCTTTTCATTCCTGAGAATTTCAAACTTTTTCCTTCTTCGTTTATATATGAATTTACAATATCAATCGAAGTAAAATAAGCCTTATTTCCTAGTTCTTCTCTTTCACTATCTTTATCTCTTTGTATATCATGATTTCCTGGAACGATAAGAAATCTATCAATTCCTAGTTTTAAATTTGAAATAATCGGATTAATAACATTTTCCTGAAATTCTTGAAATGCTATTTGTGGATTATCAAAATCCTTCCCTCCTTTATCAATCATATCCCCTGTGAATACGATCAGGTCTATCTTAACTTCATTATCAATTTCAATAAGTCTGGTAATTAAAGGTTCTTTCACAAAGTCTTTCCAGTCTTTTAAATTCCTTTTGTTTAAATGAAAATCTGTTAAGTGAATAATATTAAGCATAGAAATCAAATATTTGTATCAGCTTTAGAATAATTTATCATGGGTTCACATGACATTAGACATATATAATATTTTATTTAGACAAAATATATATTTTTACTGTTAATTTCTTAGTCTATTAGTATTAGGTGATTTTTGGACAAAAATAGGTATGTATCGGTGAGGCAATGGTAAACTAATAATTACTAAATCAATCACAATTTGTTGAATAAAATAGCAATTTACAGAGTGAATACAAATTAATAAAATCCAAAAATTTTAAATTAAAGGTCAAACTAAAAATGAATTATCTCATTGATAGAAAGCAGAAAAGTATAATAATTTAACAAAAAAAATTGTTATGTTAATTTTTAAAATGACTAGAAAATCAAAGCAAAGCAGACTATTTATTATACAATTTGCCTCCCCCGCCCCAACCTAACCGACAACACCCACATCAAAACCAACAATGCCAACGTAAACAACAAGGCCATTCGCAACCCAACCGCATCGGCTAAAAATCCCAAGGTCGGTGGTCCGACAAAAAAACCTGCATACCCGACGGTGGTCGCCATCGCAATGCCTACAGAAGGTGCTACGCCTGGTGTATTGCCTGAGGCAGAATAAACGATCGGTGCAATCGTCGCCAAGCCAAGCCCCAACAAAAAACTACCCAATAAAACAATCGGCCAACTCGTCACCGCCAACATCAATCCTAAACCAAAAATAGCTAGGAGACTGCTATTTCTTAACATCTTATATTTGCCCCAAAGATTGGTAAAATAATCTCCAAAAGATCGACCGATAAACATGGCTAGCCCAAAACTAAAAATCGTCATGGCGCCTAATGATTCTGATTGACCAATCACATTTTCCATGTATAAGGCGGACCAATCTGCCATCGTGCCTTCCCCCACCATACTGCAAAAAGCAATCAGTCCTAACGGTAAAATTAATTTATTGGGAAAAATAAAACTGGGTAGATCTTCTCCGGCCTTCCGCTCTTCCTCCAAGGCATCAATTAAATAATAACTGGCCACCCAAACCACGATCACACTGAAAATGGCGACACTCAAAAAATGATAAAATAAGGACCAGTCCGTTTTGGTAAATAGACCTCCGACCACCGCACCTCCAGCCATTCCTGCACTAAAAACCGCATGGAAGGAAGACATGATGGGACGTCCATAATCTCGCTCTACATATACGGCTTGTCCATTCATCGCCACATCCATACTACCCCCGGCAAAACCGTACCCAAAGAAGGCCATTCCTGCTACGTAAGCATTGGGCATTACCGCCAATAGCGGCAACGTCAAAGACATTAAGGCTCCGGTAAAAACAGTGACTCGATGACTACCAAAACGAGCAATAACACTTCCCGTAAAAGGCATGGCAGTCATCGCTCCTGCGGCAATGCAAAACAGCAAAATCCCTAACATGCTGTTCGTGGCAGAAAAATATTCTTTAACTGCTGGAATCCGTGCCGTCCAATTACCTAATAAAAAACCATTTACTAGAAAGTAGGCACAAACGGCGATTCGAGTATTTTTCAATATTGGCTGTTTTATGTTCGATTTTAATTCTTAATCAAGAATTCGATTTCTTTTTATAGAAACTAAAAGTTGATAATTAATTTTCTAAATTTTAGACATTTTTTTCTAGTTGCCCAGTTAGCTTCCTTCTGATGAATTTCACGAATCAGGGAAGCTAACTGTCCAACAGGCTAACCAGCAAAATTTATTTCATCCTGATTCGCGTTATTACTCAACCATTATTAATAAAGAATATTATCAACAGGCTGAATTTTTTCAGGCAGATTTTCTTCGTCTAACATATCTCGTAAATCTATTTCAATCGTACGACAAAGTGCCGTCATTGGAACATCGTTGACCCGACTTTCAAAAGGATCTTCACTATTGCCACCAATCGCATCCATGGAAGCAAAAATCCAGGAAATCAGCACAGAGAAAGGGACCATCAAAAACATCATCCATTCGTGTCGGTGACCTACATGCTTTATCATGGACTGTTCAAATACATCCATTAATCCAAAGGGTAATAATAAAATAAAAATCCAAGTAAAAATGGTAGAAAAATAAGCATATTGACGAGGAAAGGGCGTGTTTTTAATTCGCTCACATTTTCCTTGTAGATTATAAAATTCTTCTAATATTCCGTGCAACATTTGCTTGTCGAACTCTGTAATTTTCTTCTCTTTCAACAACTGTTGCAATTTTAGGCCTTGGTTTTTCACCAAATGTGTGGCCACATTTTTTCGCTCTTCCAAATCGTTTAATTCATCGGGTAATAAAAAGTCATCAATGCCTTCACAAATGGCATGAGCTTCCCGGTGCTTTTGATGTAATCGTTCTACCATTCTATTCTCTTTTAATGAAAAAGAATTCGGTCGTCGCAATTGCATTCTTAACGCATTAATCCAAGCAATCTGTCGATAGATTAAATCTTTTTTATCCGCTTTATCTCCATCCACCACCGTCAAAACTTGGTTGGCCCAAGTTCGAGAATAGTTGACAATACCGCCCCAAATTTTTCGACCTTCCCAAAAACGATCATAACTCTGATTATTTTTAAAACCTAAATAAAAAGAGACCGCAATACCTATCACACTCAAAGGCTGAAAAGGTAATTTTAGATCATCAAAACCCAAAAAATAATAGGCTGCAAAAATAGCTCCCGCATATAAGGTAAAGAATAATACATTCTTCCAAGCGAAGCGTAAGATAAGTCCTACACTAATATTCCGTTTTATATACATAGTAGTTGGTTAATTGGTTCGTCGGTTTTTCACCGAACTAATTGACATAAAAAAAGGGTTTACCAGTTCGCAAGATACTCAATCTCACTATACCAGCAAAACCCTTTTTATGAAGCCTTTAAGCGAACCAATCGTTCCCTACTTCGTCGCTACCGAAATCCGTATTCCTTCGGAATGACTCGTAAACTCAGGAGCATACATACATTGTATCGTCGTAATACCATTGGAGAAATCTCCAGCGTGGAACACCCGCACCGGATACTCAAAAACATGCGTTCCTTTCGGCAACCAACTAAAGAAAAAGTTAGTCGAGACATCTTTGGTACTTTCATAATAACTCAATCCTCCTTGATATTTTCGTTGACTAAGTACATTAAGCGGCTCCAATCCACTGGCACGCATATCCTTCATATGAACATACTCCATCGGACGATCTACCCGAAGTTCAATTCGAACTTTTAGTAAATCACCGGGCACTAATTTCGTTGCTTCTGTTACTGGCATCAACTCAGGACCTCGATCCGTATTGACCTGTTTAAACATTGCTTTTTTCAAGGTTAGCGGTGTTTCTTCAAAAGTCTTAATCTTATCTAAGTCCTCAAAATACTGCCAATACATGGCTCCCCAAGCTACATTCGCATTAGGATTATTAATGGTAATCTTACCCATCGTCGGGGTGATGTCTTCGGCTTGCCAAGAAGTCTTAAAATATCCTGATCCTGCCTCTTTTTTGATCTTGGATTGATCTAGGGTTTTATTACCAATAGTGATATCAATAGGCTGATCTTCTAACAACCAGTTAGCACCATTGCTTAACAAAGCGTAAACCGCAGAAGCCGTTGCTTTGGTTGTTTTCCAATGCGTAGTCTGCTTCGTTTTCAGTAACCAAACTTTCATATCATCCACCGCCTGTTCATCTGCTCCTACTTCCGCAAAGGCTTCAATCAACAAAGCTTGTGTCTCGATAGGCAACTGGTACCAGTAATATCCAAAAGTAGTTTTCCAATACATCCCCAATTCATCATGCTTGATGGCTCGTTCTTTTAGGGACGCCAAAATCTTTGCAGGTGTTTCTGCACGATCCGCACGATGCATAGCTAAGGCCAACATACCTTGTTCATAATTATTTCTGGCCAACCAATATTTATCAGCTTGACCGTAATAATAATTCATTATTTCTTGTACTTCTTTAGAAATTTTTTCTTCTGGAAAAAACGACCGCATATACAAATAGTGAATCTGAATGGAAGATAAATGATCATTTTCCATCTTCCCTTTATTCCGCTCAACATTTCGCTTTAGATTCCGATATGTTTCGACAAATTCTCGATCTAAGTAAGGAATGGCTTGGCGTTTTATTTTTACTAATTTTGGATTGCTCATAATTTCTTTAACACCTAGTTTATTTAAATGACCAAGACCTTCCAAAATATTTTGGGTAATATAACGATTCGAAGACCCTCCCGGCATCCAAGAAAAACTTCCGTTGCTCTGCTGACGTTCAGCTAATTGACCAATTGCTTTGGCTTGCTCATTTGCCATTTTATTTAGATCAAACAATAGTCCGATATTCCGAGTTTGTTCTTCTTCACTCAACGCCGCCAATACCCAAGGCGTTTCTTCCAATAAAGCAGACTTTAGTTCCTGATTTTTTCGCAGATTGCTATTCATCGCCTCGGTTCCTTTCCATTGATCAAAAACTCTTTTCACTTTAGGATGTGCATTGGCTACCGACGAAGCCAAGCTATTCGCATAAAACCGATTAAAAATCTGCTCCGTACAGTTATAAGGATATTCCATCAAATATGGCAAAGCTTTCACCGCATACCAAGCAGGATTGCTCGTAAACTCTAGCGTCATTTTATGATGTGCTAAAGAATTAGATTCTCCGGCCTTGGCCAAGGCTTCGAAAGTAAAATCTTTTTTCGATTTACCTCTGATCGGCAATGGCTTGGCTTCCGTTACGAGCATTCGGTTGGTGACCACAGGAATCGTGTTTTCTTCTCCGTCCGCGTATTGTCCAGCGCGCGCAATAACACGATGTGTAAGTGCAGTTGCCTGACCATATGGAATCTTTAATTTCCAACGCAGCGCTGCCGATTGTCCTGCCTCGGCAGTAAAGGAAGTAGGTTGGCCCTCATTGACAAATAAGGCATCTACCGATTTCATAGTAAGCGCATCGAAGAGTTTTAATTCCGCCTCACCAGTTAATGTTTTCTCCGTTAGATTATTGACTTTGGCCGTAAAATAAAGTTCATCTCCTTCTCGTACAAAACGCGGTGCATTGGGTACCACCATCAATTCTTTTTGCGTTACCACATCATTATTCGTCAATCCAAATTTCAAATCCTTGGTATGTGCCATTCCCAAAAATTTCCAGCGAGTCAGTGCTTCATTCATGGTAAATTTCAAAATCACATTTCCATCTGCATCTGTCCGTAAGTCTGGAAAAAAGAAAACCGTTTCGTTGAGATTGGTTCTGACTTTGACCGGCGCTTCACCACCAGCTGCATCATCCGATGGTTTTCCACCAGGAGGAACTGATCCCCCTCGATAAGGATTCGCATCATTACTTTCCACATCTCTCAGCGTAGCCCCATTGGCTACATTTGCTTCATCAGCCATCACAGATTGGTCCTCCATTTCAGGGGCGCTAGCAGCGGGAGCCTTATCATGTAGAAAAGAATAATCAGCATCAGTACTCTTCATCCTTCTTACCGCCGTTGGATAAGCTCGGTAATAATTTTGCGCAAAGCCAAACCATTCCAAAACAGGATAAACACGTTCTAAATAAGTTTGTTGTGGATTCCAATTATCCTGATACAATTGACTATAGTCCGATCGGTAGCCTTGGGTTTGCCAACGAATCCGGCTATAATTATTGGGATAAATATTATAATAAAATCCGTGTGGCGTAAATTCGTCCAAAGAGGCATCATATAACGTGGCGACCATTTCGGCAGCGAGTTGTTCCTTTTTTGGTCCACTGACTTTGATCTGCCATTCTTCTTCTTGTCCCGGCTTGAGTTTATCTCTATAGCTGAGATATTCAAATGATAATTCTTTATTAGACCAAGGTACACGGATCGTTTTAGAATTGGCTTCACTTCTAAAATGCTTGGCAAAACTATAGTGGTAAAAAATATTTCCACGGTGTTTTTCTTCGATCTTTATTTTTTCAGATGTTAAACGATTGAGGTCTAGCCATTTTTGGGTGATTATTTTTCCATCCACCTCTACTTCAAAGAGTATCTTTTGATTAGGATAGCTACTTCCAAAATGTAAAACAGCCGTTTCTCCTGGTTCGTAAGCAGGCTTTTCCAATTGGTGAAATAGTTGTTCACCTTGAATAATAGGGTTATTCTTTAAGTCGTAAACGGAAACGTATTTTTCCAATTCTACTGGAGTTCCATAACGGTCTTCCGTCGTTAAGCGAATGCGATACCAACCAACTGGTAGCGATTGATTTAAAGCAACTGATTTATTTTTTTCTGTATCAAAATTTATGACGATCGGTTTTCCATTTGTTTTCCAACGTTGCTTTTCGTTTTCATCTTTATAGGCGTAATGTGGGAAATCCGTTTTAAAGGCTGCTTCTTTTAGAATATAAATATCAGGCTTCTGCCAATATCGTTTTACCAAAAGGTTATTAGGTCCTGTGATTCCTTGAATTTCTATTTTTCCTTTCGCTGCTGCAAAACTTCCACTTAGATTATTGGTAGAAATATCAATGGATTTCAAACTATCACGACTAATACTTGGAGGTAGTTTCATTCCTACCGACAAGGCGACAGATCCTACTCGGACGGTGCTAGTACCGCTTCTTGTTTCCCCTGTAATGTCCACCACATCTGCGGTAATCTCATAGGAAAATTCTGGCTTGTTTTCTAAATCAATAGTTGGATCTGGCATGGCTTGAAACTCGATGGTAAATTTCCCTTCTGCATCTGTTTCGGTCGTACCGTTTATTATCTCCATAGCGTTATTGCCAACCGTTGGATAAGGTCGATAATACCCACGGAAATAACTCGGCCAATAGGGGTATCTCGCCCGACGCGTTACTCGATAATTGACAGTGGCTCCATCGATATTATTTCCAGCAAATGCTTTGGCATTCCCAGTAATTGTTACTTGTTCATTTAATCGGTATGCTTTTTCTACTGGATCAAAACTCACTTCAAATTTGGGTCGTTTGTATTCTTCCACTCGAATATTAGTTCGTCCATTGACTTTATTGGCTACGATACTCATCCGTCCAAGTAATCCAGCACTCGGCGCCGTAAAACTACCATTGAATGTTCCAAATTCATTGGTGGTAAAATTTTTCTTGGCTACTACTTGGTTATTCGCATCGTAAAAAACTACCTCCGTTTCTTCGTTGGGCTGAATGGTCGGCATGTCTTCTGTATCTTTATAGATCACAATTCCTTTGAAGTAAACCGTTTGTCCAGGTCGATAAATAGCACGATCGGTAAAGAAGGTCGTATTGTATTGGCCACGTCTTTGATTTCGCTCGGACCTGAGATATAGTCGATCATTTAATTTTAACACATCTTTGCCATTCTTTATGGAATAGGTGACCTGCGATCCGGATACAAACTTATTGAAAACTCTACCGTTCTGATCCGTAATCATCTGAACATTTTTATTCTCCTTAGCATTGAGGCGACGGTTGTAATATTGTATAGAAAAATTAACCGCTGCTCCTTCGATTGGATGTCCGGTGTCTCGATCATAAACGATTACTTCGGCATTTTCACCTTGGCCGCGCGACCAAGATCCTAAATTGGAAATAAAAGTTTCGGATAGACCGACTGCTTGGTTGTCCATCGTAAAATCAGGACTGGTGGCAATCATCAGTACATATTGTCCAAAAGGCAAGGGTTGAATTTTTAACTCTGTTCGATGCGATCGATAATCTCCTGGATTAGGAAGATCTTGACTCCAAGTCTGCACAGGAGTTTGTTGATTATAAATATTGATTTGCTCCTGACGATTTCTTCGACTT
The DNA here is from genome assembly GCA_937928405.1 of uncultured Saprospiraceae bacterium. Lineage (GTDB taxonomy): Bacteria > Bacteroidota > Bacteroidia > Chitinophagales > Saprospiraceae > JALZUU01. The sequence continues at coordinate 19,311 of CALFWZ010000071.1, forward strand.
AACTGACTACGTAAATTATCTGTTAATAAAATCGCTTTGAAATAAATTTTATCAATATTTTTATAACCGACTAAGGTCAAAATGGGTTGATTGGCACCATTGACCAATTCGACTTGCTGATTTAGTGTTTTTTCTTCGATAGCAATAAGTAAGTTTCTACAATCCAAAGCTTCCGCAGCCTTTGGAAATAATCCGATTGCTTTTTTACAAAGTTCACGTGCTTTAATGATCGCTACTCGGTCTTCTTCTGATCCACCTTCTTGGTAATTGAGTCCTTCGTTATGATATTGTTCCGCCAACTTATGGTAGGCCAAGGCAATCATTTTTTCGTTAGGATATTTATCAATTAAATTTTCTAACGCTGTTTTGTATAAACCCACTTTATTTTCGAGCACTGCATTGGTATTTACAAAAGCAATTCGCTTTAAGGTGACATCGATAAGTGCTGGAATATTTTTATTTGTTTGGTGGTATCGCGTAAGTTCCTGCAATAAGGCTAAGGTTCTCAATTTAGCGGAACCCGTATCTTTTGTTGTTGGTTGGTATTTTAAAAAATCATCATTATTACCCAATGATTTTTCATCATTAATATAAAATTTATAAGCCGGTTCGGTCAGATTATTTTGTTCATTAGAGAAAAAATCTATGGCGTGATGTGCCAAGATGTCATATAAAGTTGGTCGTAGTGCTTCCGTATTTTTCCCTTCGGTTAGGATGGCCGCAAAATCTATTGACTTTACCATCCTCGTTTTATCATTCGCGACAGAAGCAAGGATTAATTCACGAGATTTTTTTAGAATTTGATTAGGCGACCAAGTTGTAAAGTCTCCGGTCGGATCGGCTGTACTCGTTCGATCCCGAAACCTCCAACGATTTTGGCTTAAATAATTCGCATATGCTTTTCCAAGATAAGATTGAAAAATAGACTGTACTGGAAAGCTGCTAGTTTCCACTTCTTTCTCCATTAGCTGAATGGCCTTGCTTTGCCCTTCTTCTTGGAGTTGGCCAGTAAATGCTCCTAAATGTAGAACCGTCTTTACGATCTGCGGAGGATTATTGTCGTTTTTAGCACGTTGATATAATACTTCTACTTCTTTCATAGCAGACTCCGGCAAGCCACGCTGGACTAGCGAATCAATTTTTTTCCATTCCGCGGAATAGTCATCGTTCATTACCGGTATCATAGTAGATGTTGTTTTATTTTTAAATCCCGAAAGGAAAAAAATGAGAATAATCAGAGCCGTAATAGCGGCGGTTACAAGCAATAGTTTTTTCATGACGATTTTGTTTTAGTCTCCTTCTTAAAATTTGGGAGGGAGCATGGTTTTGGTTTTGGCGTTGATTTAAACTTATTCTGTCATACATAAGATGGTAATATTAGTCCCTTAGGTTGGCCAAAATACGAATTTAACGGGATTTTAACAGCTTGAAAATGAGGCTTTTCTGAAGATAAAATGGGTTTGAGTGGGTAAGCGGTAGGTAGTCACTGGGTGAGGGAGAATTTTCGCTTGGTAAAGGATTTTTTGATATGCGGATGAATGGATGTTTGGATTTTTTGATTTGTGGATTTTTTGATGTGCGGATCGGTAGTTTTTTTGAAAATAACTTGGTTTTTATTATGGCACCTAAACTATAAGTCTGCTCTAAAAAGTGTATTTCTCGCAAAGAACGTAGAGACGCAGCACTTGTTCTGAACTTGTTTCGGAAGATTTTTTAACCTGCCTGTCCGGCAGTATACCTTTTATCGCAAAAAAAAATACCTATATTAATTTTATTTCATAATTTTTAAAAATCTGTTTTCTTAGCTTTTAGAGTAAGCTCAACTATCGATAAGAATAAAGCTAGCCTAGAAGTGAAGCTTTATATCTATTTTTTAGTTTAACCGGATTATTAGTAATAAAAGGGGACCTACGCATCACGGTAAAGGGCCTTTTGACGAAAGTCATTCAAAACCATAAGAAGAAATCCTGGGACTGCTAGATTAAATGTGTCATTTGGCAATCCCGCTTTAACAGAATAGTCTCGAAATCCTATTCGATCAATATTTTCACTACTAAATCATCGCGCCAAGGAGAACCGGGTAGCATATTTGTACGTTCGAGGTCGTTGGTCAAAATTCCGAATAAGACTGGCGTTTTATAGCGTTTTTCTGGGTATCGAGTATAACCATCGGTGAGGACCACGATGACATCAGGGGTCGGTTTGAGTTGTAACGCTGCCTCAATCCCGCGGATCATATTTGTTCCACCACCACCAGGCATGGAAGTAATCTGGGCAAGATTGGTGGCACGAGTTAACAGGATTGGTTTGTAGGCTTTTGCGTCGCAGGGGATGATGGTAACAGGCGTATTAAATACTTCTAAAATACCACAGACTTCAGATAGAATTCTAGTTAATTGAACATCATCGATAGAACCAGACGTATCAACCACACAGGCAATTTGGCCAGTTACGTCTCCAGAAAGCGCGGGAGGAATTAATGGTTGATACACCGATTGTCTACGACTTGGACGGGAAAAACTATAATCAATTCGCGCACCTACACTATGATTAATGGCTCGACTGACGCGATGGCGCAATACCTTTTTCCAATCAATTATTGGACGTAATTTTTTGCCAACCCAACGTTCCCAACCCATTGGTAATCTTCCTGCTTTTAAGGCTTCGTTCATCTCTTTGGCTACCGCAATTCGTATCTGTTCCGTTTCAATATCATCGAGTTCTTGAGGCTCCGTATCTATCGAATCCAATTCCCACGGGCGAGGAATATTGTGTACACCACTCCCCTCATCTAGCAATTCATGGTAAGGGGCGTTTGGGTCTTCTCGTTGTTTGTCTACTGATTTATTTTCGGGATCTGTTTTTTCCGATCCTAGATTTTCATTATTCTCCAGATCATTTGAATCGTCAGGTTCTCCATTTTCCTTGGAAGGACGATCTGTTGAATTTTCTTTTTGTGAATTAGAACCTTCTTGGTCCAAATCATTGTTCGGTTCATCGCGGGTTGTTTCCGCATGGTCTTTTCCAGGTTCCTGGTTTTCTTCTTTTCCTGATGCTTGTGACGTGTCCGGATTCTCGTTTGCTCCATCTTCTTGCTCCCCCTCTGCAGCAGGATTACTAGATTCTGAGGAACATTTTTCGTTTGATTCCTTCGCTTCTTTTTTCTCTTCTTCTTCCTTTTTCTCTTCCTCTATGATATTGTCCATCGCCTTTGCCAAACCTTTATTAATTTCAGATTCACTTTTTTCTGTCAATTTTTTATAATAAGTTTCTGCAAGTTCCCCCGCATTCATCTTAAATGTATTTGGATAAACGCCCGGATAAAGAGCAGGTGCTTCCAAACCATCCCATTGACTATCATTGATTTCCATATCGGCTGCTAGGTTCCAGATATTAGGATCCACAGCCCCTTCAGCAGCTCGTTGATTGTGTTCTCGTAGAATATGCGAAATCTCATGTATCCAAAGAAAGCCTATTTGTTGTAAGGCTTCAATTTGCGAAGTAGACTCAATAATTTTCTGAATTTTTATGGGATTAAAATAGATATTGAGATGCCCATCAATAGCAGCTACAGGGACTTTTTCGGTCAGTTGAATTTTAGTGGCAAATAAGGCGGGCGCAAACCAAGGTAACTGCTCGGCAGCATAGGCACGAGCGAAACGGATTTGGGATTCTATGTGAAGGTTATGAGTTATGAGTTATGGGTTTTGAGTTTTGAGTTTTGAGTTTTGAGTTTTGAGTTTTGTTAGTTAACTAAAATAGGTTTTTCTCGCAGACCAGTTCCGAACTTGTTTCGGAAGGTCCTTGAACGTGTATTTCTTTTAGCGTGTCTTGTCTAGCTGATTCGTTTCTGAACTTTTTTTGGTAGATTTTTATTGCTTTTTGTTTTATTTGAATTTAGATAATTAAACTTTACTTTTTGGTCGAGCAGAGACGCAAAGACACTTGAACATGTATTTCTTTTAGCGTGTCTTGTCTCGCTGATTCGTTTCTAAACTTTTTTTGGTAGTTTTTTATTGCTTTTTGTTTTATTTGAATTTAGATTATTAAACTTTACTTTTTGGTCGCGCAGTGACGCAAAGACACTTGAACGTGTATTTCTTTTAGCGTTTCTTGTCTAGCTGATTCGTTTCTGAACTTTTTTTGGTAGATTTTTATTGCTTTTTGTTTTATTTGAATTTAGATAATTAAACTTTACTTTTTGGTCGAGCAGAGACGTAAAGACACTTGAACATGTATTTTTTTTAGCGTGTCTTGTCTCGTTGCATCGTTTCTGGGCTTTTTTTGATAGACCTTCTTATCTTCAATAGTTTCTTCATACAAAACAAATAGTCACATTCTAAGATTGACAACTAAGGACGTTATTTTACTTTTCAAATACTTCAATATATTGCGAGAACACTTCATCCGAGAATAGTTTCTGAATATGTTCGATCATTTTTTCACTGTCTTCTGGGCTTTCATCACCGGCAGCTTCTACGGCATATTCTAATAATTTTTCACGGATGACTTTTCTAAGAGAAACATAAATCAAATCACGACGTCCAATTTCAAAAACACTTTCTGTCAATTGAAAAAAGATATGGGTAGCTGATAAAAAACTTGGTTTATTAATCCGACTCATCAATTCTTTACCTAGTGTTGAAAAGAAGATATATAATTCACTGTCATTTAGGCTACCTAAATTTACTTTTGCCTTTCCATCCAATACCTTCTCAGGATCTGGTAATTTTAGATCTTTTAAAAAACTCAAAAAAGGCAAAGCTGCCCCTTCTCCTACACAACCTTTAACTAAACTAATGCATGTTTTTGAAGCAGATTGTTTTGTACTGGGTGCTTGCCCTAATAAATCACAACTGGTTAATAAGCTTGCTACAAAATCCCAAGTACGGGGACTCGCAAAACCATAAATATCATCTTCGGGACTAGATGATAATAGATTTGGGGTCCGTTTTAGGAAAGCACCTACTTTCACCTTCCAAGTTGGTAATAATTTGGCGTGCTCATTCGGATCAATTTCCGGTAACGAAGCTTGTTCCCAACCACTCTGTAAGGCTTCCAGATATACGCTAGTTGGCATCTCCCAGTTTATATGCACAAAGCGGTTACGCAATGGTGGTGATAATTCCCAGCCTCCAGTAATCATATCCGGTGGATTGGCAGCGGCAACAATACGAACGCCATTTGGCAAGGGATGAAATCCAACTCGACGTTCCAAAACCACTCGCAGCAAGGCAGCCTGGACAGAAGGCGGAGCCGTTGTCAACTCATCTAAAAACAGCAAACCGTCGCCCTCTTCAGAAAAACGATTGACCCATTCTGGAACCGCATAACGTACCTGTCCTTCGTGATGAATTGGAAGTCCAGAAAAATCAGTTGGATCGTGGATCGAAGCAATTAGAGTTAATACTGGAAACACTTCTTTACTTAGTCCCTCTAAAAAACTTGACTTCCCAATGCCCGGTTTTCCCCAGAGTAAAACAGGAATTCCTATATGTCCCTTCGGAGTTGGAGTTTGCATCGCAATGAGGAGCGCTTCAGCCCCAGTCGGAAAATTCATGTAATCTTTTTTATGCCAAAAGTACGAAATGTAAGAGAGTTTCTAGGAAACTAAAAAAGGAAAGTACCGCCCAGTTTAAAATAGGACCAAAGTATTGGGCAGATCAAAAAAATAATTTAAAATAATTTGTGTTTTATTTTTTAAATTAAAAACAAATACTTATTTTGCAGTCAGGTTGGTGCAGGATTTTTACCAACTCATCGTAAACCCGCCTGCTCGGCCGGTAGGTTCACAGCGCGCTTATTTTTATTTTTTACATAACTAAAGTGGGAGTTGTCCTGCATTAGGGTGGCGAAGCTGTACGAGTTCATAGTGGAGCCGGGAGTTTGGTGTTGGTTTTTGTTCGCTGCAAAGCGCGCATACACAGACCTTCGGTCAAATTCAGGGGGTGGGCCCACCCAGGTGGGTGTATGCCTTTTTCATACTCCCTATTGTTTTATTTTACTTTTATTGCTGATCTTATCTATTGAATTGAGAATACCCTAAAAAGAGATTAAACATCACCACAAGTTTTGAAAAAACAATTATCTACATTAAAATTATTTAATCTATAAATTCTACCACAAGAAAACAAAACTTATCCTTCGATCCGTCTCCAATTCAACCCTTCAAAAAACCGGATTACATAATTTTCAAATGATCGCAATCTTTTAGGACTATCGAAGGAATTCGTGACAGCATGTGCTTTAGATAATTGGTTGATACTTGTTATCGTGGTAGGAAGTTCGCGGATCGTTTTTCCGTTGATTGGATACTTTGGAGCAAGGGCAAAAAAATCAGCGCGCTCTGCTGCTGAGATGATCTCGGTCAATTGTTCCGTAGAAAGTCTACTTTCAAATTTACCGATCATAGCCACATCTTTGGTCCCACGATATAAGGCGCGGCCATCCGAGAATAACCGTAATTCAAATACCGGGCAAAATCCTGGACAATCTGTCTTTTGTAAACTTAGCAATAGGTAAGGTGCCATGGGTTCAATATCGGAGATTTCAGAAATCGAGATTTCTTCAGTCACTACGTCTGATTCCTTCCCCTCTTCTATAGCCCGTAAATCTTCTTCTGAGAGAGAAACGTCCGGTGCCGTTGTTACAGGGATATTCTTCCGACCACAACTCGTCAATAGAATTGTCATTAACCCAAGAATTCCAAAATTTAAAATAAATTGCTTCATAACACCTTGCTCTTGGCCGTCCAATCTTACTTCTTCTTTTTCTTCTGTTGTTGTTCTGCTAATTTCTTTTGTTCTTCTAAAACTTTGGACAACCGCTCCTGGAAGCCACCTTTCTTTTTTGGTTTCTTATGGTGTTCCGCCAGCTCTTTTTCAATCTTCTTTTTATCAATAATTACCTCTTTCGTTATTACGTTTTGTCCAATATTCAGAACATTACTAAAGAACAAATAACAACTTAATCCGGAAGCAAAATTATTAAAGAAAAACAAAAACATGACCGGCATTAAATACTGCATATATTTCATCATCGGATTATTGGCCATTGCGCCCATATCCATACTTTTAGAATTATACCAAGTATAAATTACCGTCGTTACTGCCCATAATAAGGTAAACATAGAAACATGAGAACCATAAAAAGGAATCTCAAAAGGCAAATAAGAGAATACATCGTAACTCGATAAATCCGTTGCCCACAAAAACGAAGCTTGTCTAAATTCTATTGAAGCTGGGAAAAAACGATATAAAGCAATCCAAATTGGCATCTGCAATAAAACTGGAAAACAACCTCCCATTGGATTCACACCATATTCTCGATACAACTTCATGGTCTCCATCTGCTGCTTTTGTGGATCATCTCCCACTTTTGCTTTTGCAGCTTCAATCTTGGGTTTTAAAACCTGAGTCTTAGATTGTGAATACAACATCTTATAAGTCAACGGATATAAGACCAGCTTAATAATAAAAGTAAGCATTAAAATAACTAAACCAGCACTGGAAATAAATCCACTTAGGAAATTAAATAAAGGTCGGATTATCCAACGATTCACCGTACCAAAGATACTTCGACCATAAGGAATAATATCCTCCAATTCCATATCATAGGCCGCTAGTCGGTTAAACTCATTCGGTCCTACATAGAGTTTCATATTGACCGGTTGACCATTGACGGGAATATCAATCAGAGAAGTTATCTTTTTCAAGTCAGGTCCATCTTCTGGGAGCATCTCCGTACTGACGGTAGTCTTGCCAAAATAGGTGTCAGCAATTAGGGAACTATTAAAAAACTGGTTGACATGCGAGACCCATTTTGTTTTGGATTCCACCGTTTCTTCATCGTCGCCCGTACAACTACAATAGTCGGGGCTATCGTCTGTTTCTTTAAAGTAGACAGAAGTAAAATTACGTTCGTAGCTCGTGTTTCTTTCCAAGCGATCTAGATAATTAACCCAGTTTAAAGGAACTGATGGTGCATTTACCCCTTGAAAATTTACTTGATAATCAATGCTATAAGAGCTATCAGCAATCGTGTAACTTTGCTCAATCACTTGCCCATTTCCCCCTCTAGCAGCAAACTTGATTGTTTTTCCACTAATGGTCGGGGTAAAAAATAAATCATTGGTACTCACAGTTCCACCCGCAGAACCAGCAACGGGCAACATATATTCAAACCGATTTTTTTCATCCTCCAATAAAAATAATTCTTCTTTAATTTCCTCTTTTTCTTCCGTCAATCTAAGCTTATTGTAATCCTTCAATAAGACCTGCTTAATTCTTCCTCCTTTATTGGTAAAGGTGATTTTAAACTGATCATTTTCAAGAACAGACGTTTGCTCTGTACCATTGGCTTGATCTGCAAAAGATCCGAATTTTTGGTTTCTACGCACCGCCATAATCGAATCCACTACCGTCGAATCTCCACTAGCCACGATTATCGGATCGGCCACAACCCCACCCAACCGAGCAATACTGTCAGCATGAGCCTGCACCATGGCGATAGAATCCTGCGTTGCTTGCATAGCCTGCATCTCAGCTTCCGTAGGGGCATTATAACGTACCCACACGTAAAATAAAATGAAGATTATGGTAATTCCTATTAAATTATTCTTTTCCATTACTGCTACTTAATTGAGACTCGGACTGGTTGCAGCCGAGTTATGCTATTTTTTTAGTATGTTTAATGACTGATAGGTATCAGCCTCTGAAAGCGAGGCAAAAATACACTTTTGTTGACGTTATCCCATCATCTATGCCCGATAATTACCAGAATATAGACGAGTGCCTGCTGAAAGCCTACCAACAGACGAATTTTCGCCTTTTGAATAGCCAAATTCAAATTCAAATTGACGCCTTAAACCCCGATTTAGACAGTTTTTTGATTGATAATAATGCCTTTCAATGGATGTATATTTCTGCTGATAATCCTCAATCTAATCTAGTCTCTCCCACTGAAAATCAACGAAATAGAACACGATTGCTCAAGTATTGTAAAGACCACAAAATTCGATATTGGCCTGGATTGGCCGTTCCTGCCACCACGGATTGGCCTCCTGAAGAGAATTTACTCTTATTAGATGTGGACCAACCACTCCGAGATCTATTGGCGGTAGAATTTGACCAAAAGGGGTACCTTCATGGCCGAATAAATGGATTAGCGCATCTGAGGATTATGGATACTCCGATCTTGGAAACAAAAAATAAGTGAAACCAGGACTCATCTTTAGGCGTTAATACTAAAAAACAACTCCTCCTCTTTATGAAATCAATCCCTGAAAAGATTATTAATTCGATTCTAAATTTTCGATTAAAAAATATAGGAGAAGGAATTGAAAAATTTAAAAAAAATAAAAATCTTTTTCTATCCGATAGTCAATCCAAAATTGAGGAAATAATAGAACAAGGCCTCCCAGATAAAGAATTACTTTTCGAGATTCTAAACCACGATTATTTAAGACCGGCCTTTGTGGTTCAAGATCATGATTTTCAAATTCCATCTGATCATCCGTGGGCTCCTATTTTGAATACCTATAAATCAAATCTCAAAAGAGCCGTCAGCTCTGTTGGAATTTTTGAAATTCTTAGCAATGGTAAAAAATACCCCTCTGGAACTGGTTGGTTGTTGACAGAAGACTTAATTGTTACCAATCAGCATGTCACAGAAGTCTTTTGTGAAAAGGTCCATGGAAAATTTCAGGTTAAAAAAGGGTTTGAAAAAATCACCATTGATTTTAATGAAGAGTTTGAACGAATTCACGATTATGAATTTAAAATTTTAGAAATTGTGCACGTAGAAGAAGATGGTACCAGTGTTTATGACCACACACCTGATATTGCCATCCTAAGAGTTGAAAAGGTCAATGAAAATGGTGAGCACCTTCCGCCACCGCTGGCCTTATATGATGAACCATTAACCATTAATCAACCCATTGCGATTGTCGGTTTTCCAAGTGCAGATTATAAACTACCCTTGAAGAGAAAACGAATCTTCAATAATATTTACGATGTAAAAAGAGTACAACCAGGATTAATTAAAAATATAAAAATGTTGTACGAATTCGATTTTAAACATGACTGTGCCACCTTGGTAGGAAACTCCGGATCACCCGTCATTGATATTGTAACTGGCAAAGTGGTGGGTACGCATTTCGCTGGTTCGTTAAATACCTTTGAGGGATATGCCGTTAGAACTGATGTATTAAAAAAGATTTTGTCAAATCTATCAAAATGATTTTTTTATTTTAGAAAAAGCACTTCCATCGCAATGTGGAAATTTACCCTGCTTTTGTTGAATAGGGATTTTACTGAATTATAGGGTTTAAATTAAAATACTTCATGAGACATTATATTTCAATAGGAAAAGTCTTTTTAGCTTTCGTTATTTCCTTCCCCATCTTTTTAATTGGTCAAACCGATTCTATTCCTCCCCTACTCCAATTAGAAACGATCGAAGTCCGTGCCCTCAAAATCAAAAAACCGTGGCTTCGTTCCGCTACCTCCGTATATCAAATTTTGCCTAACTACCAAGATCAAATTCCACAAAATAGTTTACAAGAATTTCTAAAGGACAGCCCTGGAGTTTTCGCTCTCAACGCCAATAATAAAGCGCAGGACCTCCGAATTTCTATCCGTGGATTTGGTTCTCGTGCCACCTTTGGAGTACGTGGCCTAAAATTGATCGTTGATGGAATTCCCGAAACAACCGCCGATGGTCAAGGGCAACTGGATAATCTCAATCTAGATATTATTGACCAAGTAGAAGTTTTACCAGGAGGCGCATCTGCCCTTTACGGAAATGCATCTGGTGGTGTCATCCATATCTCGACAACCGACGAAAGTATTTTTGAGTCGAGAAGACAATTCTTACAATTAGGAACAGGATTCCAATCTTTTGGTGGACAACAATACCAAATAACGGCTGGCAAAAAAATCAAAAATACGAGCATAATTTTGCACGCCAACCATCAAAAAGGAGAAGGCTATCGAAATCATTCCGAATTTGAATCTACCAATTTGAATCTTCGATTGATTCAAAATTTTTCAAAAAACAGTAAACTCGAATTGCTATTCAACTTTATGGACAGTCCAACCGCGAATGATCCTGGTGGCGTAAATCTGATAAGCTTTGATAGTATTCCAAATTCAGCGCGAGATAGAAATGTGGACTTTCAAGCCGGAGAAGCCATTCAACAAACCAAAGGTTCTTTAAGATATGAAACTAAACTATCAAACCTTTTAGATTTTTCTGTTTACCTTTTTTATTCTCGTCGAAATTTCTTTGGACGATTGCCGTTCGCTACCCGTGGCGTAATTGATCTAGAAAGAAATTTCTTTGGTGGCGGAACTAACTTGACTGGAAAAAAAACAATTGAAAATATAGATTGGTCTTGGCAACTGGGATTTGAATGCTCAGGACAACGCGATAATAGGCTTCGTTTTGAAAATAATGTCACAACTAATGGACCATTAGAATTTTCTCAAAAAGAAAAATTTGACAACGTTGGATTTTTCTTTGCCAATGATTTTAGTTTTAAAAATTGGATCTTAAATACGGTCGTGCGGTATGACTTGAATCACATCGAGACAGTAGATAATTTCCTGGCAAATGGAGACGATTCTGGTACGCTTACTCTAAACAACTTCAACTATACGGCGGGAATAGGGTATGCCCTTTATCCATCCACTACCCTTTTTACTAACCTCTCGACCAGCTTCGAGACGCCGACCCTTAACGAGCTTTCCAATAATCCTGATGGGAGTGGATTCAATCCGAGATTAAAAGCACAATCCGCTACACATTTTGAATTGGGTATCAAGGGATTAATTCAAGATAATTATCGTTATCAAATAACCGCTTTTTTTATAAAATCCAAAGACGAATTGCTGCCCTTTGAATTGGAAGCTAGCCCGGGACGTACCTTTTTTCGAAACGTCGGCGAAACCAAAAGACAAGGAATAGAAATTTTATACCAACAAAAAATCGGAAAAAACATGCAAGCTTCCACCAATTGGTCCTGGCAAAATTTCACCTTCTCCAACTACGAGCTGGACGGAATTAAATTTGATGGAAATCGCCTACCTGGATTACCCAATTTTCAGGGAAACATCCGTCTAAGCTTTAAGCTCGCCAAGCATTTTAATTTTGATCTTCAGCAGGAATTCTGGGGAAGAATATTTACCAATGATGCAAATGAAGAATTTCAAAAAGCTAAAAGTCTCACCAATATTTCACTAAAATATCAATGGAGAATCAATAAAATTAACTTCTTTCCGTATATCGGTAGCAATAATATTTTTCAAACAAAATATGCGGATAATATTCGGATCAATGCTTCTGGTGGTAGGTATTACGAAGCCGCTCCAAGAACTTTGATATATGGTGGATTGCGAATAAAATTTTAAAGGACTGGCTCGCCGTTTTGCTATGCTATCTTCAAAACGACGAGCCAGTTAATAGCTGAGTAAGCAACGGACTAATTTTACGAAAAATTTATAATCCAAAAGCGTAATAATAAGTTCCCGGAATATCTGTATAAACTCCCTCAAGCATTATTCCACCTTCACTCTTTTCGATTTTTTCAATAAGGTCTTCTACGGTAGAAACAGACTTTCCATTAATTTTTGTGATGACAAACCCATCTCGCATTTGCGTGTATTTTCGCAGCTTTCCGGCAAATATTTTTTTAACCAAAACCCCACTTTTAATATCTAAATCTCTAGCCATTTGGGGTTCGAGTTCCTCTAAGTCTACCCCTAAAGTTTTGATAATTGCAGGCTTATCACTAGACCCTAGGTCAAGATTACCCGCTCGATTATGGAGAACTACCTCCAATACAAGTTCTTTAGCCGCACGATTAACCTTCAATTTAACAGTTTCTCCGGGTCGATAACGTGCAATCATCCCCTGCAAGGCCGATGAGCTATTGACTGTTTGTTCATTAACGGCCAAAATTACATCACCTATTTTAAGTCCAGCCTTCCCCGCAGCACTTCCTTCCATCAAGCTGTCTACATACACACCTTTCGAAACGGACAGATTTTTTTCTTTAGCAATTTTGCTGTCTACATTCCGGATCATTACACCAAGGACACCTCTTTGAACACTACCATATTCGATTAAATCTTCAACTACTTTATTGACAATATTGGCAGGAACAGCAAACCCATATCCACTAAAACTACCTGTTGTACTCGCAATCGCTGTATTGATCCCTACCAACCCACCTTGTAAGTTAACAAGTGCTCCTCCACTGTTTCCTGGGTTAATTGCCGCATCCGTTTGGATGAAGTCTTCCACGGCATATTTATCTTTTAGAATATTAATATTCCGACCTTTGGCACTGATAATTCCAGCGGTCACGGTAGAATTTAACCCCATAGGATTTCCTACAGCCAGTACCCATTGGCCGATATTTGTGTCATCAGAATTGACTAAAGGAACTATCGGTAAACCTGTTTCTTTGATTTGTAATAAAGCTAAATCAGTGGATGGATCTGTACCAATTACTCTGGCTTTATAAGTTCGGTTATCATAAAGGGTCACCTCAATATCATCCGCTTCAGCAATGACGTGATTATTGGTTACAATATAACCATCTTCGCTAATAATTACACCAGAACCAGTACCAACTCGGCTTGGCATTTTTTCGGTATATGGCCTAGTTTGGGACCTATTATTAGGGAGGTTTGGCCGGAAAAAGTCTTGAAAATTATCTCCAAAAAAGTCTCGGAAAGGAGTTGGAGCATTTCTGAATTGGAAATTTCGACTATTCCCTGAATAAAGATGAGTTGACTTAATATGAACAACTCCATCAATTACTTTTTTAGCTGGTTCATTAAAATCTAATGGAATAGGATCGCCATTTTCATTTAACGTATATACAGCAGCGGTGGAAGGTGTTGAAGCAATATGTTCAACTTTTACTACTTTATGATGATTGCTATGATAAGCATAAATTCCAATACTTGATAAGCTAACTATTAGCGCTACCACGCCTGAAAAAATGAGATTACTTTTCATTTTTGATAGATTTAAAAATTAATAAAAAACAGGAAAAATCACTGGCAGTAGAACAGATTAGACAAAATCTATTGCTATCTGCCAGTGAGTGGGATTAGGAGTATGTTTAACCAATCTCAATCATACGAGGTGGCTTTTTCTTCGCAGTTTCCTTTTTTGGTAAGGTTACGATTAAAATGCCATTTTGGTAAGTTGCTTGAATTTCAGCTTCCTCCACAAGATGGTTATTTAGGTTGAAGGTCCGTACAAAAGACTGATAGCTGAATTCTCTCCGGTAATAATTGTCTTCCTCCTTAGATTCTTCAGCTTGTTGCATCTCACTTCGAATAGTAAGCAAGTTGTCATTTAGCTCAATTTTAAAATCTTCTTTTTCCATTCCCGGTGCTGCCATCTCGACGATAAACTCGTCATCTGTTTCTCTCATATTTACGGCAGGTAAGGTAGAAGAATGGTCAAAAGAATTTCGACTTGACCAATTGAATAATGAATTCCAGTCGTCATCAAAAAATCTTGAGACAACTGGTACCAAATTACTTTTTACTGGTAACATAACTTAAAATTTTATGATTAATAAATGGAAGCATTTGCTTCTGTCACCAAAAAATCATCAAGTCCTATACCAAATAAAAATATCTGTCAAATTTTCAGATTTTCCGAAAAAATGTCATTTTATACTAAATAAACACCTGTCATTTTTTCACCATATCTTCTCTCCTGTTTTTCAAAATTCCTTGAACATCTAAAAAATATATCAATCCTACCCCCAAAGTATACGCCAGCATATCCTCCCAAGAAAAACTAGTTCCGATAATGACTTCTGCAGAGCGATGACCAGATAGGTTTAGCCATTCTACGATATTAAAATATTGAGCGATTTCTACCAGGTAGGCAAATAAGAGTACTCCAATGGCGATGGTCAATTTGTTGTGCTTCAAAAAAGTACGCAAACCTGCGTAAATAAGAATGACCACTAAAAAATCACCAACATAAGGACGGATAAAATCATCTCGAACAAAAAAACCGATATACAATTCAACGAAGAAGAGCAGTATAGTAAGGAGAAAAAATGTCTTATTAAAATGCACCTACATCATTTTACTAATTTGTTTTTACCATCACCTTATTTCGATAGTCTATGCCCCATGTCAACATAGCACGGAAAACTTCTCGCAAGGACCATCCGTGCTCCGTAAGACTATATTTAAAGGTATTTGAAAACGGAGAGATTTCATCTCGTTGAATTAATCTATTTAGCTCTAGGTCTTTTAGCTCTTTGGAAAGCATCCTAGGAGAAATGCCTTCGATTTGACGTTCAAGTTCATTAAATCGATGAATATCACAACTTAAGGCTATAATAATGTCTACTTTCCATTTACTTCCAATCAAATCTAACACGTCTTTTATTGGAGGAATATGAGATTTACACTCTTCATGATTTTTCATACCTATTCTTTTAGTAAATTAAAAAATTAATTTGACTTTATGCTTCCTAATTTTTTTATGCATCAAGCATTTTAATTATTGGAAGATGGTGGTTAGAAAAATGGTTAGATTTTGTTAGGGTAGAATCCGTTTTCAAATATACAAATATAAACGTACACTACGATCAAAGTGTCTACTATACATTTTGATAGTAGTATACATTAAGGTAGTTCTATATGTTTTGATATTAAAATAACTTACTATTGCAGTATGGTTATTTCATCTAAGAAAAAGACGACCTTCAAGGACTGATTATTGTCCATTTTTTTATTTCAAGGATGAAGAAAGACAAAAAATTAATTAGGGAGATGCCTTTAGTGTCACCAGATTAATACAGGTACGACCTTTAGACGTACCTGTTTTTTATTTTAAAAGGAGTCCTTCGTTTTAAAGAAGAACTCCTTTTATATATTCATACCGTCAATCCTAATTACTGCTTAACAATTTTAAACAGCGGATCGTTACCTTTGATATCCAAGCGAAGGAAATAAATTCCAGCAGGATAAATATGTACCGACATGATTCCTAGATGCTCCTCGTTATAACGCGTCAATTGACCTCGTTCGATTACTTTTCCAGTCATATCAATAATTTCAGTAGGAATAATTAATGCATCACTAAATCCAATGGCTTTAATTTGTACTAATCCAGTAGTTGGATTTGGATTCATTTCAATACGCTGTCCAAAAATAGTTGTTCGCACATCAACCATTATATCTATAGTTACAGACTCAAAATCCAAACATTCTTCTCCATCAAGTACCGCTACCGTATAATCACCAGCAGGAAGATTTTCAAAAACAGGGCTATCTTGATAAGTATTACCACCATCAATACTATATTGTAAAGGATCAAATGGAGATTCCGCCGTTATGGTGATGGAACCATCTGCTGCTCCGGGTGCACTAACACTTTCTACAGATGCCGTAAAGCTCAAGGTACAAGTAGGAATGGTAACGGTTAATTCAACGGTACAATTCTGTTCATCACGAACAACAACTTGGTATTCTCCACCAGATAAACCATTAAAGAACTGAGTCGTTCCAAAAGTCATTCCTCCATCAATACTGTATTCAATCATACCAGCATTACTAGTTGCATTAATAAACAATGTTCCATTATTAGCGCCAGGTGCGGTTTCTTTATTGGTACCCACTTGAGCTTCCAGTGAACAAGCAAAAGGTAAGCAAAAGTTATCACTACTAATTTGACCAAACTCATCTCCTCTTGCTATAATAAAGCCATCGTCTGTTCGTAATTCATAGAATCCACTTCCAAATCCACAACAGATACCATCTCCAGCAGCATCAAAAAAGTTGATCGTAAAACAGCCTTCTGGCATACAAAGACTCTCCGATAAAGTGGACTCATCGGGAACATTGGGATAAGTTCCTCCTCGATGGATGGGTGTACCATCTAAATCTATTATTTCCCAAGAAGTTTCTTCTGGATATTCATCAAACTGAATAAATAATTCTAAGAAAATTCCTTCTAGAATAACTTCAAAGTTTCTACTAGACATATCATTCAGCGCCTTTTCATCTTGCATTCCATTAGGTTCACTTACTGTAAAAGAAACCGTATTGGTTCCATCAATTAATCCAACCAACTCAACCTCCACTGCATCTTCTTCACCAGTGGCTAAGTTTCCAGTCCAATTGATAGCAGTAGCTGATCCACCGTTAATAGAATAAGTAATGACAGCGCTCACTAAATCTTGCGTACCAGCATTTTCAAAAACCAATCCAACCGTTCTAGTAGAATCACAAACCTGCAATTCTAATCCATCAACTCTACTAGCAGCCACATCGAATCGAGGAATTTTTTCGACGTTGATTCTTAATGTATCATTAAATCCGTTTTCGTCAGTATCTAGATCAGTGAACAATTTAAATTCATAAGTTTTCACTGCTGACATGTCTACCGTATTGGTAAAAGTATAAGTAATTGAACTATCTGACCGTAGGGTATCTGTAATTTGAATTTTCTCAATTAAATTATTATCCACCACTACACCAATAGAATAATCCACAACTGGATTTACTCCAACATTGGTAAACGTACCAGTTACCACTTCCATATTTCCAAGATCATCGGCTGCTACTGGCGTTATTAATTCAGATGCGCCTATATCAAAAGTATCTCGACGAAGAATAAAAGAAGTAATTTTTGTTTTCCAGTTACCGCCCGTACCTGCGTATTCATTGGTAAACCAAAAAGTAGTTTGATCTGTCGGATCAACGGTCATTGCGGCATAATCTCCCCACCGTTGAGAACCATTCCAGGATGCTCCTTCACCAATGACTAATTCACCTAATGACATTTCGCCTAATGGATCTGAAGCACGACGTCCTGTGATAGCCGAAGTAGGGAAGGTGGCATTACCACCAATTAAGGTATACCCCAACGCAATATTTCCACCACCATCCATAGCGATAGCGCCCATAAAACGACTTCGGTTATCTGGAGCGTAAGTTCCTTCTTGATAAATAAACCAGTCCTGATCCTCTGTCTTCCGTAATTCCATCCAACGAACACCTGCTTGATTACCACCAGTTACATCTACAGAAAAATTCAAAACCACTGCTTCGTGGGTTCCGAAATTTCGATATTGTGGTCTGTACATGATCACTTGTTGTAGAGCAGACATAGACTGTCCGGAAGGTTGATCGATACAATCAAAAATACTTCCTCCAGGGCAAAGATCCGCATCAAAAGGAGTTGTAGGAATCTGAATGGGACCATTGACAATCGTATTGTTAGGATTATCAAAGTCTGGAATAAATTCAAAGATTTCAATTCGGTCATCTCCAGCCCCCCAAGCATCATCATGAATTCTAATTGCCATCATCGGACTATCTGCTGGTGGCTCGGTATCTCCTGCCCAATGTACCGCACTAGCTACTTGGAATGCGTTTGTATTACCAAATTTTGGTATTCCAAGTACTCGTTGGAAATTTAGATCCAGGTCTCCAGCAAGCATACCAGCTCGATCGATTACGTAGGTAGGAATCTCATTGTCGGTAAACTCGTTAGTCGTTACGTAATAACCACTTGGCCAGATCGCTATTTTTGGATAATCCGGTAAACCAGGAGCAACAATTTTATAGGCGGTATATTCCCCAGCTGGATCATCCGTATCAGAAATCGCCAAAAGCATAGAAGTAAAGTCACTTCCTAATTCTAATAAAAACCAACGCTCTGCTAACTGATCCCAGAGAATCATAGGATCCCCTGCGCCGGAGGAATTAACGGAGCCCCAAAAGCCATTAGAAGAGAATGGTCCAGAAATAGTATTTCCATCCTTATCCGTTACCAAGATGACGGATCCTCCTCCGTTCACCATTTGTATATAGTGATCATTACCAATGGCTCCTACTGGATCTGGAGGAACTGCGCCAGATTGATCACTACCAATACCATCTCGATCTACCAGTAATTGAATTTGATCACCACCACTAGTGAGCGAAGCATATTGTCTAATGGGGTCACCATTGAGTGGTAAGGCATTTGGATTCACATTTTGCATCAAAGTATTACCTTTGAAATTTCCAACCTCTTTAGGCCAATTTTTCTTCTTTTCATCTTTTTTAGGATTTCCATTGGTGGTGAGAAAATCAAGTTCACCCATTGGAATGGTCTTCCCTAAGTATACTGCCTGAGAAGCCTGAATGGTGACCTCTTGAGCATTGACTAGACTAAATGCCAACAAGAAGGAAAAGACTGCCAACAGCATTTTTTTGGTTGTAATGGTAAAATTCATAAAATTTTGTTTTGAAGTTATGAGAGATTGTAAGTTTGTAAAGAGGTTGTTCAAGAATAATTTCTCAATTCAGCCTAAAGGTATGGTTTTTCGGGTCCAAATTAAGGAGAAACAAAGGGTTTTATGTCTCTTATGAGTCAATATCATAATTTGATGAGATTTAGCAGCTAAATAATATTTCCACTTAGTAACGGCCAATTAATAAGTTCCTGAATTGTGATTGATATTTTAATCATCAGATGAGGCATTTTTTGAGAGAATCCTCTTTGGCTTGTCAAGAAAAATAACGATTTCTGATATTAAAAGATCAGAGAAAAATCGGGA
>CALFWZ010000072.1 GCA_937928405.1 uncultured Saprospiraceae bacterium
GCTACACGCAAGAAGATATACAAGCAAGAAGGCCTCTGCGTTCTCTGCGTCTCTGTGCGAAAAAAATATTTACGATAAAAGCTATATACATGCATGAAGCTCTATACACGGAAGAAGGCCTCTGCGTTCTCTGCGTCTCTGCGCGAAAAAAATATTTACGAAAGAAGCTATACAGGCATGAAGCTCTATACACGCAAGAAGGCCTCTGCGTCTCTGTGCGAAAAAAATATTTACGATAAAAGCTATACACGCAAGAAGATATACACTAAAGAAGCCCTTCCGGAACAAGTGCTGCGTCTCTGCGCGAAAAAACACACACGAAAAAAACATACTAGAGCCCACCACAAATTCCCTCCTCAAACCCTTTTAACCCGCTCTGTTCCCTTTTTTAATGTCGTTTATTTGCTGAATATGAAATTAATAACAAATAATAATTTATTTTATTCCGAATAAAATTTTGGATTAAACTATCAACTAATTTTTTATTTTATAAAACAAGTCAATCTTGTTTCTTTTATTTTGCCATCATGCCTAAGTGCATAATTTGATAAACTAAAGTTGAAATTTGGGGTTTAGATTATCTGAATTTATTTTTATCTTTGTATGGTCCTTTGCGCAGATAAAAATTTTGAACAACTAACTTAGCTTAAAACGATGTCTAATAATACTAAACTACTCGCCCTATTTTTATTTGTTTTCATTTCTGCCAACCTTTCTGCACAATCTATGGCCTCTACGAATAAAGTAGAAATGGATTTTATTACCTTAAACGAAACGGATAGTGATTGGTCCTTTTATTCTGATGATGAGAATAAGACCTATTTCATTGATTTTGAAAAACTAAGTTTTAACTTAAGTGAAATTGTCGTTAAAGATAAAGATGGGACCATTCTATTGCGAGAAGATGTATTGGATTTGCCGGTTAATACTATTTTTGAATTAGACTTTAGTGCCTATAAATCCGGAAAATATCTTATCGAACTTCGTTCCTTCAAAGGAATGCTTAAAAAAGAAGTTTCTATTTAAATATTAGAAACCTTTCTTCATTTACGATTTATCAATTTTTTTAACAAATAACCATTCTCCTAACGGTTGAGCAAGTACGCCACCGATAAAAATCCAGTTGCAAAACCAGTCCCACCAAACGATCCCTATCAGTCCTTGACCAGCTATCAAATTCATAACCCCTCCCAGTAGCATCACATATTGCCAGCGTCGTAAAAACGAACTCACCCGACGACTTCCTTGATAGGTAGATAGCATACCTGCTCGCCAAAACGGAACCACCAAAAGTACTTCTCCCAATTTATGCAGCATAATCCAATAACCATACGGCTCAGAATAGTCCATGGTCAGCAAAATCCTAAAAATGGAAAGCGTAAAAATGATTCCGGTTACCCAGGCCAATTTTCGCCACAAATAATACTTTTTTGGTTTATCCCACATACGCTGCGGTCCGTTCTTCTATTTTGTTTACTAATTCTGCGACGGCATCACTTTCGTTTTTCCACCAATCCGCAGACCAAACATACACATATTCTAGGCCATAAAAGGTCAATAATGCGCGATATTTTCTTTCCCAGTCAAGCGCAAGTGCTCCTCGACGATCCCCAATCCCATCTATGATTAAGGCTATGGGAGCCGAATCAGCATCGTTGGGCTTGATCAATAGTGGAACATACAACTCGTTGACCCAAGCATGTTTGATTAATTGGGTTGGATTGATATGATTGGATAAACTTTCTACAACTTCATCAATAAAATAATCAGACTGAGTATTTCGACGATACTTTTTCTTTAACCTAACTTGTGCTTTTTCCAAACTGCTATAAGGAGATACTTGATCAGAATGAATAAAGAAAATCTTTTCTTTTGTTCGGGCTAAATGGTTTTGTAGCGCACGAGTATCTCGCTGATTTGATTTTGGACTTTGAATATAGATTAAATAATCCGTGGTATCTCCTTCGTTAGTTTCAGGTTTGTAAATTTTTATTCCAGTAGGAAATAGCTTTTGTAATTGATCTGCCATCGGAGTATGACCTACTCGTTTATGGTACAATCTATAGAATAGGAAATTTTTTAAATCTTCATCTTCTATCACTATTCGCAGCGCAGGATATTGGGAATCTTGATGAGCAGTTTCTATTTGTTTTAGAATGTTTTCAAGGACTTCTGCGTAGTGTATGCGCTGGTCTTGTTCAGATCGGTACGAAAGGTCAAGTGGAAGGTTGATCACCGCATTTTTGACTTTAGTTTTATTATAATAATGAATATCTCGAACAGACTTAAATTGCTGATAATAAAGATCTGTGATCACCGCTGGTCCCGGACGGTGGTGGTAAAGCAAATCAACTTCCTGTATATCTTGGTCAATTAACAGATCTAGTAGCGTATACTCACTTGTTTGGTAAGCACTTCGACTGCTGGTAAAACCAATTACTCGGGGTGCCATTTCTAATAAAGGGAAATGTCCACTAAAGCTTAAGGTCTGTGCCTCTAAAATAAGAATGGCGTCAAACAAATGCTCGCTTGGATCAATCCATTCTATGGCTAGTTCTGGCGTCGTTAAAAAGACGGGATATTGTTCAATAATATCTTGCGCCTTGGTCGTGTTTTTTTCTAAAAACTGAATAGCCGAAAAATCCTGATTGGCATTGGTGAAAAGGTCTTCCTTCAGACGAGGTGACCGAGCTTTCCGAGTTTTTTGTCTGGAAATAATCTGAGCAGGAATTTCTTTCGCTAACCCATCAAGAGCCGCTAAAAATCGTTGGTAGTGTTGGTCATCTTCGGGGATACCTTCATGGTGATACTGAGATAAAAACTGTTGTAAATACCAGCTTTGAAAAGCAGCTACCCAATCATTGGGTTTCACGCTGGTCAACGCTAAAACTACCTTTTGTTCTGAAGAAGATAACTGCAACCAGTACTTTTGCCAGTCATGAAAATTATCAAAATCACGCAGATTGAAATTGATGGCATTTAATTGATTGACAACCTCTTCGAGTTGATTTTGTTGGTCTCGAGTAGCATGTGCCGTAGAAGTGATTTCTTCTTCAAATAATCGCGTTTGATTAACAGCATTAAGAAATTCTCTCAACTCTTCTTCCAGTCTACTAACAGTCGTTTCATAGCCCATTTCTTCTACCTGATGGGTACCGCTAAGGGTGTCTAGGTCGGATTGGATTAACTGCGGAATCGTCTGCTGAAACTCCTGCAATGCGGCTCTGAATGCTTGCACAGAAGCCTGTATTTCTGGTATCTTTTCTGATCCCGTGTAGGTCGGAAAAGCATAATTAAAAAAATGATTTTCAGCAAACTTGGTTCGCATAAACTGATAATCTGTTCGTACTTTTTTTTGTCTTTCTAGGATATTTTTAGAACGTTTGGAAAAGATTCCTGTCAGTTTTAGTTTTCCAGTAGAAAGCATCCCAGTTTGAGTTCCTTTGACTCCATGTTCGCTACTTAGATCCCCAATTAATTCTAATAAATTATCACTCTTTTTTTGATATTCTTTCAGACCATCATTATAGTAATGGGTTAATTTGACGGTATACGTATGAAGCTTATTGATGTATTTCTGTTGCAGGGTATGGGCTTGTTCTTTTAGTTGCTGGAGAGATTGCTCAATCCTATGGAGGCTTTGTGTAGGATTATATTCTAAAAATAATATACTGTTTAATTTATTGAGTGGATGATTCGTCGTTCCAATATTTTCAAACAGATCAACTCCTTGTGCGACCTTTTTTGAAAAAGCATTAAAAACTTTATACGACCATTGGTAATCACTAAAATTTAGGTGGCTATTGAGTAAGGCACTAGGTTCTTTTCCATTCGCTGCTAAAAATAATCCGACTACGTTTGTCCAAGTATACGGTCCAAAAATCGGTTGCGTTATGGTGTCATACTGTTTAGCCAAGGCAGTTTGATTTCGCAATGCTTTTTGTAAGTTCAAGTTATATTGTTCCCGATCCGCTTTAGACGTTTCTGAAATGACGGCCTCTTTTTGACTACCTTGAGCAGGAAATAAATTCAGACAATATGGATCTAAAGAACAGGAGGCTAGATGATGGCGTAGGGTTTCAAGTGATGATGGATTTGGACTAACGACTAGCAGTTTTTTTTCATTGGAGAGACAATTAACGGCGATATTAGCGGCTGTTTGAAAAGCACCCGTGCCGGGTTCTCCATCTACGATTAGATTATGGGTTTGAAAATATTGCATGACAACTTCCTGCATAGGATCAGTGGGAAATACACCATAGCTGTGGGACCATGCTGGCGTTTCCATCGATTGCCAATCCGTATTTTTGAGATCTTTAGCACGATGGAGCAATTGAGTTTGTTGAACACCAAAAAGGTTTAAAACTCCAGACCAATGAATACTGCCCTTCGTATTTTCAATGCTGTCAGGAGTAGGTAGGACCGTGGTCGTTGACCGTTCATCTTTTAAATCTAATTGAACAATCAATTCATAGCATAGATGATAAATGGCTTCTCCAAGGTCTCCCTTCGTCTCAAGGCAAGTATTAAATTTCTCGGAAAGATCGATATCGTATTGCTCTTCAAAGAATGTCAGCAATAGTTTATTGGAAAATACATCATGGCGATTGATTTTTAGATGCCATTTGTCTGCATAATCAGGGCGGTAATTTACGCGCCAGATAAATAGTGGAGCGGCTATATTCGGTCTGGGGTCTTCTTCGTTTGTCTTTATATAAAACATAGGAAAGCCAATCCCAACTTCCTGATACTTCGGTTGTCCCGATTGCCGATAAGCGTGATAGAACAGGTCCATCAAAGATTTTATAGATTCGTTTTTAGCTATGAAAGAAAGTTCGGTTCTTTCATTTTCGGAGATCTGGGACAGCAGGGTAGTGGCAAATTGATCTTCCTGACGAGAAATCTTGCAAAGGTCCAACCCCGGCTTGCAAAAACCATTATAGTAAGCAGTTTTGTGTAATTGCAAATATGCCGCTGTGGATACTTGTCCAGTAGATGGTCGTTCTTTCATAGTAGTTGTTAATGTTTACGCTTACCAAAATTACAAATTAACCATTAGAAGTTTGTATTTTAATCCAAAAAAGGAGAAGTTGTTGCAAAATATTTGTCAATTTTTTCTATTTGATGATTAATTTTAGATATACCTGTAAATCAAATTACTATGATGCTTTCATTTAAGTTATTATTTAAGTTGTCTTGCTGTTTAGCCTTGCTTTCCTTGATGAGTTGTAATTCGGGAACAACCAAATTATTGCCCTACCAGACTCAACTTAACCAAGCCTTTGATCTACGCTATGGAACGACCATAGGGTTACCGGATGAGCAAATGGAGATCAGTTTCGAAAAATTGACCGAGAGTCGGTGTCCAAAAGATGTCAATTGTGTGCAAGCAG
This sequence comes from uncultured Saprospiraceae bacterium, assembly GCA_937928405.1. Classification (GTDB taxonomy): domain Bacteria; phylum Bacteroidota; class Bacteroidia; order Chitinophagales; family Saprospiraceae; genus JALZUU01. The sequence continues at coordinate 5,394 of CALFWZ010000072.1, forward strand.
GAGAGGGGATTATCTCTCTAGTGGTTAAAGTAGGGAATCAAAGCGAACACTTGGTGCTTAAAGCGAAAGGCTTATGCCAAGATAAACCTGAATGTGGAGAGGCCAAAAGTGTTTTAAATTATACACTCACGTTGATGAGTTTGGATCCTTATCCTTCCAAAGTTCTAGAGGACAAACAAAAATACGTGGCCAAAATGATCGTCACCAAAAAGCCCTTAATGGGAGAAACAAGATAACTATGCAAAAAATACAATTGGCCCAAAATGGCCCCGAATTTTCCCAAATCATTGCAGGTGTAATGACCTGGGGTGTATGGGGTAAGAAGTTGACTGCTAAAAAAGCAGCTAACTATATTGACGAATGTCTAGCATTAGGAGTTACCACTTTTGATCATGCTGATATTTATGGACATTATACGACTGAAGCTTTATTCGGACGGGCAACCAAAGGAAAGTCTTCCCTGCGTCAACAAATGGAGCTTATCTCAAAATGTGGGATCAAACTGGTCACCCCCAATCGACCCGATTATAAGCTAAAATCCTATGACACCAGCAAAGCCCATATTCTATCTTCTGCTGAGCAATCACTGAAAAATTTAAAAACGGATTACCTAGACCTGCTTTTAATTCATCGACCTAGCCCTTTGATGCATCCTTATGAGATTGCAGAGGCATTTAATCAATTAAAGCAATCTGGAAAAGTGCTGAATTTCGGGGTCTCTAATTTTACGCCTTCCCAATTTACATCATTGAATAAATTTATTCCATTGGTTACCAATCAGATAGAGATATCGCTCCTACACGACGAATGTATGCTCGATGGTACTTTAGACCAGTGTATCCAACACGAAATTGCACCAATGGCATATAGTACAATGGCAAAAGGAGTCTTCTTTGCCAATGATCCTACGGAACCTGTCCAACGAATTAAAAAATTATGCGTTAAGCTCAAAAAGAAGTATCGAGCTACCTACGAGGAATTATTAACCGCTTGGTTACTTGCTCATCCGGCTAGAATCTTACCTATTATCGGAACAACCAAGATCGATCGAATGGCAGCGGCGGTTCGTGCGACAGAGATAAGTTTGGAACGAGAAGACTGGTTTGCCCTCTGGGAGGCGGCTAGAGGGCAGGAAGTCGCCTAGTTTCATAGAATGTTTAAACGGCTAAGTCATTTAATGAGGTATTTCGTCCGCTTTAGTTCGCTTCGCTTATTATTGCATTGTTTTTGGCCACCCCTTCCGCTTACGCGGTTCCCTCACTTAATGCACTGTCGTGCATTACCCTTCGGGATCGTTCGGTCATATTATAGATTTTTGCCATCGTTAACAAGTCGTTAACAATTGTTCGACGCCCATTAACAACGCTAAGTCATAACATCGTTTATCTTTGTACTCGTAATACATAATGACCGAAAGGTTTTATGACATTTTAACCATTAAAAATTTAAAGAAATGAACATTTCAAAGATTCGTTTTAGTTTTTCCGCGTTATTCGCGTGTTTAGTATCTGTTGCTTTATTTACGGCTTGTGCTGGTGATGCTAGTTCAGCAAAAGATGCTGCTAAAGACAAAGTAGCTTCTGCTGTTAATACGGCTGGTGATGCTGCTACAGCTGCTGCAACTGCAGCCAAAGATGCTGTTGCTCCTGTAGTCCCTGCTGGCCCGACCACTACCCTTAAGTTCGAAGAAACTGAGTTTGATTTCGGTACAGTTGATCAAGGAGAGAAAGTAACTCACGTTTACAAGTTTGCTAACACTGGTAGCGAGCCATTAATCATCAGCAACGCTAAAGGTAGCTGTGGATGTACGGTTCCTAGCTGGCCAAAAGAGCCAATTCCAGTAGGTGGAAGCGGAGAGATCCAGGTACAGTTTGATTCTAAAGGTAAAAAGAACAAGCAGAGCAAGAAAGTTACCATCACGGCTAACACTGACCCTGCTCAGACTTTCTTGACGATCAAAGGAGAAGTTAACGCTCCTGAAACAGATGCTGCTGCTGCTAACAAGTAAGCAACACTGTTTAAGAAGAAATTCTAAGAATAATAGAAAAAAAACCATCAGATTCTAAACTTAATCTGGTGGTTTTTTTTATAATGGTAAGCATTCGCTGAATCCTCCAATTAAGCATCATATATGAAACAATATCTTTCGTTAGTCAAATTCAGTCATACCATTTTTGCATTGCCTTTTGCCCTTTTAGGGTTCTTTTTGGCCATCTATCGTTTGGAGGTAGAGATTCCATGGATTATTTTTCTTTATGTATTGTTGTGCATGGTCTTTGCTCGTAATGCTGCGATGGCCTTTAATCGCTACTTGGATCGAGATATTGATGGTAAAAATCCACGTACGGTTGTTCGTGAGATTCCTGCGGGCATTATTTCTCCTAAAGCGGCCCTTTTCTTTGTGATGATAAATGCGATACTTTTTGTGGCTACAACTTGGTTGATTAACCCACTTTGTTTTTATTTATCACCAGTGGCGCTTTTTGTAATTCTCGGTTATAGCTATACAAAGCGTTTTACCTTCCTTTGCCACTTTGTACTGGGACTTGGACTTGCCCTCGCACCTATAGGAGCGTATTTGGCTGCGGGAGGAAATTTTGATCTATTACCTTTATTATATGCGCTATCCGTATTATTTTGGGTGTCAGGATTCGATATCATTTATGCCCTTCAAGATGAAGATTTTGATCGCAAACACGAACTGTCCTCGGTTCCAGTTATGCTTGGAGGACGAAATGCATTGCGACTTTCTACCGCTCTACACATGGGCTGTGCGGTTGCCATGGCCAGTGCAGGTTATGTTTTGCTAACTAACTATCCAAGCGCCGGATGGTTATCTGGTATCGCCACGCTTATTTTTCTAGGATTGCTTTTTTATCAGCACACGCTGGTAAAGCCCCATGATTTAAGCAAAATAAATCTCGCTTTCTTTACCACCAATGGAGTTGCTAGTGTAATTTTAGGCAGTATGATTATCTTTGATCTCTTATTCTAACTATCTTCCTATCCGCTAATTCTGGCTATTTCTCAAAATATTCACTTTATATTAGTATTTTTAATGCTTTATTAAGAAAAAAATGTGTTTAAAATGTACATTTTTGCATTTGTAATTTATTTTAAGAATATGTAAATATTTTTATGTTTAAAACGCAGACTTATCGATTAATATATCACTGATTAATTCATATAGTTTTTAATTAAAATTATAATTCGATTAGTAAGTAGAATTTAAGTCAGCACGAGAATACATATGCTAATTTTTTTTAGTATTTGGCACGATTTTCGAACTTTCTCTGACAAGTTTATATTTCCTAAAAACGAACATACTTTTTGAGTTTTAATCTTTATTTTTAAGATGGCTCAACACACACTTTTTATTTCCGCACCTATTTTTTTATTAAACAGTATATAATTTGCCTGCAAGGAAGAACCTGCATGGCTAAAAAAATATTGACACCATGAAAAAAGAATTACTTCTTTTTTTGCTGTTACTAGTTGTTACCTCTCTTTCTGTCAGTTCCGCACACGGAATGGCAACCAATGAGTCGTTGACCTCCGTTCCAGCTGATGATTTGATTTTTAATGATACGATTGTGAATTTGCCAGATACGGTATATCTGCAAACTTCCACCTGTGGTGCGCCTGCTGCCCTGTGCTTGGATATTCCAATCAATGATATTTTTAATTTCCAAATTATAATAAATGATACCAGTTTTTATCAAAATGGTATCAATGCTTGTAATTTGGATACTATCTTATCTTATAACTACCGTCAATTGGTTGAAGCCGATGACGGTACGCCTATTTCAGGACCTTATAGTGTACAAAACTGGGAAGTAAATGGCGTCGTTTTCAACGGAGATTTTCTGACCATTCCTGACCTAGTAGATTCATTAAATGTATGGGATCCAACGGGCAACTGGACAGATGATCCAGCAACCAAAAGAATTAGAGGCGGAAATAATGCGAATACCTATTCAGATCTTCCCATTTTTGTAGCTCAACTAGGTGTAACGCCGATCCTGACTAAAAACGAACAATTAAGTATTAACGGTAGCCAATTATTTTTTGAAGAAGGCATTACGAAAGTAACGCTAAGCACGACCGGACCACCGCCACTTTGTGTGGACTCGTTTCGGGTAGCCGTGTCTTGTATTCAGCCAGAAGTTATCAGAATAGATACTTTATTTCCTGGCGTAACCGATACGATTTGTTTAGATTTTTCAGAATTAGAATCACCCATTTTATCTGTTACAAACGAATGTCCTGGCGCCAGTGATGGCAATGTTCAGTTTAATCTGATCAATGGTGATTCCTGTGTGGAGTTTACAACCTTGACACCAGGGATTGATACGGCTTGTATCGTAGCTTGTGACGGACGAGGACTTTGTGATACGACTACCTTCATTATTGATGTACAAGATCCAAACCCCAGTCGGGTTTTTGAAACCAATCTGACCATTGTGGAAGGCATGAGTGATGTCTTTTGTTTAGATACCACCCGTTTGGCGGGCGTAGATACTTTCTTTACGATTTGTGATCCTGCTGAAACCTTTGTTGATTTTACGCTAGATAGTGCAAGCCTTTGTCTTAATTATAGTGGATTGGTATCGGGTGGCGCAGATACTTTTTGTGTGGTTATCTGTGATGCCATGATGTTATGTGATACCAATTATGTGTATGTACGAACTTTGAGAGATGGACCCGGATTGGTTAATGATACGCTTTTTATCAATCAAGAAGCTACTATTTGTAATTTCTCCCTAGACAATCTAAATGGACCAGTGGTGAATATCCAAAACTTCTGTGCGGATGTACCAGTGGCAGTGGATTTTACCTTAGATACTTTCAACTATTGTCTAAATATTGATGGTCTGATGCCGGGACAAGATACGGCTTGTCTACAATTTACGGATGCAATGGGTAATATTGATACAATCTACTATGTGGTGGATATTTTAAACCCAATTTCAGAAACAATTATAGACGATATCCGACTTGGAAATACCGTTACTTACTGTTTAGATACGACGCAATTAGGAGGAATGGTAATGGATAGTATTTTCATATGTAATAATTTTGGAGGTCAGGCTGTTGATTTTGTCTCAAATCCCTTATCTTTGTGTATAGACGTTACTGGCCTCAATGCCGACTTTAGCGATACACTTTGTGTAGCAGTTTGTGATGAGTTCATGACTTGTGACACCACCACCTTTATTTTTAATGTTACAGATTTACCAACCGATTCTCCTCCAATATTAAGCCCCGATTCTGATACAGTATTAGTTAATAGTACGATAAGTATTAATGTTTGTGAGAATGATACTATTCCGGGAACTATAGATAACTTTTTTGTACTTCCCGAATTAAGTGGAGGCGTAGGCCCAAATCAGGGTATTGCCTTTGCAGATGTAGGAGATTGTATTGCAACGTATATACCGAGTCCAGATAGCTGTGGTATAGATCAGTTTACATATGTTGTTGCTAATGAATTTGGTTCTGATACGACAACGGTAACCATCTTTATAGAATGTAATCAAGGAGAACCTGGAGAATTATTTGTCTTTAATGGATTTTCACCTAATAATGACGGAGTGAATGATTTCTTCCGGATTAGAGGTCTAGAAGATTTTCCAGATCACGTTTTATATGTCTACAATCGATGGGGAAATCGAGTGCTAGAAACGACCAATTACCAAAACGATTGGGCTGGTACTTGGGAAGGAGTAGATCTACCAGACGGAACCTATTTCTACTTATTAGAGAGAGGGGATGGCGAAAAGCTTTCGGGTTATGTTCAGCTTCACCGCTAAACGATCGGCCAACAAAAAAAAGAAAAAAAAAGCTAGCATCATTTTTGATTTTAGCACCTTATGAATATTATTTACTAATTGAGAAAACACCAGAATCTTACACATACGGAACTTCTAAAATCTACCATGGATTATGAGAAAAATTTACTTATTTATCGTGCTATTATTCGTCGGAGGGACTAACCTGTTAGCACAGCAGGATGCCATGTTCACTAAGTACATGTTCAACAGTCTGACTTTTAATCCTGCTTACGCTGGATCTAAGGATCACCTTGCGATGAATCTTATCCATCGAACACAATGGTGGGGAATTGAGGGCGCGCCACAAACGCAATCTCTAATTATTCACACGCCGATGCCCAACGAGCGTGTTGGGGTAGGCCTTAGCTTGGTGAACGATGAGATCGGTCCCACTAATTCTATCCGTGCCAACCTTAGTTATGCTTACCGAATTCCAATGGGGAAAGGAAAGCTTTCTATTGGTTTACAAGGTGGTGTTATGCACTGGCGAGCTGATTTTAATAAACTCAGCCTAGAGCAAGGAGCTGGTGGAGATGAAGCATTTGAAGAAATGACGCCATCTCGATTACTACCTAATTTTGGAGCTGGTATTTATTACTATACGCCAAAATTTTATGTAGGATTTGCTAGTCCGCAATTGATCGAATATGATTTGCGTGATAATGAGATCGATACCAATATTTGGGCGAGACAACAACGACATTATTATTTTTCTGCCGGAGCTGCGTTCCCATTAAAAGGAGATGCTTTGATTTTTAAGCCATCTATTTTGGTTAAAAATGTAGGCCTATTGAGCAGCTTTAGCAAAGACGAAGCATTTCAAGAATTCGGAGCACCAACCGAATTTGATATTGACTTATCACTGATGTTTCAGCAGGCATTATGGGTCGGAGTTTCTTTCCGTTCTGCCATTGAAGGAATCATTGGAGACCAAAGCTCATTTGACTCAGCGGATGTTTGGGCAGCCTATTATCTAGCAAATGGTTTGCGAATTGGGGTAGCATATGATTATACCCTGACCAAGTTACAGAGCGTAGCCGGTGGTTCGTTTGAGCTCATGCTAGGTTATGAATTTGACTATAAAACTAAACAGGTGGTGACACCTCGATACTTCTAGACAACAGTATAGAATTCCATAAAAACACAATCCCTTAATTAAAGTAAGAAAAATGAAGTTTAAGAAGCTAATTTTAATCATGCTGGTGATGTCCTTTGGGGCTTCCGGTTTGTTTGCTCAGAAAATGAAGCGAGCAGTCAAAGCCATGGAAGGTCTGGATTATCAACAAGCAATCACCTTGTTTAATCAAGTACTGGAAAAAGACGATAATAGCGAAGCAAAAATGTTATTAGCAGAATGTTACCGAAAAGTAAGTAATTCTGAAGATGGTGAATACTGGTACGGACAAGTTGTTCGACTAGCAGAATCCGAGCCTATTCACAAACTGTACTACGGGCAGATGTTGCAGCGTAATGGCAAATGTGATTTGGCAAAAGAATGGTACGAAAAGTACGTTGAAGAAGTTCCTGATGATTTACGTGGACAATACCTCGTAAAAGCATGTGATTACGAAGACGAGTTAATGACTAAGAATGCAGGAATTTACGAAATTGTACACCTACCTTTTAATTCTAATGTAGATGATTTTAGTCCTGTTATTTACGGAGATGAAATTATCTTTGCCTCTGAAAGAGACATGGGCGGTGCCATCAAGCGTACCCATACTTGGACTGGAAATCCATTTTTGGAATTATATAAAATCAAAGCAGAACCCGTAGATAAAGAAGACTGTGGAGAATACACTTTTGGTAATCCTAAGAAATTCTCTGGTGACCTGAATGGTAAATTCCACGACGCTGCGGTGAGTTTTAATCAGGATCAATCTGAAATTTATTATACCCGTAATAATCAGGTAAAAGGAAAACCTGGAAAATCTGATGACGGTATTGTAAAATTAAAAATTTACCACGCACCTAAAAAAGGAGACAATGACTGGGGAGACTTAGAAGGATTACCTTTTAATAGTGATGAATATTCTGTTGCACATCCAACGTTAACTCCGGACAATAATACGTTGTATTTTTCTTCTGATATGCCTGGTGGATTTGGAGGTATGGATCTTTACAAATCTGAAAAAGAAAGCGGTAGCTGGGGACCACCACTGAACCTCGGACCTGGAATTAATACGGAAGGAAACGAAGTATTTCCTAACTATGATGCTACTGGTAAATTATACTTTTCTTCCGACGGACAAATTGGACTCGGTGGATTAGATATCTACTACATGGAAGATAAAGGAGAAGGTGAATGGGGAATGATCGAAAACGTTGGTTACCCAATCAATACGATCTCTGATGACTTTGGTGTTGTTTTTAATGAAGAAGGAACTTGTGGATTTTTATCTTCTGACCGTGAAGGCGGATCTGGAATGGATGATATTTACAGTTTTAAGAAGATTGCTTCTCCAGTTGAAATTCTAGTGTATGATCGCGAAACGAAAGAGCCAATCGAAGGCGCTAGCGTAGTGAACGATTGTACCGGGCTTACCATGACTACTGATGCAGAAGGTAAGATTACCATCGACCAAAAAATGGGAGAGTGTTGTAATTTCACGGCTAGTGCAGAAAATTATTTAGACAATGAAGAAAAAGGTTGTACGACTGATATCCCACGAGGAGAAAAAGTATTCGTTGAAATTCCACTAGATCCAGCAATGGAATTTGAAATCGAAGGAGTTGTTTTTGATGACAATACTGGTCTGCCACTAGAAGGTGCTACGGTAACGTTGATGAACGACTGTGATAAAGACGAACAAACTTATACGACCGATGTACTCGGTACTTATAATTTTAAACTAGATAAAGATTGTTGCTATACTGTAAAAGGTAGTAAAACTGGTTATATCGCGGCTACGGTTGCTGACCAATGTACGCGTGGAGAAGAGAAATCTTTGACACTACAAGCAAACCTTAATCTACAGCCTACATCGGCTACTGATACTTATGTAGAAACTTCAACAGTAGGTTCTCCATATAAGGATAGCGCGACAGATTTATGGATAGATCCTAATACGAATCTTCCAGCCAATGGTGATATCAACGGACGTACGTTTAAGAATGGTATCGAAGTTAACGAGACGCCTGGAAGTACTACTTTCCCAGTGAGTCCAGTAGCACCAGAACCAGGAACATCAGTTGCTTATCTATTGCATATCTACTATGATTTTGATCAGTCTTATTTGAGAGACGAAGCGGAACCACAGTTGCAAGCTTTACAAGCGATGTTAGAAAACAATCCTGAGTTTGTAGTAGAAATTGGTTCACATACAGATTCTCGAGGATCAAATTACTACAACCGAGCATTATCTCAACGACGTGCTGATTCAGTAGTACGTTGGTTGATTGCCAACGGAATTGACAGAGATCGCTTAGTAGCGGTTGGATATGGTGAAAGCCAGAACGTGAATGATTGTAAAAATAAAATTCCTTGTTCTGAAAGAGAACACCAGATGAATCGACGAACAGAATTTAGAATTTTAGGAAACGTTGGCGATGTCGACGCTAGAGAAATTTCTCAACCAAAATCAGATCCACGAGTGGACGAATGTATTGGTTGTCCTTTCTAGATAAAACTTCATTATCTTAAATAATAAACCCCGGAGGAATCAGTTGATCTGAATACCTTCGGGGTTTTTTATTTTGTTGAAAAAAAAATAGTACGGTGAAATAATTATTTTTCTTAAAGCCCTATTTTTTAATTTAAAACTATATTATTCAACGATTGCCATCCCGTCCGCTTTCGCGGTGCCTTCCCTTGCCGCATTGTCATGCGTCACCCTCCTTTCAGTCGGGATCGGTCAGTTATCAACGATTCCTCAATCTCTCTCCGCCCGTTGGGTTTCATCGTAGAATCTAATCAGCTCCTCTACTTCGTGTGGTTCCACAACCTGTAAAGGAATATTAATATTTAATTCAAAGTCTTGGTTGGCAACTGGGTAACTTGCGTAGCGGGGTAGGGGTGCCAACGCGGAAGCAGACATAAATTCAGGAGAAAGTTGTTCAACAGGCTGTAGTATTTCTTTTATTTTTTGATGATCAATAAATTCGTCGAAATCATCCTCTTCACCTAGAATTAAAGCCAGATAATCAGAAGTAGCTTTTTTCTTTGACTTTTTCTTTTTGCGTAATTTTTTTCTGGCTTTTTCTTCGTTAATTTCTTCCACTGGGACAGATTCAGGAACTTCAAAAACGAAATCGGTTTTTTCATTGGCTAAGACCGTATGTTCTTCTGTCGGAAGGTTCATCTCTTTTTTATTAGCGATCTCTGTATTATTTTGTTGAGCTTGGTAGAAATATAATCCAGTCATCATAAAGAGGAGGACGGCTGCTACGCGGCTGAGTCGTTGTAACTGAACACGAATGCCAAGGTGCAATGGCAGATTTGGTTTGACGGATTCCCAGACTTTATCAGAAGGTTCCGCACTATACTGTTCAAATCGGTTTTTTACTTCCTGATCAAACTGTTTATTTTCCATCTTCGTTTGTATCCGGTCAAAAAATGCCGGATCCGGCTTAAAGTGGAAATCAGAAAAACGATCGTTAAACGTTTTGTCAAATTCCTGGTTGTCGTTGTTGTTGTTATTTTTCATGAGGTTATTTTGTAGTTTCAGGTTGGTTGTCCCGCGTTTTTACAATTCGTTGTAAGGCGATTCTGGCGCGTGATAACTGAGATTTTGAGGTTCCTTCCGAGATCTCTAGCATTTTGCTGATTTCTTTATGTGAGAATCCTTCTATTACGTACAAATTAAAAATCGTTCGGTAACCATCGGGTAATTTCTGTATGCACTGCAGTAATTCTTGGGTTGCTAGATGATCAAGAATGTTTGTAGTGCTGATGAGCTGTGGTGGCTTTTCGTTTGGAAACAACTCATACCATTTTTTATTTTTTCTTAACGCTTCGATGGAATTATTTACAAAAATGGTGCGTAACCATCCTTCAAAAGATCCCTTGTTGGCATACTGATGTAATTTGTTAAACACCTTAATAAAACCTTCTTGCAAAAAATCTTCTGCCTGATGGTAATCTGGAGCATACCGCAAACAGACGGCAAACATCGTAGGAGCATACTTGTGAAAAAGTATTTTTTGATAATCCGCCCTCCCAGAAATACAACCGCTAATAAGCGCTTCCTGAGTGATGAGCGGTAATGTGTAAGCTGGAGTGATCATTGTAAAGCATTTCATTAATGAAAATATGGTCTCTCAGTTGGTTTTTAGAGATAATCTTATTTACCCTTTGTCTGTATGTTGCTTCAAAAAAGCGATCAATTTTTCAATGGCTCGTCCACGGTGGCTGATTTTATTTTTGTCTGCTGCCCCCATTTCTGCAAAGCTAGTGGAATGACCTTGAGGGACAAAAATAGGATCATAGCCAAAGCCCATTTCCCCCGTTTTTGTTTTGGCGATTTCCCCCTTTACAATTCCAGTAAAAGTATGTATCTCACCATCTAGGATTAACGCAACTACCGTTCTAAATTGTGCGCTTCGATCTTCTTTATCTTTTAAATTTTTCAAAACCAGATCCATATTGTCCTGGTCATTGCGTTGTAAACCGGCGTAACGAGCCGAGTAAACACCTGGCGCTCCGTTGAGTGCCGTCACTTCCATTCCTGTGTCTTCTGCAAAACAATCCTCGCCGTAGCGATCATAAATATGCTGGGCCTTTTGAATAGCATTCGCTTCTAAAGTAGGGTGATCTTCTGGAATCTCTTCCGTAAAACCAATATCTTTTAAACTTTTGACGGTCATTAGTCCATCAAGTAGTTCGCCTACCTCTTTGGCTTTTCCAGGATTTCCTGTTGCAAAAATTAGCGTAGGAAGTAAGATCTTATCTTTTATCATCGGTCTCATTTTCAGGGTTGATAAACATGGTTTGTAAACATCCCCATAAAGCAGCTTTCTTATTTTTATCTTTTTCTATTTCAGACAAACTATTTGTAAATAAGAAAGAACAATTTTCAATATTTCTTATTTGATAAAGATGGTTTGTGAGGTTAAGGCCTAACTCTTTTGGGGGTATTCCTAAACTAATAAAATGTCTTGGTGTTAGACTTTTAGAAATATTTTGAAAACTAAAATTCTGATCTTCTCTTAATTCAATTAAAGTTGTATCTTGTTCTAAATCATAATGGACGGCTCCCAAAATCTTTTCTAAAAATGTCTTGTCAAACTCAGTTTTGTCTGTACGATAGACGATAATTAGGTGTTTTTGGTTGCTTCCCAATAGATTTAATGCTGATTTTTTTTCGTCGGAAACGATATATAAATTTGTAGAAAAAAAATCAGGGTTTAATATAAAATTTGATTTCATAAAGTATTGAAGAATAAAATTTTGTTAGGCTGTATTTAAAGTGACTAAAACAGAATTTAAATTTGATTTTCATGCTAAATATACATAAATTTGTACAGATTCCAAACCTCCAAACCTTAATTTAAAAAGCCATTATGACAAAAATTCCTATTCATCCCGTTACAGCTTCTCGTATTTCGAGTGTTGATTTTAATAATATTCCCTTTGGCCGTACTTTCTCCGATCATATGTTCACGGCTGATTATAAAGATGGAGCGTGGGGAAATTATCAGATTATTCCTTTTGGGCCGTTTGAAGTACACCCGGCATGTTTAGCTTTACATTATGGCCAGTCGATTTTTGAAGGAATGAAAGCATCCAAAGATAAAAATGGTCAACCTATGTTATTCCGTCCCGAATTACATGCGCAACGACTTAACGCTTCGGCTCGCCGCTTGTCTATGCCTGAATTTCCTGAATCAGATTTTGTAGATGCAGTGGAAAAACTAGTAGGCCTTGAGCATGAATGGATTCCACCAGCTGAAGGAAGTGCATTATACCTGCGACCACTCATGTTTGGAAATGGAGAGTTTATTGGTGTAGCTCCTTCAGACACTTATAAGTTTATCATTTTTACTGGACCAGTTGGCCCTTATTATCCCAAGCCAGTTCGCTTGATTGCAGAAGATCAGTACGTACGGGCTGCGATTGGTGGCGTAGGAGAGGCCAAGGCTGCCGGAAACTATGCTTCCTCGTTGCTACCCGCCGCAAAAGCCAATGCCAGTGGTTATGACCAGGTGATGTGGATGGATGCTAAGGAATTTAAATATATCCAAGAAGCTGGAACGATGAATCTGTTTTTTGTCATCGACGGAAAATTAGTTACGCCAGAAACGGACGGTGCCATCCTGAAAGGAATTACCCGCCGAACGTTGATACAAATTGCGCAGGATAAAGGAATCGAAGTGATCGAAAAACGATTACCTATTGATGAAGTAATCGAAGCATATCGCGCTGGAAAATTAGAAGAGAGTTTTGGTTCTGGGACTGCCGCTGTGGTTTCTCATGTTTCAGAGATTACTTACCGTGATTTGACAATGGTACTTCCTCCAATGGAAGAACGTAAAATAGGAAAAATGTTAAAAGCAACGATTGATGGATTACGAGCAGGAACGATAGAAGATACCAACGGTTGGGTTCGACCGATTGATAAGTTAGAGCGGTTATCTGTTTAAAGAAATTTTTAGAAATGAGAAACGGGCGATCTCTATCAAGAGGTCGCCCGTTATCTGTTTTAGGATATTAGCTAAGTAGTGATCTTTAAAAGCCAATTCCTTTACTAGCCGTTTTTAGTTCTTCTTTTAAAGCACCCATCCGAATAGCAGTAATGGCTGCTTCAACCCCTTTGTTGCCGTGTTTTCCGCCAGCGCGATCTTTTGCTTGTTGTTCATCATTAGGGGTTAGTACGCCGTAGATCATTGGCTTTCCTGAAGCAATACTTAGAGTAGTCAGTCCATGAGCGACAGCTGTATTGATATAGTCGTTGTGGCTCGTCTCGCCTTTGATGACACAGCCCAAACAGATCACCGCATCCAAGCGATGGCGACCCGCTAGCATCTTGGCACCGACTGGCAGTTCAAATGCGCCCGGTACTTGAGTGGTATAAATATTATCGGTGGTGGCGCCATGCTTAATTAGCGTATCGTAGCAACCTTCGTAAAGTGCGTGGGTGATATCTTTATTCCATTCCGAAACAACTATTCCGAATTTTAGATCCTTGATATCAGGAAGAGATTGGTCGTCGTATTTAGATAAATTTTTTAATGCACTGGCCATGATGGTTTTATTTTAGGTGATGATTGAATTGTTTTTGTTGAAATGTTGAACGGTTGAATCGTTGAATTGTTGAAATATTCATTAAACGATTCAATATTTTAATGAATGTTCTTAAGTAATGCATTCAGTCCTTTATTATCGTATTTTTTTGATTTGGTCTATTTGAATTTTCTAAATTATTACTTAAATAAATGGCTAAACGACCACAAAGGTCTCTTTCCGAAACACCACTTTGAATATTATCAACTTCGCTTTAAAGGAATGTTTGGTTAGCTATTCTAAAAATTTCTCCTAGTTCTTTTCATTTTAAGATTAACTTATTAAACAAATCAACAACGGGCGAGGCGGAATGATCCGCCTCGCCCGTTGGTAATTTTTTTTCTTTCAAGTATTTGCTACATGGCAGCAGCAGCCCGCATGAGGTATTTCTCAGCATCTTGGGCAAAACGAGAAGTTGGATATTTGTCTTTGATTTTTGTAAAAGCATCTTTGGCCGCCGCATGGTTGTTATTTTTCAATTCCAACAATCCTTGCTTTAGTAAGTAATAAGGAGTAACTCCCTGATTGTCACCAGCATTGGCAGCTTTTTTATAATAGCTTAAAGCCTGATCCATTTCGTTTTTTTCAGCATAGGCATCTCCTAATAGACCGTTTTTGAGGATAGGACCAATTTCACCTGATCCATCATAATCTTTAAAATGATCTATAGCTGCATCAAATTCTCCTAATTGGAGATAAGAAATACCTGCATATAATTCGGCAGTATTACCTGCGGTTGTACCTCCATAGTTATTCGCTAGATCGGCAAAGCCTTCATAGCCACCACCAGGGTTGGTAAGTGCGAGCGCAAAAGAGTCCTGTGCAAACTGAAATTGAGCTTGCGTCATTTGTTCTATGGCTTGCTTTTCTTTTGGTGCTTTGTAAAATTGGCTATAAAGCATATACAAACCGATTAAAACTACGGCTGCTACTAATACACCAAAAATGGTATTTTGATTATCTTCTAGAAAACCTTCGGATTGTTTTTCTTGTGTCTCTACTACGTCTACCAGGTTTTCTTCCTGTTGCTTGTTTTTTCTAGTTCGGTTTCTTCTAGTTGCCATAAGTAAGGTACTTGATTTAATATTTTATGTAAAAACCAATAAATGGTAATTTGGGCGCAAAAATAAGCAATCTTTTAAGAAAATACCTAAAAATTCTGTTTGGGAAGTTCTTCCTAACGTCCAATTTATCCATTCCTCAAAAAAAAGTGGATATGCTACCGTTATTTCTACGGTAATATATCCACTTAGTTGACTTATTTAGGCATTAAAACTTGTTTACTCTAAATAAGGGTAGTCTTTTTGAACGTAATTGTCCTCGTATAAACCAGCACCATCGGGGAATTCTGAATTTTCGGCAAATTCAACCGCTTCTGCTATTAAGTTTTTAACTTTATCCTTAATGGCTTTGATATCTGCTTCGGTGGCTAATTTATTATCAAGAATCCGCTTTTCGGTTACTTTGATAGGATCCTTATCTTTATAATCGTTAAGTTCGTCTTTAGTACGATATTTAGCTGGATCGGATACAGAATGACCTTTGTAGCGGTAAGTTTTAATTTCTAGGTAATAAGGGCCTTTTCCGCTACGGATGTGCTTAGCTGCTTTACTAATCGCTTCGTAGACAGTTTCCGGTTGCATACCATCTACCTGCTCGTTAGGCATACCGTAGCCATCACCCATGCGGTGCATATCTACGACATTACTGGTTCTTTCTACAGAAGTTCCCATGGCGTAGCCATTATTTTCACAAATAAAAAGAACAGGCAATTTCCAAGTCATGGCCATATTAAAGGCTTCGTGTAATGCTCCTTGACGAGCAGCGCCATCACCAAACATGGTAACAGAAATATTATCAGTACCACGGTATTTTTCTGCAAAACCGATTCCAGCACCAATTGGAATTTGTGCCCCTACGATTCCGTTACCACCAAAATATTTGTTTTCCTTTGAGAAGAAGTGCATAGAACCTCCTTTACCACCCACGATGCCGGTTTCCTTACCAAATAACTCAGCCATTGCTTCTTTTGGAGTCACGCCACGACCTAAGGCAGTTCCGTGCTGACGATAGGCAGTTACGATACAATCATCCTTGGTGAGCACAGATTCCATCCCAGCGGTAATGGCCTCTTGACCAATATATACATGGCAAAATCCTCGAATTTTCTGCTGGCCGTACATCATCAAAGCCTTTTCTTCAAATCGACGTATCAAGAGCATTTGTTCATACCATTTGAGGTATAATTCCTTAGAATACTTCGGTTTAGAAGTCTTAGTCTTGTTCTTATCTGCTACTTTACCCATAATGGTATTGAATTAGTATTTAAAATGAAATACAATAACGTAAAATGTTCTACTACAAAGATAGTCAAGTCATACCCAAAATCAAAATAGAAACCTCTTTTATAAATTTTACAGTAGGACATTATTAGATATCAAGAAGAAATTAATAAATGAATTGATTTTTTCGATGAAAAAGAAGCTTTCCTATTCTACTTTTTTTTGCAGGAGTTCTTGCTTACTTTTGCCGGAATGACGATGCTTGAATTAAAATTGGTGAATTTTAAAAATTATGAGAACCTCAAGGTAAGATTCTCTCCCCAATTGAATTGCTTTGTAGGAATGAATGGGATGGGTAAAACCAATTTATTAGAGGCTATCTATTATCTCTGTATGACCAAAAGTAATTTTGGAACGAATGACCGGCAAATGGTCCGACAAGGAGAGACCTTTTTTAGACTTGAAGGTCAATTTGAAGGGCCTGACAAAGTGGTGGCCAAAGTGATCCCCGGAAAACAAAAACAGTTTGAACGTAATGATGCGGCCTATGATCGTCTTATGGAACATATTGGAGAAATTCCTGTCGTTATGATTGTTCCTGATGATACCAAGCTGGTTTCGGAAGGAAGTGAAGAACGTCGGAAGTTTATTGATAACACGCTTTCACAATTAGAAAGTGGTTATTTGAAAATGTTGATAACCTATAACAAGGTGCTCAAACAAAGAAATGCTGCCTTAAAGGAAATGGGTAAATCTGGTTATTTTGATGATCGCTTGATTCAGATTTACAATGAGCAATTGTTAAATCCTGCTGATTTTGTTTATCAAGCAAGAAGAAATTTTATTAAGGAGTTTTTTCCTGTATTCCAGCGGTTCTATCGAGTGATTTCTAATGAGGCCGAGGAGGTCGCTGGGGCTTATGTTTCAAAATTAGAAAATGAAAGTTTAAAAAACTTACTTGCCGAAAGTGAACAAAAGGACCGAATTCTTCAGCGTACGACAATGGGAATACACCGGGATGATCTTAAGTTTACGATTGGCGGTCATCCATTGCGAAAATTTGGATCTCAAGGGCAATTAAAGTCTTTTATACTAGCGTTGAAATTGGCGCAATTCGAGTTTTTAAAACAACAGAAAGAGAAAAAACCATTACTACTGTTGGATGATATTTTTGATAAATTAGACCGACATCGGGTATCTCAATTGATTGGATTATTATTAGAACAAGATTTTGGTCAGATATTTATCACTGATACTCACGAAAATCGCTTAGAAAAAATAGTTGAGCAATACGCCACAAATTATCGTAAATTTACAGTAGACAACGGTAAGATTATTTAAAATGAAAAAATACAACGATCAAGAATTAAAGGATGTGCTTGCTGAGATGATGAATTCTCGGCGTTTAAAACCAAAACTCGATCAGCTGAAGGTCAAGTCAATTTGGGAATCCACCATGGGCCCAAGTATCAATAAGTACACAAAAAAAATCAGTCTAACAAAAGGAAAACTATTCATTAAAATAGATTCTGCTCCACTAAAGCAGGAACTCAACTATGGAAAAGACAAGATTATGAGAATGATGAATAAAGAAATAGGGGAGGAAGTAGTTAAGGATGTGATTATTCATTAGTGCTATCTATTTAAGTAACGGTCAAATAATAACATCCCGATTTTTCTCTGATCTTTTAATATCAGAAATCGTTATTTTTCTTGACAAGCCAAAGAGGATTCTCTCAAAAAATGCCTCATCTGATTATTAAAATATCAATCACAAATCAGGAACT
>CALFWZ010000073.1 GCA_937928405.1 uncultured Saprospiraceae bacterium
CAGCCTCTTCAATACATTCAACTTCCATATTAAAAGCATGATTTTCAATTGCCAATTCTATGGCTTCATTATCTAATTCATAATTAACACGATGTTCATTAGTTTTCATAGAAACAAAAAATAATGAAACGGCTAATAAAAGTAAAAATAGAATTGGAATCTTCTTTAATTGTTTTGATAATTTCATGATATTTTTTTTTGAGTGAAAAAAAAGAAATCTTGGGTAGCTAGGCTTAGAATTTAATTATATATCCGGAAATCAAAAAATATTGATATTACTTTTCCAAGATAATAAATTATTTCCATTTTTTGCACTTGGCTTAATTTATTAACTATTTCACAGAATTTCCCTAAGACTATTTTTCGGATTCCTTGTTACGAACGCTTTTCTATTCTTCGGTTTTCGGTGCATACCAAATTATTAATATTACTTTTTCACTAAAAAAATTTGTCACGTTTTCACTCCTTTCTTCCTTCTATACATGACGGTCATTTAGATTTTATTCAATTATTCAAATTCCCGAGTCGGAAAATTTAAAATTATAGAGCTAGAATTGCGCAATTCTAGAGCGACCAGAACAAATCTATTTCATCAAAATTTCAAGATAGATTCTTGATGTAAACCTAAAATAAAAAAAAATGAAAAATAATTATCAAAAAGAAGTCAACTTCTTAATCGCAAAAAAAATGCTATGCTCTTTAGCATTATGTTTATGTTCCTTGTTTGGAATTGCTCAAAATAATTTAATTTTTAACAACCTTGAATTACAGGCTATAGATGGAAACACTTATCTAGATTATACGGATTCTGAAGGAGAACCAGCAGTGTTAGTAACTAATATTTCTGGCGAACAATTAGATTACGGATTTACCGCTGTAGTGGAGGATGCCAAACAAATAGAGTTAGGCTTTGAATCTCTAAACATCTCTGAACCACAAACAACTACCCAACTGGAATCAATGAGCAGTGCTGGTACGTCACCTGGAACATTGAATTTTCAGCAAGACCGAGGAGGTGTAAATCTAAGCCTAAGTGAATCCAATATACCTGGTCAGTTAGTAACTATCAAAGTTTACAACCAAGGGGTATTTTCTGGAGAAGCGCAGACAGCGCAAGAGATGATGGGTACTTTATTGGGAAATCCACAATTATTATCCTTAGGTGTTTACCCTAATGAAGAAGGTCTTTCATTTTGGTTTTCGACAGTAGAACCTATTGTATTGGCCACAAATACTGGAATGGAATTTTCCGGTGATGAATTTGAAATAGTATTGATGGATACTCCTGAATTCGAAAGCATTCAGCAGTTTAATTTCCAAACGAATTCCTTATTTGAAAATTTTGTAGTTAATCACGTACAAGGCAATTATCCAACGCCTCAAATTAATGCCGTCACTCCTGCCATTGTCACAACTGATGATATGGTTATCATCCAAGGAGAAAATTTATCGGACGTTGTACAGGTATCTTTCAACAGTACCAATGGAAATGGACCAGTACAAGCTAATTTTAAAATTCAAGATGACAACACCATGGAGGTTATTGTTCCGGCATCTGCTACAACGTCATTTGAATTATTAACCTTCTATGGAGAAAAGGTAGACTCACCAATTGAAGTTTTAGCAAGTTGTAAAATTCCAAGTGCTTTATTTACACAATTAATAAGAACAGCGGATGAAACTTCAGCCAACTTGACCTGGGTTAGTGATAATCCTTCCTCGTTATTTGAAGTACAATACAGAGTAACAGGAAGTGCAGAATGGAATAGTGAGTTTGTAAATACTACTGAATTCCTACTCTCCAATTTAGACAATCCAGAAGAATATGAATGGAGAGTACGCGAAGCGTGTGATCCAACGTTTTCTACCAAAAACGTCTTTTCGACAGCTTATAGTGATAACCTTTATGTATCTCAAGTGGTATTCGACAGAATTCAAGAATGGATCGCCCTTGGGCAAGATTCTGAAGTATCCATATTTGAATTTATGGAAGCGGATACAAATATAGATCAAGAAGAATTAACGACCTTTTTCTTAAGCTTTACAGATGGAGCATGGCCAATTTATCATTATGTACCTTGCTATTGCAAGACGATCCAAGTAACGACAGCCATCCAAGTTGAGCCAGGTATTGGTACCCTTAATCTTTCCCCAAGGGTCGCCATTAATCAAACCTCAAGTGACAACAAAGGTTACAGAAGACAGTCTTATCAAACCTATAAAATAGATCACGGACCGGCTTACCACATGAAATATGTATTTTCAGGCCACAGAAGAACTAAAAGCCCACAAGCAATTAATTTGCACAAAGGAAGTACACCACCGAATTTATCTAAGATGAGCATAACTTACCTATGTGCTCAAAACGGACAAAAGTCATACGGATGTGGCTGCGTCAAAGAACTTGACATTGATGTTAAATATAATTCTAACCACTGGTTGGACAAAACTCAAAGATCACAAAAGAGTAGTGAAGTAAAATCAAAAACAGAAGAATACGCCTTTATTTATACAATAGAACAACCCTCTAATCAATACCAGCTTTTATATGCGGATTTCGCAGGAAAACACAAAGAAGAAGGTATTGCTTGGAATCCTCAAGCCTTTATCAATATCGTTGAATTAGCAGCTGTGGTGGCAAAAGCGATACTAGCCGGAACTGCAACAGCCGCAGATATTACCAGTCTTGAAACTATTCTTACTTCGATGATTTCTACGCCATTTCAGATTAAAAGCTTTTCAGCCTCTGGTCAGCAGGGAATTGGAATTGGTGGGAAGAAAACCCTCACGATGAATCCGAATACAACGCGAACAGTAGGGATGCACTCGAACGGAAGCATCTATGCTCAGGGTAAAGGAAATGGTAAATCTAGATGGCATGCTACCGCAGAGATTCATAGTAACTATAGAATGTCCATGGTTTTTGAACCTAGACCTACCGTCCAAACGCCTTGGTGTTGCTCTACGAGTATTGGAATGTGGGATTTGGGAAGCTTAGGATGGCGTGCACCTCAATCAGCAGCGACCTTAAGAAACAGTGTTGGCGCTCATTTAATCACTTATCACCCTGCACAAGATTGGAATGGATTAAATACATTTTATTATGGAGATATTTCTCATCTCGACATTCAAAACAATCGTTACTATAGAGTAGAGGCTAAAAATACTTGTCCTCCTTATTCAGATCCACCTTCAGGTTGGGTATGGATTCGACAGGCTACTCATTGGTCGGATGATAGCGTGGAGAATTTTGATGATATTTTGGAAGAAAAAGAGAACGCAGCGGCAGAAATATTCCCGAATCCTTTCAGAACAGAGGCAACCGTAAAATATGAATTACCAGAGAACACCGTCTCTGCAGAATTATTGTTGCACAATTTAAATGGAGTAACCTTAAAGAGTATTCCATTGGATAATAAGGATAATCAATACACCTTTAGGGCCGAAGATTTACCAAGTGGTGTTTATTATTTTATGATTAATGCTGATGGTAAACGAATTTCTATAGGTAAAATGGTCGTTCAAAAGTAAGGATTGATCCATTTGCAAACATAATAAATTTGAGGTATTGGAACTTCTTGATGGAGGTTCCAATACTCTTTTTTAAGGAAAAACCTTAGAAGAATGTTTTTTCTTTTCCTTCTTTCAACCGTCAGCTCTACCCTGTCCTCCTATCTAATTAGCTTTACGGAGATCGTTCAAAAATGCTAAAAACCTTTACGTGGTATTTTATTGATAACCATTCTCCATCGCAAACTTGATCAATGCAGCGGTATTAGTGCAAGCTGCCTTTTCGCGTAGATTTTTTAGATGAAAATCTACTGTTTTTATAGAAATAAAAAGGCGGTCTGCAATTTCTTGTCGACTGCCCTGGCCAATGATCCCTAGTAGCTCAATTTCTCTCTGCGAAAAATTGTTTTTTTCATTGGCAGTAGTGTTGGAAGGAAATGGTGGATTATCTGATAAAAACACCCTTGGTGGGGCTGGATTCTTATCAGGTCAAACGAATGCCGCCGGGACCATGTGGAAAATGATTCCAGTTGAGGTGTAAACTTTTGAAAGACTCAGCAAGACTTGCAGACTTCCTGCTTGCCAACTTTTGAATCCATTCATTCAGCTAACTTTTCTTCTAAGAAAGGTTAGCTGATTTTTTTTAATTGACGAATAAGGATCGGCCAGGACAACCAGTCACAGCAACTTCAAAAGTCAGCCTTCATTTACCTTAATCATCATTGCCAAACAAATCTTTATTGTTTTTCCGACCATTGAGAATGGGTTCTGGTCTCGGTGCTTCGTCCCAAGTATGATGGAAGATTTTTTCTACCGCAATCCAGCGTCCTGATTTGAGTTTATAACCACGGTAAGATCCGTCAGGGAGATAGGTTTCTTGGCCTAATTCATTATTAGTAGATAATAAATTATCAAAAATCAAAAGGTTGAGATAATCGTCATAATTTACTCGAATGGAAGTAGCAGCACTATAATTAAACACCAAGCGGGAATACGCCAAATCTGGTCGATCTTCTTCAGAAGGAAAGAAAGCCACATCTCCAAAAATAGGTTGGTCATTTTCAAAATAAAGCACATCGACCACTTTGCGTTTAGAGAAAAATCTATATCCATCTGCTCCGAAAAGTAAGTACCGTTTTCCTTTTTTTGTTTTATATTCTTTGATATTATAATACAACGCTCCGTACCAGCTATCCTTGGTCAAAACCTCGTATGGTAAATCTTCCATTGCTACCGTTTCAGACTGATCTTCCAGAACATGAATGGTCGGTTTTTTTCCGGCTACCTGAATAATTCCAAAATATTCATATTGATCAATATCCTTGTATAACTGCCAAGAAAAAACTCGGAAGGACTTATCTTTTGGCGTTAGAATGGATAGGGACGTCAAAGAATCAAATGGATATTCGAATGATCCAGCCTGATTTAAGGTTTCCGTTAAAGTTATCTTAATGTTTTCGGCAGCTAGCGCTCTTTGCTCTGGCAAGGTATCCGTTAATAAGGTACGCCCCAGCTCAATCAACTGTCTTTCGACCTCTTGAAACTGTAATTGCTGTGCGGAAAGGAGACAGGGAAAGAGTAAAAGTAGGATTATTTGCTTCATTATACGGTGTGTTTGTACCGCAAAGGTAACGAAGATTTAGATGGTATTATTATGTTGAATCGTTGAATCGTTGAATCGTTGAATCGTTGAATCGTTGAATCGTTGAATCGTTGAATAAGCTATTTAAAAAAAACTACATATCAAATAATCCGCACATCAATAAATCCACTAACGATGTCTACGACGTTTATTATTTTTATAATCTTCAAAAATAAAAGACCCCAATCCATCAAGACTACTATAAAATGCCTTGCCATTATTGGCTTTAGTAAATTCCTCCACAAAGCGTTTTAAATAAGGGTCACGCGCAATCATAAAAGTAGTGATGGGAATATTCGTTTTACGGCAGCGAGTGGCTAAATTGAGGGTTCTAGCAATAATTTTCTTATCCAAACCAAAACTGTTTTTGTAATACTTCTTTCCTTTTTTGATACAGGTAGGTTTACCATCAGTGATCATAAAAATTTGCTTATTGGGATTTCTTCGTTTTCTGAGAATATCCATCGCAAGATCGAGACCAGCCACCGTGTTGGTGTGATAAGGACCTACTTGTAAATAGGGTAAATCTTTCACCTCGATCTGCCAAGCATCGTTACCAAAAACGATGATGTCCAAGGTATCTTTTGGATAACGGGTAATGATCAATTCCGAGAGCGCCATCGCTACCTTTTTAGCGGGGGTAATTCGATCTTCTCCGTAGAGAATCATGGAGTGTGAAATATCGATCATCAAGACAGTACTCATCTGACTCTGATAGTAGGTTTCGCGGACTTCTAAGTCGGAATGATTGAGTTGAAAGTCATCGATACCATGATTGATTTGTGCATTGCGAAGTGATTCTGAAACTGCTAAAGAATCTAGCTTATCGCCAAATTCATAAGGCCGAAGATCAGAGGTATAATCATCTCCCTTTCCAGAAGTATTGGTACTATGATTTCCTTTTTTTGCTTTTTTTAGATCGGTAAAAATATCGTCTAAGGCCTTTTGCCGCATGGCAATTTCCATTTTTGCAGTCGGAACAAAACCCGGATTTTGAGCATCTGGATTTTCAATAAAGCCTTTATCGATTAATTCTTGAATAAAGTCAGCCATTCCATAGTCCTTATTGGTCAGGTTGTATTCTTTATCCAACTCTGTGAGCCAGCTGAGGGCTTCACTCACGTTGCCAGAGGTATGGATCAAGAGTTCTTTGAAAAGCTTAAGCAGACGATCAAAAATATTACCTTCCCCCGCCCCTGGAATATATTCACCAAATCGGTAACCGATCATAATTTGTTTTTTTAGTAAAATGTAGATGGCCTTTAAAAGGCTTACAGTGGATAACAAGGATTTTCAGGAAAAGTTCTCTTGACAATATCT
The DNA here is from genome assembly GCA_937928405.1 of uncultured Saprospiraceae bacterium. Lineage (GTDB taxonomy): Bacteria > Bacteroidota > Bacteroidia > Chitinophagales > Saprospiraceae > JALZUU01. The sequence goes on from CALFWZ010000073.1 coordinate 6,473, forward strand.
TGGTTAGACATTTAAAATAAAAGGCCGTAAAAATTCAAATACCAATAGAATTTCTACGGTCTTCTAAATTAGAACTTTTGAATTGGCATGGCAGTCCGTCCATTTTCCGTCTCTACTAAAATAAAGTAGGTTCCAGTTGTTAAATTAGCAGGTAATTGTAAACTTTCTTGAGCGGTGCCGGCCTGGAATGAAGCGCTGTTTTCCCATGTTTTAATAGTTTGACCTAAATTATTTAACAAACTGATATTCAGGCTCAGAGGGGTTTCTGTTGTGAGTTCTAAAGTAATTGTTTCTTCTTGGGTGATATTTGGAAAGATTCGTACTTCGATTCCGAGATCTTCCAAATCATCCGAACTACTTAAGGTAGCGGTATATTTTGCCACAGCATAATCATAACTCACATCTTCAAGGGTAGTTCCAACCGCAATGATATCTCCGTTGCTGAGCTGTTTCATATCCGTAATTCCATCAAAATTAAAACTTGGACCGATATCGTTGATCGACCATCCATTATTGCCAAAACTCATATCTTGAACTCCTTGATCTGTAAAACGAGTAATCGCAAATTTAGAGGCAAAACCGCCAGTTGATCCACCTGCCAGTATATAGCCATCTGGTTGTAAAATTAATGACCGGATGGTTTCATTACCGCCTCGAGCTATTTTTAGAAAACCCAAATTCCAAATATCCGTGTTCAAACTACCATCTGGATTAAATAGGTAAAGCGCAATATCATTATCGGCATCATTAAAGTCAAAAGCATTTCCACCAACTAAAAACTCCCCACCTGGTAAGGTCACCATATCATTTGCTCCATTATTGATATTATCAGCTTCATTAAAGAAAGTAAATCCATCTACTCCAAAACTCGTTCTCGGATTTCCGTTTCCATCATAACGAGCGATAAAGATACTTCGGCTATCGGTGGTTCCTGATATTACCAAATCACCGTTGTCTGCTTCCACAATGGCATTGGCTCGAGAAAAACTTCCTAAATCAATTAAGGTAACGCCATCATCACCAAACGCAGTATCATTTTGTCCATCCACCGTTAATCGCCCAACGATGATCATATCTCTTTGACCACTATAAGAACGGCCAGCAATTCCAATTTTTCCATCTGATAAAATGACGGCATCCAGTATATCATCTTCTGGAAAACTACTGGCACTTATTTGATTAGCATAAATGCCGTCTGTTCCAAAACTGGTATCATAGCCACTTCCATCGGACATCAATCGCGCCGCCATTAAAGCAAATTTGCTGGCAGCCACTCGAACGGTACCAAAAACAAGAATTTTTCCATCCGCTTGGATGAGCACTTTATACGCGTTGGCAGCAGCGTCCATATCATCGAAGAAAAATCCGTCCGTTCCAAAACTTGTGTCTAAACTTCCATTTGGTAAAAACCTTGCAACCATTAATTCCAGACCTCTCGCTCCCACTGCGACAAACTTCCCATCTGATTGCAAAGCCATAGATTCAAAACGAGTTGATTCTTCAAAATCGCCAACCACTTTTCCACCATTACCAAATGAGGGATCTAAGAAACCATCTTGTGCAGATGTTAAGAATGGAAGCAACAAGCATAGAAAGATAAATTTGTAATTTTTGATCATGGTGTTGATTTGTTGATTTGTTGATTTGTTGATTTGTTGATTTGTTGATTTGTTGATTTGTTGATTTGTTGATTTGTTGATTTGTTGATTTGTTGATTTGTTGATTTGTTGATTAACGTCTTTATTTTCCATCTAAAAACAAAGTATTAAAAAAAATAAAAGGACCTAGATAGTTTTAGGCTCGGTGACGATTCAACATTGAGGTTGCAATTGCCTGTTTTCCGATAAGAAGGAGGTTAAAAAATAAATAATTTGAAACAATCTCTATCTTTTTCTAAGTAACAATATTTACTTTTTGAGTCGGTGCCTTTCCTTCATTTCTTTCCAAAACTTGAGTTACCAATCCACTGGCCACTTCTAAAAAGGCTAGACGCGAAGGATTATCGGGATCGTGCATGACGACCGGACGACCTTTATCTCCTCCTTCACGGATACCTTGTACGAGCGGAATTTGTCCCAATAGTTTTGTTTCGGCCATTTCAGCGAGTCTTGCTCCTCCTCCTTCTCCAAAAAGATAATATTTATGGTCCGGTAATTCCTCTGGCGTAAACCAACTCATATTTTCAACGATCCCTAAAATGGGAACATTTACATTTGGCAATAAAAACATATTGATGGCTTTTACGGCATCTATAACAGCTACTTCTTGGGGAGTAGTAACGGTTAATACCCCAGTAACTGGAACGGTTTGAACCAACGTTAATTGAATATCTCCTGTTCCAGGTGGTAGATCAATAATCATATAATCCAACGGCGGCCAAATACAATCCGCTAAAAACTGCCGAATGATTCCACCCAGTCTTGGTCCACGCAATACAACAGCTTGGTCAGGATCAATGATAAACCCTAGAGACATGACTGGCATTCCGTGAGCACGTAGTGGCGTCAACATGGCTTTTCCATCAAGGTCTTGAACTTTTGGTTTTTGGCCTTGTAAACCAAGCATCGTGGGAATCGATGGACCATATAAATCGGCATCAATCAATCCAACTCGATGTCCTTGTTGTTGTAGGGCGAGCGCAAGATTTACGGCAACAGTAGATTTACCGACTCCACCTTTTCCACTTGCTACGGCAATGATATTTTTAACCTGAGATAAAATCCGAGTCGGCTGCTGGGCTTGTTGTGCTTTGGCAAAATTATGCACATTAACCTCTGCCTCTGGATAGACAGATTGAATCGCAGCTATAGCGGCAAAATTCAATTCAGACTTGCCGGGCATACTCAAACTTGGTAATTGTATACTTAAATTGATTTGCTTTCCTTCGATTTTAAGGTCGTGCACCCGATTACTACTAACCAAATCTTTTCCTGTTTGAGGATCCTTAATGGTTGAAAGGGCCTCTAAAATTTTTGCTGATTCCATCTATGTTTAATTTTAACGCAAGTTACTAAGGAAAAAGGAAAGGGAAAAACTGAAAAGATTTCGTAATAAAATCAGTAAATCATTGAGGCTATTAGTCCTTTAAACTTATTTTAATCGGCATTCCATCCCAACAAAAATACTTAACTATTTAATTTACAATCTTAAATACATGCTATTCAATTAAAATATATTTGACAACCTCAAATAATTGACATTGGAAAATTATGAATTCCTACCGATATTGCCAATATAAACAAATTCAAAAGTCTAGACTAAATCTAATTTTCATGAATAACCTCCTCTCTCTTCCAGCCTTTAGAAGTCTTGGCATTTTAGCCGTTATTCTGGTAAGCAGTTTTTCTGTTTATGCTCAAAAAGTCATCTTACAAGGAGCTCAAATTCCTTCCTTTAACCAACAGCTATCAGCTCAGTTTTCTGACTATCAAGTATTTCAAATCAGTACGCAGGCTTTAGCCGCTGAGCAACAAACTGAGGATAATTTTCAACTTCAATTAGATTTGGGAAATAAATACCAATGGAATCTAAACCTGACAACAAGTCAAATAATTAGTCCTAATTACCGAGAAATTATTGGAACTGAAAACGGGCCGGTGGTTCTGCCTAAAAGAAAAAACATTGCCTATACTGGATACCTCGAAGGCACCCATCTGGAATCCAGACTGACCCTTGATGACGGCTGGATGATGGGTTTTGTGACTGCCCCAGATGGGCAAAAATTTTATATCGAACCACTTGGTAATCTCCAAAACGGAGCAGCTAATAACCAATACCTCGTTTATCCTGGTAATGCGGTTTTAAATAGTAGCGCCGGAGAATGTGGTGCCTTGTTAGCCAACACTCGTGCGCCCATTCAGGAAAACCAATCACATGATCCGAATCCTAACTCACCTCAACTTTCTAATACCAATTGTACAGAAGTGGACTTTTCAGTAGCTTCTGCGTTTGACATGATCAACACCAACCACGACTCGCCTCAGTTGGTAATGAACCATATCATCTCCATCACCAATATGATGCAAACCTATTTTGAATTTGTGCCAATTCAATATTTGTTAAACGATAATTATGTTTCAGGCTCAACTGCCACCGATCCATTTGGTGATACAGATGAAACTAATACCAATACTTTATTACCTGGCTTTGTCAATTGGGCCCAAAATTCAGGTGTTTTTTCAGAGCATGATGTGGCACAGGTTTGGACCGCACGAAATATAGAAGGATGTGGTAACGGCATTGGTTTAATTGGCTGTGCTTATATCAATGTAATTTGCAATAATTTACGCTATAATATTTGCGAAGACTGGTTACCCAATAGCATCAAGAGCCTTTCGGTATTGAGTGCTCACGAACTTGGACATAACTGGAATTGCCTACATAGTGATGTTGGTGTAGCTCCAAACAATATTATGCGTGGAAGTATTAATAGTAATGCAACTGCATTTGGCCCCAACAGTATGAACAAAATCATCAATACGGTGAATAATGTTGACTGCCTTTCTAGCTGTATAGCACCACCAATTGCCAATTGTCCTGCTCAATCTGAATTCCCCTTTCAAGAATGGATAGAAGATGTTACGATTGGATCGCTATCAAATTTAGGGTCAGGAAAATTCAGAGATTATTCCTCAGCAGGCTATTCAGATTATACGGATATAGTATCGGATCCCATTGATCGCGCTAATCCAGTGAATTATAATTTGAACGCAGGATTTTCTGGTGCTAATCCAGGAGATTATTGGACAGGTTTTATCGATTATAATCAAAATGAAATTTTCGATTTACCCGAAGAAGAAGTCATTAGAGATCGGGGTACCTCCATCAGTGGATCCATTTCAATCCCAACGGATGCCATGAATGGAACTACCCTACTCCGGGTTATTTTATCAAAAGATGGGTATAGTGGTCCGTGTGACAATCCTGCTTTTGGTGAGGTAGAAGACTATCTAATCGATATCACGGGAACCCCTCCTCCAACCTTACTAGCTGATTTAGTAGTCAGTGGTTTATCCGTTCCTAGTCAAGCAAATACCGATGAAATTGTCGATTATACCATTACCCTAAGTAATATTGGAGATGCTGGAACTGATGATTTTATCATGGGCGTTTTTATCTCTACGGATGATCAACTTAGTTCAGATGATGTATTAATTGGCGAAATTCCTACCGGCAATTTTGATCCCTCCTATATTGCTGAAAATATCCCAGGTGCTTTTAACTTAGCAGGCATCGATGCAGGAGATTATTTCTTGTTTTTTAAAATTGATAAAGATGAAGTAATTCCAGAATCTCAAGAAACTAATAATACAATAAGCCGGGCATTTAAGGTATTAGATAATGGAGACAATGATATTGATTTAGAATTAAGTTTGACAGCCAGTGTAATTGATCCAGATCGATTTAGTCGAAGTCGCATTACTTTGACCTTAACTAATAATAGTGCTAATCAGGCGACCAATATCGTTTCCTTATTTAATTTTTCACCAAATGATTATGTAGTGGCAGGTGACGGAGCCGTTACCATCACGGGTGGAGGTAGTTTTAGTTTTCTAAGTGGCATTTGGTCAATCCCAAGTTTGGCTGGTGGACAGACAGCGACCGTTTCTTTTGACCTCTTTACCTTATCAGATAATTTTAATCCATGTGCAGAAGTAGTATTGGTCGATCAGGACGACATTGACTCTACCCCTAACAATGGTCAATGTCCGAACGCTATAGAAGATGATGAGGCTAATTTAAATAATATTCCTCCAACGGAATTAACGGTAGATTATGTAATCAATTCTCTAGACTTCCTGTCATCAGGTGAATCAGGTTCACAATATAAAGGGAATATAGATTACGGAAGATTAGGTACGTCATTGGAGCTTTTAAGCGTACAAGTGGAACTTTATCTCTCAGAAGATGGACAGCTAGATAATGAAGATACTCAGTTAGTAACATTCGACCTAACTTCTAATCAAACTAACTCAAGTAACATCGTTTCGCCTAATTATAGTTTAAGTGGTATCGAACCTGGATCATATACTTTAATTGTCATTTTTGACCGAACGGATCAGATTATTGAGACGAATGAAAATAATAATTTAGCCTCCGTTCCATTTACTGTAACGCCAGAGGAAACCCCAGATTGTTCTCAAATCATTGGTGGAGATGAAATTTTATGTTCTGAAAATTTAGGTAACCTTACGCGTCTTTATCTTAGAGAAGGAAATGAATATTATTCCGTTGATATAGATCTAGATGCGGATATCGTTGCCACCAGTCCTGCTATCCCCTTGGTTTACGATAGCACTTTGGTAGAAAATGGAATTTTAACTCATAAACTTGCTGATGGAACGATCGCTTTTTCTAGTGCACTTCCTGTAGCCGCAATTGATTTTATTCCTAATCCAACCGCAGCTACCCTGCTTTCTACTGGAGAATTTTTAATTGGCGGGACCGTCCCGCTTGGTATGGTTGGGGATGAACCATATGGGGTAGAAACTAGGGTCTTAAAATTAAATGCAGACCTAACGAATATCATCCAACAAAAAGTACTTGTCACCAATGACTTATATCCTGCCAATCTTAGAGATGAAATTTTTGCCTTATATCCACTAGAAGATGGAAGAGCATCAATCATCTATACTATCTACAATATCGGAATAACTTTCTTTTCTAATATTCAAATTAGAGCACTAGATTTAGAACTAAATATTAGTAATGGGACTAGCTATGAAAAGACCAATCTTAATTCCATCACCGAAACGCCATGTGGGGATTTATTATTAAATACTACTTTATTTCAAGTCGCTCAAAAAGGAAGTACCATTGCAAGCCAACAAGTACGTATCAGCAAAGACGGAAGTAATGTTAGCAGTTTTTTATCTCGAGGAGTAACAAGAGTCGATCGAGTTCCGCCAAGAGAATTTGCTAATTTTTCACAAGTTCAAGAACCAGAATTTTTCTTAAGTTATTTTGCTCTTGAGAATAATCCTCCTTCCACTTTAATTGGCAACCTCCCTCAAGACAATGGAGATACCACTCAAGTTAGTTTTCCATTTTTCAACTATACTTATGGTACCCGTAACGGGAATAAAGCCATTCTCTATGGTAATTTAAATGGTCAGATTACGGCAGTTACGGACTGTGAAGCACCACCGACTGATGGAGTTGATATCGCAGTTGAACTAATGGTAAGTGATTCCATGCCTGATGAGTTTTCTAACATCTCTTATCAAGTAACCGTTTCCAATCAAGGTTCAGAAACTGCCACAGGTCTTAGCATTGATTTTGATTATGGCGCACAAGAAGATCCAAGAAAATTAGCGCTTGTGAACAATCCAAATCCAGATTATAGCCCTTGGAATGGTATCTGGACGATTGGTGCGCTTCCTGCTGGCGAGGCCAGAACTTTTGAACTAGAAGTTTTTGTTCTCCCTGCCTCTGGCCCCTCCAATACACGAATAGTAGCATTAAGGACCTTAGATCAAGTTGATTTTAATCAAGACAATAATATAGCCTCCAGCACTATCTACCTTGATGATGGCGCAACTTTATTAAATGGTGGAGAGGAAGAAGCGACCCTTGACCACTCTGGAGCTAAACTAAGAATTGATAATTTATTTCCAAATCCAGCGCGCGACCAAATTACCATAGCGATCCACAATGGAGAATCTTTAAATTCAGTTCCCTTACAAGTTTTTGATGCCTTCGGAAAAATGATAAAATCCCAAACCATTGCTTTAGAAGAAGGATCGAGTTTTGTTCAATTAACCGTCCAAGATTTACCTGATGGGATTTATCTAATTGTATTACCAAATGGAAGTCACCAGAATATGGTTAAACGATTTTTGAAAATAAGATAAAAGGATAAGGCGAATGATGTCGTTCTCTTGCCATTCAGTAAAATCTGATTAAGCAAAGAGAATGACATTTTTTTCTTTTTCAATAGATGCTTTATTGGTAACTTTACTTAGTCTAACCCTGAAAGTGTACCTTTTGAATCCTGCAATCACCACCATAATACTTGGTACTCCCCCTTTTAAAACTTATCTGATTAAAACAACCTAACACGAATGTTTTCAATCGATTGAACATAGTTTTCTACAATAAAAATTCATAAAAACTCTACCATGAAAAAAATTCTAATGGTCTTAGGTTGGTTAAGCCTTATTTTCAGCTCTTCTTTATTGCTAAATGGACAGGTCAACTATACCGCCAACGATATTAATGAACCTTACACTGGAGGTTTTCGGGCGGGTGTAAATCCTGGCTATCACGGTTCAAATTGGGATAATACCACCTTAGCGGCTTTAGCGGCAGGAAATCCAGCGGCAGGGGTTCCCGGTGTAGGTGTCAGAGCCCTTCGAGGTACCCTCCCAGAAGGGTTCGGACTACAATATGAGTATTCTACCTTTACATCGAATTACGATTTATTCTATGGACTTGGGATGGAGGACAATACGGTTTTTGTAGGTTTTGCGGCAGATATTCATCGAGACCCTAACGAATATTGCGATGGCATTGAGACTGATATGTTTGACAATCTTTATGAACCTATTTGGGATAATGGGGAGAATGGCACACCAGTTAATGACAATAATTACTATGCTTTATACCTCTACAATGTTATTCAAGCCATTGGACATCGCGTCAAATTTTGGGAAATATGGAACGAACCGGGTTTTGACTTTTCAGGTGCTAAAGGCTGGTTGCCTCCGGGTGCTCCTGGCAACTGGTGGGAAAATGAACCAGATCCATGTGACTATAAATTACGGGCTCCTGTTTTTCACTATATCCGAACTTTACGAATTTCCTATGATATTATCAAAACCCTTTCTCCGGATGATTATGTGGTTATGTCTGGCATTGGGTATAATAGTTTTCTAGATGTTATATTGAGAAATACCGATAATCCAGATCAAGGAAGAGTTACCAGTGAGTATCCTTTAAAAGGAGGAGCATATTTTGATATTGCTGGTTTCCATGCTTATCCGCATATTGACGGCAGTACTCGATATTATGATAATAACATTCAAGGTTTTGTCTACACTCGACATTCAGATGCCGCGATCGAAGGTCTATTAGAAACTCAAGAAGAACGATACCAGATTTTAAAAAGTTATGGATATGACAATACGCCTTATCCTGAAAAAGGCTGGACCATTACCGAAATAAACGTTCCTCGTCAAGCTTTTGGACAATATTTTGGTGGAGACCAATTACAAATAAATTATTTATCCAAACTCATTGTCGCTTCTATGCAAAATGGTATTCACCAAACCCATATTTTCGATATGGCTGAAAAGGAATATTTTGACGAACAAGAGGATTCCTTCGATGCCATGGGATTATACGAAAAATTGGAGGACATCATGCCTTTTGAGCAAGTGATAACCAACGGAGGAATTTCTTATAAAACAACGTCTGACTTTCTTTTTAAAACCACTTATGACGAAGAAAAAACCAATGCCATGAATCTTCCAGACGATATTGGTGGAGGTGCTTTTAAAAAGCCTAATGGAGAATTTATTTACACCCTTTGGGCAAAAACATCTATAGATCAATCTGAATTTGCTAGTGATACTTATTCTTTTCCATCTAGTTTTGGCATCAATAATTTTAATAAAAAAACTTGGGATTTTTCTGAAACAGGTAATTCCTCTACGATCGGAAGAACGAATATTCAACTAACGGGTACTCCTATATTTCTAACCCCTGATATTAACGATCCTGTTGGAATACTTACCCTAAACTGTCCTGGTGGATATACCCAAGATGGTCTTTCTACCCAACAAGAAATGGGAGCCATTGTGGAATGGGATTTACCCAATGCCACGACTACGTGTCCGCAAGGAGGCGTTACCATTCAGTTGGTTCAAGGAATGGAAAGCGGGAGTTTATTTCCTTTCGGACGCACCATCGTCCAGTATGTAGTAACCGATGCTTGTGGCAACCGAGAAGAATGCGCCATGACAATTAACGCAGCCAGTACTGGAGGAGGAATAGGTGATTGCCATTTTTATCGAGCCGCTTTTAACTGGCGTGGAAATTTCCGTGGCAACAAATATTTTGTTTCTGAATTTGATACAACCTATGCCGCCGCCGTTCAAATTGCCAATTCACATGGCGGGTATTTAGCCACCATAAGTGATCAAGCAGAAAATGATTATTTACGACGAGAAGTAGACAGGGTCGCTTATATAGGATTAAATGATATTAGCAACGAAGGAGATTTGGAATGGCCAGATGGGTCACCGATTACCTTTTCTGATTTTGATAACTGCAGTTTCTGTCCTGGTAATTCTCAAGATCGGGATTTTGTGGTTTTCCATCCTTGGAATGGAAGATGGAATTGGACCAACGATAACGATGATGGCGAAAGATATTTTATTATGGAATTACCTTGTAGCACTTTTGAGGGTTGTACCGACTTAGATGATGATGGAATATGTGCTGAGGTTGATTGTGATGACAATAATCCCAACATTCCCAATAATCCGGGCACTCCTTGTAATGATAATAATCCAAACACCACCAACGATCAACTGCAAACAGATGGTTGTACTTGCTTAGGAACTTCAATTCCACCGATTGATGAGTGCCCCGTTTATACAGTCAATAATGGAACCATTACCGTCTCTGGTTTTAATACTGCCAGAACAAAGATTAGATTATGGCGTACGGAGGGTGCTTGGCAGCAAGTTTTTGAATGCGATTTCGATTGTAGTGATCCAACGTTCATCACTGGTTTATCAGGTAATTACCGATTAAAGATTGATGCCTTTGATAATAATTTCACCTATATCTGTAAAATAGACGAAGATTTAGTAATTGGAGGAAATCCTTGTACAGATAATGATGATGACGGCATCTGTTCCCAAGATGATTGTGATGATAATAATCCAAGTTTACCGGCAACACCTGGCACCGCTTGTGATGACAATAATGCTGAAACAAATAATGACCAAATACAAGCGGATGGTTGTACTTGTTTAGGTACTACTCCACCAGTAGATGATTGTCCAGTTTATACCGTTGGGAATGGAACGATTACCGTCTCTAGTTTTAATGTTGCAAGAACTAAAATTAGATTATGGGATACCGAAGGTCCTTGGCAACAAGTTTTTGAATGTAATTTCGATTGCAATAGCCCAACTG
>CALFWZ010000074.1 GCA_937928405.1 uncultured Saprospiraceae bacterium
GCACCAGATGTGGTAAGTATGGAAGATTGGCTATTCCGAAATGGAAGTACACAAAGCCATGATTTTAGTGTTACTGCCGGTGGAGAAGACGTAAAAGTATTTGCTTCTGTTGGTTATTTAGATACAGAGGGTGTCGTAAGAGAACAGGCTTTTGAAAGATATAATGCTCGTTTGAATGTTGATGCCAACTTAGGAAACAAATTTACCACTGGAATAAGTATTAATGGAAACTTTAGCCACCAAGAGATTGTCCCTCATGATATGAGAGATCTTTTGAGAGCTTATAGTATTTCTCCAATTTACCATACAGCGGCATCTATTGCATTTGTACAAGAGCTAAATGACAAAAGACAGGCTCTGGCTGATTCTGGATCATCCGCTACCAATATTGACAGAGATTTCGACAATGGTTACCGAGGTGGTGGATTAATCACTTCCAGTATCGATGACTTGGTTCCTGGTGATATTGCTCACGATTGGCATTATGGTAGAGAAAGAAATGGTATTGGAGGAACTGGAGATTCAGGTCCAGCTGCAAAATTTGATAATGCTCGTAGATTTCAAAAAACCTATTTTGGTAATGTAAACGCATATTTACAATATAGCATTATTGATGGATTAAATATTAAAACCGTTTTAGGTGGCGATATTAATGATACACAAGCTTACTACTACCAAGGTGTAACCGCAGATTCACGTGAACGTACCAATCAATCAGATTTAGATCAAACTGATCTCAAAAGAACTTCAGTTTTAAGTGAAACGACTTTAAGCTATAATAAAGTACTTGGTGGTAAGCATGACCTTGGAGCAGTGGCTGGAATTGAATTTCAAAACTTCTACATTAGAGGAACTTCTTTAAATGCGACCAACATTCCTTTTGGTCTACCATTGAATTATTCTTTTGTAGAACCAGCTGATATTCGTACGAACCTAAGAAACGAGAACGTTTCAAGAAGAAGTGTTTTTGGAAGAATTAACTATGCTTACGATAATCGTTATTTAGCATCTTTTTCTGTTAGAAGAGATGGAGATTCTCGTTTTGGTAAAAATAATAGATACGAAGTTTTTCCAGCCGTATCTTTAGGATGGAATGTACATAATGAATCATTCTTTAACTCTGAATTTTTGACTGATTTAAAACTAAGATTCAGTAGAGGAACTCTAGGAACCACTTCCTTTTTAGGTTCTTACGATGCCTTAAGTCTTTTACAGGCTCAAACGACTATTTTTGGAACTGGTTTCCTTATTCCAAGTAATGTCGCCAATCCAGATTTAACTTGGCAAACCAATACCGAAACTAATTTCGGAATTAATTTTGGTTTCCTTGGTAACCGATTTTCAGTTGGGATAGATTATTATACCTCTGATATCGAAGACATGTTGATTAACCAAAGTGTTTCTGAAGTATTAGGTACCTCGTCTATTGTACTTAATAGAGGTGATGTAACTAGCTCTGGTTTAGAATTTGAATTAGGTGCAGCGATTATTAACAAGGGAGACCTTCGTTGGAATGTTAGCGCTAACATTTCTACTGTAAATACTGAAATTACAAGTTTAGGAGATTTGGATGCCTTACCAAATGCTGTGTACGGTGGACCAAGTGGTAGAGGACCTCAATTTAGAAATTATGTTGGTGGAGAAATTGGTGAAATGTGGGGATACGAAACTACTGGACAAGTAGAGACTATCCATATTGCTGACCCAACTAGAAATATTGGTTTTAGTAGCTCAGAATATTATGTGGTTGATCAAAATGGAGATGGTGAGATTACGGAAGAAGGTGATTACGTTAAACTTGGTTCAGCGACTCCTGATTTTTACTGGGGATTGAATACACAAGTAGGTTTCAAGTCTTTTGACCTTTCTCTTCAGTTCCAAGGATCTCAAGGTGCAGAAGTTTACAATATTGACCCAATCTACTGGGAATCACAGTTTGGTGGAAGACTAAGATCTAGTTTTGATTCAGAAGGTGATGGTATTGCAGACGTATCTGGAAAATTCTATGAGCAGACTAGAAACGCACACGGTGCTTTGGTACAAGATGCTTCTTATGTTGCCTTGAGAAATGTAACTTTAGGTTATACGCTTGGATCGGACATAGTTAGCAAGGTAGGATTAAGTTCTGCTAGAGTTTATCTTGCCGCTACCAACTTGTTATACTTGATGGCTGATGGCTACACTTCTTTTAACCCAGAAGGTGTTGAAATTACCAATAATAATTACCTAGGGCCAACCACTTACGGATACCAAGAAGGTGCTAGCCCAATCGTGCGAAGCTTTACGCTTGGTGTAAATGTTAATTTCTAATAACAAAATAAAAACTAATATAATAATGAAAAATTTATTTATAATCTTAGGTTTACTGCTGTTTCTTTCAGCGTGTGACAATGATTTAAATCAAATTCCACCATTAGAAGCCGAAGCTTCTTCTTTGGAATCTTATGACGGCGTTTTAAACGCTGCTTACTATTATCAACAGGCTGCCACCACGCCAATGGCGATCATGGGGGACTTTAGAGCCGACAATATGTTGATGGAAGAAGAACCATATCCTGCCTTTGATAGATACAATGCTGATTTAGCTGGTGGTGATTTGGTAGGACAATTCTTTCAGCCATTTTACAGTAATTTGTACAAGTCTATCTTAAGTGCAAATAATGTAATCGAAAATTCTGCCGTACCTACACAAGTGGCAGAGGCACAATTTTTAAGAGCTTTGTCTTATTTTAAACTTGTGCAGGTTTTTGGCGACGTTACCGTAAATACTTCTGCTACGCCATCTGTAGATGACAAAACTATTCTAGCAAGAACAAGAGCTGCTGATGTTTATTCCAATAATATTATTCCAGATTTTCAAGCTGCTATCGCAGGTTTAGATAATTCAGGAATTGATGATGGTAGAGCATCAAAAATCGCTGCACAAGGTTTGTTAGGTAAAGTTTATATGCACTTAAGTGAATTTGGAAACGCTGCTACTCAGTTAGGTGCAGTAGTAAGTGGAGCTTCCGCTGTTGGAATCGAATTACAAGCTAATTTTGCAGATATCTTTGCAGAAGGTGCTGATTTAAATTCTGAAATTATTTTCGCTACACAATTATCAAGTTCTATCAATGATGAATACGGCTTTACTTTATTCCCTGGCTGGTTTAGTGGTGGAGATACAAAATCTCTAGCGCCATTAGATCCAGACTTAATTGCTGCTTTTGATGCAAGTCCTGGTGACCTTCGAAGAGATTTGACAATCGATACAGATGCGATGACTGGGCCCAAATGGGGCGGTGGTCTAGAGCAAGACTGGATAGAATTGAGATTAGGAGATGTTATTTTGTTATATGCTGAAGCATTAAACGAAACTAATAACGCTGCTGGTGCAGAAACAGAATTAAATAAGATTAGAAATAGAGCAGGTTTAGCGGATTATGCTGGATCTGATCTAAGACAAGCTATTGCTGACGAAAGAAGATTAGAATTGGCTTTAGAAGGTCAACGATGGTTTGATTTGGTTAGAACTGGGACGGTTAATGCAGAAATGGGACTAACCGTTGATGCAAACTACCATCTGTTTCCAATTCCACAATCAGAAGTGCTATCAAGTGATGGAGTAATTACCCAGAACCCTGGATACGAAAATTAATACAACTATTAATTAAGAATACGTTTTCTTGGTATTAATACCTTGAAATTAATGGAGCGTTTTATTGGTCATCTTGACTGGTAAAACGCTTCTATTTTAATTAACTTACTTATCTTTAAGGAAATAAATTTAATAGGTCCAAGTATGAAAATTAAAGACATAAAAATTTTCTTAAACTCCGTAAGTAGAAATTTTCTTACCATAAAAATATGGACTGATGAGGGTATCTATGGCCTCGGAGATGGTACCTTGAATGGGAGAGAAATGGCAGTGGTGAGTTATCTAGAAGAACACATCGTTCCTTGTTTAATAGGAAAAGATCCTAGCCAAATTGAGGATATATGGCAATATTTATATAAGGGGGCTTACTGGAGAAAAGGCCCAGTTACCATGACCGCCATTGGTGCGATTGATATGGCACTTTGGGATATTAAAGGAAAAGTAGCGGGACTACCGGTTTACCAACTATTAGGAGGAAAAAGTAGAAAAGGAGTAACCGTTTATGGACATGCCAATGGTGGTTCTATTGATGAAGTGATGGTAAACCTTGGGAATATGATAAAGGAAGGATATAAGGTGGTCCGCCTGCAATCGAAACTTCCAGATACAAAAGGATCCTACGGTACGCTGGAAGGAAAAAAGAATTATTATGAATTGCAAAGTGATCGCCCTTTACCTCCTGAATTAGAATGGAATACCACCAAGTATATGAATTTTGTTCCTGAACTTTTCAAAAGAGCGAGAGCAGAATACGGAAATGAAATTAGATTATGTCATGATGTACATAATAGATTAACGCCTATTGAAGCTGCTAGATTAGGAAAAATCCTTGAGCCATATGATCTTTTATTTTTAGAAGATATGGTTCCCGCTGATAACCAAGATACTTATAAAATCATTCGTCAGCATACCACAACCCCTTTAGCGATTGGTGAGATTTTTAATACTATTTGGGACACAAAAGGTTTAATAGAAAATCAATTAATTGATTATTGTCGGATGGCTGTTTCTCATGGAGGTGGCATCACACCATTGGTGAAAGTGGCCAATTTTGCCTCGCTTTATCATGTTAGAATGGCCCCTCACGGCGCACCAGATTTATCGCCTATTTCTTCTATGGCCCACATGCATTTTGATTTATGGGCACCCAATTTTGCGGTACAAGAATTTATAGGTTTTGGAACCCCAGAAATGAATACCGTATTTAAGTTTGATCTTAAATTGGTTGATGGATTATTATACTTGACCGATGCACCTGGACTTGGAATTGACTTCGATGAAGAAGCGGCCAGCAACTATCCATATAAAAGATCTTATCTACCAGTCAATCGATTAGAAGACGGAACCATGTGGGGCTGGTAATTTTATTATGATTAAATCAAGCTTTGGTTTTGAACAGAATCTCAATTCCTAAATCACATTTTATTTATTCTTTAATATTCTACCACATAACCTATCAATTATGAGTATCTCTAGAAGAAAGTTTATAAAAAATACTGGAGTATCCACCATGGGTGCCTCTGTTCTACCATTTCATATCTTTGGTCAGAATCCATCCCATAAGCCTTTAAATATTCATCTCTTTTCCAAGCATGTACAATTTTTAAATTTTAAAGAGGCGGGTCAAATTGCTGCGGAATTAGGTTTTGCAGGTTTAGACTTAACAATCCGTCCTAAAGGTCATATACTTCCAAAAAATGTAAAAACTGATTTGCCAACCGCTATTAAAGAAATAAAGGAGGCAGGTTCTACCTGTGAGATGATGACTACCGCTATTTCAGATATAGCCAACCCATTGGATATAGAGGTTATTCAATCGGCAGCAACGGCGGGCATCAAATTTTATCGAAGTAATTGGTTTAAATTTAAAGAAGATCGCACCTTTGAAGAATCTTTGGATTTTTATAAAATGAAAGTTCGGCAATTAGGAGAACTCAACAAAGCGCATAATATAATTGGTTGTTATCAAAACCATTCTGGCTTAAAAGTTGGAGCCTCGGTTTGGGAGTTAAAAAAAATACTGGAATCCGTAAATCCTGATTTTTTTGGTGCTCAATATGATATTCGACATGCCGTGGCAGAAGGCGGACGATCTTGGTCAAATGGGGTTAAATTATTAAAAGATCAAATTAAAACCATTGTCCTTAAAGATTTTAAGTGGGGCCTGGTAAACGGGAAATGGCGGATTGTAAATGTTCCAATAGGAGAGGGTATGGTTGATTTTAAAGCCTATTTCAAACTACTTAAAAAATTGGGACTTCACCCTCCGGTTTCTTTACATCTCGAATATCCGCTCGGAGGAGCTGAAAAAGGAAAATTCGAAATCACCGTTGATAAAAAAGTTGTTTTTGATGCGATGAGAAATGATTTGCGTACCATCCAAAAATTATGGAAAGAAGCTTAGGATAAACTGCTCACTGGGAACCAAGACCAAGGACTTGTTTGATAGCTTGTTCAATTTCCGAATACGCCGTTGACTCTACAAACCCAATCGAAAAAGTTTGTACTGTCGTCAAATACTTGTCTTTATTTTGACGACCAAATCCAAGCACGGTCATATCAGGGCGACTGACATAATTATCTGGAAATTCATCATCTTCATGATGTAGAAGATACAACATCCGAGGAGCCTTTTGATCTCCGAAAGCCATCCACTCTGGTTCGGGTAGG
This sequence comes from uncultured Saprospiraceae bacterium, assembly GCA_937928405.1. Lineage (GTDB taxonomy): Bacteria > Bacteroidota > Bacteroidia > Chitinophagales > Saprospiraceae > JALZUU01. The sequence continues at coordinate 6,308 of CALFWZ010000074.1, forward strand.
TCACCAAGAAATGGCTGATTAATCAAATGTTGGTTTTTATCTCCAGAGGCGAACCAAAAATCAGTACTATCCATTTCACCTCCTGGGGCACCTTCGTATTGTATCCAGTATTTATAACCGGGACTTATTTTTCGCATGGTAAAATCACAACGATCTGGGTAGAAGTCCCATTGTCCTTCCCATTGCTCATTTTTAGAAGTGAAAATAATGCGAACATGTTCATCAGATGCAAGAGCTACTTCAGAACTGGAAGGATCAGTTTTGGCATTCATGGCGTGAAAATAACTTCCGTCCTGCTTGTGAATGGCATTTGGAAATCCGCGATACTCACCCTTATGGGCGGATCCTGGTTTGTTGTGAAAGCCTAACCAGTCTACACCATCCTTATCAATCATACTAGATAAGCCACCACCTTCTTTTTCTAAATAATAAACTGCTGTCGGGGTAGTAATGATGTAGGCAGGACCGCCTCCTGCTGATTCATCTACACCATCCATTAGTTGAACATTTTTCTCTTTGGTTTCAGCGCAACCAGCTAACCAAAAAAAAAACGGGATTAGAAAAAATATCAAGCTTATTAAATCTCTTGTTTGCTGCATAAGTCCAATTTTTTACTTTAGCTTAGTATTTTTTAGGCTAAATTTCGGTGAACAGATTTTTGTGAATCTAAAAATAGAAAATTAAATAAGTTCATTAGTTACTTAGCCAAAATTCCACGTCTAACATATAGTTTTCTAATTTAATTTATTTTTCAACATTTATAAAACGACTTTAACTATGAAGAATTTTCTTTCTTTATTTTTTACGATCTCCTTTCTTGTTATGTCTCAATCCTGTAATGTAAATAAAGGATTAGCCGGTCTTTCTCCTGACCAAGCTTTAAATGGTGTACAAGCGCTTTTAGGTGGTGCGAGCAGTAACGCTATTAAAGGTTTTGCTGGTAATATTTTAGGTAATGCGGTCATGCAAAATGCGATGCCTAAGGGACTTTCTCAAATTACTAATTTATTAGGCAATTCTAGTAATGGAACGAAGGCACTTGGTTTATTAAATAGTGCGCTAGGATCAGCAGTACCTGAGGTTGCTTCCTCAGTATTGGGCAACGCCACCAAAGGAATAGCGGCAGCGAACGCCTTGAGCCTCTTGAAAGGTGGTGATACAGGTGCTACCGACTTCTTAAAAAAGGCAGCTGGTCAGAAATTATCTGCGGCATTATTACCTGCTATTACTAGTAAGTTAACCGCTAATGGAGGGCTTAGTGCCATTACTTCCGCTTTAGGCGGGCAAGCCGCTAGTTTGCTTGGTAACGGAAAACCCTCAATCGCAGACTTGGCTACCTCTGGAGCGGTAGATGGTCTATTTTCTATGATGGGTAACGCAGAAAAGGCAGAACGTGCCAATCCTACTAACCCTGTTTTAAAAGAAATTTTTGGCAAGTAATTAACGTTCAATCACCTGCCTAATTGCATACGATGGTTTCCCACTATCGTATGCTTTTTTTTTAGAAGGTGGTGGTTTTAGATTGGGCGCTTCGTTTTAGTAAAAAGCCAATACTAAAAATAAATATGGCGCAAATAACAAAAATCATTCTACCCCAAATCGGATTGGGAATCAACGTCATTAGTAAAATACCAGCGCTCATGCAAATGACCATGGTTCCCAATTTATTTCTTTGCTGACGGTCGAATTCGTCTTGTTGATCATCCGCGATAACCGGAGTTTCTAGGTTTTTAAAAAACTGATCCGTTTCTTTTTTGTAATGGTCTTTTTCTTCTTTGTAACATAAAGAAGTGCCACAGAAAAAAACAGCCGTAATAAAAACATGGGCTCCTAACGTAAGGATTAACCCCATATCCGCCGCTTCTCTTTTTGTAAACTCAGGAATACCGATCCAGTCGGCGAAGATTTGCGGTGTGAATATCTCCTTCATAAACCAAGACAAAAATAGACCGAGTAGTACCGTTGCCCAAGGTGCCCAACGTGGTGTTTTTTTGATAAAGAGACCCAAAATGAGTGGAATCAATAAAGGTACTTGAATCATGGCTGAGAGTGACATCATCAAATCGAAAAGACTGAGTTCTTTCAATGATCTAAAAAATAATGCCATTGAAATTACAATTATTCCACTAATAAAACTTATCAGCATACTCAGTCTAAGTAGTTTTTTATCATCGATTTCCTTTCCTCTTTTTCTCATAAATGGCTGATAGACACTTCGCACCAAAATTCCTGCATTTTTATTTAAGGCTGAATCCATAGACGACATTGAAGCGGCAAAAAGTCCAGCCAATAAAAGTCCTACGGTACCGGTAGGCATTGCATTGCGCGTGAAAACCAAGTAAATAGCATCCGCTGCTTTGTTTCCTAACTCTGGATAAGCAGACGCAGCGTTGGGATATAAAATAGCGGAAGCCCAAGGTGGGATAAACCATATAATGCTTCCTACTCCCATTAATGCCATCGCTAATAAAGCAGCCTTTCGTGCATTGATCGAATCTTTTGAGTTTAAAAACCGAAAAGAATCATGTAGGTTCATAATGGTCACTAATTGTTTCGCTAAGAAGAAAACAAAAGTTCCAACCAATAATAATCCGTAATTCATATTGGGGCCCATAATAAAACCACTAGGAAAGTTGTTGACTAGTTCGATGGGGCCTCCTACTTTGATTAAGGCCACCAAGGCACAGGCAACAGAGATTACTGCTACGACCAAAGTTTGCATAAAATCAGAAGCTACTACGCCCCAGGCACCAGAGAGTACTGAAACAAATAAAACAATTAATCCCGTAATGATTATTGTTAGACTGATGTCGGCATTAAAAACCGCGCTGGCAAAAACGCCTAACGCATTCAACCATATCCCTGCATTCAGCAAGGTGAAAATAATTAAGGCTATTGAGAAAAATAATTCATTCTGTGGACCAAAACGTCCCTTGATGGCTTCAGTGGGTGTATCGACTCTGGTTTGTCTAAAGCGTTGTGCAAAATATGCCCAGCCACAGAAATAAGAAAAGGTATTGGCGAAAAAAACTAGGCAAACTGCAAAACCATCTGTAAAAGCCTTACCAGCTGCGCCAGTAAAAGTCCATGCGGAAAACTGCATCATAAAAGCGGTTGATCCAACCATCCACCACAGCATTCTACCACCACCTCTAAAATAATCACTCGTGGATTTTTTAGCCATATTCCTAAAGGTAAAACCAATCCCGATGATCAATAAAAAGTAGGCAGCAATCACCAAATACTCATAAACCATAAGCTTATTTTACAAAAATTATTTTATTGTAAATGACGAACATCGATCGAATGATTATTCTTTCTGATCAAATCAATAAGTTGCTGGTAAAAACTTCCTTCCTTGAAAGTTTGATATGGCTTATAGGGTTCTCCTTTTATATCTTTTAGAAACTCTCTAACAAGACACTGCCAATTTCGTTCGGTATCACCAGTAACCTTTGGTTGGTTGTCAACTATATGTTGAGGTAATGGTAATTCTTGCCAAGTTTTGTTTTTATCCCAAAAAAATAATGGCCCTGATCCATAATGTCCTTTTATGTAAATAGCTCCTTTGGTACCATAAAATACAATATGGTCTTCATTAAATCTGGGATTCAGGCCGCCATGTTTAAAGAGCACCGAAACTGGTTTAGAAGCTATGGGACTTTCTAGTTGTGCTAACACCGTGTAGGTCCATTCGACATTACTTTCTCCCCATTCGAGAGCGGGATCATGTAAATTTTTAGGAATATGGTCTCTTCTTGTTTTGAAATTATGAACGCCCTTGACAATGGGTGCCCTGCCCATATCATCCCGTACTTCTCCAGTTATTGATAGAATTTTTTCACCGATAACGGAGGTTACAATGGAGATTTTATGGGTAAAGTTATTGTTGAGTCGACCTCCTCCATCTTCTTTACGATGAGACCATCCAAAAGGAATATCTCTTTCAAGATTGAAGTGTGAAATACACTCAACTTCTACTGGTTCGCCAATTAGACCATCGGCCACCAACTGTTTAGCATGCTGAACATGAGGCATATAACGAAAACTAGAAGCAAATGCCGTTTTTACATTTTTCTGTTTAGCTAATTTGTATAATGCAACGGCGGAGTCTCCGTTATCTGTGAGTGGTTTATCACAAAACACATGACAGCCAAATTCAATCGCCTGAGAAATGGTTTCATAATGCGCTCCACCAGGTGTTCCAATAGAAACAATATCCGGTTGACAATCTTTTAAGGCTTGCTGCCAATCTGTACTTGCGTAGGGAATAGCCATTTTTTTTGCCACTTCGGTCACCACCTTTGGCGTTCGTCCAACCATTCCAACTATTTCGGCGCCTTCGGCGCGGAAGGCATCGGAATGACCTTGTCCAGCAAACCCAGTCCCTGAAATTAATACTTTTAATTTTCTGTTCATTTAGAAAGATTTTTGTTTTCCTATACCCATCTAGATTGGACTAAGTGTCTTAGTTAGAAAGGAACGCTAATTTACCTTTTTGTGGCGAGAAACATCAATTATAATGACTTGTTTTAATAAAATACACACTAGAATATTTTCTAAAATATGTCTAACAAAAACGAGGTAAAAAGAATTCAAAATATTTATACAGAAGTTCTAGAAACTTCCACCAAGAAAATGGAAGCTTTTCTAAAAAAGATGGATATATTTATGCAATCGGAGCATCTAGTCCAAACTATAATCTGGCAAATGGAACTTACCCGAATTGGCGAATAAGAAGATTTATAAAATGGGATTGTTAATTAAATTTCTATGAGTAATACTAAACAGAAAGCCATCCAAGGATTAGCGCTTTTTCTTCCAGGAATTTTCTTGTTAGGTTTTAATATTGGAACTGGCAGTGTGACGGCAATGGCAAAGGCAGGAGCCACCTATGGAATGTCATTGGTTTGGACCATTGTCGCTTCTTGTTTGACCACCTATTTTATGATAAATCTCTATAGTCGTTATACGTTGGTGACTGGGGAGACTGCCTTGCATGCTTTTCGAAAACATATCCATCCAGCTGTTGGTATTTTCTTTATTTTGGCTTTAACTTTTGGTGTGATGGGTAGTGTGATGGGCGTAATGGGAATTGTGGCAGATATTTGTCATGTTTGGTCTAAAGGTTTTGTTGCGGGCGGGATTTCTCCGGTTGTTTTTGCCGGGATATTTATTTCCCTTGTTTATTTTATTTTTTGGAATGGGAAAACCGAATTTTTTGAGAGAGCTTTGGCAGTGATTGTAGCGATCATGTCGATTTGTTTTTTAGCCAACTTTTTTATTTTAATGCCACCACCTATCGATATGCTCAAAGGAATGATACCAAATATTCCAGAGGTTCCAGCAACGCAAGACAAAGGGCCATTTTTAGTTATAGCTTCTATGGTTGGAACTACGGTTTTCTCAGGGTTATTCATAATTAGAACTACCTTGGTGAAAGAAGCTGGATGGACGATCAAAGATATGCAGATTCAAAAAAAAGATGCCATTGTCGCTGTGACACTTATGTTTATAATTAGTGTTTCGATTATGGCAGCGGCAGCAGGAACACTGCATGCTGCTGGATTAGGATTGACGAAGGCTTCTCAAATGATTGAGTTACTAGAACCAATTGCTGGTCAAATGGCAACTGCGATTTTCGCCTGTGGAATTATTGCAGCGGGGGTTTCATCGCAGTTTCCAAATATACTTATGTTACCCTGGTTGCTGTGTGACTATCATCAGTCGGAGCGAGAAATGACGCTCCCAAAATATCGAATTATGGTATTTTTTATATCCTTACTGGGACTAGTTGTACCGATTTTTAATGCTAGGCCAGTTTTTGTGATGATCGTTTCTCAGGCTTTTAATGCCGTGATCTTACCTGCTACCGTCTTATGTATTTTTTATTTGGGGAATCGAAAAGACTTGATGGGGACTTATCGAAATACGATGGTGACAAATGTCATTTTATTCCTAATACTTTTGTTTTCTATCTTTACTTCCGCCATAGGCATCAAAGGAGTATGGGAACAAATTATGGGGTAGTATGTTATGTAGGAAAAAACCTTTTAGACTTAATAAATAATGGAAGCATTCAAAAATTACCTTAAACGATTTCCTCATTATAAACCTGAATTAATAGATGGTATTCTTCCATTTCTTACCGTAGAAAATATTGAGATCGGTGATTACTTCGTCCGACAAGGAAGCATTTCTAAGAGAATTGCTTTTATTGAAAAAGGATTATTGAGACTATTTTATCTTAATGATGGAAAAGAAGTGACTACCTGTTTTTGTAAAGAAAATACGATTACTTGTTCTTATAAAAGTCTGATTACCAACGCTCCAAGTGAGCTTTCCATACAAGCTATTGAGCCTTGTAAATTAATTGTTTTCTCTTACGATGCTTTACAGGAACTCTATAGAAAAGAACTTTTTTGGCAACAAGTTGGTCGATTGGCGGCTGAAAATGAATTTATAAATTCCGAATGCCATAATCGATTTTTAAATGACCTATCAGCAACAGAACGATACAAACAGATCTTGGAAAATGATGGGGAGTTATTAAACAGAGTACCCTTAAATTATCTAGCCACCTACCTGCAAGTTGCTCCCGAAACCTTGAGCAGAATTCGAAAAAAAATTATTGGAACTTGACCTAGGTCAATTGATTCATCCTATTTATTCTGCAAATTTGTATCATTACTTAATCCTTTAAAAAAAATTAAGAATGGATACAAATTCTATAAAAAAATCAGTCGTAAAAAATTATGGGAATTTAGCAAAACTGAAAAAAGGAGGACTTTTTTCATCGCTATTCGCCTGTTGTAATCCTACCAATCATGCCACGGAGATAGGCGAAAAAATAGGCTATTCTAAAGAAGTGATGGAGCAGGTGCCAGAAAATGCCAACTTGGGAGTAGGCTGTGGAAATCCGTCCGCTTTCTTGAAAATGAAACCTGGAGAGACCGTGGTTGATCTAGGCTCAGGGGCTGGATTTGATGCTTTTATTGTTTCAAAAATCGTAGGCCCTCAAGGGAAAATAATTGGTATTGATTTATCGGATGATATGCTGCAATTAGCCAGAAAAAATGCCTTACAAGGAGATTATCAAAACGCCGAATTTGTGAAAGGAGATATTGAAGCACTTCCGATAGAAGACGGAATTGCTGATCATATTATTTCTAATTGCGTCATCAATTTATCGCTTCATAAAGACAAAGTTTACAACGAAGCCTATCGAGTTCTAAAAAAGGGTGGTAGGTTGTCCGTCAGCGATATCGTTCTTGAAAAGGAATTACCTGATTTTGTGAAAAATTCATTAGCCGGACATGTAGCTTGTGTTTCAGGCGCAGAGCAATTAGAAGATTACTTAAAGTATGTTGAGGAGGCAGGCTTCTCCAATATTCAGGTGGAATCCAAGTCCCAGTTTCCATTAGAATTGATGCTGACAGATCCACAAATTATGAAAATTGCCAGACTAATGAATTTTAGTTTGGATAGTGAAGAAGCCAAAGATATTGCATCGAGGGTGACCAGCATTTCTATCACTGCGACTAAATAAAATAGAAATGGAATATTATAAAAAAACGTTTTTAGGAAGTATCATTGCTTTTGCTTTGAGCATCAGTTGCTGCTGGATAAGCTCTTTGATGATTTGGTTTGGAGGTTTGGCCTTTTTAGGTGTTATGGTAGAATTCATGGAAAACATACGATTACCCCTGGTTATAATGGGGAGTATACTTGGGATTGTTTCAATTTTTCTTTTTCTTAGAAATACAGGAAAAAAGGATTCCTAGAAGAACAGTTAATTGCTGTCAATCAAATGAGGTCTGAAATTATTAAATATTATACTCTATGACTAAATTTTGTTTTTGAATATTTCTAATCTATATTTATATTTTGAAAAGAGGCGTGTATGCCTTTTAAACGCATAAGTAAATAAATATGGAAGAAATTCTTGATCAGGAAGAGTTATCAGACGAAAGAGGAATTCCTAAAATACACAAGCCTAGTCTATTGATAAGAATTAAATCTTCGATGATAGATTCGATGGTAGTGCTACTGCTCCTTTTTATTGCATTTGAAATTTTGAATCGATTGAAAATCGAATCAGGGATAGCAAAAGGAATCATCTTGACTTTCATAATTTTATATGAACCGATTTTTGTTTCATTAAGTAGAACCTTAGGTCAGAAATTTATGGGGCTTCATGTTCGGAAATTTTCCCTTATGGAAGATGGAAACCAGGAAGCTAACATAAATATTTTTTTTTCAATAATTAGATTTCTAGCCAAAATATTTTTAGGTTGGATTTCTTTATTGACTATCCACGGTGATGATTATGGACGTGCCATTCATGATAAACTTGGTGGCTCTGTGATGACCATTGAGTAGTACTTTTAAAAAATGCCTAACTACAAGATAATACTTAAATCTGCTACTAAGGCACAAAGTCACTAAGATTTTCTCCTACGGGAAAAAACTAATTTTCTTGGTGTTTTTGTGGCCACAAACAAATATATTTTGACTTTTGTCTTCTACTTAGAAAAAATGTTTAAAGTAAATTAGAGTATTATGAATTTAAGGAATGTTATTATTGCGATTTGTAGTCTACTATTTTTTATGATTGGAGCTGATAAATTTTTAGGTTTCTTAGAGCCACCTTGTTCCTTAGCTGATACCGTACCGTTGACGGTTTGGACAATATTTGGTGTCTTGCAACTTGGCGCAGGCATATTAATTTGGATACCTAAATTTCGAAGATCTGTGGCTGGTTTTTTCTTCGTTTTTATGATCGTCTTTTGTATCGTACATATCGCACATGGTACTTACGATATTGGAGGTGCTGCTGCTATGGCCGTCAAACTGGGTTTATTAGTTTGGGATCCTGCTTTTATCAGAGGGAAAGATAATTCCTAAGCTGATCTCCTTCCTTACATCCTTATGTAAATAATATTTTTTTTATTTTTTTTAAAAAGTTCTCCTAACTGTCCCCATAGGAGAACTTTGCTTCGTTATAGGGGTGAATTCATGGTAATCAAATTTACCTAGATTATAGTGTATTAAAATTCATTTTCTAATCAAAAAAAATAGGATGAAAAGATTTATGGCACTTTATTGTGACACTTCTGGAGCACATCAACCCACTCCCGATTTAACTGCTGAACAACAAGAACAAATGATGGCTCCTTGGATTAACTGGGAGAAGAAATGTGGAGAACAATTGGTAGATATGGGGGCTCCTTTTACACCTGCGAGTGCAAGTGAAAATGGTGAGGATTGGACGCCTAGTAAAAATTTTGTAACTGGATATTCAATCGTTTCTGCGAATAATCTAGCAGAGGCACAAGCATTATTTCAAGGACATCCGATTTATAATCATCCCGGTCATTCTGTAGAAATAAGTGAATGTGTTCCCATGTAAGAAAACTATTCTTTTAACTTTAAAACTAACCAACATGACTCCCAATTTTTTAGTAATTCTTGGTTCTGCCTTAATACCATTTGTGATTGCCATTGGTTGGTTCCATAAAAATTTATTTGGAGGAACCAATTGGCATGAAATGTCAGATATGTCAAAGGAAAAAGCAGCTTCTCCTGTCAAACCACTGAAACTATTTTTAAGTATTACCTTAAATATATTCTTGGCAGGAGGAATATACGTTTTTACGATTCATGAAGCTGGTGTCTTTGGTATGTTAGGTGGTGATGCAGCATTAATGAAAACAGGAACAGCTGCCGCATTTTTGAAAGAGTATGGCGGACATTTTCATACGGCTTCGCACGGTTTAGCCCATGGATTTGCGGCAACTCTTTTATATGTTCTACCAGTTTTAGGATACGTAGTTATCTTTGAAAAAAAATCGAGTAAATATTTTTGGGTTTATTTAGGATATTGGTGGATTTGCCTGACCTTGATGTCTATCGTAATTAGCCTTTGGGGCGCTAACCCAATTTAATTAAATCGACATTTATTCAATACACTGTGTATTCAATTCAAAAAAAATTAATAATTATGAAAAAATTTATGCTAATATTTATAGGAACCAATTATCAAACAGTAGGTTTTTCTCCAGAGGAAATGCAGGCACGAATGGGGAAATGGTTTTCTTGGAGCCAAAAAATGGCGGATGATGGTGTCTTAGTGGATGGCCATGCCTTAGACAGCGGTACTGTTCGCCAAGTTTCAGGTGCCGACCGAACCGTGACAGACCGAGCTGGAAGTGAAATCAAAGAACTAGTAGGTGGCTACTATATTGTTAAGGCGGCAGATTTTAATGGAGCCATGAAAATCGCAGAAGATTATCCAGATTATGATCTTGGTGGAACGGTTGAAATTCGAGAAGTTATGGTGTTTGAAAATTGATGCCATTTGGATTCTGAAAAAAAAATACAACCATTAATAGACCATCTTTTCCGGCACCAGTTCGGGAAGATGGTTTCTATTCTTTGTAGAATTTTTGGATTAGCGCATCTTGAAACAATTGAAGATGCTATTCAAGATACTTTTGTCAAAGCTTCTATAAGTTGGCGAGAAGGAATACCTGAGCATCCAGAAGGGTGGTTGACAAAAGCTGCTAAGAATAGAACCATTGATCTTTTTCGACAACTGAAATCGGAAAAAGAACGAAGTCAGTTTTTTAATAATGGTACCTCTACCATTGCCTTTTCTGAACTTTTTTTAGAACACGAAATTGCGGATAGTCAACTTAGAATGATTTTCACTGCCTGCCATCCTTGCTTGGATCCCAGAGATCAGATTGCATTTGCTTTAAAATCGATTGCTGGATTTTCACAAAAAGAAATTGCAGCAGCATTACTTTTAAAGAATGAGACCATCAAGAAACGCTTGACGCGTGCCAGGGCTGCCATTCGGAAAGCAGAAATTGTTTTTGAAATTCCACAAGGAAAAGAGTTGACCATCCGGCGAATTAGAGTTTTAGAGGTCTTGTATCTCATGTTTAACGAAGGCTTCCATTCTTCAAAAAAAGAAATACTGATCCGAAAAGATCTTTGTGGAGAAGCCATAAGGCTTTGTAAAACGCTCGTAGATCATCGGGTAATTTGTAATGAAGAATGTCAAGCGCTCTTCGCTCTGATGTGTTTCCAAGCTGCTCGGCTTGATAGCAAAATTGATGAGGTCGATGAAATAATTGATCTCCGATGGCAAGATAGATCCAAGTGGTATTTTCCACTGGTCGCCGTTGGAAATTCCATGATGATAGAAGCGACCAAGTCTGGTCATTATTCAGCCTACCATTATGAAGCAGCCATTGCCTGTGAACATCTGTCGGCTAAAAAATTCGAAGACACAAATTGGGGAAAGATCTTATTTTGGTATCAAAAATTACAAGAAATTTCACCTTCTCCTTTCAATTTATTAAATATGGCGGTTGTAAATTTACAATTAGATCAACCTGAGCTAACAAAAGAAATTTTGTCCCAAGTTGATCCTCAAAGTTTAGGGCAAAGAAATTATCTTTTTCATGGTTGTATGGCAGAATATTTCAAAAGTTTAAAAAAATATGACCAAGCATTGGATAGTTACACGAAAGCTTTATCGCTTGTGAAGAATGAATCCGAACGACGGTATATGGAAGGTAAGTATCAAAAGGTTCTGGACCTATCAAAAGAATAGTAATGTATTTTTTTTATATTTGGGTATAAATAAAAAGAATTATATGAAAAATAGAATAGTTTTATTGACTTATTTGATATTTGCCGTTTTAATCACTGCTTGTAATTTCAATGATGATACCGAAGATGTGAAAGGGGTTCCGGTTAATCCAGCATATTTTATAACCAGTAATCTATTAGAGGGCATTCAAGAAAAAACTGTAAAATTAAATGGAAAAGAAACACGCTGTTACGTATTAAAATCAAATTCTCAAGCTTCGGAACATCCAATGGGACCTTGGTGTCCAAGGCATTTAGATGACCAAAAAGAAAAAGGTGGAATTTGGTTTGAGGATGGTAAAATATACGATGTGTCAGGACATTTTATAGCTGAATTATCTGAATTTTATAAAGATGATAAATGGAAGTTATTTAATGAAGAAGGTTTTATAAATGTAACCGATACGAAAGAAGGCTGTTTAGCTGCTGCCAAACCAAAGGTTGAGGAAGCTTATAAAAATCATTGTGTGGAATGCTTACCAGAATACTTTAAAGATCAGATTACCACCTTTGTGATTCCCGTTATTCCAATCTATAAAAGTGCTCCTCAAAAGTTTAAAAGAGGTGGAATTGGCGTTGCCTTTAATGGTGTTAAATTTGATCCACCAGCACCTACTCATGCCATCATAGCTGCTCATACGATAGCTCCTCTAGACGATCACGGGGGGCATGTAAATCCACATGGCGGTTATCACTATCACGCGGTAACTGGATCCACAAAAGAGATTGAACAACCGGATGGTCATGCGCCAATGATTGGATATGCAATTGACGGTTTTGGGATCTATGCTTTAAAAGATAAAAATGGAAAAATTGCTTCTGACCTTGATGAATGTGGTGGTCATGTAGACGAGATTAGAGGGTATCATTATCATGCTGGAGCACCAGAAGATAATCAAATAATAAAGTGTTTACATGGCGTAGCAGGATATGTTGATTTAAAGGAATAAAAAAAATGGGCCATACTTTTTAGTTAGTAATAAGATGAAAATTGCTCCATTTTTTATTTTTTCAAACTTAAATGCCTGCTTTTTTGTTTTTTTAGAAAAGAAAAAAAATTAAGACTTCTCTCAAATTTTGCATTAAAATTATTTTTTTTTGTAATTATAATTTTAATTATTTAGTTTTACAAAAATATTGGCTCCTCTTCATAGGTTTTTAATTCTTAGAATCTCTCCTTTCTTTTTTTCAATTGTTTAATTACTTCCTTTTGTTGTATTGTATACCTGCAATACCTAACAAATTATTTCCTAATCGTTAATTTTTAACCATCTAAATTTGAAGAAGCTATGAATTTTTCCCTCAAATTTTCTTTCCCGATCATCTTAATAATTTTGCCTGCTTTATTGTTTGGTAACTTTACTAAATTTGAAAAAAAAGATGATTCCTCCACAACCATAACGATAACTTCCTGTCCAGAAAACCAAAGTTTTACCTTTGAAAATGGAATTATTCCCACTGATTTTTTGTGGCCACTACCAACCGCTGTGAATGATTGTCCAGGTGATTTGTTGTTCGTGCAAGTAGATGGGCCAACCCCAGGTGAGACTATCTTGTTTGGATTGGAGACCATCGCGTTTGAAGTTTATAATGGTTGTGATGTTAATATCGGTTTTTGTAGGTATTTTGTTAATATCGAATCTCCAGAATTTGATTGTGGAGAAGAAGTGAGTGATGGGATTGCTGGAGCACCGGTTGTGCTAGAGGACGGAACGAGAAAAATTCCAGTAAGTCTCAGTCTGCCAAATCCTATTGGTAGAAAAGAAATCTTATTTAACCCAGATGGTAGTGTGTTAACGGAGAACAGCATTCCTATTGGATTGGACTATTCGATCCAAGACGAGCATTTTATTTTTGGGTGGAATTTATTTGGTTTTCCAAGTTATCAGGTGCCTATCCAAAATGAGATTATTGAGAAGGGACAAAACAAATTTTATGTACATCCAGGTTTATTCGGAGGATACCTAAATGAAGCGAATCAGATTACCATAGGAGTCACAAAAACGGATGAAGACAATAACATTATTTTTGCATCAAATACTGATCCATTGACGATAGAGGATTCTGAATCTTTTGAAATGCTAGGAATAAATCAAGTTAGTGAAAATCAAATCCTTTTAAGTTTTACCTATAGGGATAATGGTATTTATGATAGCTATGGACTTGTTACTTATGATAATGAACTAAATACAGAAAATATTCGACTTATAGCTCCGCCTGCATCTATTCAATCCAATGGATTTATCAATTGGTCATTGGCTTCAGCTATTAATGAAGACCGACTGCAAGTTAATTACGAATATTCAGTAGATGGGAATTCCATCATCTATGGCGTCGTAATTATGGATTCAAATTTAAATGTTTTAAATAATCAGACGCTCTATGAAACTGATTTAATTCAATCTGTATATTCTGATTTACCACTCGAAGCCTTTCGAACAAGCAGTGCTATTTTGACTGATGAAGTAGGTACAACCATAGGGAAATTTGGTTTTGAATATTCATATTTTGAATTTCAAGTGGCTACCAATCGTTTCGTATTTTCTACCTCCTTCGAAATGGAATTTGAAAATGATGCTTATCTATTGGATACAAACGATCCTACGAATTATTTTATTCGAGCCAAAATTCAAGATCCTAGCAATAATATTTTTCAAGATTCCACTGCTCAATTTCGATCTAATAAAGCCGCAGATGGTGGACGACTTTATGTCTATGATGCTGCTTATACCAATTTTTATAAATTGAGTCATATCACAAACGGCGTCGAAATTTGGACAAGTCGATTTCCCAAAACAAGCAATTTGCCAATGGGATATTTATTACAATTCGAAGATGGCTATAAGTATTTAGAAAATGCATCGAATCAAGAGATTATTTTCTATGATTTTAATTGTATTGATGAATTGGGAACTTGTACTTCCGCCATTCCTGGATACACTTATTTAGGAGAATTTGAGGGAAGTCGATATTTTTTATCTGATGAGAAATTTGTATGGGAAGAAGCTTGGGCAACTTCCATCGCCTTAGGTGGATATTTAGCAAGCATTGGAACGGAAGCTGAAAATACCTTTATCGCCGACCAATTAGATTTGACGAACACGATGGCTTTTATCGGAATGACGGATTGGAATAATAATGAAGGCAATTATTTTTGGGCGTCTGGGGAGCCAGTAATCTTCACCAAATTTGAAGATACCAATACAGCCGTAGACGATTTTGTTACGATGAATTTTTGGAATGGTGGTTGGTCTTGGGATAATGCACAAGTACAAAGAAGGCACATTTTAGAAATACCTTGTACTTCAACGCCTAATCCCAACTTGCCAGATCTAAGGGTGGAGAATTTACGAGTACCAAATGCTTTAGAGTCAGGTCAAACCTACTCGATACTTTATGATTTAAACAACCAAGGAACTGCCGTAGCCACCGGTGATTATACGATTGGTCTTTACTTATCGACAGATGCTACCTTGAGTGTTGATGATGATTATGTTGGACAAACGTTTACAGGAAACACGCCAATCGGTACCATCGCAGATGTTTCTGAAACTTTCACGGTTCCTAATGATTATGCGGCTGGAACTTATTATTTAATACTTAGTGCCGACATAGAGCAACTGGTAGAAGAAGCAGATGAATCGAATAATATGACAGTCAGTAATTTTCTAACGATCGATCCAACAGTCGTCGAAATAGAAATTAATAATTGTCCAACTGAAACTATTATTTTGCCTGCCGTTGTTGGAAATCCCAGAACAATTGTAAGATGGGATTTGCCTTATGGTGGTGATGAATGTTCAGGTAGTGTTACGCGAAATCAAATTAGTGGACCTGGATATGGATCTTTAGTTGCTCCCGGTGAGTATTTAATAGCATATGAATTTACCAATGAATGTGGTGGTACCGCTACCTGTTCATTTCTGGTTATTTATGAAACATCCCTGACAGAATGCGAAGCAGAAGTGGCAGAAGGAATCTTAAATTGTAGTGAGTATCTAGCTGATGGATCTCTTCGATTAGTGATTAATAACGGAAGTATATTTTCAGAATATATTTATGACATTAATGGGGATTTAGTAAGTACCACCGAATTAGGTCCTTCTCGAAGGGAACGTTTAGTTTATGCTACATTGAGTGATACAGAATTAAGCATACAAAAATTTAGTGCTGCTGGACTCTTAATTAATGAATATTCCGCCAACGAGGTCATAGATTATTTTGATTTTTTAGGAGCAGTTTTTCAAGAAGGAAATGAATTCTTTCATGCCGGACATCGATCTCCCGATTATGCCCCTAACTCCGTTGGTGATGCTTTTTTAGAAATATTACGTACCGATCAATCTGGAAATATTTTATCCGTTATACCAGTGGCCACCCAAACCTTTACCAATTATGCCCGACCTACTGTCAGGAAGTTTTTTAGAGTCAATGAGGATCGACTAGGAATATTATATGTATTTGATGCTGGACAAAATGCGGGGATGGCCATCTTGGATAATAATCTTAACTTAATTACTGACACCGTTTTTATAGGGATAGGATCATCCTCCAAAGCCAATTTTATCAATCAATTAAATTTTTCTGAGAATAATTGTGGTAATTGGAGTTTAGAATTAGATTATCGTTCTAGCGGAGTTGGAACGGTAGGTGATGTTAATGAAGCATATAGAAAAATAAATTTCAATTTTCAAAATGACGAATTTGTTCCAATAGAAAACGATCTTTACAGCACCAATTTTTCCGTATTTAGAGATTCGAGATTTGGTTTTGATAATAGAAGCTATTCTGAATCCTATACGAATCCAACACCTATTGGTGGAATACTAAGGATGAATAACAATTGGAGTTTTAATTTTGCAAATTCTCAACCACCGAATACTCCTCGTTACGATCGAGACAAAGACACCTTATTTTTTACACATATAATTGATGAGGAAATTATTTGGTCAAGCTTTTTAGTTCCAGCTCCCAATTATCAATTCCATAAGCTATTTTTATTAGGTGATCAATATTATGCTTTGTCTGATGGTGGTTCGTCTGTGAGTTTATTTCCAATGGAGTGTTTGACGGAGGAAAACCAACCTCCCAGCGAATGTCCAACGGAAGTTGATGGATATGCCTATCTCGGGACTTTTGATGGGAGTGCCTATTTCTTATCTAATGAGCGCTTCACGTGGATAGATGGGAGTGCTCGTGCTGCTGACAATGGCGGTTACCTCGCCAGTATCCAGTCAGAAGCTGAGAACGATTTTATTTTTGAACAACTTGATTTTACTAATACCATGGCGTTTATTGGCCTGTCAGATCGAGGAGCAGAAGGAGACTGGTTTTGGGATTCTGGAGAAGTGAATATCTATTTTAATTTAGAAGAAGGAAATTCTGAAACAGATGATTTTGCCACCATGAATTTCTGGAATGGTGGATGGTCATTGGATAATGAAGATGTTCAACGACCTCATGTTTTAGAAATTCCGTGTGAAGCAACAGAACCGACAGTGGGAGAAGAATGCGAAGAAAATATTCAAGGGTTAAGTTTTTTAGGACAATATGAAAACAACTATTATTTTACTAGTAATGATTTAGATACTTGGCAGAATGGTGCTGCCTTTGCGGCAGCAAACGGTGGTTATTTAGCCTCTTTTTCCACCGAAGCAGAGCGGGATTTTGTTTTGGAATTGATTTCGGAAATTTCCTTTATTGGGCTTAATGATGAAAATGGAGATGGGGTGTACGAGTGGGATAGTGACGAGCCTGTTAATTTTTCTACTGATTTGTTTGATGAACAATTTGGTAATATGAATTTCTGGAATGGCGATTTTGATTTTGATGGTATTTATACTAGAAGAAAATTTATTGTTGAGATTCCTTGTGAAGAAGGAGCAGTCGCTAGAACAAATGCTAGTCCATCCTTCCAAGATGAACCTTCTCTAACAACTACTATCGCCAAGGTGTTTCCAAACCCAACCAGTGGGAATTTTAACCTAGAAATGCTTAGTGCCAAAGACCAACTTCTAGACCTTGAAATTTATAATTCCATAGGACGAGAAGTATTTAAAAATAAAATTGATTTAACCAAGGGCCGGCAAATATTAAATATTGGTTTAGATAGACTGCCAAATGGGGTATATCTTATCAAAGTGCTAGCCGAAGGTGGGAAAATTTTGACAAAGCCTTTGGTTGTTTCGAAACATTAAATTGAGACTTAATTATTACGCAATATGTATTTTTATAGGCACTCCAAACCGGAGTGCCTATTTTATTTTATTTTATTGAACGAAATCATTTACCGCACAGGCTAATGGAGATGCTATAAAAAATGATCTTAGATTTTTTTCCTATTTTAATAAACTAATTAACATTGATTAACAAAGGATTCAACTGAAATTCGTACTTTGTAATGAAAAATGCAACCATCTATTTTTAACTAGATTAATCATGGATACATGAAAAAGTCAGATCCTCCTATCACCGTAGAAGCAGAATATGCCACTTCCATACAAACTGCTTGGACAGCCATTACATCTCTAGAACAAATGAAGCAATGGTTTTTTGAACCCCTAGATTCCTTTATGGCTGAGGAAGGATTTACTACGCAATTTTTAATTGAGCTGGAAGACAGAAAATTTACCCACCTTTGGAAGGTATTAGAAGTAATAGAAAACGAAAAAATTAAATGTCAATGGAAATATCAAGAATATCCTGGTGAGGCGGCTATTAGTTTTTTATTGAAACCGCTTGACGGTAAGGTAAAACTTACTTTAATTGCGGAAGTGATAGAAGACTTCCCTGATAATATACCGGAGTTTAAAAGAGAAAGTGGGGTCGGTGGCTGGAATTATTTTTTAAAAGAAAGTCTTAAAAATTTCTTAGAAGGATAGAAAAGATACTTGCTAAACCACTTCTTAATGAAAAACTGAAAAAATCTCTTGAATTAATATATAATTTAATTTCTCTTTATTTGGTTTCTGGTTGAAATAAATTCTATCAAAAAACAATAAATTGAGCTTTTATGAATAACAATCTATTACTTATCTTCTTATCATTATCTCTTTTTCATTATAGTTGTGATAAGGAATCTATTATGGAATGTGAGGGCATTGAGATTATCGAGGGATCAGCCGAGATGAATGGTGGAAAACAACGATTACGGTTTGCCCAAGCCATTCAAGGTGGATTTGGGATCGATACTTATGAGTTTTATATAGGTACGATCAGTAATGATTGTAGTCAAGAATCTGTTTGTCGATTTTTTCTATCTCTTCCTACTGATGCTCCATTAGAAGGCGTTTTTCCATTATTACCCACTACTATTTTTACTCCCAATATGGTCACTAGTTTCTCCTTTCAATTGAATACGCTTGATCCACCCAATGTTGCAATACATGCCGCAGTGGATGGAGAATTATCGGTAATGCCTCGGGCCAATGGAGAAACAGCCATTGATCTTAAAGTGAATTTAGATAATGCTGAAGCATTTACTTTGAAAATGGTTTATGATTTTTGAAAAATTCTATAAAATTTTTGGATGATGAAATACTATTGTTTGGTTTTATTTGTTTTGAAAACGCTTACAACTCTTAAGGGACAAGAGACGACCTTGAATGATGTCGCTAAAAGGTATTTGAAGGAATATAAAGTACCTGGAATGGCAATTAGTGTTGTAAAACCGGATACTATATTTTTTGGTGTTGCTGGGATAAAGCATTGTGGAAAACCAGGCCCAATTACCCTAGCATCTAAATTTCATATTGGATCAAATGGAAAGGCAATTACTGCTATGATTGCTGCCCATTTAGTAGAAGAAAACAAGTTAAAATGGACTTCAAAAATTACAGAACTTATTCCTGAATTAAAAGGTGAGATAAAACCAGACTATGGGGAAGTTACTTTAGAAAGTTTATTATCTAATAGAGGCATGATTCAACCATTTGAAGATGACGGAAGTAAAGAATGGAAAAATATTCCGAACTCAATTGGAAAAACCTCAGATTCTAAATTAGCATTTGCTCGATACGCTTTAAATTTACATCCTAAAATAAATCCTAGTAAGAATCATAGCTATTCAAATGGAGGTTTTGTAATTGCTGGTTTAATGTTGGAGAGAGCCTCTGGAAAAAAATGGGAGGAACTTGTCAGCACATTTAATCAAAAATTTGAAATAGGATCATTTGTTGGATTTCCAAATCAAGAATTGAATGCCGGCACCTTTGGGCACCGGAAAAAAATGGGAAAATTTAAAGCCATTCCCGCTGAAGAGGAACAGCAATTTGATTTTGACTTTTCTCCTGCTGGAAACCTTTCCATCAATATTAAAGAATTAGCAACTATAATGGAAAAACATTTATCTGGATTGTTGGGTATGGATAATGTTTTAAAAAGTGAGACTTATCAATATCTTCATTTTGGGTTTGAAGATTATGCATTAGGATGGTACAATGGTAAAATTGGAGATACGGCACAAAAATTTTCCTAC
The DNA here is from genome assembly GCA_937928405.1 of uncultured Saprospiraceae bacterium. Lineage (GTDB taxonomy): Bacteria > Bacteroidota > Bacteroidia > Chitinophagales > Saprospiraceae > JALZUU01. The sequence continues at coordinate 26,448 of CALFWZ010000074.1, forward strand.
CACGGTGGAAGTTTAGGTAGTTTTTCTTCTGCTATTATGTTGAGTGCAGATAGAGAAATAGCCATAATAATTTTAATAAATGCGGATGGTAAAAAAGTAAACGAATTGAAAGAGGAAGTAAGAACTACCTTGTGGGAGCGATATGGAACTAAATGATTCAAATTAGCAATTGCAGTTTAACTAAGCATGATAAAACCATGGGTGAAAATTTGCTGCATCAGCAGTATTGAAGAGGCAAATATGGCCGTGGCTGCAGGAGCTTCAGCGCTAGGATTTGTTGGGCCGATGCCAAGTGGACCGGGGATTATTACGCATGAATTAATACATAAAATTGTAAAAACTGTTCCACCACCAATTGCGACTTTTTTATTGACGAGTGAAACGAAGGCAGGAAATATTCTAAAGGACTATCATAAGGTAAATACTTCCACCATTCAAATAGTTGATGAATTAGAAAATCGGGAATATCATTTACTTCGTCAAAAATTGCCGAAAGTAAAACTAATACAAGTCATTCATGTGATTAATGAAGATTCTGTAAAAGAAGCGGTAGAAATTTCAAAATATGTCGACGCGATTTTGCTCGATAGTGGCAATCCCAATTTACCAGTTAAAGAACTAGGAGGAACCGGTCGAACACACGACTGGAGGTTGAGTAAAAAGATTAGAGATGCTATTGCCATCCCAGTTTTTTTGGCTGGCGGACTAAATAAAGAAAATGTCAAACAGGCCGTTGAACAAGTTCAGCCTTTTGGGGTGGATCTTTGTAGTAGTGTGCGAAAAAATGGAAAACTAGACCAAGTGAAGTTAACAGAATTCTTTCGGGCGCTTGAGGCTATATGTTAACTTTTCTAAGCACTAACGTAACATAAAACAATTACCCCATGCTACCACAAATACCTAAACTGATGATTAAATAAACGACTGCCAGTATATAAAAAACCTTGGCGGCGGTTTTATATTTCCGATGGAGTAGTACTCCAATCAACGCCAATACCACCGGAGGACCAAACATAATTCCCAAGATTAAAAATATAATACCGCCATAATCTCCTTCTAATAAAATCATAATTCGACTATTTTAATTTCGTTTCTTAAAGCTTCTAACTTTTCTATCTTATCATCTCTATAAAATAAATTCATCGTTTCAAAAGGAATGATTTTATTATCCTTGTTGACGATGTGGACACAAGATTTTTTAATCGCTCGGACATCAAAATTATAGGCATCAATAAATTGCATAATAATGACTCTAAATAAATTATCATAACCTAAATTCGGGGCATCAATATTGGGCAAGCAGCACATGATAGACTTTAGGTTTTCTTCTGCTACCTCCACCGAATTCCCAGTGCTAAAGAGTTCGATCATTTTTTCCTGAAGTAGGGAATCTTGTTCGTAAACGATCGTATTTTTGCTATTATCGAGTAAATCGTTTGGATTAATATATCGGGTCAAAGGAAATACTTCCTCCTCTAATTTGAGTGCATAGCCCATGACTAAGGCATCAGGATTACAAGGTACCGGCAATAGATCGTCTGGATGAAAAACATTGGTTTGTTCTAAAATTTTTCTTCTTACTTCCGTCAACGTCATTCGATCGGTTTCTGGATTAAAATGTTCTAGACGACCGGCAATCTGCGTGGGCTGCAAAGTGACACCTCTTACGCATTTTTGTTTTAAACCATAATCAATGATTTTTCCAACTTCGTGATCGTTTAATCCTTTTTGCAGGGTGACGACTAGGGTAGTGGAAAGGTTAATTTTATTGAGATGTTCAATTGCTTTTTTTCGAACCTCATTTAAATCTGCTCCTCGTAATTCTTGCAATACAGAATTTTCAAATGAATCAAATTGTAAATAAACTTCAAAGTCTGGTGCGTAGGTTTTTAGTCTTTCAGCGAAAGCTAGATCTTTGGCAATTTTGATGCCATTGGTATTCAGCATTAAGTGCCGAATCGGTAAAGATTTGGCATAGTCAAGGATTTCCCAAAACTGCGGATGAATGGTTGGCTCGCCACCTGAAATTTGAACGACATCCGGTTCTTTCTCATTTCGTACAATGGTATCTAACATTGCCTTTACCTCGTCTAATGTCCGGTGACGACCATAAGTAGGAGAGGAGCAAGCATAACAAGTCGGGCAAGATAGATTACAGCGATCGGTAACTTCTACAATGGTTAGGCAACCATGTTGTTCATGATCTGGACATAACCCACAATCATAAGGACAGCCATAATGGGTTTTGGTGTTGAAGCTGTAGGGAGTCTCACTTGGCTTATTATAGTTGCGAATATTTTTATAATACTCAATATCATCCGCAATCAGCACTTTACTATTGCCGTGCTCCTGACAACGTTTTAGCATATAGACCTTTCCATCTTCAAAAACTATTTTAGCATCTACTCGTCTTAAACAGGTTGGACATAAGCTCAACGTAAAATCGTAATAGGTATATTTCCTTACTGGCATTTTAATTTTTTTATCAAACAATTGTTGAATTGAATTCCTCTATGTTAAGTTCGATAGTTACTTTTTAGAATTACTCAAAAACCGAGCAATTGTCTTCCCATAATACAACCAACAAATTATGCATAAAAGTTGAATAGTACTCAATCCGAAAGTATAAAATACATTTGGCTTTAAAAATTCGATACAGAATCGAAACCCAAAATAAATCAGCATAAATAATTTATAGAGGTCGCCATTGGCTAAGCTGAGATAACTCTTAATTCGTTTTAAAAATAAAAATAGGCCGATTAAAAATACCAATTCATATAAGGAGGTAGGATGTCTAAGCAGTCCATCTCCTAAATCCATTCCGAAAATAGAAGTGGTTGCTCGGCCGTAAGTAAACTCTTTTATCCCAGATAAAAAACAACCAATTCTACCAATAAAAATACCAGCAATGATCGGAAACACAAACAAGTCTCCAGAGGATACTTTTTCTCCAATTATTTTTTTGGCTAATTCTACGCCCAGTAATCCTCCAAATAAACCACCCATAATGGTTTTGGAATTTACCAATTGGATAAGATTGGGTAGGGTAAATTCAACCAATGGATTTTCTAAATAACCAATCAATCGAGATCCAATTAAAGCGCCGATCGCTGCCCCTAGAATGATAGATAAACGGTTTTTGGAATCGATGCTATCTTCACTGTTTCGTCTTAATAAAACATAATATCTAAAGGCAATAAAAAAAGCTAAATACTCAAGAATTAAGTGAACATTTATTGCATACCCTAATAAGGTAGGTTCGAATGGAATATTCAAAATTATTTGTTTTCAGGAAAGGTACGTATTTTATTTAGTATGCTACCAATTTTTATTTAGCAAAATAGGCGAGCAAACACCTTAGGTTCCAAATGAAATGGTGGCAATAAAAGGGTAGAGCCGATAAAAACAAATACCGTAACGGAGTGCTATAACAACAAGATAATTATTCAGTTAAAATTTCATAATTCTTTCAACTAAATTTAAATCATCATTAACTAGTCTTAGAAAGTAAAATCCGTTATCAAAGTCTCTTAAATTAATTTGGGTAGCACTACTATTGATTTGAAATGTGGCCACTTTTTTTCCAGTAATGGTAAAAACTTCCAGACGGTTATTATAGTTGGCTAATGATTCGGATAATTTAATATTTATGAATTCATTCGTTGGATTGGGTGAAACCGTAAATTCATGTTTAATATTATCAAGCGCATCGAGATTGGTGGAAGTTTCTAAAGTGAACGTTAATTTATCCAAATTAAATGGATTGTCATTGGTAATGTCAAGCCGCATTTCTTGTTCTCCTGCTGCTAACTCAATCGTGTTATTGGCAGAAATTTCTTGAAAGTCATACCAACCTCCGGTGCTTGGTGTATGGAAGCTAGTGGAGGATCCATTTTGTTCAAAACCAATACTAAAAGCTCCATTCGATACCTCAGAGGCCACCTCTCCCTTAACACTATAAATTCCAGCCTCCGTCACATTTACGGTATACTTAATCCATTCGCCTATTGCTACATACTCCAAGATAAACCCATCACCAAGCGCACCAATATCTACTCCTTCGCCGGTTCGAAATCCATTAGGAATATTTGAGGCTTCGTTATCATGATAGGCTAACCCTTCACCACCAAAATCATATTCCTCTACCTCCAATTCTCCAGGAATATTAATGGGATCGCCATTAAATGGAGACTGTACGGTAGCGTTAATTCTTATTCTGGTCGGATATCCATGAAGTAGTGTTCCATCAGCTCTGGTGGTGTACATTCTGTAAGTATAAGTATTGCTTGCAGCTACTGCAAGATCCGTATACGCATTTGCCGTGGCAGGAAGTTCAGCAATTTGCACGAAATTATTACTATTCCCTAAGGACCTCTCTAGTATAATATTGCTGTTACCAGTTACTCGATTATTCCATTCCACCAATATGGCTGGTTCTTCCGTAATTGGATCAGGAGTGAATGAAGAAAAAATTTGATTGGGAGAATCTTCATGATAATGCATGAGAATATCTTTGACTTCTGGCCACGTATTGTTTCCTCTATTTAAGACCCTAAAATCGCCACCATCATCCCAAACAGAAAACGCAAAACCTTTTGCGATACATTGCTCTACATTATGCGCATAAATCCGCATCCGTGAGTTATAATCACAACTGTGTATAGCACCAAACTCACTATGATGGACTGGAATATTGTTGGCAACTGACCAATTTTTTACAGATTGATATTTATTCGTTAATTGTTGGTAGTCATTTGGAGTGCCCCAAGTACCCATTCCTTGACCTGAGAATTGCCAAGGATCGTAGGCATGGTAATAACCAATAAGATACTCATCCTGTGGAATTGCAGCGTTAAACAATTGTTCCGCATTAGCGTACATATTCCCTCCAAAAATAACAATACGAGTTGGATTGGTGACGCGGATAATATCTAGAATTCGTTGATTTAAATCATCTACTTGAGCGACGGTCATACCGTTAGGCTCATTGATGATTTCAAATAAGAGCCGGTCAGATTTGTTTTGGAAACGTTCTGCAATTTGAGTCCAGATGGCATCATATCTTGCTCTCAAATTTTGATTGGTATAATTGTTTTTTAACCAATCCTCATGATGACCATTCAAGGTAATCATGAATCCCCGCTCCAGTCCCCAATCGACCACTTGCTCAACTCGATCCATCCAATTTTCGTTGATAGTATAAGGCGCGGTATTTCCCGTATGTTGATCCCAGCGAACAGGAATTCTAATATTCGAAAATCCTGCGGTTTCATAGGCGTCAAAATAAGATTCTTGTGCAGGTCCATTATTCCAAGATCCCTCGAAAGGCGGTTCTAGGGTATTTCCCAGATTGATCCCTCTTCCCATTTCAACAATGGCTTGCTCAGGCGTGAGTTGCCCAAAAATAGGTTGGACAATAAAAAGGAGGAAAAGCATCAAAAAGAGATAAGAATTTTTCATGGATTGGTTATTAGAGTATTGATAAAATTTGGAAAAAGTAAACTAAAAGGGCTTTATCCTTATAGAGGCCGTGTCAATATTTATTTACCATGAATTCCAGCGATTTTTTTAAACACATCTTTTATTTGTCGCTAAAATAATCATATTGGTCTATCCTTTTTTACGCTTTCACTGAATTAAAGTATTATTGAAGTACCAATATTTGGCGTAATAACCTAAAAATAATTAATCTATGAAGTTTCCGTTTTCAGATTATTTTGATCAGATCAGTGAGGTTTTTCTTATAGGATTTGGAATTTTTGTTCTGTTATTGATTTATAGTAAAGTTAGGGATTATTATGGCGATAATTAGGAATAACAGATTAGACTATTACTCCGCCTAACTTTTCCAATAACCAATTTTGTTCAGACAAAACTGTTTCGGTTTTAATTTTTTCTACAAGCATCGCCTTTTCCTCTTTTGCATAGGAAGGCAGGGTGATGATTTTTCGCGTATAACGAATTACTTTTAAAAAATTAGTTCGGTGATAATCGCTGACCTCTCGACGGCGGATATATTGTTCAAAACTATCTAAACTAGATTGTAGCGATTCAATAGCATCTTGCTCAAAGTATATTTTTATGATTAACATTTTTGAAATCAAGACATTCACAAGGTCTTCGTTTTCTGCTGTTTGTAAATGGATCAAGGCTTTATCATAATCTTTTCTAGCAAATTCTAACCGAGCAAAATTAAAGCTAACGGTTTGTTGTCTAAATCGAGGTGCTAATTTAACGCTAGCATTGGTAATAAAATCTTCTACCCAATTATACTCTTGTAGTTTTAGTGCCATGGCCACCATATTATTAAAGGAGAACCGTGGAATTAAATTATTTTCTAACAGTATGCCTTCTGAAATGCCTTCTTGATAAAAGGTCAGTCCTTCGCGCGCAAAGAACAACTCACTCTCATTGAGTTTTCGGATACAAAAATTAATGGCTAATCTATAAGGTGCTTGTAAATCTTCATTGGTAAAATGGTGACGGTTTGCGAAAAGCGCTGTTTTAAATTTCTGAAAATAATTGAGATCAGTATCTTTTATAAATCGGTAACAATAATAGAAAATGGAGATAGCAGGGATTTTCATGTATTGAGGTTGGGTTTCAATTTGATCTAGAAAATAATTTAAAAGACCGAAATCAGTATTCATTTTATAAACCGATTGGTGGGTTAATTGAGCACAGGCATTTTGTAGTTTTCTGATTAAAAAAAGAATATCATTGTTTTCTGAAATTTCTTGAAAAAAAAGATGATCTGTTCGATTGGTATTTATTTGAAATTGCATTTTCTCCATATAGAAATCCAAGACTTGCTCATAATAATGTCCATTTCGATGTGCATTTTTATATAAGAGTTGCTCTGTTTTTTTGATATTCGTTTCGTAAGATTTTTTTAATTTTCTTGTTCTATAAATTTGGGTCAACAATAGTCTGGCTTTTAACTGATCTTGGCGATGATAATTGATCAATAAAAATTCTTCCACCCTTTCTAAAAGGTCACTCATCGTTCCTCTTATTTTAACCGCATTGAATGTTTCTTCCGGATAAGTTTTGGCAAAAATGGCTGCCAGTTTAGGAGGAGTTTTACCTTTTTTTTGATGCTTTACCAAAAATTCAAAAAGCCTTTTAAGGTCTTCTCGTAAAACGAAAAATGGGGAACGAAGAATCTTTCTTAGCTGTCGAATTTCCTTTCTGTCGAATGTATCCAGTATTTCCAGTAGTTTATAGCTTCTTTCCATTGGTTATTTTTTCACTAAAATACACTTTATTTAATTGATTATCAATTTATTAAGATGTTTGACCTGTATTTTTATTTCCATTTATACCTTTATTTGTACTTGTATTCATTGTATTTAATATCCAACTTTGTAATGAACACAAGAAAAACTGCTCAAGTCTTATAATTCAATGATTATGAAAAAATTATACTTCCTTCTGACCATATGTTTATTTACAAGCCCATTAGTAATTGCTCAGGGTTGGGAATTGTTTTTCACGCCCGAACCAACAGGTGCAGCCGGTAAAGATATTGTACCTACGCTGGATGGAAATTATGTTGTCAATAGTTTTACGCCAGTAGGCCTAAATGGGGACTTTGGCGTAGTTTATCGGAAATTTAGTGATGATGGACAGGTGCTATGGGAAAGGGTGATTAATGATGCCGCAAACTCAACAAGTTATATCAATAACCTGAGTGACAATGCCTATATAACGTTTGGTACAACCTTTGAAAATATTGCTGGCGTTGGAATTACAATCCGTCCAAAGGTGCTTAAATTTGATCAAAATGGCGAGACCGTTTGGGAAGCAACTTTTTTATTTCCTGGAGATAATAGACAAGTCCATTTTCGTAAATCGTTTCCCTTAGAGAATGGTAATTTTATTTTCAGTGGATACAAAAATGCTTCTGCCTCTGCCCCCAGTGTGAGTATGATTGGAGAAATATCTGGGAATGATGGTACTTTGCTCTGGGAGCGGGAACTTTCTTTCTTTGGTACGCTGGAACAGATTAAGGAGAATGGTGATTTTATTTTTTCAGAAAGGATGACCGGTGTTGGATTAATTCGCAATATCGCAGATTCATCAGGAAGTCTAATTAGTTCGGATACCATCTTAGAAGCTGCCAATAGTTTGTTATTTATTTTTGAAGAGGATGAGATTTACTTGGCTTCCAGAGGTAATTCCATTCTTGCTGATCAGACGCAATTGAAGTTGCGTAGATTAGATGCCAATTTAACTATACTGGCAGAAGATTCTATTTTAATGGATGAGCGTTTATTCATTCAGGGTTTCAAATTTTTAGATAATCAATTAGCCATAACTGGTTATACAGCTACTCAGCTTCCTCAAGCTGAAGAAGTAGTTAAAGGGATATTCATGACCATGGATCTAGCCTTTAATGTTTTGTTTACTAAACTTTATCAAAGACCACAACGCTCCCATCATTTAACGGATGTGGTCCGTTCCAATCAATCTGGATATATCCTGACAGGCGGTGTAACTCCGGGACCTATTGACTTCGGAACGACCATGAGACAGATGTATATCTTTAAGACGGATAATCAGGGAAATATTTATAACAATATAATTTCTGGATCGATCGCCATTGATGGTAATGAAGATTGCCTAATTGATGGAAATGAAACTCCTGCCGACAATTGGATTGTAACGGCTCATAAACCAGGATTATTAGAGCCATTTGGAACGGTGACAGATGCTTTAGGAGCTTACGAGCTACCAGTTGATACCGGCAACTATATAGTCCATCTTACTCCACAAAGTGATATTTGGGAAAGCTGTAATAATGATACACCTGTGAGTTTTACTGAATTTCAACAATCCGAAACCGTTGATTTTCCAATCACGGCTACGACAGATTGTCCGGCGATGGTCGTTAGTTTGGCAGCGCCTTTGGTACGACCTTGTTTAGCTCGTCCTGTTTATCTCACCTATTGTAATGCTGGAAATATTACGGCTACAGACGCTTATTTAGAAGTAGCCTTAGACCCTTTGTTGACACCTGTATCAGCAAGTGTTCCTTGGGATAATTTATCAGGAGATAACCTGCTTACTTGGGAAATAGGAGATCTTGATCCATTAGCATGTAGGTCGATTAGTTTTATGGTAGAATTGGATTGTGATGCAGAGGTTGGATTAAGTTATTGTATGGATGCCCATATTTTTCCTGATACGCTTTGTACGAGCACAAGTAGTTCTTGGTCTGGAGCCTTTTTAGAGGTAACGGGATCTTGTATTAACGATGAAGTTAATTTTGAAATACGGAATATTGGTACGAGCACCATGCTAGAACAATCTAATTTTATTATTGTGGAAGATGCTGTTTTGAGAGAGTCAGGGCAGACTGATTTATTAGCCCCTAATATGGGAAATACCATTCCATTGGAAGGCAATGGATCTACTTTTACTTTGCTAGTGAATCAAGTGCCAAATGCTCCAGGTAATTCCAATCCGATGGCGGTCGTGGAAGGCTGCGGTACCAATGATGCGGGCGAGTTTAGTATTAATTTTAGCAACCAATTCCCATTAGATGATTACCAATTAGTTACAGATACGGAGTGTCCAATTGCGGTTAATTCTTTTGATCCTAATGATAAAAATGCAAAGCCAATAGGGTTTACCGCAGAACATTATATTGAACCAGAGACCCCATTAGAATATACGATCAGATTTCAAAATACAGGAACGGATACAGCCTATTTGGTGGTCATAAGAGATACCCTTAGTGAATGGTTGGATATTACTACCTTTCAAAAAGGACTTAGTAGTCATCCTTATGAATTAGGGCTAACGAATCAAGGGCATCTTAGCTTTACTTTTTATGGAATTGCTTTACCGGATAGCGCCGCCAATCAAGCGGCCTCTAATGGATTTGTTGATTTTAAAATCACCCCTCTAGCAGATACCCCAGTCGAAACGCTTATCCAAAATCTAGCGGCTATTTATTTTGATTATAATGAACCCGTGATCACTAATCAGACCTACCATAGAATCATAGGAGATTATTCAGAACTTTTAGTAAATACCGTTTCACATCCCTTGATGTCAGGTATCGAAGTTTCCGTTAGCCCCAATCCGTTTCAAAATTTCTGTGTTTTTCAAATAAAGAACCACGAGGCTCATCAATATCAATTAGAAATTTTTAACACTGCTGGAATCTTAATCCGCTCTGAATTATTGGATGGCAATCATCTAAAGTTCGAAAATCAAGGTATTAATGCCGGGTTGTACTTTTATCGATTATCTGCCGATGATGGATTTTTGAGTACGGGGCGATTGATTGTGAAGTAGGAAAAAGTATGGCGCCAGTTTATTTTTAAATGCTGGTTTAGGTATTGTTTTTATTATCCGTGATTAAAGTTGAACTTTATTCAAAAAACATCTATACTTGTTTGAGATATTTCCAATCAGGAGCAGGCAATTCGGGTGAACGATCTTTATAATCAAACTGTGATAAAATATAACGCATGGCCTGAATTCGGCTCTCTTCGCGAACTGGACTTTTGACATTTAACCATGGTGCAAAATCAGTACTAGTATCTTTAAACATGATTTTTTTATACTTGGTAAAATCTTCCCATTTAGATTGAGCAGCTAAATCAACCGGACTAACTTTCCAATGTTTTAGAGGACTGTCTAAGCGTTCTTGAATCCTATTATTTTGTTGTTCTTTATCAATCGAAAACCAAAACTTAACGATAAAGACACCATCATCTACGAGCATTTTTTCCAGAGAAGAAACTTGCTGCATAAACTGGTTGTACTGTTTATCCGTACAAAATCCCATTACTGGTTCAACGACCGCTCGATTATACCAGCTTCTATCAAAAAAACGATTTCTCCTGCGTTGGGAAATTGCTTTAAATATCGTTGAAAATACCATTGTCCTTTTTCTTTCTTGGTTGGTTTTCCTAAAGCTACAATTCGATATTCCCGAGGATTGAGAAACTGCGTAAACCGAAAAATAGCGGCTCCTTTTCCAGCCGTATCTCGTCCTTCAAAAAAAATGGCTAGACGCATTTTTTTCGCTGCAATATGTTTTTGTAGTTTGAGTAATTCTACTTGTAGAAAATATAGTTCTTCAATGTATTTAGGATGAACCTGGTAAAATTCTTGAATATTTTTTTCTATCATTTTGAGCCTAATTTAGGATAAGCTATGTTAATCCACATTTTTATAATAAATCAGGTCCCCAAAAAATGGACGACCTGAAAATAAGACTTGCCTAATACCGCTTTTTCACAATTCCCAAATGCAGTATCCGACCTCCAGCCTGATTGACAGGACTAACACTTTTACCAATCACAATTCCATCTTCAGGAGCAAGGTATTCTTTAATCAAATCACCGAAAATATTATTTAACCTAGCGACGACTTCTCCTTTTTTTACAAGGTCCGTGGCTTTTGGGAAAACGGTTAAAAGTCCTCCGGTATCGGTATACATCCAGTAAGATTTTTTACAAATAACGGTTTCATTTGAGTGTTCTTCTACTTCTGAATCTGTCATCTTTAAATATCCTAACAAGTTGTGGATTCCTGTCAAGCCATCTCTAATCATCCCTTTTTGAAAAGAGTTAGGATTTCCCACTTCTAAGGTGATTGCTGGAATTTCTAATTCATCTGCGGTTCCTCTTAGCGTTCCATCACTCGGTGGATTGTGGACAATAATTTGAGCATTTTGTAGCAAAGCCATTTCACGCACGACCTCGTCACTCATATCGGCACGGATATAATAAGAATTTATTCGACCATTACTGGCCGTATGTAAATCCAATAAATAATCGAACTGCTTAATTATTTTTTCAACCACTCTCCAGGCATACACCTGACTAACCGTACCCGTTGATTTACCGGGCATGATATGGTTTAAGTCTGTTCCATCCAAAAATCTTCTTTTCTTCCTCAAGTAAGATGGGACATTTAAGACGGGAATTCCTACAATCGTTCCTCTGAGTTTCGTTACATCCAACTCTTTAAATAATCGCTGAATAACAGGAATACCGTTTAGCTCGTTGCCGTGTACAGCCGCTGTAATTCCGACGGTTTTCCCTGATTTCTTTCCTCTGGCCACAATGATGGGAATCAAGACGGGAAGTCCCATTCCGTCCTTTACGATTTCTAACCAAAATCTGGAGATTTTACCCTTAGGTACTTTGTTAAGTGCTAATTCTTTAACTAATTTACTATTATCATTTTGAAACGCTGTCATGATTTTTATTTATTTTCTATGTGCTAAAAAAAACTGCCAGATCAAATCAACCGCCTCTGCTACCAAAGGCAGTCTTTGTTGTTTTGCAATCTGTGGTAAACCACCAATACTGGTGGTATTTATTTCTGACAAAACCCTTTGGCCATTGTCTCCTACTAAAGTATCTACTCCATACATGGCAATGCCCATCTTGGATAAGAAAGGATCGATGGTTGCAACAATTTTCCGCTCTGCCTCATCTACTTGTGAAGTCACAGACTTTCCACCCATTGCGACGTTACATAACCAGGAATCTTCGGGTGGTAATCGTAAAGAAGCACCCAAAATTTTTCCATTCACCACAATGATCCGCTTGTCTCCCTGATCAACATTTTTTAGAAATTTAACGCCTAAATATTCAATCTCGTCGTCTGGTAAATTTTCAATAAAAGTATCAAAGGGTATCATCTCTTTTCCTAATGACACTTCGTCTCCCGTTATTTTTACAATCCCTTTTCCACCATATTCTCGAAAGGGTTTTAGAACAATGGAGAATTGAGATTTAAATGCGATAATATCTGCCTTGCTCCGACAGATCTTCATCGGCGGGCAACAGCTCTGGAAATTTTTTAGAAATGCTTTGCTACCGGTTTCGTAGATTCCTTTTGGATGATTGATAATTACTTTTCCCTCAAAAACAGTTTCTAGAAAATCTAAAAAAAGTTTCCCCAAAGGAGGTGGCATCCGTAACCAAACTAAGTCGTAGTCTGTTATCGTAGCAATAGATAAAGATTCATTAAGATGTTGTCCATTTTCACTAAACGTAAAATTATTATCTGCTTGCTTAATCCATAATTTTGCCCCAGCTATTTGACTGAAAAAGTCTTGGTTGATGGCATTGCCTCGGGAAGCAATATCAATCTCTTGAGTCATCGGATGCAAGCGCATTTTTTGAACCAGTCCATATAAAGAATTCTCTTTGCTATGGCCCGTATGATCTGTCAGGATAAGTACTTTATATTTTTCCATTAGTCAACCATTATTTCATTGAGTAAACTCTGATCATTATTCAAACTTCTGAATAGTCGCATTCTAAACTTCCCTTGTTTATTCATTAGCATTTTAGCCATCTTATCAATCGCCACCATCGAAAGAACCGTTTGGATATATGCCTCAATTAAATCATCTAATCCAATGCCGAGTTTGTTAAAATCTCTACGATCCATCAACATAAGTCGATTGGTATCACTTCCCCAAGAGCCATCTGGATTTTTAATAGAGAGATTTGTTCCTAGCATCGACCAGCTATCTGCTCCTTGTTTTATGGTATTTACTAGTGGCTTTTCCGCTCTTCGAGCGTAAGTACATAAAGGTCTAATTCCCTCTTCGGTCGAACTAACCATCATCCGAATATCTGCTACAAAGGTTTGGTTTTTTTGATTAGGAATAGTTCCGACATGATACAATTTTCCGCTAGCTGTATTACTGGTCCAATTAGCATTTCCGATGAGACTTTGAACAATAAACAAATCGTAATCAAATTCTAGATCCATAAAGTCATCCAGTTCTTCTTCTGATACAATCGTATAAACCCCTTGCCCTGCGTTACTGTAAGGAACTTTAATGACCGCATGACCACCCATCTTTTTTACCCAAAGTGGAATCTCATTTTTGCGAACATCCCAGATGGTTTCTGGAATATTTATTTTTAAACCGAAACCTTCTAGCTCTGCATTAAAAACATCATAAGCTTTTGCTGCTACCATCTTATTTCTACCTCCTGCCAAGCAAGCAACAATAGGATTGAGGATTCTAGTTTTAGAGTGTAACGGCAATCTATTCCAAGGTTTCTGAGTCAGATACCTGAACGCTGCTCGGATGGGAATCCACTCGTCATGCTCATCTAAAATCTGCATGACACTCTCCTTAAATGTAACCCTAGGATTTGGATCATCTTTAGGTAAGCTAATATAGTATACTGGTTCTTTCATCACATCCGCAATTACTTCGGCGTATCCAGAAACCTCCATTGGATTTTTATCATAGATCACTGCTAAACCTCCTTTAACACTCTTTCTAAGATTTTTTAGGTAAGGTTTAAACGTCCGTTCCACCATGAGCCGGTAACTTCCCTGCTCCTTATTGTCATCCATCAACGGCATAGATTTCTGACCAGAAGGACAGGAATTGTTTTCGATGACGACCATCTGTCGTTTACCGGTGGCCGAAGTTACATTGAGCAAATCTGCTCCGCCCCATAAGAAGTATTTCGACTTATAACTAAGTATTTCTTTCAATTTTTCACCATCCACCGTCGGATGTAAATGGCAATATCGGGTCAGAATCCGGTCTTGTCCTAAGTTTAGAAAGAAATTAATCATAGGGTGAATCGTCGCATTCAAAGCCTTTGGATACCAGTGGTTTTCAGCTTCAAACTGATCTGGGTGAACAACTTTTATTTTTTCCAATTTTAATTTGATTTTAAATGTAGACTTATTATAAAATTGATCTAAGGTATACCGCATAAATAGGCAGTAATAAAAGGCAAATAACACTTTTTTATTCAAGTTTTTATTTAAAATGATTAATTATTTTTTGGCTATTTATGCTGGGTAAAATACTTACGCTAACACTAAAGTCATTTTATCAATTGCGGCAATTTTTGCGATCTTACAATAGCACTTATATCAGCTAAAAACTATCGCGTAGATGGTTCCAACTATGATAAATATTCTAAGGGAAGGATAAGAGATGAGTATTTTATTGAGATATAAATCTGGTTATGAAGCAAATGCTTCCTTTTCTTTTTTTAATCATAGAAGATAATTAATTTTGCTGTCTCTCAAAAACATAATTTTTAATCTTTTTTAATATAAATAAAATGACAAGGCCCAAATTATTTATTGCTTTTCTGATATTCCTATATTGCTCACCTTTGGCAACCAGCCAAACTATCCAATTCACCGATCTTGAAAATCTACCTGCCGCTAGAAGTGCCTTAACTTCCGCTAATGATGGTGAGAATATTTATATAGTCAATGGTTTTGGAATTGATGAACAATATACGGATGAAGTATTTAAATATAATATTGCACAAAGTATTTGGTCTACTTTAACTAGTTCGACCATTCCCAAGCGATTTGCCTCCGCTGCGGAGGTAGGTGATTTTTTATACGTGTTTAATGGAATTACCCAAAATGGAGTACTAAATAATAGTGTTGAAAAAATAAGTTTGGCCGATGGTACTATTGAACTCATGTCTGAAAACCCACAGCCTTGCGAAGCGGCAGGAGTAACTACTTGGAATAATAAAATTTATTCTTTTGGTGGATCCTTATCGCCTAATACTACTTCTAATAAATTATATGAGTTTGATCCAGAGAATGATACTTGGACGGAATTAACAAATATACCTTTTGCAGGAGAAACCAAAGGAGAAGTAGTGAATGGAAAACTGTATATCATTGGTGGTTATAATGGAACCGTTTCTAACCAGATTGATATTTATAATTTATCTACCAATATGTGGGAATCCAGTTTGATGATGCCCATTGGTATCTCGGCACATTCAACCGCTATTGTTGGTAGTAAAATTTATATGGTTGGAGATTTTAGTAATCTTACCTCTGTGGCTTATTTTGATACTTTCGATAATAGTTTTCAAATCCTAACCAATAACTTGATCGCGCGAAGACATTGTGCGGCAGAAGGGGTAGGAGGTGTTCTATATGCGATCGGAGGGAATACTAGTTCTACCATCCAAAGTTCTATCGCCAGCGTGCAAAAGGCAGAAATTCTAACCTCTACCAATGAGTTTGAAAAGATGGAATCAATGCAAGTCTATCCTAATCCTGCCACCAACCAACTAGGATTTACTGTTGAACTAGATGAGCTAAAGATTTATGATCTGAATGGGAAATTGATTAAAGAGTTTGTTAAGGTTACGGAGGTTGACATAGAGGAACTAAAAAGTGGGGTTTATAATCTTTTGGGAAAGAAAGGAACTCAGCTTTTTCAAGGGAGATTTGTTAAAGAATAATCATCTATATCCTATTATATCAAGGTGTGTTTTTTGAGAAACTTATGTGTTTCTGTCACAATTTCATGGTTGTTTTACATTGTAAGGTAAGCAAGTTTTATTGTTAATCAAATTCTTACATAATTCAATCAATCATGAAAAAAATATTTTTACAATTTCTATTATTAGCAGTATATTCCTCCGCCTTCTCACAATGGCAATCCTATGAAGTTGGATTCAATTCCGTTTTAAACATTTGGGATTTAGACGCAGTAGATGAGCATACCGTTTGGGCCATTACTACGGACGGTACCTATAGTGGAGATGCTTGGTCCGTGGCGACCTCTGCTGCTTTTACCACCACCTCCGATGGCGGTGCTACTTGGACAACGGGTATGCTTCCTGTTCCTAATAATAGTTGGTCCGGTTGGAAAGTCTCTGCCATTGATGCCAATACAGCTTGGGTAGCGGCTAGCAATCCATTTTCCCTTGGAGCTGCTATTTATAAAACAAGTGATGGCGGTGCTTCTTGGATACAGCAAAATGTTTTCACTGGCGCTTCTTTTTGTTCTGTCCTTCATTTTTGGGATGCTAATAATGGCGTGGTGATTGGTAACCCAGTGGGAGGCATATTTGAAATTTATACGACGCTTGATGGCGGTGATTCCTGGGCGCTGGTTGGTTCTGAGGCAATTCCAAATCCATTGACTTCTGAGTTTATATCAACAAGTGTTTGTTCTGTGGTAGGGAATAATATTTGGTTTGGTACCAATAAGAGTAGAGTGTTTCATTCTGCAGATCAGGGACAAAACTGGACCGCAAGCACGACTTCTATCTCAAACCTTGCTTCCAATCCTTGGGTCGAAGGAATTGCCTTTCAAAGCGAATTGGTTGGAATCGCTCATTCTGCCAATTACTCAAGTCAGCCTTACCAAAGTTTGATAGCCTTTACCGAAGACGGTGGCCAAACTTGGACGGAGCAACCAATTGCGGATAATGATTTTTCTATTTTTAAAGCCCAATACATTGAGGATGCTTTGGTTAAAACGAGTCGTAGTACCAATGGCGCTGGTCCTTTCCAAACTTCCTATAGTTTTGATCATGGAATTAATTGGACAGATATTGGAACGGAAACGCCTATCAGTGATTTTGAATTTTTAGATAACGGAACTGCTTGGGGTGGTAAATTTAAAAATAACAATGATCCAACCGTTTTATATAAATATGCTGGAGATTTTATTACTAAAATATTCTCTCCAGAAAAATTAGCCGTAACCTGGAAGGTAGCACCAAATCCGACCACAGACTTTGTTGAGGTCATTATTGAAACACCAAATGTTTCAGCGTTAAATCTTCAACTGAATAATGTAGCGGGACAAAAGTTAATGACTCGTTCTCTTGGACATAGTACGTATTTCAACGAAACTATTGACTTAAGTACTTTTCCTAAAGGTTTGTATTATTTGGTGATTCGTGATAAGCATGGAGACATGGAAACAAAGGAAGTGATAAAGCAATGATAAAAATTCCGAAATACAAACTGCACTAATTACTGAAAGAAGTCTCTTAATCGGAGACTTTTTTTATTCCACTTTCTTCAGAACAGTAAATATCCTAAAAAATATTATTTTCATAAAATAATTAAATCTAATTACGCTGAAAAGCGGAACGTTTTAAAAATGAAAATATGACTTTTGACATTAATAAATCTATTGAAATCTTAGAAAGGACGCCCGTTATTCTTGAAACGCTTTTAATGGGACTATCCGAAGATTGGATAAATAATAATGAAGGAGAAAACACTTGGAGTCCTTATGATATTCTTGGACATCTTATCCACGGTGAGAGAACAGATTGGATTCCAAGAGCCAAAATTATTCTTTCAGATAAAGCGGATAAAACATTTGAGCCCTTTGATCGCTTTGCGCAAGAAAAGAATTCTGAAGGGAAAACAATCGAAGAACTATTGGCAATTTTTAAAAAATTAAGAGCCGAAAATCTAGAAGCGCTAAAAGCCATGCAACTGACGGATTTAAAATTATTAGAGACTGGTACGCACCCTGAATTGGGAACGGCAAATTTAAAAGAACTCCTATCTACTTGGGTCGTACATGATCTAGGACATATTGCTCAAATTTCAAGAGTGATGGCAAAGCAATATAAATCTGAGGTGGGACCTTGGTCTGCCTATTTGGGTATTCTAAAAAAATAAATTTCACCACTGCCCAATATAATAGCCACCATTGCCATCGTTTTTTGCATCCCACTTAGGTAAGAGAAGGGTATCAAAAAATTTATAAATCAAACTTGATAGAAAATGGCTAAATCCTGTCTGTTTATTTTTCTAAATCTAATAACATTAACCTTAGTAGCAAATTGCCATTATAAGGAATTTCTAATTTATAAAAATGATACCTTATTGGTCGATTATATTCCAATAACTGATTCCCTAAAAGACTTAATTCAAACCAATGCGATCAATAAAGATGATTGTACCTCGCTTAATTGCTTATCAGGAGATGGTAGAAAAATTTGGGAAATTAGAAATGACAGTCTATTTCTTAAAGAGATGTTAAATTGTTGTGGCAATCGTTTATTGGATAAAGATTCTGTAAATTTATTACGTCAAATCAACGAAAAAAAGGAATTATTTGGTGGATGGTTGAGTCTTGAAATCTATCATCAATATGGACAGAAAATTACCAACGTTTCTGATGATTGTTTTTATGAATTTGATCAGGATTTTATTGTCAAAAATGGATTGCTCCTAGAAATAAAAAAATACGATAATCGAAGATCGAAAGCATCAATATTTCGAAAAGACAACTACCTAATTTTAATGCATTGGTTTGAAACCATTGACTGGAACCTTATTGAAAAATATAAGATTGATACCACCAAAATCGTGTTATTAAGATTCGAAGTCAACGAAGCGGGAAAACCCCACAAGATAGAAGTACTAAGAGGCCATGATAAAAGGATTGATGAGATGATCGCTGATGCCCTAATTCAGATCCCTGACTGGGATAGATATTACAAAAGGGGGGTATTACAAAAAATAAAATGGAATATTCCAGTGAAGCTGGACAGAAAATGGTATTATGAAAAAATAAAAAATACGGAATAAAGAACCTATAAAATATCTGTATGAAAAAATTATTTTTACTAGTCCTTTTGACGTTATTGATCAATGGCTATTCTTATGGACAAGAAAAATCAAAAGATAAAATTCAACTTAAGGAACTCATCAAAGAATTTGAAGAATCGATTCTTCAAAAAGATAGTCTAAGGTTTAAGAAAATATTTTTAGATGATCAGGTTCAATTTATTGGGATCATGTCCAAAAAAACCGAGTGGTCCATCAAAAAAGACTATGCTGAATTTGAAGGCGTCGCTGTTTCAACTTGTCATAAATTTATTTTCGAGATCTGTCAATCTGAAAAAAAGCAAGCTGAAAATTTTTACGATATAATTATTGATACAGATGGTTCGATTGCTACCATATCTTTTGACTATTCCTTTAGCGCTGCGGCAAAAATGATTCAATGGGGACATGAAAAATGGAATCTAGTAAAAATGGGAGATGAATGGCTGATCACAGATGTGATATATTCGATTCACTTCCCGGATGTGGAAGAATTTCCTTATCTAGAAATAGAACGAAAATAATTGTATTGAATGATTGAAAGAGGGATTCTTTAGTTTTTCCTGATCATTCATAAAGCAGTGATTATTTCAGATCGACTAAAAGATGATAAACCATTCATGGTAATTTTCCTTGACAAGCCAAGAGGATTCTCTCAAAAAATGCCTGATCTGATTATTAAAATTTCAATCACAAATCAGTAACTTATTAATTGGCCGTTACTAAAAGAAATTTATTTTAGAATGTACCTAATTAGGATTACACTCATTCAATAAAATACTTCACAACAAAAATAGGTAATTTACATTCTTAACAAATCACCCCTCATATCTCCCCACCAACCAATCAATTTCATTGCGCGAAAGCAATAATTCATAGATCGCAGAAATCTTATTAAACGCTGCATTTAAATATTGAATTTGGACATTTCTAAAGTCGAGCGAAGTCAATTGTCCAGCTTTAAAACGTTCCTCCGTTAATTGTATGTTTTGTCGAGCGATCTCAATTTGACTATCTGTTAGTGCTAGTAATTGAATTTGGTTTTGGTAATTGTCGAGTAGAATATCGAGTTGATTCGTTAGGTTGGCTTTTGTTTCTAGGATAGAAAGTTGATCTACTTCTTCTTGCAATTGAGCTGCTTTGATATCATTTTTTTGACGGCCACCATCATAGAGGTTATAGTTGAGAACTAAGTTGGCGCTTCCTGTAAAACGATTACTTTGCAAAAACTTAAATGGATCTCCAGTATTAGGATCATCCGCAAAAAACTTAAATCCATTACGGGCATACCCCAAAGAACCATTGACACTCAAGGTTGGCTTCCGAGAAACTTTCGCAAATTCTGTATTTAACCGATTCAGGCTAGCCAAGATTTCTAAACTCTTCAATGTATAATTTTCTTCACTCAAAGCAGTGCGAAGTGTTTCTTCATTAATCGGCTCTGGTCGCACTTCCAGCGATTCGCGAAACTGGTAATTTTCAAAACCAATAATGTCTAAGGTCTGATAAAGATTTCGTTTGGCTATTTTGATATTTTGCAATTGTTGAACAATCGAGACACTATCAGTCAAAACAGAAGCCTTAAATTGTGTCAAGTTGTAACTATTAGACTGTCCGTAATCTTTTTTAATAACCTCATATCTAAGCCGATCTTTTGATAAATTGAAAACTTGATTCAAGACTTCTAATTGTTCCTGTTGAAAAATAACGGTATAATATTGTTGATAAATATCTCGTAGTAAATCGTGGATACCAGATGCCTTATTTAATTCCTGCTGAGTCACAGCCATTTCGAGTTGTTGTTTATTGATCTTAAAACGGCCGCCATTATAGATTACCCAATTTCCAGTCAAGTTCGCATTTAGACTTCCAGTGTAGTAAGTACCTTGTAAAAAACTTGCAGGATTATTATCGTTGGTAAGGTTATTATTAAATCCTGCGTTTAAATCAATTGTTGGAGTCTTACCAGTGTTGACCCAATTATTGTTGGACTCCGCAATTTCAATATTCTTTTCGTCTATTTTGATAGAAAAATTATTTTCCATGCCGATAGAAATCGCTTTTTCTAGCGTTAAAATTTCTTGCGCACGTAAGGTTCCCAATGCGGAGATAACCCCAAAAATTGGTAAAATAAGGGTTAATGAAAAAAATAGGTGTTGGCTTTTCTGCATAACTGAAATCGTTGTACCAGGTAAAGAAATAAAGACCAAAACTAATAAAATCTTTTTGATCTTAAGTTTTATTAACTTTGCCCTAGAACATTGGTCTATTACCAAATGTTTAGTACACTATGTATTAAGTTGCTTTAGATTTTGAATAGGTTATTTTTTGTGAATACGAGTCCAATATTTTTGAACATAGCCGTAGCTATTTGACGGAATTTGGCGGACGTGATCGCTTAAAAGAAGCATTCTAAAATTTAAATGAATTTGTTACACCATGTATTTAGGTTCCAAGCCTTAAAATAACTACTATGAAATTAAAAGATAGAATATCGGTCCTCACTAAATTAGGTCAAGAATTATCTCACCCCAATCTCGAAAGAACCAACTTAATTAAAACTTCCTATCGATACAATCAATGGTTTACTCAGGAGAGTTATGAGTCTGCTATTCAGGCAATTGCAGAGCGTATGCTAAAGCAAGTATTACTAGAAAAATGGGTGGAACCTTATCCTATTTCTGACGATCAAACTCCACAAACGGTCGGGATGGTTCTAGCTGGAAATATTCCGTTGGTTGGTTTTCATGATGTACTTTCTACGTTTATTTGTGGGCATATTTCCCAAATAAAACTTTCTGATAAAGACAAACTAGTTTTACCATATCTAATCGATCGATTGGCTAATTTCGACGAGCGTGTCCAACCTTATTTTAAGATCGTGGATCGACTGGCTAATTTCGACCGAGTCATTGCTACCGGAAGTAATAATACGGCTCGATATTTTGACGTATACTTTGGAAAGTATCCTAATATTATCCGTAAAAATCGAAACGCCGTAGCCGTACTCAAAGGCACAGAATCCAAGGAAGCATTGCATGCTTTGGGAAAGGACATATTTACTTATTTTGGTTTGGGTTGTCGAAATGTTTCCAAACTCTACGTTCCAGAAAATTACGAGTTTAATAGCTTATTGGAAGCATTGCATGAATACCGAGAAATTATAGAACATAATAAATACAAAAATAATTTTGACTATAATTTTACGCTGCTGATTTTAAACAGTAAAAAGTATTTCTCTAACGGATGTATTTTAATTCATGAAGACAAAGCCATCCAATCACGGATTGCTAGTTTGCATTTTGAATATTATAAAGGCGAAGAACATTTACATAAATTATTGGCCAATCATCGAGAAGAAATCCAATGTGTGGTCAGCGATGAACCAATTACCGATTGGACACATATCCCACTAGGTGGCGCCCAAACGCCGAGCTTAAGCGATTACGCGGATGGGGTAGATACGCTCCGTTTTCTAACCGAATCCCCAACACCAATTGCCTAAAATAAAAGAGATGACCAAGGCCGAAAAAGTAACGGAGATTATCCGAATTCTAGAATCATATTATCCTGAAACACCTGTCCCATTGGATCATCAGGACCATTATACTTTATTGGTTGCTGTACTGTTATCTGCACAATGTACAGATGTTCGCGTAAATCAAGTGACGCCGGCTTTATTCAAAATGGCTGCTACACCTCAAGAAATGGTAAAGCAAAAGGTTTCCGATATTGCGGCAATTATTCGTCCTTGTGGTCTGTCTCCTCGAAAGTCAAAGGCTATATTTGAACTCTCCAAAATTTTGTTGGAACAACATGATGGCAAAGTGCCAAATGATATGGCTGCCCTTGAGGCATTACCAGGAGTGGGACATAAAACGGCGAGTGTGGTAGTTAGTCAAGGCTTTGGCGTTCCAGCATTTCCAGTAGATACCCATATACATCGGTTGGCTTGGCGTTGGGGTTTGAGTACCGGAAAAAACGTGGTAAAGACAGAGAAGGATTTAAAGCGACTATTCCCAAAAGAGCTATGGAATAAGCTGCATTTGCAAATCATCTTTTTCGGTCGAGAGTTTTGTCCAGCTAGAGGACATCAGCCACTAGATTGCCCGATTTGTAGTAAATTTGGAAGGAAGGCACTGTTTAAACAACTTCAATAATTTTTTCTAACCAAAAAAATCACCATATGGATTTATCTGATAAAATTCTAACCATGCATCCGCAAGGTAAAAAAGGCGTCAATATTTCTCGTGAAAAATATGATACCATTCGCGCTTTTATTTTAAAAACCCTAAAAAAGCATAAACAAATCTCCTATCAAGACCTAAATGATCTAGCGGAAGAAAAATTAGCAGATTCTTTTGAAGGTTCTATTCCTTGGTATATAGTGTCTGTAAAGTTAGATTTGGAAGCGCGTAAAATTATAGAACGCATACCCAAAACCAGTCCGCACGAATTGCAGTTGGTGAAATAAAGAATTTTATACTTTAATCGGACTATTGCGCTCGACGTGGCGAGATCGTTTCCTCATTCGTCGAAAAAATCTTCTTTTCTTTTTGACTCGAAGATGATTTTTAGGGTTTCGTCCAATACTCAGTTTTTATACCTTACAAATCCTCCGT
>CALFWZ010000075.1 GCA_937928405.1 uncultured Saprospiraceae bacterium
GGAAACCATGATTGGTTAACAGATCCTGATGATAATTTTGAGCAAGAATGGCGGTTACCGAATAATGAACACTTTTTTACTTTCGAATACAGCAATACCTTCTTCATTGGTCTGGACTCGCGCGACGGTAATTTTTATGATATTGATAATCAAGTAAAATGGCTCAAAAAACAACTTAAGTTGGCAAAAGGGAAATATGACTGGATCATTGTTTATTTACATCATAATGGGAAATCTTGCACCTATAAAAAAGACTATCAGCACGTAATGGATTTATATGAAGTATTTGCTAATTCTGGTGTAGACCTTGTTTTAAATGGTCACGCTCATACTTACGAACGACTAAAGCCATATGATGAATTTGGTAATATTGCGGTCGAAAACGATCATAATATTTATCAGGACTTAGAAGAGGCTTTTATTTCGATTACCATTGGTGCGGGTGGCAAACTCAATAAAAAGTGGAAACCAGACTTGGAAAAATGTGCGAATGGAAATATTGTCGCGCACGCAGAACATGTTGCTTCTTTTTCGGTCATAGAAATAGAGGGAAGAAAATTAAATGTAATAGCCGTAAATTCCCTTACAGGGGAAGTATTTGATGAGTTTCAGATTTTAAAATAAAATTTTTTTGGGGTTTCACAGGGTGCTGCTTTTATTAAAGTTCGCATCCTGTTTTTTGTTTTTAATTTGAATTATTTTTTTCAAAAAAAGAAAATAATTCCTTTAACCTAATTTTAGGTTCAATGACAGTTTTGAGCGTTTCGGTAGTTGAAAAAAAAATATTTATTGGTGTCTTTGATTAAAAAATCAAAATAGAATAATTATGAAAAAAATACTTTTAATTTCATTAACGTTTTTTATTGTCCTTTCAGGTTTTATTGGGGCAACTAAAAAAAATGAACAACCCAATATCCTATTTATTGAAGTAGATGATTTGACTGCAAAATATCTTGGGTGCTTCGGAGCTGAATTTGCCAGAACTCCCAATGTTGATGCACTCGCTGAAAAAGGTGTTTTGTTTGAAAATAATGTTTGTCAAGGAACCATGTGTGGTCCTTCTCGTAATTCACTAATTACTGGACTCTATCCCCATAACTTAGGGTTCTATGAAAATAAAGAATTAAAAGCGCTACCTAAAGATGTTTGGACTTTCCCCAAAGCTCTACAAGGAGAAGGCTATGAAACTTATTGGGTGGGGAAATGTCATATCCGCCCTAATACAAAAGGCATTGACGCAACTTCACCAACGGAAAGAAAAGATGTCGCGATGCAGCAGCAAATGGGTTTTGACCATGTTTATCAATCTGCTGGAAGAGTAGTTGTACTCAAAACAGCTAAAAAGCAAATAGCTAAAGGAAAAGAATGGAAAATAGGGAAAGACGCGTACGGAGATTTTCTATTTGAAAATGGATTGTTGAAAAAGTTTATTAACGAAACAGATGATGAGGTACCTACTACCCTTAATCCTGATACAGAATATATGGATGGACATTTTACGACTAAGGCTATCGAACAATTGAAAGAATATCAAGGCAATGATCCGTTTTTTATGTGGGTCAATTTTTCTACCCCCCATGGTCCTTTTGATGTTCCTCAAAAATACCATGATATGTTCAAGCCTGAAGATATGCCGGAAATCATTGATCCAGCTTCCGAGCAGTTTGAAGTACCTGATAAATTAAAGCACAAAATTAATAAGAAAGGAAAAAAAGGAACGGCAAAAATGAGGGCGCAATATGCTGCAACCATTGCGTATATGGATGCACAGGTAGGAAGATTAGTGGATTTTATTAATACCTCGAAATTTTCGCAGAATACAGTGATCGTATTTTTCTCTGATCATGGACTGATGACAGGAGACCATGGTTTAGTGCACAAGACAACCTTATATAAGGAGGTACTCAATACCTCATTGATCATTTCTTATCCTAAGGAATATGAAGCCAAGAGGGTAGTAAAGCCTACTGAATTATTGGATGTAGGAAAAACCGTTCTGGACATTGCAGGTGCTACTGAAGAAGTGCAAAATAATTGTCCGAACGGTTATAGTTTATTACCTTTTTTAACTAATCAGGAAACCTACCAAAGACCAAATGCGGTATTTAGTGAAGTGGAAGGTTATCACGCGGTATTTGACGGACGCTATAAATATATCCATAACCCGAAACTTCCAATTTTATTTGATTTAGAAAAAAATCCCGAAGAGACCATTAACTATGCTGATACGAACCCAGAAAAAGTAGGGGAGATGTTTCAAATGTTTAATGATTGGGTCCAAGAATCTGGTGAAATAATTCCTTCTAAAAATAGGGAGGCATTGGATAGAAAGAAAATGGAAAAGAAAGCGCTTCGTAAAAAAATGAACAAGGAAAAACGTAAAAAAGAAAGACAAGCAGCAAAAGGGAAATAATACCTAATCATGAAGCAAATATCTAGACTTATAATTTTATTGATTTTATTTTTTTCGTGTACTTCTAATAAAATTATTCAGGAAGGCTCGCAATCGAGATCACCGGAAAAGAAAGTTGTAAAGGAAAAAATTGTCTTTCTCTTTGCTGGACAATCGAACATGGATGGTCGGGCCAATGGTGCTGAACTTAGTGAATCAGATTTGCAACGATTAAAAAATGTAGCGCCTCGAATTCAATTTTATTATAATCATCAAACAGTCACCCCGTTACAATTAACCACCCCTGCTAAGTATACACAAAGGAAATTTAATTTAGAGAAATCCTTTGGCCCGGAATTATTTTTTGGAATTGAGTTGGCAGAAAAATACCCTGAAGAAGAATTTATTTTTATAAAAAGAGCCAAAGGAGGTACCTCTCTTTATGGTTGTTGGAATCCTTACTGGGCGGCAGAAAAAGCAGCTTTGATGAAGGAATTAGATCAACCAAAATTATTTGAAGACTTTATTTCTTATTCCAATGAAGTATTAGAAAAATATGATCCGTCCGAATATAAAATTGCTGGAATGCTGTGGGTGCAAGGAGAAGCAGATAGCGGAATTAAAAAATGGGGACCCAAACCTGCTGAGACTTATGGTGAGAATTTACAGCATCTAATTGATGAAGTTCGAAAAAATTTCAAACAGGCTAAACTTCCTTTTATGTTGTTTCAGGTGGGGCATGGAAAAGTAGTGGAAGGGATGGAAAAAGTTGCAGGAGCAGATCCAAATGTATTTCTAATTCCACAATCTAGAAATAAAAAATCTCCTGATTTTTATGAAAAAAATCCTCCACCAATTGGGCATTATACCGCCAAAAGTATGAAGCGAATAGGAAAAGCATTTTTCGGAGTATATTCAGATATTCTTTTCGATAATAAATAATCGATGATGATTTAACATGGTGAAATGAGAGAGCGGTCTATCCGCGTCGGATAGACTGATAGAACCTCCCTTACAATATTTTGTTTTCTGAATATCATTCAACGAAAATTTCTAATTATAATTTGACTACCACAAAAGGCTGTGTTCGAATAGTATTGCCATTTTTAGACAGTAAATAATAGGTACCTGAAGTCAGCGAGGAAATATCTAATCTAACGATCGCAGTCCCTTTTTCAAATTGAAAAGGAAGAGATTGTTGAACCAGTTTACCGAGTGCATTATGGATACTCAATTCGACCAGCGCATCTTCTGCCAGACCCATTTCTATGCCTAGCACATTCGATGCTGGATTAGGATAAAGTTTAATGGTATTTGTCTGGTCTCGGCTGACGCTTATTATATTTGAAAATTCAAATTGACCATCCAGGTCAATCATTTTTAGCCGATAATAGGTAGTACCTAAAAAAGGATTATTATCCCAGTTATAATATTCACTTGGTTGATTATTTGCCAGGCGGTAATCAAGAAAGTCCCAGTCTTGGCCATTACTGCTTCTCCAGATTTCATAACCCGCTACTTTGACCTCTGATGCTGATGCCCAGTAAAGTCGGGTTTTATCCTCAATCAGTTGACCAGTAAATTGAATCAACTCCACAGGTAATACGCTATTTACCAAATTCTGGGTCGTAGCAGTTCCTCCCCATTCGTAGTTTGCGTCTAATGCACAGGGACTGTTGCCGGTATTTCCACCTACACACTGCTCACATTCATCTAGATAAGCAAGGCCTGCCGCATCTCCATTGCAATCATTATCGGGCGTAATACTACGTCCGATAATATCCACTTCAGCTAGTCCAATTTTTGTGGTGCCAACCGCCTGAATGCGAATATACCGACCCTTGATATTCATGGCATTCACAGAATGAAGTCGAGTCGCAACACCTCCTTTATAGTATTCAAAGTCGGCACTGTCGCGAGCCGTAGCCAAATCGATATCTCCAAATGGATATTCGTTTATTAGAACATAAAAATCTTTAAAATGTGGAGATGGAGTTTCTAAGCTTCCTTCGTTCATTTCGACGGTATTCCATAGATCGATGTATTCGAGGATTTTTACTGCTCCCAGATCCATTTCCCACCAAGGTTCTAGCTCCGTTTGGGTGATGGCGGACGAACCGAGTGAGTCCAATCCATATTGATAAAAGTTGGCGTTGATTCTGCCATTACTATTTCCATCAATGGCTCTTGAGGCGGGTACATTTATTTTTGTACCATTAAAAAATTCTGTGTTAGAAGTGCTGCTTTGTGTAGCTGTGGCAAAACGACTGATAAGTTCATTCTTCGGAGCGAGATCCATTGGGTTTTCTGTCTGAGGAGCCGCATAAATTCCTGTCCCAGGATGGTTTAATAATTTAATCCTTACTGGAAAAGATTTGTATTCGTAGCTGATTCGATCGGGGACATATTCATGGATGATAAAATAGAGTGATTGATCCTCCGGATCTTCGTAGACGCCGTTTGCAACTAGGTATTCTTCCAGTTTTGCTTCTGAGGCAAATTGATAAGTTCGTTGCGGATAATCAAATCGTAAATTCTGCATTGAGGAAGCCTGTTCAATACCAAATTCATATGCACCAATTCGGTCAGTAATCACACCATCTACTGAAAACCGCAGATCGGGTGGGCTGGCGGCCAGATCAATCTCGAGGTCCGCCTGATCATTTAAAGTAAAAGTGACAGGACGAGTCATTGAAAGTTGTTCTTTGGTTAAATGAACAGGATTATCTGGATGTTCTGTATACGAAGTTGGAGAGCTTTCATCATCAAGATGGATACCATAAAGATCTGTTACATTTTCTGTTTCTAAATCAATAAATAGCCAAGGTGTAAAACCATTATTTCGAGTTTTTTGGGTGGTGTAATCACTGTTTTCTACAAGTTTCGAGGCAGTAATACCTTCTTTAAGATCGACCAGTTTAATACCTTCAAAAGAGTGGTTATGCGCATGCTTCCACATGTATAATCCAATGGCATCATCATTTCTTCCTGACACAAACAGATTTCTGAAAGAATAATCGTTCTGATACGTAATTCGAACGCCCGTGGACGCTCCCCAAACTTTAAATTCATGAAAAATCGATCGAGATTCGTGGTTGACACCCATATCTCTTTCAATGGAAGAAAGGCCAAAATTACAATCAATAATAGTAGTGTTTTCAAGAATTAGAGCGACTTCAAGCGGAAGAATTCCATCACCCTCAATGGCGTATTCGTTTTGGCTTAATGGAAATTGATCAAACTTAAATCCCGGACGCAATTTAGCCAAAGCCTCGGAATCCATCCGTGCCGTACTGTTAATGGCAGCATTAAAATTTACAATACCGACCCCCATATTGGCATCTGCGATCACATTACCTCGGCAAACAACTCCTCTTCCTTTCATTCCCATCCCTTGTCCAGAAAAAAGATAATCATCATAAAATAAAGAAGACTGATAAACATCGTGAGTATGTCCTTTGTCTACCGCTACTATCAGATTGTTATCCCAGAAACCTGTCTCATTGCCAGCTTCTGAGACTAAAGCCGAGCCAGTTACTTGGTATATTACATTATCTGAAACATTGGCATTAGACCCATGGTGGGTAATACCCCAGCCCGGATTTCCCCAAATGACATTTCCGGTGACTTCTGCCATTTTACTCCCATATGTTGCACCAAGTTGGTGTAAGTGAATAGAATATCTACCACGATGATTGGAAATGTCAGCTGCAGGAGGCGTGGTTAGCTGAGAACATTCTTGTCCCAAAGCGGATACATACGTATTGCCGACAACGGGTTCGACCCAGTGACTCCAGATCCTGTCATCGGTAAGTTTGCTTTTATCAGTCCTGCCCATATCAATAAAAGAAGCATTTTTTATTTGTACATTTTCATCGTTGTGCATCGCCATTAGATGGGCGCGATGGGTACTATCCTTTTTTGTAGACTGAAAAATAATATTGCGATTCAGATTACCGACAAAGCAATGTAGATCATCTGCCGAACGACCTATGTGGTTTTTTTTGAGATTTTTATTAGTAGTAATCGTATTACCTGAGATATTGGCAATTTCTCTTAGCTCATTACCATTTGATACGGCATCTTTATTACCACCCAAAGTAATTAGAATCGTATCTCCAATTTCCCAACCATCCGGTATCGATTCTAGCTCAAGCGTCTTAGTTCCTTTGATGCCGTCTGAATTCAATTTGGCCATTACAGACTTCTCTTGACCAATGATTTCCAATTCGCCCATGGTTACCAATCCAATTGATAATTGTGTGGGGTCCCATTCTGTTCTACCAAGAACTCCAGCTAGGTCGTTAATGGACGTTTTGGAAATAACCTTAACCGTTGTATTCCCATTTTGGGAATTTGCATAAGTTTTAAAACGGGAATCTGTTCCAATATCGTACGTGGTCTGATAATGAACTGCCTGATCACTGAAATGATTCTGCGCATTTGTATTCCAAATTTGAGAATAGCCACTTGTGCCGGATTTATGGGCTTCGATATTGAAAGGTTTTATATTAACCAATATCGCTCCATCAGAAGAATTATCTGCTTGAAATTGGATCAGTGAGTTCATGGTACCAATAAAAGTATCAAAGGTCAAAGTCGTAGTATCGGTCATATTATTTTGGGTACAATTAAAGGTACCGTCCACTCTGATGGCAAAAATATGAGCAGAAGAGGTCCCCTCGTAGCTGACCGTCAGATTGGCAGGAATATGAACAATCGCTGCATCAGAAGGTATAGTACCTTCTAGCCAAGTATCGGTATCAAACCAGTCACCAGATTGCTTCGCAGTATGGGTGGCGGTATTCGATGGAATAAAGTGCATCAGGTTATGTTGAGCAACTAATGTCACGTTTAAAAGGAATAAATTTAGGCATATAAAAGACCTCAATATTTTCTGCATTAATACTTTTTTTTATAAAAAAATTAATTGGAGGAAATCTAATATCAGAGAGGGATAACAGATATGAACTTGCTTTTAACTAATTGTAAAAATGATGCCTGATCTCTTTTTTTTTAGGGTAATCTCTGGGTTTGCCAACTTTTTAACCGTTTTAGACGATTTTAATACCTTTTTGGAGGCATAATTCTCAATCTTTGTCACTTATTTTAACAAAATTGGTGACCGCTATGATAATAGTGAAATCATAAATAATGAAAAAAACAATTTTCGTTAAGCTTAAATTTACAATAGTGCTGAATTTTAGCGCTCAGACAATAATTCAATAACTAAATTTATCATGAAAAGAAAGACGAATCTTTTATTAATGTTCTTATTATCTCTTTTGATGTTTTCCTGTGAAAAAGAAACGACAGAGCCAGAAGTGGAGGTAATCACCTCCACCGATATTGTGGATCATATGCCGACGGTAGCTACCGTATTTAAGCACCTTATATTTGAATCACTATTTAATGTCTTCACTACGCCAGCTCTCCACGGACTACAAGGTGTTCAAGGTGATACGCGTGATGGTTGTGTAGAATCGACGCTGTCACCTGCTAGTGGGTTCCCTACAACCCTTACGCAAACTTATTCTACTCCAAGTGGTAGCTGTAGTGGCACCGTAATTAGACCTGATATTATCGGTGAATTAAGCATTCTAATCAATGCACCAATACTTACTGCAAATAATGGACTTGATGATATTCTTATTTCTATTACTCAACCTTTGACTATTAATGGTTATAAATTAGAAGTTTTAGGAAGTGGAAATATTCAGTTAAATTATACTTCTGGAGGGGGAGAACCAGGATATTTCTATTACTTGCCCACCGAAGGTGTTCGGGTAACTGATTGTAGTGGAGGACCTACTAACGGATATGTTACGACCCTAATGGGAAATGATTTTGGTAGTGGTGATCAAGTGGGTAAAGTAATTACTGATGGTGGGGTAATTCCGGATGATCCGAATAATCCGCTTAGCTACATCGACAATATGTTCTCTTTTACCATCAGTGAGGCTCCGGTTACTTGCCAGACTTCAGCCTCGGGGCCAGTCACTAACTTATGTGTAGATACCTCAGATGATTTAGAATTTCAACCAGTAGCTTGTGGTTGCATTACCGATGGTACATTAAGAGTTAGGGAAGCCGATTGTTCAGGAAATAATACAAATTCGAATGCTATTCAATATAGATTTTCTGATCCTGACACTGCTGATCCTGGATGTGATGCGGTGGCTAGACGTAGAGACGCAAGAACTACAGACATAGTCACAACCTATCCTGCCACTAATACAGATATTTCAATTCAAAGCTGTGATCCATTATAATTTATTTTTTTTAATGCAATAATATTTACTAAAAACAGAAGTGCATTGTCAATAATTGTCAATGCCTCTTTTTTTAGTTTGAAAAATAATAAACGAGTTTTATTTTCCTGGTTGAGATATTGAAGCTGTTTAAGAATTTTCACAAAAGGTGAGGATAAGTTCTTGGTTGTCAAGACCCCGCCTGACTCTCGCCCGATGACATCAGTCGAGCGGGGATCGTCAGATCGGGCAGGGATGCAAATTTTGAGGTTCGTCCCGAACGCTTTCGGGACGATGCCGATAAATTTGTGAATTATTGGCAATCAAGGACTTGTTCGCAACCATTGTGCTTCATTTTTAAATAGCTTCATTGTTAGTTTAAGGAGTAATAGAGTGGAAGAGGAGAAAAAGTCAAAGGCTTGGCCAAAGAATACCAATAAATCAATTTTTCATATAGTAATATATTCTATAAAGTGTTCATTAATTTTATCAACAACTAAAGCAGTATTTAATCCTTCCTTGGTCCCAACGTAAAACCATTCACTTTTACCATGTTTTTTCCAATTGATCTGAAGCTTACTTGAATTAATTGCTGAATAAATAAGTCTAGAATCCATAAATTATTATTCTAATTATTTTTCAATAAAGATTCATACGTGAAAATCACAATCGCCGCAACTCCTTGGTAATCTCCCTTAACTCCATCTGCAACGTTTCTGCTGAATTGACCGAATCACTTTCCAAGATTCTCAAACTCAGTCGATCAATTGAATCTAAATAAAATTGATCATCTTCCATTTCACTTTTCATTCCTTCCATTTGTGCGAGGTCTTCGTAATTTCGTTCACGAAGTTGATTTAATTTTTTTCGTTTATCGGCTAGTTTATTCGTCATTCTTTGATTGTCGAGTAGGGTAGACAATTTTTGCTGGCAAGTCTCATAAAATTCAACTTTAGTTTGTCGAAGATTCAACTCTGTTTTAAAATCCTTTAAGAGTCGTTCACTTTCTTTTCGCGTTTCCGGATTGAGATTTGTTGATTTCAGGGACTGACGCAATTCCATGATATCTTGTTGGATGTCAGCTACCTCTTTTAAGTGAACAGCCAATTCCTTTTTGCAATTATCGAGTCGTTGAGCAACCCGTCCTTCGGTCGTTTTGGCATAGCGATCTGCCTCTTTTTTGTCGCTGCTATTTTTTAAAAAATAATAGATAGTCCCAATCACCAAGGTGGCCAATAAAAGGATCATAAAACCCAAAGGATGCACCCTAAGTAAAATCCCAGACCCAACAATTCCCAGCAATACTAAGATTCCTGCAAACAATACTTTTCCTAAATTATCTTCTGAATTACCCAATACTGAATTTTTTTAATATCTAAAATAACCAAAACCCAAAACTTTTTAACTCCCCAACTCAAAACTCCCTAGCGCTTGACGCAAATCCTCCAACAACCAATCTGGATCTTCCAACCCAATATAAAATCGAATCAAATTCCAAGGAACCGAAGTATCTGTCCGTCCAGGAATTTTTCTAAAAGCACAAAACGGCAACGCCAACGACTCATGTCCACCCCAAGAAACCGCTAAGGTAAACCGATTTAATTTGCCAAAAAAAGTTTCCACTTCTTCTATATTTTCGGCCTTTAAAAGTATAGAAAATAAACCACCACAGCCACTCATTTGTTTACGAGCCAAATCCACTTGCGGAAAATCTTTGTGAAAAGGGTAGAGCACCCGCTCAATTTTAGGATGAGTGGAAAGCCAGTCCGTAATTATTTTTGTGCTTTTATCCACCCGATGCATTCGTAGCTCCAACGTACGAAGACCTCGGAGTACGAGCGCCGCATCATGTGGAGAAATAATGGCACCTAGGGTCATATATTCCGATGTAAATATCTTTTCAATCTGTGCCCGACTTCCCGCTAAAGTTCCAACGACGACATCGCTATGACCGTTCAAATATTTTGTTCCTGAATGAATCACTAAATCAATGCCCATGTCAATCGGTCGCTGAAAAATAGGAGAACAATAACTATTATCAATGATTGTGACCAATCCATGTTTATTGGCCAATGTGGCACAGGCCGGTAAATCTTGTAAATCAAAATTAGCTGTGTTCGGACTTTCCAAATATAGAATCCGCGTATTTTCTTGAATAGCAGCTTCAATGGCCTGCATATCTTTCCCATCCACAAAACGATGACTTACCCCAAAACGACTCAAAAATTTAGTCAATAAATTATAGGTCCAAGAGTAAGGTGATTGTACACAAACGACGTGATCTCCTGTCTTTAGATTGCCAATCATGGCCGCTGCAATGGCTGCAGATCCACTTCCAAAAATGAGTGCATCTTCTGCTCCTTCCAGAGCAGCAATTTTCTTTCGTAATATTTGAACCGTTGGATTATTACCCCTGGTATAAATGTGTTGATCCAGCTCACTTTCTAACGCCTTTCTAAAATCAGCAATAGAGGAGAAAACGAAATTACTGGATTGGATAATGGGCGGACAAACCGCATTAAAATATTGTTGCCGATCCTCCCCATAATGAAGCAAAATATCACTAAGGTCCTTCATTTTTTTTGACCAAGATAGGGAAATAAATGGAATTTTGAGATTTTCTAACAAGAAAGGAGCGGTTTATTTTGTCATAGTCCTTAACCATAAAATGGAGGTAAAAACAGACCCGTTTCTGGGGGGTGATCTGTTTTTCCTCCATTCTACTTTGGTTTGTTAGGACATCGTCCTCACATAGTCAATACGCACTAAAAGCGGTTTGGGATAAAAAAATCAGTTTCTGGGACTGGCAGATGCCAAGCGTTTTTGGGAGTAAATTGGGGTCAGTTTAGGGGATTGCTTTTGTCGATACAACGTCTAAGAACCACTTCCTTACGGAGGCTGGGGTTTTGGGTTAGAAACCGCGGTGATCGAACTTTTTGAAGTAGTATTTGAATCTGAAATAGTAACTGCAATATTGAACACGTTCATAGGATACACTTTTTAGAAATTAAAAAATAACAACAGCTTCCATCTAGGAAACAAACGTTGAATCGATAATAATTTTAAGTGTAAACTAATTTATAGGCAGTATTTTTTGATTAACTATTTGAGAAAATGATGTGTTTTGTGATAGTGATAGTATAACTGCTCTGAATTCGATTATGTTGTCTTAGATTTGAATTTTTTCATAGTCTTAACATAAAATTAGTGGTTTTCACCTATCAAATTCTCTTTTCTGACAGCTATCCGACGTAAACAACCGCTTAATCTCCGAGTTTACACTAAAAGCTAAGAAATCATATTTTTCAAGCATTATTAAATAAAAATATTATATGTGTTTGCTTTGAGATAAAAGATATACACGCCAGTCTGTCGAACAAGCAGCATAGAAATTCTTCCGGAACAAGTTCGGAATAGGTGCTGTGAGAAATACACTTTATAAATTGGACGCATCGCTTCTATTAAAACCTACCCATTATCTGAAAAATTAAATCTTCCAAAAATTACTTTCCTAATTTTCCCACAGTAAAGGATTTCCCTTGTATATTGCTGGAAAATCTATGACATGCTAAAAAAAATAATGACGATTATCTTCCTAGGAGCCGTAACCATCATTGGATTGGTGGTGCTTTCAAATATCTGGGTCATCCAATCTACTAAATCACAGGTCTTTGCAGCGATAGATACGCTTCCTAATAATAAAGTAGCCCTGGTTCTTGGTACCTCTCCCAAACTTCCAAATGGTCAAACCAATCTCTATTTTGAAAGTCGGATGGAGGCCGCCGCCCAATTATATCATGCTGGTAAGGTTGATCATTTAGTCCTCAGCGGTGATAATGGTAGAAAAATTTATAATGAACCGGAAGCGATGCAAAAGGCACTCGTTAAACTTGGCGTTCCCATTGAAAAACTAACGTTGGATTATGCAGGTTTCCGAACCTTGGATTCTGTAGTCCGCTGTCAGAAAATTTTTGGACAAGATAATTTTACGGTTATTTCCCAAAAGTGGCATAACCATCGCGCTGTGTTTATTGCTAATGCAAAAGGTATGAACGCCATCGCTTACAATGCTCCCAAAGTAGTCAACGCTACGCGTAAAGCCACCAATCGAGAATATCTCGCAAGAGTAAAAGCAGTGCTAGATATTTATATTTTTAGAAAAGCACCGAAATTTTTAGGTGAAAAAGAAAACATTGATCTAAATGGCTAATCCGAAAATTGCAACCCTTCCTTCTCCTTGTTTTATATTGGAAGAAAAAAAACTGCGTAAAAATTTACGAACTTTAAATCGAGTCCAAGAAAAAGCTGGGGTGGATATTATCTTAGCTTTTAAAGCATTTGCTAATTGGCCAGTTTTTCCAATTATCCGAGAATACCTGAAAGGGGCGACCGCTAGTTCACTTTGGGAAGCTCGCCTATGCTTTGAAGAAATGGGGGTGCCTGCACATACCTATTCACCAGCCTATTTGCCCGAAGAATTTAAGGAGATTATAAAACGAAGTAGCCATATTACTTTTAATTCCCTCACTCAATTTGAATCGTTTTATCCGAAAATACAGGCAAATAAAAAAAGAAAAATTAAATGTGGACTTCGTATAAATCCTGAATATTCGGAAGTAGCAACTGAATTGTATAACCCATGTGCTCCAGGTAGCAGACTTGGAGAAGTGAATACCAATCTTGGTAAAAAACTACCAGAAGGTATCACTGGATTACATTTTCATAACCTTTGTGAATCAGATTCCTATGCACTCGAAAAAACATTGAACCAAGTTGAGAAATTGTTCGGTCATCTACTTTCTCAAATCGATTGGATAAACATGGGCGGTGGTCATTCGATCACTCGTAAGGGATATGATATACCGCACTTGATAAAAGTTTTAAAGCGATTTAAGAAAAAACATCAAGTAGAAATTATCTTAGAACCGGGTAGTGCTATTGCCTGGGAAACTGGATTTTTAAGAACCAGAGTGCTAGATATTACCGATAATCATGGCATCAAAACGGCTATTTTGGATGCAAGTTTTACGGCGCATATGCCAGATACCTTAGAAATGCCTTACTTGCCCAAAGTCCGTGGAACGATATCTAAAAGTGAACATGCTTATCGATTGGGTGGGATCAGCTGTTTATCTGGAGATTATGTTGGGAATTATTATTTTAAAAAACCTCTAAAAATAGGCGATCCCATCATTTTAGAAGATATGATGCATTATACGATGGTTAAAACGACCATGTTTAATGGTGTAAAACATCCAGATTTTGCGATCATCGATCAGGAAGGAAACTTAACCGTTATCCGTAAATTTAATTATCGAGATTTTAAACGAAGACTAGGATGACGATTGAAAAAGCTCACCATAATTTAGTAGAAATGCTGACTCCTATATTTGAAAAAGGAGAGGCGACACAGTTGGCTAGAATCGTTTTTGAAGACGCTTTTTCTATTACCAATTTTTTCCGAAAGGATGAACTAAACGATCAACAGCTAACAGCATTAAAGACGATCCAAACTCGACTCCTTGCCCAGGAGCCAGTTCAATATATAGTCGGAATGACCTATTTTTATGATTTAAAATTTAAGGTGAATCCAGCAGTTTTGATTCCTCGACCAGAAACGGAAGAACTGGTCGCTTGGATCTTAGAAGATCAACCAAAGAACCAAGATCTTCGTGTTTTAGATATCGGTACGGGAAGTGGTTGTATTCCAATTACCATAAAGTCTAAAGCTCCAAACTTTCAATTGGCCGCCCTTGATGTGAGCTTCAGCGCGCTATCGGTTGCCAAAGAAAACGCCAACTTAAATCAAGTGGAAGTAAATTTTCAAAAGGTAGATATTCTAAAAAAAGAAAACTGGGAGTCTCTACCGAGTTATGAAATTATTGTCAGCAATCCACCTTATATCCCATTCAAGGAAAAAGAAATAATGGAGGCCAATGTTTTGGATCATGAGCCAGAGATTGCTCTATTTGTCACCGATGAAGATCCTTTAATTTTCTATCGGACGATTATTGAATTTGCAAAAGCTCATTTGGTACGGGGTGGTTGGTTATATTTTGAAACCAACGAATACAATGCCACTGAAGTCGAAGCCCTGTTTTTTAAAGCTGGATTTTTTGATATTGAAAAACGCCAAGACTTACAAGGAAAGGACCGCATGGTGAAAGCAAGGTGTGGAACAAGAAATACCAAATTATGATCTCAAAT
Organism: uncultured Saprospiraceae bacterium; assembly: GCA_937928405.1. Lineage (GTDB taxonomy): Bacteria > Bacteroidota > Bacteroidia > Chitinophagales > Saprospiraceae > JALZUU01. Next base: position 14,851 of record CALFWZ010000075.1, read on the forward strand.
GGTCAACCTATTTTATAAAAATAATATTAGATTTGTCTTTCCTTTTGAAGCAATTAAAAAGATAACTTGAAAATAAATTAATACAATGTCAAAAACGCTAATCATAGGTGCCGGTGGCGTAGGCCGGGTTGTCGCCTTAAAATGCGCCCAGCATCCTGGTGTGTTTTCTTCTATCATGCTTGCTAGTAGGACGAAGTCCAAGTGTGATGATATCGCTGCCGACGTAAAAAAGCGAACTGGACAGACGATTGAAACTGCTCGAGTAGATGCTGATCAAGTTCCGGAACTAGTGGAACTCATTAATGCCTTTCAGCCTGCCTTGGTGATCCATGTTGCTTTACCATATCAGGATTTAACCATCATGGATGCTTGTTTAGAAACGGGTGTTCATTATTTAGATACCGCCAATTACGAACCAAAAGACGAAGCCAAGTTTGAATATTCTTGGCAATGGGCGTATCAAGATCGATTTAAGCAAAAAGGTTTAATGGCATTATTAGGTTGTGGTTTTGATCCAGGTGTCACTAGTATTTTTACAGCCCATGCCGCCAAGCATCATTTTGATGAAATGCATTATCTCGATATTGTTGACTGCAATGGGGGGGATCATGGAAAGGCTTTTGCCACTAATTTTAACCCGGAAATAAATATTCGTGAAATCACCCAGAAAGGTCGCTATTGGGAAAATGGTGATTGGGTAGAAACCGAACCTTTTGAATTTAAAGAAGTTTTGAATTATCCTAATATTGGAAAACGGGATAGCTATCTTTTATACCATGAAGAATTAGAATCATTAGTCAAAAACTTTCCAACCCTAAAACGAGCTAGGTTCTGGATGACGTTTGGGCAAGAATATTTGACACATTTAAGAGTCATTCAAAATATTGGAATGGCGCGAATTGATCCTGTTCTTTACAATGGAATGGAAATCGTACCACTTAATTTCTTGAAATCAGTTTTACCGGACCCCGGAAGTCTAGGTGATAATTATTCTGGCGAAACTTCGATTGGTTGCCGAATCAAAGGAATCAAGGATGGTAAAGAAAAAACTTATTATATTTGGAACAATTGCAGTCATCAATTAGCCTTTAATGAAACTGGGGCCCAAGGTGTGAGTTATACCACGGGTGTTCCAGCCATGACCGGTGCCATGATGATGCTCAATGGCCAATGGATGAGACCAGGCGTATATAATGTGGAGGAATTCAATCCTGATCCATTTTTAGATAAATTAGGAAAACATGGACTTCCATGGCACGAAGAGATTAATGGAGATTTAGAACTCACATAAGGACAATTCAACGATTCAACAATTCAACAATAAAAAAAATGTCAAGAAAAAACATCGCCGCAGGCAACTGGAAAATGAATAAAAATTACGAAGAAGGACTGGCACTTGCTCGTAGTTTATCAGAAAAATCGGTCGCTTCCGATGCGCTTATGATCCTCTCAACGCCTTTTATACATTTAAAAGCAGTCGGAGATATCATCAAAGGTCAACCGCATATGCGGCTAGCAGCTCAGAATTGTCACCAGAAAGCAGCGGGTGCTTATACCGGAGAGACCTCTTTGGACATGTTGAAATCAGTCGGGGTAACCCATGTGATTTTAGGACATAGTGAACGAAGAGAATATTTCCATGAATCCAACGAGTTATTGGCAGAAAAAGTAAATGCTGTACTCGATTCTGGTTTGACACCAATTTTTTGCTGTGGAGAAAGATTAGATATCCGAGAAGCCAACACCCATGTTGCTTACGTTGCTAATCAAATTAAAGAAAGCTTATTTCACTTGTCTACGGCAGATTTTGGGAAAATAATTATTGCCTACGAACCGATTTGGGCCATTGGAACAGGTGTTACCGCCAGTCCTGCACAAGCGCAAGAAATGCATCGAGAAATACGCCAAATGATCTCCGAAAAATATGATGGAGAGACGGCTGATAATTGTTCTATTTTATACGGCGGTAGTGTTAAGCCAGCAAATGCAATAGAATTGTTTGGACAACCAGATGTAGACGGTGGTTTAGTCGGCGGTGCCTCGCTCAAAGCAGATGATTTCTGTGCAATTTATGATGCCTTTGGTAAAACGAATGTGTAGTATGTTGAAATGTTGAAATGTTGAAATTCCCAAATAGGATCTTCAATGTAAAATGATTTGGATGATTTAAAAAAGAAAATATTTTAATCAACAACCTGCCAGTTATCAGAATCAACCATTCAACCATTCAACCATTCAACAACTCAATCCAGTGACAATATACCTCTTAAAAACCCTTCATATTATCGGATTCGTCGCTTGGTTCGGAGGGCTTTTTTATTTTGTGAGAATATTGGTTTATCACCAAGAAGCCTTACAAAAAGATTCGGCTTCAAAAGCGGTATTAATTCCTCAATATCAATTAATGGAAGGGCGGGTAAAGAAAATAATTCTCAATCCTGCGATGATTTTTACTTGGATTTGTGGATTGGGAATGCTTGCGTTAAATCCTAGTTATTTACAACAAACGTGGATGCCTGTTAAGCTATTTTTTCTAGTATTGCTGACGGGGTATCATGTCTACTGTGTGAAAATTAGTAGCACGATTGATATGGATACACAAAAATATAATGATTTAACGTTTAGAATTCTAAATGAAATTCCGACCATTCTTTTGGCGATCATCGTTGCTTTAGCGGTTTTTAGAACATCTATCAATTTCTATTATCTGGCGGGAGGAATCACGGTATTTATCGGATTAATTGCTTGGGGGATTATTGGGTATGGAAAACGGAGGGCGAAGAATAAATAATAAAAATATTCACAAAAGGAGAACTCAAAAAAATCATAAAAACCCCAGTTTTTCCTTTGGTAAGATTTTCTTCATGAAGTCTTTATGATTTTTGAGAAGGAGGACAAATTTTCTCTTATTGAACGACAAATTTAGTTGTACTATTTTGTTTTCCATTATCTATTTGGACGAAATAACTTCCTGCTGTCAAAGAGGCAGTATTAATGATAAATTTTTGTGGACCGATTACAACAAATTCTTTTTGCTGACTTAGCAAGACTCCATCCAAGTTAAATACTTTAATGTTAATAAAAGCAAAATCTGTAGATTCATAACTTATAGTTAAATTATCTCCTTTGATAGGGTTTGGATATACTATAAAATCAATATTATTGTTGATTAACTCTTCTTCGGTGGTATTAACTAATCCATCATTTAGATATAGTTTTGCAATTTTTTCCCCTGTATTATTGGTTGCACCGGTAATAAGGAGGTCAGGAGCACCATTCCCATCTATATCCGCAAAGGCAACTGAACTATCATAGACGCCATCGAAAGGAGTGTCTATCATTTCACTGAAATTACCCAATCCGTCGTTTGTGTATAATTTTGAATTGTCGTCTACTGAACCACTACCTGTAATAAGTACATCTTGAGATCCATTTCCATCCACATCTGCAAAGGCAATAGAACCAGACCAAACTCCGTCGAAAGGAGTATTTGAAATTTCTGAAAAAATACCTGACCCATTGTTGGTGTATAGTTTTGAAATGAGTCCATTTGATTCGGATTGTCCTGTAATTAAAACATCTGAATTTCCGTCATTATTTACATCCGCAAAGGCGATGGAACTAGACCAAACTCCTTCAAAAGAAGTGAGCATCCATTGGTTAAAATTACCAGAACCATTATTGACATATAGTTTAGCAATTTTTTCTAATGCGTTATTTAGTCCCGTAATTAGGACATCCTGTGTTCCATCGTTGTTTACATCTGCAAAGGCAACGGAACCAGACGAAACCCCGTCGAAAGGAATCCCTGTTTTTTCTGTAAAGTTTCCTAATCCATCATTGGTATATAGTTTTGCGATTCGGCTGAAGGAATCATTTTGTCCAGTAATGAGAACATCTTGACTACCATTACCGTCTACATCTGTAAAGGCAATTGAACTTAAAGTAACTGGATCAAATGGAGTATCTACCATTTCTGTAAAATTGCCCAATCCATCATTCGTATAAAGCTTCGTACTAGGACCAGAAAAACTGGCTTCTCCGGTAATGAGGACATCTTGAAAATTGTCACCATTTACATCTGCAAAGGCGATCGAAGACCAATAAGTACCTTCAAAAGGAGTATTTATTTTTTCAATAAAATAACCAGATCCATTATTTAAATACATTCTTGTAATACCTGAAATTGCCGATGAACTTTTTCCACCAGTAATCAGAACATCTTGAAATCCATCACCATTTACATCTGAAAATGCTACAGAACCATTAAAGACACCATCTAAAGGGGTGATGGCTGTATCTGTGAAATTACCCGATCCGTCGTTGGTATATAACTTTGCGATTCGATCGAAAGAACTATTTTCGCCTGTGATTAGGAGATCTTGGTTACCGTCACCATTTACATCTGAAAATGCGATGGAACCACTAGAAATACCATCGAATGGATTTCCGGTCTTCTCAGTAAAATTGCCAGATCCATCATTAATATATAGTTTCGAAACCTTATCAAAGGAGTCATTTTTTCCCGCAATGAATAGATCTTCAATACCATCTCCATTTACGTCTGAAAAAGCAATCGAATTTCCTAAAACATCTGGGAAAGGGGTTTCTTGCATTTCGTTGAAATTGCCCAATCCATCATTGAGATATAGCTTAGTACTTTTATTGCCTGAGCTGTTCTCTCCATTTATTAGGACGTCTTTATTGCCATCACTGTTCACGTCCGAAAATGCGATAGAACCGAAACGAACCCCTTCGAAAGGGGTGTCTTCTACCTCAGCGAAGTTGGCTAGGCTATCACTATTGTGAAGATATAATTTCGATATTAGCACGCCTGATTCATCTTCTCCAGTAATTATGAAATCCTCATTGCCATCACCATTGACGTCTGAAAATGCCACGAAACTATTGAAAACGCTGTCGAAAGGAGAACTCATTATTTCGGTAAAATTACCTAAACCATCGTTGGTATATAATTTTGTAATAATTCTACCAAAGTTTTTCTTCCCTGTAATGAGAAGGTCTTCCGTATTGTCTCCATTTACATCCGAAAAGGCCATGGAACCACGGATAATCCCATCAATAGGAGTATCTAAGATCTCCGTAAAATTACCTGTTCCATCATTGATGTATAGCTTCGTCAGTTGATTGAATGAAGCAGGTCCTCCCGTAATAATAAGATCTTCGATACCATCACCATTTATATCCGAAAAAACAAATGTACTATTATCAATAAATTCAAAGGAGGGAGAAGGCTGCATTTCATTAAAATTACCGGCTCCATCATTCAGGTACAATTTTGAAATATTATCATTTGAACTATTAAGGCCTGTAATTAGAACATCTTCATTGCCATCACCATTGACATCAGAAAAAGCTATTGAACTATTCCAAACTCCATCAAATTCGGGAACGGTAATTAACTCTGTAAAAGTCTGAGAAAACAAGATTTGTGTTAGAAATAGCAGTCCTACAGTAATATTTAATTTCATGTTGATGTTTTTTTGATATGGATTATGAGTATAATTTTTTATACTTTGAAAGTACCCGTACTCATTAGTTTTTTATTTCTTTAAAACTATTTTAGTGTAAAACTATATAATTTTTAAATATTTACTGTGTTTTTAGACTTGAAAAATTGTATTTTGCCTAATTATAAATTGCAATTTTTTTAAATAGTTCAACTGCTTGGAAAATTACTCTAAGAAGTTTATTTGTAAAATAATTGAAAAAATATCTTTTCACTTATCTAATGTTCCAACCTGACCCAATTCTTATTATACCCTATATTGGCTATCATGCTCCTACCAAACTGTATTTACGTGGAAGAGTGATCGAAGATGAAGGGATTCAGGATGGAGTCGACGATCGTTTTATTCGGGTAATCCTTAATAATTTTCGTCGCTTTGAAACAGATGAAATTCCTAATGCTAAATTGCGATTAACATATTTAAACAATACTTACGAGGTAACCACGGATGAAGAAGGCTTTTATCAATTAGAAATAAATTTACCTTATCAACCGTCTGCTATTTCTGATGTTCAGCATGACTATTTGGTCGAATTAATAGAAGCTCCTGGTTATCCTGATCAACAAGTAACGGCTACTGGAATAGTAAAGACCTTAATTCCGAATTCGACTGTTGGTGTTATTAGTGATATTGACGATACTGTTTTACAAACGCATATGACCAGTTTTTTAAAACTAAAAATGCTCCGTAAAACCTTTACTTCCAATGCACATGGCCGATCACCAATGGAAGGTATTGTTGAGTTCTATCAACGCTTGGCAAAAGGGCCAGATGGGAAAAAACACAACTCCTTTTTTTATCTTTCTGATAGTCCATGGAACCTTTATGATACCATCACCAAATTTATGGAAAAGGAAGCCTTACCATCCGGACCTTTATTCTTAAGAGATTTTGGATTTAATCGAGGCAACAAACGCAAGCAATTCAAAGAACATAAGCGGATAAATATTAATAGACTTTTTAACGATTTTCCTGATCTCTCATTTATTCTCTTAGGTGATACTGCTTCTCATGATGCTGATTATTATTTGGAGGCCATGCAGCATTTTCCAGATCGAGTTAAAGCTATTTATATTCGCCAAACAAAAGAGAATAAAAATGCTCGCCGAATTCAAAAATTAGTGGCCGAAGCAAATAGTGATAAAATTCTAATATTTAAAAAGTCCACTGAAATGCTGACCGATGCCAAAGCTAAAGGACTGATTTTTTGAACTCTTTAATTCGAGTAGTTGAAATTCGCTTTAGAAATTTTTCATGTTAAAATAATATAGTAGTTTTACTCGTAGAAGTTGTTTAAAATAGATGATTAAGTTGCCAGCCATTGGTCCTCCATACCTGCCGGCTAGTAATTACTGCTTATCTCAACCTCGATTTTTGAACAACCGCTAAGCGTTTATTAAGGTTTAAAAGTGTTTTGAATGAAAGTAAGAATTTACCTGAGTATCATTATCTTTTCTATTAGTCTTGGATTACAGGGGCAGTTTCCAGCAGAGTTAATCGAATCTAATACTGAAATTTTTCTTAAAAAAAATAAATTAAAAAAGAAGGTCTCCAAACTTTTGCAGATTAATCATACGGATGCCGATGATTATACCAATACAGGGATTTATTTTTCGAAAGGGGACGATGTTAAGGTTAATGTGGTAAGAATCGAGGATATAAAAGGAAATGTGTTACGCGTATTAAAAAAGAAAGAGATTCAAACGCAAAGTAGTGTCATACGTGGAGCACTTTATTCAGATGATTTTGTAAAATTTTTTCAACCTAAATGGCATCAATATCCTTATCGAATCTATTACGAATATACGCATACGGTAGAAGATTTTTTATTTATTGACCGTTGGAGTCCAATTAAACAGGGAGATGTTTTTACGCATTCTGCCAGACTATCGATTACCTTGCCTAAGGACTATCCCATCAATATGAGTTTTCCTGATTCTTTAGAATTCTCTAAAACAGAAATAGCGGATGAAATCAATTATGTCTGGCAAGCAAACCATCTGTCACCACCAAAACTAGAAGCGCATGGGCCTCCACTGCGTTCTATCCTTCCGTTTGTTTGGGTCGTCCCTGAAAAGTTTAAATATGGACTGATAGGAAGTCAGAAAACTTGGAACGACTATGGTCAATGGCAATATCGGATGAATGAAGGTTTGAGAACGTTACCGGGTTCAGAAAAACGTAAAATAGACCAATTAGTGGCTGGTCTAGAAGATCCAAAAGAAATTGTCTCAACATTGTATCGGTATTTACAAGAGAATCATCGATACATCCTAGTCGCTATTGAGATCGGTGGGCTAAAGCCTTATCCCGCTTCTTATGTTTGTGAGAAACGTTACGGCGATTGCAAAGCATTGACGAATTTTATGCAAGCCATGCTGGAATATGTTAATATCCCTTCTTTTTATGTGAAGGTATATGCTGGAGATAATCCTGTTGCTTTAAAAACTGAAATTTCTGGTCAACAATTTAATCATGTAATCTTGGGGGTTCCCATTGACGGAGATACCATTTGGTTGGAAAATACTTCGAATTCAAATCCTCCTGGATATTTAGGAACTTTTACTCAAAACAGGAAAGGATTACTAGTGGATGCCAATCATAGTCGATTGATTGATTTGCCTCCTTTGCAGGCCGATGAACCAACCCAGCATAGTATTTTTAATTTTAAAACCGGTGAGGCAGGAAGTGGTTCGTTAATGATTACCACCACCGCTACCAATCAAGATTTTGAATCATTAAATTATTATAGGAAGAATACCACCCCTCTAAAAATCAAGAAACGAATCAATCGATATTTCCCACTGAAAAATACTAGCTTGATCGATTATAAATTCCATCAACCGGATTCCTTAGAACCAAAAATTCAATTAACAACCAATTGGAATACCAAACAACAATTTCAAAAAATAGGTAATCGAAAAGTATATACACCAATTCCTTTTTCAAGTTTTGAATTAGAAAAATCTACCAAAAGAACCCAGCCGGTAATTTTTAATTATCCTACTTCTGAATTATTTGAAGTGAATTATGAATTGGGCAATGTGAAAAACTATAACATAGAAATTCCACCACCGATTGAAATTAATACAGCCTTCGGATCCTTATCTGTTAGTGCCTTACTGGACGATGGTATACTGAAAATAAGACAACATAGAATTGTCAATGCTGGTAAATTTAGCTTGAAAGAATATCCTAATTTATACGATTTTATTACCAATTCTGAAAAGGTGTCAAAGAAATTTTTAATAGTCTGTACACCTAAATAAATAAAACGCTTACAACTTATTCAAACAAATATATATTATGAAATTATCCTACCTCTTTTTTATCCTACTATTTTTTCTATTCAGTTCTTCTGTCTTTGGACAGCGAATGGAGACACCGATGAAAAAGGTGTCAATAGCAGATTTGAAAATTAAGGAATACTTAAAAGATCCACTGGCAGAAGCCTACGTAATTTTTGATACCGGAAATACAATATTTAGAAAACGAGATGATGGATTAGTTATTGAACATATTAGAACTTCTAAAATCAAAATCTTAAATAACGATGGTGTAAAACATGCAGAGGTTGTGGTTCCTATTTACACAGCTGATAAAAACCGAAGAGAAAAATTACTTCGGGTAGAGGCTTATAGTTATAATTTGGAAAATGAAAAAATTGCGATGACCACTTTTGATGAAAAAGAAGTTTACGATGAGATCATTAATGAATATTGGACGCATAAAAAATTTGTTATCCCAAATGTGAAGGAAGGATCCATTATCGAGTATCGATATGTATTAGAATCACCTTTCTTTTTTAATCTGCCCGATTGGTCGTTTCAACAAAAAATTCCGGTTAGCTATAGTGAGTATTCAGTTAGTTCAGTTCCTTTTTATGAATACCAATTTATTTTGAAAGGAGCACCAGACTTTGATTACCGAGATACTAAAAAGGCAAGAGGTCTCCCTAGATCTGTTTATGGGATAGAATTTCATGATTTGACGACCGTGGTTGCTATGAAAGACTTACCCGCTTTTCGTGATGAATCGTATATTAGTTCGATTGATGATTATCTGGTCAGACTTGATTTTCAACTTTCTCGAATCAATAGACCAGATGGTTCCAGAACTAAAATCATGACCAATTGGAAAGATCTACGAACTGAATATCTTTCACATGCTGAATTTGGAAATTATATCAAAAAATCTCGCAAACCTGCTGAAAAAATATTGGAATCTTCCTTAGCTTTTACCGACGAGACGGAAACGGAAAAAACACTAAAGATTATTGAATTTGCTAAATCAGAATTTAAATGGAATAATTTTTATGGAAAATTTTCTACGCAATCTCCTAAAAGTTTACTTTCAAAAAAATCAGGTAATGTCGCTGATATCAATTTATTTACCATTGCTTTATTAAGAGCGGCAGGGATTGATGCCAATCCTGTAATTATCAGCACCCGAGGTCATGGAAAAGTAGAAGTAAGTTATCCATTCGCTAGTTTTTTCAATTATGTAATCATTCAGATTAAGTTTGAAAAAGGAATGATCCTAACAGACGCCACGGATAGACTAATTGCGGCAGATCGACTTCCTCCACGTTGCATCAATGACAAAGGACTAGTCATTAACAAAGCGGATACAGAAGAATGGCTTTTTACCAATCCAGATATTCCTTCCAAAACAAAGACCATGATCAAAATGAGTCCCGATCCTGAAAAAGAAGATCTTGCTGTACAAGTGATTCGGCAAAAGACGGAAATAGATGGGTACCGGTCTCGGCAACGGACGGGTGAAAATTCCGAAAGTTTAAAAGAGCAATTATTAGAAAACCACTTTAATAGTATTGAGGGTATTAAAATTAAAAATTATCATAAACCAAGGACGCCTTTCGTTGTAGGATTTCAAGGGACGGTGGACCAAGAAAAACTAAATGAACAGTTGATTTTTTCACCTTTCCTACATTATCCACCTGCTGAAAATTATTTTAAGGAACCAAACCGTACCTATCCAATTGATTTTCTTTCCCCCAATTTTGAAAATTTTAATACAGAAATTACTATACCAGATGGGTACGAAGTAGCCTATATGCCGGAACCTCTTACTATTGATGATAAATTGGTGGCGATTAACACTGATTACCAAATACGTGAAAATGTGATAACGGTAACTGGTAATTTAAATTTTAAACTTGGATTATACAATCCAAAATATTATCGGTTGCTAAAAGCTCACGTCGAAAAAGCGGTAAGCGCTTTTAATGAAAAGATCATTTTGCAAAAGATAAAATAAGCGTTCCGTTATTACTTGTCATGGCAATCTTTTTTGTATTTTTGGGTAATTGTTTCTAAACCAAAAAATATTCAAATTATGCCAATGTATCATCGCCTCGGAAAGGTTCCACCAAAGCGGCATACCATTTTTGAAAAACCGAACGGTGGGCTTTATTATGAACAATTATTTGGCACCATAGGATTTGATGGCATGTCTAGTTTGCTATACCATACGCATCGACCTACCATGGTACGTTCGATCGGAGAAGCAATTGATTTGACGCCCAAAATCGCCGTTACCAAAAATATGATGGCTCGAAAACTGGTAGGATATAATGTGGCTCCCAAAGATGATTTTCTAGAAAGTAGAGTGCCTGTTTTGGTCAATAATGATATTTGGATCGGTTTGGCTGCTCCTCGTAAATCACTGCGAGATTATTTTTACAAAAATGCAGATGCGGATGAAATACTGTTCATTCATCAAGGCACTGGAACCTTACGGACACTTTTAGGTAATATCAAATTTGCATATGGGGATTATTTGGTGATTCCACGTGGCATGATTTATCAGATTGATTTTGACTCAGAAAACAATCGGATACTCTATGCGGAATCTTTTCATCCCATCTATACCCCAAAACGGTATCGCAACCATTTTGGGCAATTATTAGAACATTCTCCTTATTGTGAAAGAGATTATATCCTGCCTCAAGACTTAGAAACCCATGATGAGCAAGGAGAATTTATTATAAAAATAAAAAAGCAAGGAGCCCTTCATAGTTTGACTTATGACACGCATCCCTTTGATGTTGTTGGGTGGGATGGTTATAATTTTCCCTACGGATTTTCAATTCATAATTTTGAGCCGATAACAGGCCGCGTGCATCAACCACCTCCTGTTCATCAGACATTCGAAACCGCTGCTTTTGTAGTCTGTTCCTTTTGTCCTCGCTTGTACGATTACCATCCAAAATCGATTCCTGCTCCTTATAATCACTCCAATATTGATTCAGATGAAATGCTTTATTATGTAGACGGAGATTTTATGAGTCGTAATAATATTGGTCCAGGATATATAACCTTACATCCTGGTGGAATCCCTCACGGACCACATCCTGGTGCTTACGAACGAAGTATTGGTCAAACCAAAACAGAAGAACTAGCCGTAATGATCGACACTTTCAGACCACTGCAAATTACAGAGGCTGCCTTAAAACTAGATGACGGTAAATATTACCAAAGCTGGCTCGAAGATGGAGAACACTAATTTTTTTCCTTGAATATTTTCTGAAGAATAAAAACTTATAAACTGAATTCAACAACCATACATCAATGTCAAAACTGAACACCTTTATCCCAATTCCTGAAAATTCAGACTTTACCATCCATAATTTGCCATACGGAATATTCTCAGACAAACGGAAACCTCGAGTTGGGGTAGCGATTGGTGAAAAAATATTAGATTTGGCTGCCGTTGCGCGTCTTGGCCATTTTGATAAAATAATTAATGACCGAAAAGTTTTTCAACAGTCTACGCTAAATGATTTTATCGCTTTAGGAAAAGCGAAAACCAATGCTGTGCGGACTAAAATTATCAAATTGCTAACCAGTTCGCGTTCACCATTAAAAGACAATTCCAGAGTGTTTGTGGCACAATCTATGGCCACCATGCACCTACCAGTAAAAGTAGGGGACTATACAGATTTTTATTCTAGTATTGAACATGCTACGAATGTAGGAAAAATGTTTAGAGATCCTAAAAATGCCTTGTTACCCAATTGGCGACATATTCCTGTGGGGTATCACGGTCGAGCATCATCCATTGTGGTGAGTGGTACTCCTTTGCATCGTCCGAAAGGACAAGTAATGCCCAAAGATGGTAAAGGACCTGTTTTTCAACCTTCTGGTCGAGTAGATTTTGAATTAGAAATGGGGTTTATTATTGGAAAAGAAAACAAACTAGGATCTTCCATATCTACCAAGCAGGCGGAAGATCATATTTTTGGAATGGTAATTTTTAATGATTGGTCGGCGCGAGACATTCAAAAATGGGAGTATGTTCCCCTTGGACCGTTTCTAGGGAAAAGTTTTGGTAGTTCGATCAGTCCTTGGGTTGTACCAATTGAAGCGTTGGACCCTTTCCGGAAAAGAGGACCTAAACAAGATCCAAAGGTTTTACCGTATCTAAAATATTCAGGTAAGCAAAATTACGATATCCAATTAGAAGTAGGAATCACACCTAAAAAAGGAGAAGAAACGGTCGTTTGTCGATCTAATTTTAAGTATATGTATTGGAATATGCTACAACAATTGGCGCATCACACCGTCAATGGTTGCAATGTCCGGGTTGGGGATATTTTGGCTTCTGGTACGATTAGTGGAAAAGATGAATCTTCCTATGGTTCTATGTTAGAATTATCGTGGGCAGGTTCCAAAAAAATTAATCTAGCGGATGGAACTGATCGCGTTTTTATTAAAGATCACGATACGGTGACCATGCGTGCTTTTGCAGAAAATAAAGAAATTCGAGTGGGCTTTGGCGAGGTTACAGGGACTATTTTACCAGCTAAAAAATAAAGTATGATGACGATCAACCCAAAAGAAGTCTCGCAAGGAACCCTGCATAATTATCTATTAAGTGCCGTGGCACCAAGACCGATTGCCTTTGCCTCCACTATTGATACATTGGGGAATGTAAATTTGAGCCCTTTTAGCTTTTTTAATGTCTTTAGCTCGAATCCCCCAGTGATGATTTTTTCTCCTGCCTATCGAGGTCGGGATGGATCTAGCAAACATACGCTGGATAATATTTTGGCAGTGCCAGAATGTACGATTTCGATGGTCAATTATCCAATTGTCGAGCAAATGTCCTTGACGAGTACCGAGTATGACCAAGGAGTCAACGAATTTGTTAAAGCTGGATTGACCCAGATGCCCTCTGAGACCGTAAAGCCACCATTTGTTGGAGAATCACCGGTGGCATTTGAATGCGCAGTGACGGAGGTTATTCCGCTTAACCGTGAAAAAGGCGGAGGTTCTGGAAATTTGGTCATTTGCGAGGTGAAACGAATTCATATACAAGAAAAATATCTGGATGAAAAGGGACACCTTGATACGACCAAAATGGATCTCGTAGGGCGAATGGGTGGTGTTTGGTATAATCGTACGCAACCATCCGCCTTATTTGAAATACCTAAACCCCTCAGAACCAAAGGGATAGGAGTCGATCAATTACCTGAATTTATTAGAAATAGTTCCATTCTTACCGGCAATAATTTAGGTCGATTGGGTAATATTGAACAATTACCTAATATGGAAGCAGTCGCAGCCATGAAGCAGGAAAAGGCAGTTATGGCAATTCTCACATCAGACAAAGATTTGCTTGCAAAAGAAAAAGACCTACATCTCCTTGCAAAAAGTCATTTGGAAGACGGAAATCTCGAAAAAGCCTTAAAAATTTTACTTATTAGGTAAAATAATATCAATCCAAAACTGATTTTCAGGAATTTTAAGACAAAAATTGTTAATTTTGTACCTTAGTAGTACCCTAATGCTCAATCAACCTACATAGCGAACTTCCCTGGTTCTTCAAATCTACTAAAAGGCTATTAATATTTACAAGAATAAATTTCAAAATTACTATTTATCTTAAATGATAAATTAGTGTCCCAAAAGACCAACAATTATTTTCCTTGTCTGTTATTTTCCTTGTGGAATTTAACTGACGATTTTTTTGAAAAAAACGAACATAACATGAACTATTCTACCAACTGCTTAAAAGCTGTTCTTCTTGTTTTTGTATGCTTGCAAAGTATTCCAATTTTATTGGCTCAGCCTGAATTAAGAACCAGTCGAACTACTGGGTACTATGAAGCAGGTGAAAACATGAATTTTCTGGTTGATCCAATCGCATCTGGAGAAATTAATTATAAAATTTATTATGATGAAAAAACAGATCCTATTCAAGAAGGGACTGTTTTTGCAGGGAGCAGCAATAGTGATGTGGCTATCCCATTTGTTTTAAATGAACCTGGTGTTGTTTTTTGTGAGGTAGAACAATTCAATCAAAAGGATAAAGTTGTTGCCGTTTTTTCTCCTTATGAAATTACGCAAACAGAACCTGAACCAGCGGATTTTGATGCATTTTGGAATGCACGGAAAGCAGAGCTAGCTGCCGTACCTATGTCTCCAAGTTTACAAACTATCGGCGAAACTCAATATACCAGAACTTATCGAATTAGCCTTCGCCAGATTGATAATCGTAGAGTGTACGGTTATTTGGCAGTTCCTAAGGGCGAAGGACCATTCCCTGCTATATTAGAGCTTCCAGCCTTTGGATCTAATCCACTTTCTGTGGAAGACATC
>CALFWZ010000076.1 GCA_937928405.1 uncultured Saprospiraceae bacterium
TTGATTTCCACAGCTGCTGATTTTGCCACGACCTTTTTATGTAAAGATATTTTTGGGTGTCAAATTTCGTAGCAAAATGACTAACATTTAATTCCTTTGCAAGACCCTTTACAAAGACCGCATCCAGGTCAGATGCTTCGCCCCTGAGTTGAAAATTACAGTGAGCAATGGCAAAATTAGCACCTAATTGTTTCAATAAATAACAGAGCACGACAGAGTCGATGCCACCACTGACGGCCACCAAAATCCGGTCGGTTGGCTTAAACAATAAATGCTGTTGGATATAGTATTCTAGTAATTTTAGCATAGCAAAGAATGAGATTTGATAAAAGAAATCAATGATTGCTTTACTAGAAAGTAGTAAAAGAAGGGATTTAGTCTGTATTGTTGGACTTTTTTCGAAGTTTTTCTCAAAATATATTACTATTTATTACGAAGATACCCATAAATGTTTCTTTTATGGATGGCGATCTTTCCACAAGTGCTTATTTTTGGCTTCTTTCGTCGAACTCAAATTTACATGAAAAAAACAACGCAGCAAAAATCGTCTTCTTCCATGCCCGAACGTCCTCGTACCTTGGTTTCCTTTTTAAGGGCACAAGTCGCTTCTTTGATTTCCACAGCTGCTGATTTTGCCACGACCTTTTTATGTAAAGATATTTTTGGGTGGTGGTATGTATTGGCTACGGCCATCGGGGCTTTGGTCGGTACGATTGTTAATTTTTTGATGGGACGAAATTGGGTTTTTGTTTCCAAAGAAAGAGGGGTTTGGAGTCAAGCGTTAAGGTATGGGATTATTTCACTCGGTAGCCTTTTTTTGAATACTGCTGGCGTTTGGCTTTGGGTCGAATCTACGAGTGAAGCATGGGTGTATCCATCTAAGGTAATCGTTGGAATTTTAGTCGGATTTACTTGGAATTTTTTTATGCAAAAAAACTTTGTGTACAAGTGATTTTTTTAGAAAAATATTGAGATTTTGCCATAAATTTGCGCTAAAAAATTAGACATTGAAAAACACGTATTATAATCTTATAGACCAGACGTTCTATTTTCCTCAGGAAGGATTTGATATCGTTAAAGGTTATTTGGAATTTCATGGAGTGCCACTGATTTATTTGATAAAAAAACATGGTACCCCGATGAAACTGACTTATCTTCCGAATATTGGGAAGCAAGTGAAAAAGACGCGAAATATTTTCAATCGAGCTATTAAATCTAAAGATTATGGTGGGAAGTACTATTATTGCTATTGTACCAAGAGTAATCATTTTAGCTACGTGCTTGATGAAGTATTGGCTGCGGGAGGAAACCTAGAAACTTCTTCCGCCTTCGATATTGATTTGATTAGAAAACTACACCAAGCGGGTAAGATTAATAAAAAAATTATTGTCGTCAATAATGGTTTTAAAACGACCAATTATATCCAAGGAATTGCTAGTTTAATTAACGATGGATTTACCAACGTAATTCCGGTGTTGGATAATATGGAAGAGTTGGAAGCCTATTCTAAAATGATAAGGGAAGACTTTAAGATCGGAATTCGTGTGGCTACAGAAGAAGAACCCAATTTTGAATTTTATACCAGTCGTCTTGGTATCCGGAACTCTGAGATCCTTAATTTTTATAAAAATAAAATTGCCAAAAAGAAAAACATGAAACTCCGTATGCTACACTTTTTTGTAGATACGGGAATCAAAGATACGATCTATTATTGGGGGGAATTGCAGAAGGCCATACGTACATATTGTGAGCTGAAAAAGATTTGTCCTGAACTGACTGCCATCAATATTGGTGGAGGCATGCCTATCCGAAATTCGTTGGGTTTTGAGTTTGATTATAAATATATGATCGGCCAAATCGTAGATCAAATTCAGCAAGGCTGTCAAGAGGCTGGTGTCAAAGCGCCGGATATTTTTACAGAGTTTGGTTCTTTTACCGTTGGAGAAAGTGGTGCGACTATTTTTTCTGTACTCAACCAAAAACAACAAAATGATTCAGAGCGTTGGTATATGATCGATAATTCTTTGATGAATACCATTCCAGATAGTTGGGGAATCAGCCAACGGTTTATTCTTTTGCCCATCAATAAATGGAGTAACCCTTATACCAAAGTAAACATCGGTGGCCTTAGTTGCGATAACTCTGATTACTATAATTCAGAAGCACATCTTAATCAAGTTTATCTACCTGAATATTCTAACCAAGAAGAAGAACCGCTATACCTCGGATTTTTTCACACGGGTGCCTACCAAGAAGCACTCAGCGGCTATGGAGGTATCAAACATTGTCTGATTCCTTCACCACGTCATATCTTAATTGACCGAGACGCTAAAGGTAATCTGGTAGACCGGGTTTTTCGAGAAGAACAAACAGCGGAGGATATGCTGGATATTTTGGGATATTGAGGGGTGTTGAAATGCTGCGCTTGTTGAGCGCTTCGCTGTTGAAACGCTGCGATTGTTGAATCGTTGAATTCCTTAAAGTAAAATATTTTCATCAAAAATAGCGAGGTAAAAAATTATGGAATCCCCCTTTAGGGTCGGGGTAAAATTCCATGATTTTTTGCCGGGGTTTCTTCTTGAATTTTAGGTTAAACAAATAAACACCTCAACCTCAATAAATCCCCTCATATTTCTCCTTTACATAATCCATAAAATATTTAAAATTCAAGGTTTCTCCAGTGACTCTTTTGCATAATGCATTCGGCGTATATCGTGCACCATGTTGATGAATGTTTTTGCGTAGCCAGTTCAGTAAAAGCTGATTATCGCCTTTGCTGATTTTTGCTTCTAAATTTGGAATATCTTTTTTCGCTTGCGCGTAAAATTGTGCGGCGTAAAAACTTCCTAGTGAGTAGGTTGGGAAATAACCGATGCTTCCATGTGACCAGTGGATGTCTTGTAAAATACCAGTTTTATCATCTTTGATTTCCAGACCAAGATATTCCTGATAGCGGTCATTCCAAATCGTTTTGAGATTGGCAGGATCCAATGAATCTTCTACTAATCCTTTTTCGATTTCGTAGCGGATTAATACGTGGAAATGGTAGTGCAATTCATCTGATTCCGTTCGAATCGGAGAAGGTGTTATTTTATTAATTCCTTTGTAGAATTTTTGTAAACCAATTCCATCTAGATTTTTAGGAAATTGCTTTTTCAAGGAGTTATAATTAGCCTTCCAGAAGGGTAGACCTCGGCCTACATTATTTTCCCAGAGTCGAGATTGAGATTCGTGGATGGCAAGCGAGACATAGCTACCGATTGGCGTACCGTAACCTTCCGTTGGAATTCCCTGCTCATAAAGTGCATGACCTCCCTCGTGGATACAAGACCAAAGCATGTTTCCAAAATTTTTCTCATCTACCCGTGTGGTGACCCGTACATCCTCTGGACTAAAGTTGATGGTAAACGGATGCTCAGAAATATCTTGTCTACCTGCCTCAAAATCATAACCGATTTTTTTAAGAATTTCCAAGCCATAATCCCACTGTTTATCCTTTCTCCATTTTTTATAAAGAAAGGTATCATCTACCTGTTTTTTAGTTCGCAGTTCCGCGACAAAATCCACTAGCTGTCGACGAACATCCGTAAAGAGTTTGTCTAGTTGGCTAACGGTGGCTCCTGGTTCGTATTCGTCTATCAGTGCATTATAAGGATGCTTTTTAAATCCGACGAGCTTTGCTTCCTCTCTTTTTATAGCTACAATTTCTTGTAATGGCTTTTTATAAATCGTCCAATCATTTGCCGCTCGTGCTTTGATCCAAGCATCGAAGGCCGTAGAGATGGCTTGTGATCTTTTAAGGATAAACTTTTCAGAGAAAGACTTGTTCCGAATATAGCTTTTATAAGAAAGTTCTACATTTCTACGTTCGGCAGGACTTAATGATTTTTTGTTTTTAAACAAATCCTCTATCAATTTTCCATACTTTCGATTGGTCATCATTTCGTGTGAAATAGCAGAAAGCGTTGCTAATTGTTGCGCTCGAAAATGATTTCCTTTCTTCGGTTGATAAACTTCTTTATCCCAATGGAGTAGGGCGGTTGCAAATTGCAAATCGGTATGCTTCTTATTATGGTCAAGATATTTTTTATAGGTGTTAGACATATTATGTGTTTTAATTTTTTTTATGATAGCTGTTAGCTAATTGGTTTCTCTTGAACGTGTTTTTACAAAAGAATAAATATAAACTTGGCAAACAATAAACCAGTACGATAAAAGTGCTATCATTCATTACTTCACCTATCAACCTCCTCTACGAAAAAAATAGCATTATTGTTTAAATCATACAATCCAAATTCGTGGGTATTCCAGGCGGTATTTCTGCGTAGCTTGTTGGGTGGAACGACACCTTTGTCAACCATTTCCTGAAATAAAGTATCAATATTTTTAACGAAAAATTTAACGACAGAACCTCCCAAGAGCGGATCATCCTTCGTGTCAGCATGCCATTGCAAATGGATATAAATTCCTGCTCTTCTTAAGACGGCATAATCCGGAGCAATATGTAAGGCGCTAAAGCCCAAGTGTGTTTTATACCACTGAAGATCTCTTTCTAGATTCACAGTAGGCAAAACAGGAGTTGCATGCAAGAATTGAGTAGGCAGATGGGGGGTGGTAGTGGCTTCCCGAATTCTACGTTCTACATACTTTTCTAAATTAGTTATGTTAAAGTCGAACCATTCCTGTTGTACCGTTGGGAACTTATAAAGCACATCTTTGAATTTTTTATAAGCCCTCTTTTTTTTTGTGGCAGCCCGCAATTGATCTTGTACGGTTCGACTATCGACTATCGGAATAAAACGATGCATGATTTGCTGTTGCTCCATTTTCGAAACACCGCGGATAATCAGTAAACGACGGTTGTCTTCTGGAGTTTCTTCTGGTTGTTCATTGTCTGGATTCCATTGTTCATTATCTTGATTATGACGATTAGGATCGGGAATAGATTCGACCATCCACTTATCTAGGTCGATAAAGCAATGTAAACCGGCATCAATGTTTTCGGCAATTTCGGTAATTTGAATATTCGTCAATGACATAAATGGATTAACGATTTAATGATGGAGTTGTTCCAACTCCCCAGATAATCATTCCCCAACCGATGATAAAAAATAAACCACCAATAGGGGTAAGTGGTCCTAGAAAAGACCAATTGGCAATTCCCAATATTTCTCGGCAAGAAAGTAGATATAATGATCCCGAAAAAAGCAAAATACCTGCTAGAAAAAACCAGCCTGCGGTAATTAATTTTTTGTTTGGAAAATGAAAGTACAATAACCCAGCTAATAAGATAGCAAAGCTATGGTAAAATTGATAGCGAACGCCGATTTCAAAAGTATTAAGTTGAACAGGGTCTAATAAGGCTTTTAATCCATGCGCACCGAAGGCACCAATGACGACGGCTAACAACGCAGTAAATGCCCCAATCATAATCAGTTTTTTATTCATGGGGTAAAGATACGGAATGGAGCCATTTTTTGACTGTTAATTGGGGGATTCTTTTTTCTTTAAATTCCAGAAATAAGTTATTTAATATTCAACAAATCACGCTAAAAGATATACACGTTAGCAGGACATTATTCATTAACTAATTATTAACCATTCAACCATTCAACCATTCAACCATTCAACCATTCAACCATTCAATTCACTCACTCACTTCCTTTTCCAAATGATCCAAAAATAGAATTCCATGTAGATGATCAATTTCGTGTTGGAAAATGACTGCCGTAAAGTCTTCAATCATTTCTGTTTGATGCGTACCGTCCATTTTATCATATTCGAGGAGAATGGCGTAGGCTCGGTTGGTCGTCGTACCACGACGGTCAGGAATGGATAGGCATCCTTCTGGGCAATCTTGTTTTTTATCTGTGTATTTTTTGATGACAGGATTCAGGTATACTTCAAATGGAAAACCTTCTTTATCAAATCGCTGTACCCAGATAATATTTTTTAGAATTCCTACTTGGGGCGCCGCAATGCCGACACCAAGCGACATGCTATCTCGAACCGTCACCAATAATCGTTTGACAAAATGGTCGAGAATTGGATCAGCAGGATTAGGAATAACCTTTGCGGAATTTTTTCTCAGTAGAATAGAGTCAGCTGTATTGGTTATTTTCCATACGCGCATCGGAGAGAGTGTATCCGCGGCTAGGATTAATTGTTTTTGTGTTGCGTCAAAATGATTGGTCAGTTTAGTGGCCGTGGCCACTGAACGAGAAGCAGAACAACTGCCTAAGAATATCAATCCAAGGAATAATAAGGCGTAGAAAGGAGATCGTATCATTTTGTTATTAATTTTAAATAGGCTTTTATCAAAATCCGACCATCTACTCTTCCGTTTCATATGTCTCCGGATCGATCGCCAAGACGGTCCATGACTTAAAAAAATGAGCTACTTTTTTTTCATCGTAACCATCACCACTTTCGAGCATCCAACTATCTTGGGTATGAATTCTTTTTCCATTCGCATCTAGAATGACAAAAACGGGAAAGCCCAGCCGCTGTGGAAATTCATATTGCTTCAACAAGTGCACGTTCTTATTTTCTTTGCTATAGTTTAAATGATAGACCAAATAGTTGTCATCAACGATTGTTTTAATTGTTGAATCTTGTTGTACAAAATTTTGGAACTTATAGCACCAACCGCACCAGTTTCCACCAACTTGCAAAATAAGGTGCTTTCCCTCTTCCTTCGCTTGTGAAAGCAATTTAGTAATGTCTTCTTCGGCATTGGCAGTAGGCTTATAAAGCGTTCCGTGTGATTTTTGGGCAGATACTTGTTGACTGTAAATAAAGAGACCCATTAATAGTATAAGGCGAAATAGATTTTTCATGTTATTAGTTTTTTTTATGAAGTCTAAGATAAGAATTTATCGGGAAATTAATTCGTTTGTTTTTGTGCGACCACACCGATTGTCCGCCAAACTACCGCATTCCCTCTGGCATCTAGTGGCTCGGTAATTTCTAAATCTTCCAGCCAGTCTAAAACAGTGAAACCTAAATGGGTCATTAATTGATGTATTTTAATTGGGGGGAAATAGGTAGACCATAGACCTGCTTCTTGAAAATTTAAAGGTGTAAGAAATATTAGCATTCCACCAGAAGACAAGACCCGAAAATGTTCTCGTAACGCCGTAGCTGGATTGGCTACTCGATCTAATAAAAAACTATGAACCACTAAATCTTGAGAATTATCGGCAAAGGGTAAGTCCGCTGCCTTGGCCAAACCGAAATTGAGGTTGTCCAATTTTTGTCCCGGAATACTTTTAATACCAGCAAATCCCAAACGCGAAGTATCAAGTTGTATCTCTTTTTTATCCACCCAAAAATCTTGTGCTTGTTTTAAAAGTTGATAACTAAAATCCAGTCCCCAACAATCTGCTGTCGGATATTTCTGCGCAAGCGTAGCAATCCAACGGCCCACGCTACAACCTAATTCTACAATCGTCCGAGGTGCAGCTGGAAGATAAGGCTGCGCGAAATCAAGTACTGGTTGTAAAGGATATTGTTTCCACAAATCGTCGGCAAGATGCAACGCTGTTTGTCTAATCACCATTGGATCATATCGCTCGTAACGATCTTTTTGAAATTCTACTGGTGATTTTTCGTAGAAAAAAGGAATAGATTTTCGATAAAGAAAAGGAGCACGCATATAAAAAATCTAGAGAGTTATAAAAGTCAAAAATGAAAAAACTAACCGTACCCATCACGAAAGAAGAGCCATTATTCATTAAGCACACAATATTCAATCAAATCTCGATAAACTTGATTCTCTTTCAATATCTCTGGATTTCCTACGATTACCAAATGCTTGCGCGCACGCGTCAAAGCCACGTTTAATTTCCGGTCAACCCCTTCTCCAGATGCTGAAACTAAAGAGGCTAACTGACTTACCTGATTAGCACAAAGAGAAATAAGAATGATATCTCGTGCACCACCTTGGTAGCGTTCTACGGTATCAATAGTGAGTAAATCTAGATCGACTTCTCCTCGTTGCAAAACTTGCTGTAGTTGAGCAATCTGGGCACGGTAGGGCGTAATAATACCGATACTATCCAAAGAAATTTCTTCACCATTGGCTTCATAAATTCGATGAAAACTATGCACAAGTTCTGCTATTTTTTTAGCTTCGAAAGTATTCACCTTAAAATGTGGCCCTGTCTCTGATCGAGTAGGAATAAACAAAATACGCCGTTCACAAAGCTGTTGTTCTAAATCTGTACTGTCTGATGGTAACGCAAATCTTAAGGGCGCAATTTGTTGGTGATGGGCCAGTAATTCTTCTGGTAAGATATTTAAAAGTCCACCATAAAAATGTTGATTTGGAAAGTCCATCAGATCCTGATGCATACGACCCTGATGAGAAAGTTGTGCATAAGCCCAGTCCCAATTGTTCGCTTGACATTGTTTAAACAATCGCTCAAAAAGGGAGTCTCTTAGATTATGTAATCCAATATTTTTTAACAAGTCAGATTGTGTAGCTGATTCTTTCGAGTCTTGGGTTACAACTGCGGGAAGTTGTTTATGATCGCCGATTAAAATAAATTGCTCAAATTTTGGTAGTAAACCCACCAGCAATGGTTCCAAAATCTGAGAGGCTTCATCAATGATGACGCGTTGGAATTTTTTTAATTTTAATAAATCTTGTTTATTGACAATAGAGGCAACGGTAGAAACAAAAATCCGGCGACTATCAATTAATTCCTTAAGTTCCGAACGGGTATTCAAGGCTTTTGTTTTTTCCGAAAGGAGTTGTCCTCTAAATTTTTCCGACGTTGAATAAGCGGACCCGATCCGAATATATTCTTCCGTCATCAAGGCATCAATCCCCTCAATGGCTTCACAGATTTCGTCTACTGCACGATTGGTGTAAGCGAGTAGCAATACATTTTCGTCCGTTTCATTAATAATATATTTCACAAAATGCTGGAGCATAATGCTGGTCTTGCCGGTACCCGGAGGACCCCAAAGTAAAAAATAATCTGGTGCGTGAATGGCTTGATTAAAAATATCTTCCTGTTCTCGTGTCAAACGAGGAAGGGCGTGTGTCTCGTAAGGTGCTGGCTTTTCTGGCGCCTGAGTGGTCAGTAATAAGGCTTTCTTTTTAGGAGTGAATTGGACAAACTGAAAAATGCTGCGGTACATACTGGTGAAACCACTATCAAATAAATCGTGTTCTAAATTCCAAAATTGATGCTGACTAAATAACGACTCATTATATTGTTTGGAACGGAGTCGCACGGTAATCGCTCCCTTGGTCATTTCGATAATGGTGCACTTAAAAATTTGATGATTTAAAACACCGTTTTCACCTTCTTCATGTGGATATAAAACCGCAATATCTCCTTTTCGAAAATTGGCCAAGTCACCACTTTCAGCGGTCTTAGAAAAATAAATCAGTGGGTCGTCTGCACGGGTATTTATTTTATTAATTTGTAAATGAGAAATAATATCAAACTGTTCTGACTTTTCTTTAAAACCATTTAGCCATAAACTAGCCAATCCATTGAGATGATCGATTCCTTGAATACCCGTTTTGGCGAGTTGGTGTTCCCGCGCAATTAGACTGGTGAACGCATGAAAATAATCGCGTTCAAGTTCGTTCATCTCTTGATAGACCGTGGCAAACATTCCGAGATCTCGTCCTAAAAATCCTTTTATTCTTGGATAGCGGCCAGGATGAATTTTTTGTAAAATATCTGTGGCCGCTTCGTTCCTTTGGAATTGAGCAAGTTGATATTCGATGGTCAACAATTGGTTGCGCAGATGAATGGCCTCAAATTGTTTGGTCTTGGTAACGGGTGCAAAACGCAGATGTTTGTCTTCGGCTCCTGAATATAGAATATAGTTAGTTGGAATCAATCGTTCGGCATAAACCGATTTAATCATCAGATCGTATAACAAAGTTTGCACATAGTGGTTGTCACTCAATCCCCAACGATTAGGTTGCCAAGCTTTTCCACTTTTTAATTCAATGATTGCAGAATTATCTTTTCCGGCTTTATCCGTATGATGATAAAAAACATCGAGTCGCCCTTGAATACCATAGCGCTGAGAATAAAAACTGGGTTCCAACAAACAATGTTCTGGGGTTATTTCATTTTCAGAAAAAGTCTGATTGGCCATCTGTTTAAGGGTCAGAAAATGGCGTTGAGATTTTTGCATAATTTCTCTGATCTCTCGATCGGAGAAAAGGGTAAAGGCCAACGGGTTGAGTCGAAATACTTTTGGAAAAGTTTCTTTAAAGGAGGCCTGCGGATTGGTCATCAGTTCATCTAAAAAAAAGTTAGCGATATTTCCCAACATCAACGGAGTGGTTGTTTGAAAGGGTAAGAATTTTTTTAATAGATAAGCAACCGGTAGGGTAGTGCCCTCTTTAAAACATTCAGCAATCGCACTGACGTCTACTAGATAATCTGGTTCAATCACAATGGCTCGCGGTCGGTAAACTTCTTCCTTATCGATTTCTATATCTAGTAAATTGAGAATGACGGGAAATCCGAATACCGTTTCTAGTGCTTCGATATCGGCATTGAAGTTTTCGTTTCGATCGGCAATATTGTATTTAATTTTTATTTCTACCCCAGGATGATCTTCATCCCGTGCTACCAATATTTCTGTTTTTCGGTCAATCGAAAGCGCTACTACGCGAGCAAAGGAGCGATTGCCTTTTATGGAACTTGGTGCGGTCTTATAAAATCCTTCCGGCGGTAAGATCTCGGCGAGCGCACCAGGGATACCTTGTTTAAAGATAGAAGAAATACTCAACGTCAAAGCATGAAGACCAAGCTTATACAATATTAAGGGATCTACTTTTTGCGTAGCTCGTCTAGATTCGAGGGTTTGTGCCTGTTTGCGAAATTCGTGAATGAAAAATTGTAGCTGCTTGCTGAGGTTATATTTATGTCCAGCAAAAGCAATACGGGCGAATAGGGTGGTAAACTGTAATTTTTCTGCCTTGGTTGCTTCGACGTAGAGTAAATTAAGCAGTCGATACTGTGCCGAAATCTGTGCAGCGAGTGTGGTATCTTCTAGCTGCTGAATTTTTAGAACTTCCTTATAAAAAAGTTTGGCGAGTGCTTCGTTTTTCATGTTTGCTGCCTCCGATGGTTTTGCGTTTTGGAAACGGTGGTATCGTAAAAATACGGGAATTTGTTGAGGTGCTGAAGTGTTGGGATGTTTAATCGTTTAATCATTTAATTGAAAACCCTATAATTCAGTATTTCTCTATTTCACAATTGTTGGGTCATGTTCCGCTTTTGCAATTATAGTATTGAAGCTGTTTAAGAATGTTCACAAAAGGTGAGGATAAGTGCTTGGTTGTCAAGACCCCGCCTGACTGATCGTCAGATCGGGCAGGGAAGCAAATTTTGAGGTTCGTCCCGAACGCTTTCGGGACGGTGCCGATAAATTTGTGAAGAATTGGCAATCAATGACTTATTCGCAACCATTGTGCTTCATTTTTAAACAGCTTCATCTTTTAAAATAGTAAATAAATGCTAAAGAACTAAATTCAATACGGCACAACGGGCATCGTTTTAAACAATTCAACACCTCAACGATTCAACAAAAAAAGCCCCAAAGTCACTGGACTTCGGGGCTTTTAGAAATACAAGAATGTATTTATTTCTTAACGGAGTTCACCACTGCTTTGAAAGCTTCAGGATGGTTCATAGCCAAATCGGCTAATACTTTACGATTTAACGTAGAACCTGATTGGCTCAGTCCGTGAATTAACTTAGAATAGGTAGTTCCTTCTTGACGAGCTCCGGCGTTGATACGAGCGATCCATAATCTACGGAAAGCACGCTTCTTGTTACGACGATCTCTAAAGGCATAACCCATTGCCTTATCTACAGCATTTTTGGCTACTGTATAAACCTTGCTACGAGCACCGAAATAACCACGGGCTGCTTTTAAAATTTTCTTACGTCTTTTTCGGGACGCTACCGAATTTACCGATCTAGGCATATTTGAATGATTTAGTACAGCGGAGGGATTTGTTAAAATACTTTGAACCTGCGCTCTCGTTAAAAAATAAGGTTACTTGTCCTAATAATTAGATACAAAGTAAGTGTCTGATACGCTTTTCATCTGACTTAGCCACTAAAGTGGTATCGCGCAGACTAAGCTTTCTTTTCTTGGACATCTTAGTCAAAATGTGTGACTTATAAGCTTGTCCTCGTTTAATTTTCCCTGAACCAGTTACCTTGAATCGCTTCTTGGTACCTGAGTGGGTCTTCATTTTAGGCATAATTCTTTTATTTTTTTGAAATAGATTGCAAATGTAAGCAATATAGGGGAAGTAAACAACCTCAAATGACGCTGTATTTCGCCTTTTTTGGAATATATCGTACCTTACTGGCCTCTCCAAGTAAATGAAAATTATGGAAGAAAAAAAGGAGTACCAACATAAGCTAGATCTGAAAGCATTGGAAAAACGGAAGAATTCCAGTTTTTACAAGATCAGTTGCCCTAGTTGTGGCCAATCTATACCAGCTGATGATATCAATATTCAAGACAAAATAGCTAAATGTGGTGGCTGCCACGCCGTATTTCCTTTTGAGCATAAGCTGAACGCATTACTCACCGCTCGTAAGCCCAAACAGACCGTGCTTCGCCCAGAGGGGATTGATCTTTATGCTTACCAAAATGAATTGGAGATTTCACTTCGACAGGATGTTCAGGTCATGGATATCTTGCCTTGGTCGCTCTGGCCGATCTTTCCTATTCTTTTTACCATATTATTTTTTAATCAAGGATTTCCTTTGACGATCATGTTGGCTTCTTGGATGGTAGGAATTTTTCCGCTCATGAATCTCTTTACCTTTTCTAAGCATAAGGTGTACATAACTATGGATGAGGTCTATTTAAATATTCAATGGCGACCCAAAAAATTGATTAAAGACAAACGATTTCTAGTCCGAGATATTGATCAGATTTACATAAAAAAATTAAATGGATATCATAATGTTGTCATGATCGTAAATCAACCAAGTGGTCAAAAAGAAATAACCCTTTTATCGGTCAGAAGTCTTTCTAAGGCGCGATTTTTAGAGCAAGAGGTTGAGAAATATTTGAAAATTGAGGATCGGGAAGTACTCGGAGAGGTGAAATAAAAAAAAGTGAACATTACTTATTCGTAACACTCACTTTTGGTATTTGTATGAGAAAACTAAAAGAATCCAAAAAATAAAATATTGGGATGGATTCTAGTATAAAAATTAATTTTTCTTCTTACTTGATTTTGCTGATTTCTTTGGTGTAATCATCACCGTCATTCTTCGTCCTTCCAGTTTTGGAAGGTTTTCAGGGACACCTTTTTCTTCAACTTCCTTTAGTAAACGGAGTAACAGTAATTCTCCTCGATCTTTAAATACGATAGAACGGCCGCGGAAGAAAACATATGCTTTTACTTTCGAACCTTCATCTAGGAATTTTAAAGCGTGCTTTAGTTTAAAAGCAAAATCGTGATCATCTGTATTTGGACCAAAGCGAATTTCTTTAATAACCGTTTTTACTGCTTTGGATTTGATTTCTTTTTCCCGTTTCTTTTTCATGTAAAGAAACTTCTTGTAATCGATAATTTTACAAACTGGAGGATCTGCCTTAGGAGAGATTTCAACTAAATCTAGTTCCATCCGTTGTGCCCATTCGATTACTTGACGGGTTGGATAAACATCGGGAGTAATTTTCTTCCCGATTAATTCACTTAATTGTTCCAGATTATCGCCTACTAAACGAATATTGGGAACACGAATACGTTCATTAATTTTGAATTGTGGTGCCCGTTCTACGGGTCTATAAGAGCGTCTTTTTGCCAATATGCTTTTTTTTAATTAAAAATGAGAATGAATTTAGGTCATCGAAAGTACAAAACCTTTTGATAGCCTCAATAGGATAATCGTAAAAGTACCTAAAAAGTTCCTGAAAGAGCGATTTTATTTATTTTTTTAGAAAACTTACCAAATTTCTTTAAGAAAATAGACAAATTCTGGCCATTTTACCCTTGAAGTTGTTTAATAATTCCAAAAGCAGCCGAGAGTTAGAGAAAATTATTCAGATCCCCGCCTGACTGATCGTCGATCGGGCAGGTAGCCTCTTTTTTGAGTGAATCCCGAAAGCGTTCGGGATTGACGAAAAAAAAGGTGACGAGATAGAGAATTTTATCAGCTCGTAGGCAATTTGGGAGTTTTTAAACAACTTCCTTAATTGCTCCTTAAAAATAAGAAGTATCCTTGTTTTTTCAAATAACTAAAAGAAAAACCCCAAACAGCAATTGCTATTTGAGGCTTCCTTGTATCATATTTGGTAGGCTTTTCAGCTACTCTTTTTCTCCTACATCCGTGTTAACACTCTTTTGTAGGTTGATTGTCAATTCATCACCCGCTTTATTTAAGACAGCAGACATCACGCTTCCTTCTGGAGGATTATTATTTAGAATAAACTCTGCTAAAGGATCTTCAATATACTTCTGAATCGCTCGGTGAAGCGGTCTTGCGCCAAATTGAGGATCAAATCCTTTTTCTGCCACAAATTCTTTTGCCTTCTTGTTAAGTTTGAGTTTGTAACCCATTCCATCCAATCGGTTGTACAAATCCTTGAGTGTAATATCAATAATCTTAAAGATATCTGCTTGATCCAAGCTATTGAAAATAACTACATCATCAATACGATTTAAGAATTCAGGAGAGAAGGTACGCTTCAGTGCCGTTTGAATGACTCCTTTGCTGGTATCTTCTGCTGATTCCTGACGGGCTTGTGTCGCAAAACCTACCCCCTGACCAAAGTCTTTCAATTGTCGTACCCCAATATTGGACGTCATGATAATCAGTGTATTTTTAAAATCTACTTTACGTCCAAGTCCATCGGTCAACTGGCCATCGTCAAGCACCTGTAGCAGAATGTTATACACATCTGGATGCGCTTTCTCTATCTCATCTAAAAGCACTACTGAATAAGGCTTACGTCGAACTTTCTCCGTTAATTGTCCACCTTCTTCGTAACCTACGTAGCCCGGAGGCGCACCGATCAAGCGACTAACGGAGAATTTTTCCATATACTCACTCATATCGATTCTGATTAAGTTATCTTCAGAATCAAAAATATAACGGGACAATGCTTTGGCTAATTCTGTTTTCCCTACCCCAGTTGGTCCTAGGAAAATAAAACTACCAATCGGCTTAGAAGGATCTTTCAAACCTACCCGATTACGCTGAATAGCTTTGGTGATTTTGGTAATGGCTTCGTCTTGACCGATAATTACATCTTGTAAATCTTTGGTCATTCCCACCAGCTTATTACTTTCACTTTGTGCAACCTTTCTTACCGGAATACCAGTCATCATGGACACTACTTCCGCAATATCTTCTTCATCTACTGGATATCGTTTGGTTTTAGCCTCTTCTTCCCATTCCATTTTGGCAAACTCCAGTTGTCGAACCAATTTTGATTCATCATCACGGAGATCAGCGGCTTTTTCATACTGCTGATTTTTAACAGCCTGGTTTTTCTTTTCCTTCAGTTCTTCAATCTTTTTTTCGAGATCTTCGACGTGCTTAGGAACATGAATATTTTTTAGATGCACTCTGGCACCTACCTCATCGAGTACATCAATCGCTTTATCCGGTAAAAATCGGTCGCTAATGTAACGATCACTTAGACTCACACAAGCTTCTATGGCTTCGTCCGAATAATTGACGTTATGGAAGTCTTCGTATTTAGGTTTGATATTATTTAAAATATGAACTGCTTCTTCCGCAGATGGCGGATCTACAATTACTTTTTGGAAACGACGATCCAAGGCACCATCTTTTTCGATGTGCTGACGGTATTCATCGAGCGTAGAAGCACCAATACATTGGAGTTCTCCACGTGCAAGAGCCGGTTTAAAGATGTTAGAGGCATCGAGTGAACCAGTCGCTCCACCTGCACCGACGATCGTATGAATTTCATCAATAAATAGGATCACATCGCGCGATTTTTCCAGTTCATTCATGATGGCTTTCATCCGTTCTTCAAACTGACCACGATACTTGGTACCTGCCACGAGGGCAGCTAAATCGAGCATGACGATTCGTTTGTTGAATAGGGTCCGGGAAACCTTACGCTGATTGATTCGGAGGGCAAGTCCTTCCACAATCGCAGTTTTTCCCACGCCAGGTTCTCCAATTAAGATTGGATTATTCTTTTTACGACGACTCAAAATCTGAGAAACTCGTTCAATTTCGGTTTCACGACCGATAATTGGATCTAGTTTATCTTCTTCAGCTAGTTTTGTGATATCACGGCCAAAGTTATCTAATACCGGAGTACGAGATTTACTGTTGCCTTTACGCTGATATCGCGAAGCATCTTCTTCTTCGAAGGGTTCTTCGGACTCAGAAGGGGCTTGGTTGAAAATATCAGGAGTGGCAGAGTCAGATTCTTGGCGGACAAAATCCAATTCGGATTTGAAAACATCGTAGTCTACCTCAAATTGGTGTAGGATACGAGATGCCAAGTTATCTTTGTTTTTTAAGATAGAGAGCATTAGATGTTCTGGCGAAATTTCTTCGGCCTTCATCATCTTTGCTTCAAGAAAAGTAACTTTTAGGACCTTCTCGGCTTGCTTGTTAAGTGGCAAATTGCCAACATTTAGGGCGGCACGGCCAGAAGGATTACGGGAGATGGAATCTTCGATGGTTTGTCTTAAGTCAGAAGTATCAACTTCAAGGCTATCCAATACGCGGATGGCAAGGCCGTTGTTTTCTTGCATAATACCCATCAAGAGGTGTTCAGTTCCAATGTAATCATGTCCCATTCGAATCGCTTCATCACGACTCTTAGAGATTACTTGCTTGACTTTTGGTGAGAATCTTTTGTTATTCATACTGTGTAATCTTCAATTTGGTCTACCATTTAAAATTAGGCAGATAGTGTGAGACAATATTAAGACAAATTCGCCAAGTAAACAACCTTTAAAAAGGATTCGGTCGATTTAGAAATTGCTTACTTTTCCTATTCTGCTGTAAAAATAATGCCACTATAAATGAATAATTAATATGTGATGTAAATTTATAATGTTTTTTGTCATTTTTTTAATAACTTCTATTAAAATTTACAGCGGATACTTGTCTTAATATAAAATTTTGATTGTTATCTTACTTTACCAAACATATAATAACGAAGAAGGTTTCGTTTATGTATCATAGATTGACTTAAAATATTGTTAATAAACGGACTTAACTGAGACTTTTAGGCATTCAGATTTGCCATTTTTTTACAGTTTTAGGGAAGGGTGTTTTTTGTTGAGAATATTTTAGAGGTTTTGGTGATTAATCTTTACATTTGTGAACTTAGAATATCCATAGCGCAGATCTAAGTCTGCCTTTAAACAGATTATCCAGCTGATGAAATTTACCGTTGACAAGCAAGAAAGATACACCTATCTCAAATTAGAAGAATCTACTTTTAATAGTCTGATTGCACCAGATTTAAAGTCAGAATTTGTTTTTTACCGCAATGAAGGTATTAAAAATCTAATTTTAGATTTGTCTCCTGTCGAATATGTTGATTCTTCTGGCTTATCAGCCATTCTCACTGCTGAACGACTTTGGAAGGGGTTCGGAACTTTTGTGATTACTGGTGTTGTTAGTGATAATATTAAGAAATTAATTACCATTTCTCGTTTGGATACCGTTTTAACCATCATTCCTACCCGACAAGAAGCCATTGATTACGTGTTAATGGACGAAATTGCCCGAGAAATTGATTCTGACAATGAGGAAACCTGATTCTGGCGATTGTTGTTTGTAAATAGACTGTGTCTTTTCAGAAATAAGTCTAATAAATAATTACTATGACTTTTGAGGTAACTATTTTGGGATCTAATGCCGCAGTACCGGCATTTGGGCGCCACCCTTCTGCTCAAATACTTAACGTTAATGAACAACTATATCTAATTGACTGTGGAGAAGGCACTCAGATAAGGATGAATGACCATAATATTCGTCGGCACCGAATCAATCAAATTTTCATCAGTCACCTGCACGGAGATCATATTTTTGGACTAATTGGTTTATTAACTTCTTATAGTTTGGGACAAAGAACTGAACAAATAGATATTTTCGGCCCAGCAGGTCTACAGGAGTTCCTAGAGGTGCAGATAAAAATTAGCCAGTCTCACTTAACTTATCCATTGAATGTTCATACGGTAGATCCGACTCAGGCTACTTTAATCTTTTCAGATAGAAATCTTACCGTTACAACGATACCCTTAGATCACCGGATTCCTGCCTGTGGCTATCTTTTTCGAGAAAAAAAGCGCCTATTAAACGTTATTCCAGAAAAATTAATCGAATACGGGATAGATTTTAAACAAATCAATGAAATCAAAAAAGGAGGTAAAGGCACTAATGCTAAAGGAGAAGCATTCGACAATGCGTCTTTAACTCTTCCACCATACATTCCTCGTTCTTTCGCTTATTGCTCTGATACCGCTTACAAACCGGATATCATTCCCCTAATCAAGGAAATTGATCTACTCTATCATGAAGCGACATTTTCAGAAGATAAAACAGAAAATGCCATTGCGACTAAGCACAGTACCGCAAAAGAAGCGGCAATGATTGCTAAGGCCGCCGAGGTGGAAAATTTATTGATCGGTCATTTTTCCTCTCGTTATCACGATTTGAATATTTTACTGCACGAAGCAAAATCTGTTTTTTCCAATACGCAACTCGCCATAGAGGGAATTACCTTTCCAGTGAAGATAAGGCGATCAATTTAGTGTTAAATTATTAACTTTTGACTCTTTGGTGGTTTAATTTTTGTATTAATTCGCCGTTTATCTAACATATTTATCATCAAAGCTTTACAACGACTAGCTAATTTTGTAAATTTGTTGTTCATCGTAAAACTTGCTACATTCAAAATGTCAAAGGCCCTGACCATCTGATGTTGAGTTTTTCCCCTTAAAAATAGTTGATTTCACTACAATCGTCCCTTAAACTATTTACGATTGAAAATTGACTTTCTGCTAGATTGTTAACTCCCAACGTAATATATTAATTCAAAATCACAATCACCACAATTGCTTTTGAAATAGATTGGTAACAATCTAACAGAATGAATAACCATTGTCTGGCAGGCTCCCCGTCGACAATTTCGGAATTTAACCACCGAATACAACCGAAACGAATTCTTACAACTTGGGCTAATCCTTTATGATGCCCATACCACAACTTACATCCTATGAGTCAGGCATGCGACGTCCGGCATTTTTTAGCCATTTCTTTAAACAATCTTTCATTCCGTTGGATACCTATCATTCTGGTATTCTTACTCAGTTTTTCTTCTTGGTCCTTTGCGGGAAATGAAAATACGCCACATACCAAAGTAGACTGTGAGAATACCACCGACGGCGGTATGATCGGTTATGATGCAGTACTCTGCGATGGAGCTAATGACCCATCTTTGCTAGTGAGTCTTAGTGAGGCTTCGGGAGGAACAGGAGCATTAGAATATCTCTGGTTATCTTCTACCACTACCTGTCCTGACAACTTATCGCAAGCAATTCCTGGCGCAACGGCCGCTACTTATGATCCCGGACCAATATCAAGTACGACTTGGTTTCGTCGCTGTTCTCGTCGCGTGGGGTGTGGAGCATGGAGTACAGAAAGCAATTGTGTTCAAATTACGCTTAATGAAGTTTGTGACGATTGTGAGGATGATACAGAACCACCAGTATTAAGTGGCATGCCCAGCGATGTTACTGTGGAATGTGATAATATTCCCCCAGTGCCTACCGTAACGGCTACTGATAATTGTGTGGAAGATCCAGAAGTTGTTCTGACGCAAGCAAGAGAGGACGGTGATTGCCCTGGAAATGCCATTCTACGACGAACCTGGACAGTTTATGATGATAATGGTAACGTCGCAGCTGCTACTCAAGAAATTACCATTCGTGATACGGAATCACCCAAAATGTTTGGTGTTCCACTAAGTGTTGAGGTGGCTTGTGATGAGATTCCACCTATTCCAATCGTAACTGCTATTGATAATTGTACGGATGATTTGACGGTGTCCTTTGACGAAGACCGAATAGATGGAGACTGTGAGCATGCTTATACGTTGCGCCGCATATGGCGGGTTGTCGATGAATGTGGAAATGAATTAGAAGAAATTCAAACCATCACTATTACCGATGACCAAGGACCAGACCTCGTAAATGTTCCTGGAGATATTACCATAAACCCAGCCAACGGAGAAACTGTTCCAACTCCTGCTACTGTTACTGCTACTGATAATTGTACAGCGTCACCGAATGTAGTTTTGGATGAATCATCAGAAGTGGATGGTTGTCAAACCATCATTACCCGTATTTGGGTCGCAACAGATGATTGCGGAAATGAATCATCAGAAGAACAGGTTATAACTGTTTTATGTGATGAAACCTGTGATGCGGATGCGGGTAGTCTGACGCCCAATCCTGAAATGTATTGTCTAGTGGGATCTACGGTTACGGTTAGTGCCTTACAAACATCAGATCCGGTAATTCCGCCAGGATTTAATCTTTTATACGTGCTTACTAGCGGTTCGGATTTACTGATTAGAGACGCTAGTCCAACTCCAAATTTTGTACTTTCCTTACCTGATAATTATACGATTCATACGCTTGTGTATGATCCTAATACGCTTGATTTAGGGGTGATTAGTCTAGGAACAACTACTGGATTTGATATTAATGAGTTGCTGATTCAAGGAGGAGGAGATATCTGTGCAGCGCTTGATGTTATGGGGGCACCCATTGTAGTTACAGCAGACTGTGGTTGTCAAAATCCTGTAATTGAAAATGTAGTTGTTCAGAATACTTCTTGTGAAAATTCGACAGGTTCTATTACGATCGTAATGGTGGGAGCTAATACAGATTATTCTTACGAATGGTCCGCCATGCCTGGTAACTTAAATGGAATTGGTAACCAACAGATTGGCTTGCCAAGTGGTGCTTATCAGGTGACGATCAGCGATGGAAGTTGCGAAACTATTCGTGATATTTTTGTAGGTAATACAAATGGTCCTGCTCCAGCAGCGGCACTTTCTACGCCTGCTACTTGTGAGCTTTCTAACGGTACAGCTAATTTAACCCCAACTAATCTAAACTATACTTGGGTGTTCGACGGACTAATGACGCCTGTTCGCTCTGATCTTGCGGCAGGAGTTTATACCGTATTAGTAGAAGATCCTGCTCAGCCAGATTGTATCAATTTTATTGAGGTAATGGTCCAATCTATTCAGGACTTTACGGCTTCTGTGGTTATAGAAGAAGAACCTGATTGTAATGCAATGTCAGGAGTAGCCACGATTGCTGTTTTAGGAGGAAGTGGAAATTATACTTTTCTTTGGAGTGATGGTATCACTGTAGATAATGCTACACGAAACAATTTATCAGCTGGGTCATATGCAGTCGAAGTTACGGATAACGAAACTGGCTGTATAGACGAACTATTGTTCTCTCTTGATAATGGAGATGTGATCGGAGCCGAAATTACGATCAATACTGATGTATCGCCAGATTGTCCCACCGTGTTTGACGGAACGATAGATTATGAAATAGAGCCCGATGCTGGTTTTATTTTTCCAGTCAGAGTAGAAATAAATGATAGTAATAATACGCCAGTTGCCAACGGGATGTTAATGTTGGGAGAATACTGCTTGCTTGTTTTTGATGGGAATAATTGTCTGGCGGCTTCTGAGTGCTTTGAATTTGTACAACCAGAAGCCATTGCCGTTCATTTTTCTATAGTCGAAGCCTCCTGTGATGGAGGAGGGGCGATCAATATAGAGACGACTAGTGGAGGAGATGGAAATTATAATTATGATTGGGCCGATATTCCGGGTTCTAATAATCCTGATTCCCGTTCAGATCTGACCGGAGGAGATTATTCTCTAACGGTTACGGATGGGTTGGGTTGTACCGCTGTGTTAGAAAATATTAGTGTTCCACGACCAAATGATTGTGATGATTGTGAAATCCCCGTTGTCACCAATATTGTAGTGATTGAGGCAACCTGCGATAATTCAGACGGAATTGCTACCATTGAATTGAACGTAAATGTATCAGACTATAGTTTTGCTTGGATACCAAATGTTAGCAATAATAATACTGCTACAGGACTTTCCAGTGGAACTTACCTAGTCGTGATCTCTGATTTAGAAACAGGAACGTGTACGACTGCAGTGGAATTTGAAGTAGGAACATCGGAAGGTCCAGAAGCAGATGATATCATCATTACCGCAGCTAATTGTTTGGCAGAAGATGGAACGGCTATTTTATTACCTACCGATTATACCTATCAGTGGAGTGATAATATTGTTGCTAATAATCGAGAAGATCTTGCGGCGGGTACTTATTTTGTTACCATTATTGATCCTATTACTGGTTGCGATAATGTAATCGCACTAACGATCCCAGAAGAAAATAATTTAGTCATTGATGCTAAGATTAATGAACAATCTACTTGTGGAAATAATAACGGTTCTGTTACAATTCAAGTAACTGGTGGAAGTGGAAATTATAATTATAGCTGGGGATCTGATGATCGACGAGATGATCTTGCGGCAGGTATGTATAGTGTGACGGTGGTTGATCCAGAGAATGGATGTGAGATAGATATCATGTTTGTCCTAGATGATCTACTGAGTACGGCTACCATTGAAATTCAAGATAGTTTAATTCAACTTGCTTGTGTAGGTGATAATAATGGATTGGTTGACTTTACGGTTACTCCAAGCACCAATTTTAATGGAGTTCCTAATAGTGTGATTGTTGATCAAAATGGAGATGAAGTCACCAATGGTGCTTTGAGTCCTGGAAATTATTGCATTATGGTTTTTGATGCCAACGATTGTTTAGTAACGGAGGATTGTTTCGCAGTACTTGGCTCCGAATTATTAGATGTTGATATACAGGTAAAAAATGAATCCTGTGATACGAAAGGTTCTATCTTGGTCGAAGCAAGCGGAGGAGATGCGCCTTATACTTTTGACTGGGCCGATATCCCAGGTAACGATAATGATCCCGAGCGGACCAATTTAGATGGAGGTACGTATGATTTGACGGTAACCGATGCTTCTGGTTGTACTGCTGTATCTCAGAATATTACCGTTGGTAGTCCGGTAGGTTGTGAAAATTGTAATGATCTAGAAGTTACTAGCATTGTCGTTCGAGAGGCTACCTGTAACAATAATGATGGGGAAGCCGCAATTCAAATAAACTTGAACCCCGCTGAATATAGTTTTACTTGGACGCCCAACGTAAGTAATGGTAGTACTGCTAGTAATCTTTCTGCTGGTACCTATTCTGTATTAATTGTAAATAATGATGATGCTGAGTGTACTGCTTTTGTGGACTTTGCGGTAGGAAATATTGATGGTCCTGAACCAACAAGTATTGATATTGTTCCTTCGACTTGTTTGGCTCAAGATGGTGAAGTAACATTTTTACCAACCAACTTTACCTATACTTGGAGTGACAATCAAGTGACAAATAGCCGGGTTGATTTATCGGCAGGTACCTACTTTGTTACCATTAATGATCCAACGACAAATTGTCTAGACGTGATTGCCGTTACCGTTGCTTCAGAAAATGGTTTGGAGCCCACGGCCATTATTAACCAAAGTCCACAGTGTGGTGAAAGCAATGGTTCTGTTACTATTGAAGTTACCGGAGGTAGTGGAAATTATGGTTATAGCTGGGGTGGCGGAAATACCAGAGATAATCTTGCTGCTGGTATTTATACGGTCATAGTGGTAGATCCTGAGACTGGTTGTTTTACTGAATTGATATTTGCATTGAATGATGATGTAGCTGGGGCAGCAATTAATATTGAAAATGAAAATGATATCGTCACGATTCCATGTGCTGGTGATGTCAATGGTACGGTTGACTTTACCGTAGTGCCTGATGCTGGATTTAATGGAGTACCACAGATATCTATTGTAGACGAAAATGGAGATGAACAAGTAAATGGTGCATTGAATATTGGAACCTATTGTATTTTAGTAAATGATGATGCGGGCTGCTTAGCTGCTCAATCTTGTTTTGAGGTAGAAGGAAACGAATTACTAGATATTGATGTGATTGCTTTAAATAAAACTTGTTTGTCAGATGGTTCTATCTCATTAGTTACATCTGGTGGAGTAGCACCTTATACTTTTGATTGGGCAGATCTTCCGGGCGATGATAATGGATCTGATCGAACGGATTTATTGCCAGAATCTTATACGGTTACCGTTACGGACGATGAAGGGTGTAGTGTAGTCATAGAGAATATCAATATTATTGATACTTGTATTCCTGTTGTTTGTGAAACACCAATTGTAGAAAATACAGTGAAAGTTGCTGCTAGCTGTAATCAATCTAATGGATCTGCTTTCCTTGAGATGGTTGGTGATAATGCAGCGTTCTCATTTAGTTGGACACCCAATGTTAGTGATAATGCTGCTGCCAATAATATTCCTGCTGGAGTATATACCGTGGTAATTAGTCGATTGAATGATCCGGCTTGTCAGACGACCACTACTTTTGCGATTCAAAATGCCGATGGTCCACAGCCAGAAATTATTTCCACCACACCGGCCACTTGTAATGAATCTAATGGTACCGCTGTCTTAGGTCCGGTTGTTTACCAATATGAATGGTGTAATGGTTTAACAGGGTTTAGTGTCAATAACTTGCCTGCTGGTTCCTGCTTTGTAACTGTAACAGATTTTTCTACTGGTTGCTTAAACTATGTCGAAATAGTAATAGAAGAATTCAATCCATTAGAACTAACGGTTAATATTGATGATCTTCCTGGCTGTAATGATAACGACGGATCAGTTAGTATTGACGTAGCGAATGGTAGCACGAGTTATACCTACGCATGGAGCGATGGTGGAGGCGGAGCAAGTCGTAATAATTTAGCAGCTGGATTCTACTCGGTCACCGTTTCTGATAATGGTGCAACGGGTTGCGAACAAGTTACATCGTTTGTATTATTAAATGAAATAGATGCCGCTGCCAATATTAATATTGAAAATAACCCCGTCTTACTTAGCTGTATCGGAAACGAAGATGGTACCGTGGATTTTACCGTGGATACGGAGCCTGGATTTGCCGAACCTTTTATTGCAACCATTTACGATGTCAACGGTCAAGAAGTGAGCAATGGTACT
The DNA here is from genome assembly GCA_937928405.1 of uncultured Saprospiraceae bacterium. Taxonomy (GTDB): domain Bacteria; phylum Bacteroidota; class Bacteroidia; order Chitinophagales; family Saprospiraceae; genus JALZUU01. Next base: position 25,204 of record CALFWZ010000076.1, read on the forward strand.
TTAGGAATAGGGGAGTATTGTATTGCGGTGACGGACGCGGATGGTTGTTTAGCAGGAGAAAATTGCTTTAGCGTAGAAGAACCAGTAGCGATTGTCTTAGATATTATTACTCAAAATCAAACTTGTGATACGACGGGAATGATCTTCGTAGCCGCCAGTGGTGGTAATGGTAATTATGTCTACGACTGGCAAGATATTCCTGGTAATGATGATATACGAGATCGGACGGATTTAGGTGTTGGTGCCTATACGTTGATTGTCACCGATGAAAATGGATGTACAGCAATTGCCAATAATTTACCGATTATTGACGAATGTAGTAATTGTCCTACATCAGATACCGTTAATGTCAATCTTCCAACCAATAGCATGACGGAATTCTGCTTTGAGTTGGAACCATGCTTCGATACTATCGGAATTACCTATGAATTGGAAGGTGGTGGTTTTGCTGGACTAAGTAGTTTTGGTAGCTGGACTTTAGATTCATTGGGTTGCCTAAACTATACTTCTAATGCTTTCTCTGGTATTGGAGTAGACACGATTTGTATTATTGGGAATGATAATGGTTTGCCAGATACGACTTGTGTGGTTATTTCTATTACCACTGATTGTGAAATTTCAAATGGAGATACCTTAGTGCTTCCCACTTTTGATTGTGAAGCAGGTGCAGATTTCTGTTTACCAATCGGAATATTAGAAATTGATAATTACGAAATTTCTGATAATGGTTTATTCTATAATGGAAATTTTGTTGGTTGTCAGAGTGATACTTCCTTAACATATCGTTTTGATAATTTCTTAATTGATTTCCCGATTGGACCGTATGAGTTGACTGGCTGGCCGGTGAATGGAGGAAATATATCCGTTGATACATTCTCAACCATCGCAGAATTGCTTGACAGTATTAATATTTTAGATCCGATGGGTAATTGGGAATTAGACGGTAATAATATTGTTACGAGTAGTATCAATGGCGTTTATGGAGCAATGGCATTGAGGTCTTTCGCTTCTTCGGATCAACGAATTATTCAAGGAGAAATTAATATTGATAACGATGGTACGCAACTATCGCTTGATTCTGGCTTCCACCAGATTATCACTTTTGACTTAGTCGCAGGTTGTGTCGATACCTTTAATGTATTGGTGGATTGTCGCAATTGTCCAGGTATTTACGCGGGGCCGACAGAATTGATCGCCGACAATTGTGATGGCACGGTACCTATCTGTGTAGATCTTTCTATTTCTCAGATTATTAATTACCGAATTACAGACAACGGAGCAACTTATACTGGAGGATTTTTGGGTTGTAATATCGATTCTTTAGTACAATACGATGTAACTAATTTATTTGATCTCAATCTCTTTGGTCTAGAAGAATGGTCCGTACAAGGATCTGTCTTTAGTGCAGAAAACTTGACCAGTCCGCAAGAATTGGTGGACTCTCTTAATGTATGGTTCCCTGCTGGAAACTGGAGATTGGACGAATTTCTGATCATCGGTGATAATTTTAATAATAATTATGGACCTGCGGTCATCTCTCTTGGAGGTGTACCAATTGAAAATGTTGAACCAGGATTACAACCTATTCCAAACGGACTAGAGCTAGCCATTGATACGGGCTTCCACCAGGTGATCGTCGAAAATTTACTCGAAGGATGCATAGATACGATAGAACTTGATGTTATCTGTCAACCTTGTTTGGATGAAACATATTTGGGACAACCAGAAATAGAAGCGGCAGAATGCGATGAACTCACTCCGATTTGTTTGGAACTCACTGTTGGTCAAATTCTAAACTACGAAGTAACGGATAATGGCTTACCGTACACCAATGGATTTTTAGGATGTAATGTTGATACTACGGTTCTTTACGATGGCATCGCTTTCAGTAATAATAGTGTTTATACCCTCAATAGTTGGCAGGTAAATAATAATTTCTTTTCCATGGGACAATTTATTGGTCTCAACGAATTGGTCGATAGTATGAATGTTTGGGATCCAACGGGAGATTGGATTTTATTAGGAACTGAATTGATTGGAGGAGACCTAGATAATGTTTACGGAGATATGATCGTATCACAATTTGGTGTGATCATCGATACGGCTGAACCCGGATTTAATCTTCAGCCTCAAGGTGCGCAGATGGAATTGGATACCGGAATGCACCAAATTATCCTCAGAGATTCTGTCGCTGGTTGTTTAGATACTTTTAATGTAAATATTCTGTGTGACGATTTTGTTTCGTTACCAACGGATACGATACCATTTACAATTCTAATTAATTTTACGGACACGTTCTGCATGGATACTACGGTATTGCCTGGAGTTATAGATACGATCTTTAATATCTGTGCAGATAGTTCAGGTACCAATGTCAACTATACCATCGATCCTGACACCTATTGTGTGAGTTATCAGGGAATTGGAATTGGAACGGATCCAGCTTGTATTGTACTTTGTGACGATGCCGGACACTGTGACACCACCGTATTATTGGTTACCGTTGAACCACCTATGACCGAATCGATTACAACGGATATATTCTTTGGGGAAGTAGACCAATTCTGTGTGGACACCACTGAACTCGCTGGTAATATTGATACCATTTTTAATGCTTGTCCAGAATTGTCTAATATTAATAATGAAATTGAATTGGTGGATGATACTTGGTGCGTAATTTTTGAAAGTGTAGGATTAGGACAAGATACTGCCTGTATAGTAATTTGTGATGATTTTGGAGTATGTGATACCACTTTCTTATCCATCATAAATCTTACGTTGTTGGGAGATGGTCCAGTGGCGATTAACGATGATACGCTGACGATAATTAATACTTCGGTAATCATCGATATACTAGAAAATGATACACTCAATGGTGAATTTATTAGCCTTGAAATAATCAATGGACCAGCCAATGGAACGGCGATTGTAGATCCGACGAATAATACGTTCATCTACAGTCCTGCCAGGGAGTTTTGTGGAGTGGATAGTTTCCAGTATGTACTAAGTACGTCCACTGGACAGGATACTGCCACCGTCAATATTACCATCTTATGTGAAGAATTGACGATATTCAATGGTTTCTCACCCAATGGAGATGGTGTGAATGATAATTTTATTATTCTAGGAATTGAGCGCTTCCCTGACAACCGGGTCCAAGTGTTTAATCGTTGGGGTAACAAAGTATATGATCGAGAAGGATATACCAATGATGATCCATTTTCAGGCAGATGGAATAATCATGATTTACCGGATGGAACCTATTTTTATCTAATTGAAGACGGAGAAGGCGAGCAATATAGCGGTTGGCTTCAAATCCATCGATAATAACCTAAGCTTCTTTTGTAGAGATGATTAAGTATTAATTTAAAATTATATATAAAATTGCCCGTAATAGTTTAATACCTATTACGGGTATTTTTTATATAGAAGGCATGATATTTGGATAAATTTTGTAGTCATTGCATCTACTAAAGACTGGCAGAATATGAGAAAATTTACATTGGTTTTAATAATGATCGGAGGATTGATCGGGCAGATGGTTGCGCAACAGGACCCGATGTTTACCAAATATATGTTTAATAGTTTGGCCTATAACCCTGGTTTTGCGGGTAGTCCAGAATATTTATCTGTTCGTGCTTTACAGCGTGGTCAGTGGTTAGGAATTGACGGAGCACCAACGACTCAATCGTTTACCATACATATGCCTTTTAAGGAAAGAGTAGGATTAGGAATGAGTGTTGTCAACGATAAAATTGGCGCAACTGGTTCGACTTCTGCATTTTTGGCGTACGCCTATCGTGTTCCTTTTGGTAATGGAAAATTATCCATGGGGCTACAGGCAGGTGCGATGAATTGGCGAGCTGATTGGACGTTGTTACGTTATCGAGATCCACGAGAACTGGATACTTCTTTTTCTACCGATACACCTACTCGTTGGTTGCCAAACTTTGGTGCTGGTATTTTTTACTATGCTCCAAAATACTATGTTGGATTTTCCGTTCCACAATTAATTTCATGGGATTTAGGAGATAAAACACCTTCGGGGGGATCGGCTGCTAGAGGTGCTAAATATTATCGACATTTTTATTTCTCTGCTGGTGCAGCGTTTCCATTGAATGGGGATGCACTGTACTTTAAACCTTCGATCTTAATTAAAAGTGTAGGCCTATTAGGCGAATTAGCTTCTCAGTCCAACGCACTCAATGTCGTAGGTGCACCGACCGAATTTGACCTCGATCTTAGTCTTTTGTTTTTTGAAAGCCTGTGGTTGGGAACTTCTTTCCGGTCCGCTTTTAGTGCCAATGCCTTTGGTGGGGAAAGTTCTTTTGACTCCATAGATTTTTGGGGCTCTTTTTACTTACGCAATGGACTGCGAATTGGTATGTCTTATGATTATACGATTAGTAAATTACGTCCGGTATCTGGTGCTTCTTATGAAATCATGCTAGGATACGATTTTAATTTTACCGATAAGAAGGTAACGACACCTCGTTATTTTTAGGAATATCTTATTTGAAAAATATTTTGCGAAACCGTAGATAGCATTCATAAACGCTATCTACGGTTTTGTCATTCTACCACAATTTCCATCCCGGCTGATCATCGTCTTTTTTGGGATCCTCTTTTTTCAATTTCTCTTGTTCTTCCGAAATTTTATTGGCCAGTTTATTAGAAACAGGTGGTTTGGTTTGTTGAGGCTTTACTTTCCATTGAGCGATCAATGACTGTACTTCCGTCATTAATTTTTCGCCCTGTTCAGGTTTTACCATGCTAACAAAATTAGCATAGCCATAGACCGCATAAACGATGTTCGGACTCGTGCCCCATTGCTTTCCCTGCCAGCCAGTTTGTTTTATTTGGTGGAGTAGTGCTCTAAATTTCCGTAAAGTTTTTCGACTAATTCCCAGTTGTTCGTTGACGACTAGACCAGTTACTTCTTGTCGAGCGCCTTTACGCATGATGCGTAGTTTTTCAGGATGTAAGACGAAGCCTTCTGAGGTGGTAACTTTACGAACTGCCCACAATAATTTTGTCAAATTTTCAGCCGCATCTCCTTTGGCAGAAAAACTTAAATCATCCGCATACCGAGAATAATTAAATCCATTTTTATTCGCCAAGCCTGATAATCGCTTATCTAGTTTATAACAAAGAATATTGGTTAGCATTGGACTGGTGGGCGCACCTTGTGGTAATACCCGAGGTCCTTTGGCCACAAAGTATTTTACATGATCCATTTCCATCTGATCCACATCTGGCTCGGTACAGAGCGACGCAAGAATAGTGGCGATATGAGAAGAGTATCCGAGGTTGGTAAATACGCCTTTAATTCTAATAAAATTAACCGTTGGAAAAAAGTCTTTAAAATCTAAATTGACGACGACATCCTGTCCGATGTGGGGTAGGGCATTGGTAATGATAGAACTGGCAGCCTTAAATCCGTGGGCTTGTTCATGTACGGGAATTTTATTTAGAATATTTTCTAAAATCCAATACTGTACTTTTTTTAAGCGAGGCATCGGGGCAGAAATTAACCGTTGTCCACCTGATTTTTTTTGCATATAAAATCGTTGGTAATGACTCACTTTGGTCACCCGTCGATTGTAGGCTAAGAAGCGCAATTCTCCGACTTCCATTTGCATGGCGGTAGCTAATGCTGCTGCGTCGGAAAAATCTGGTAATTGGAACTTTTGGAGTTGTGTGGTATTGCTTTTTTTATCTGAAAGTCCAACAGAAATATCATCACCGAGATAGAGAATTTCTTTGGATTTACGCACTTTCCAAGCCGCTGCCTTTTCTTCTTTTTCTTGCGCTCGCTTTTCGCGATTTTCCTGTTGTTTTATCCTAGATTCTTCTAGTCGCTTTTTTCGATATTGGTTTAGAAGTTTTTCAGGGTCTTCTACTTTTCGTTGTTTGGCAACTAGCGTTGAAATTTCTCTTCGTAATTCTCCTTGTCGCTTTAGTAAGACTTCTGGTAACGAAGGTTTTTCTTGGTTGTCTTCCCAAAATCCAAGCCGCTTCATTTCAGCGAGGATGAATTCTTGCTTCCCAGATTCTTTGATCAAGTCGTAAAGTTCCTGACGAGTACGTGGTTGAGACATTTTTTGGTTGTTGAAAGGTTTAATTGTTTAATCGTTGATTTGTTGAATTGATGAAGCATTGAATATTTAAGTGATTCAACATTTCAGCAACTCAACATTTCAACAGCGTAAAAACCCAAAGTAATTTTCGTAGATGCTTTCGACCGGACGGCTCAACTCAAAGCATTACTACACTAGTATGTCTATTGACTTCACGGAAGTCAAACCGCAATGGGTATACTAGTGTATGTAATGCAATATAAAGAGTCGGCCGGTGACGTATGCAAAAGTTGTCAGCGGAGCTGGCGAAACGCCAGCCATATTGCAAAATCTTTAGGCTTTAATTAATAGGCTGGTTGACTAGTTAGCTGGTTAGCCAGTTGGCTTCCTTCTAACGCGCTAATGCGATAGAAGAAAGCCAACCAGCTAATAAGCCAATGGGCCAACCGGCCAGAAGAGAAAAACTTCGTAGATGCTTTCAACCGAATGGCTCAACTCAAAGCATTACTGTAAGGTAGTGCATATTGACTTCAAGGAAGTCAAACCGCAATGTGCACTACCTTGCATGTAATGCAATATAAAGAGTCAGTCGGTGACGTATGCAAAAGTTGTTAGCGTGACTGGCGAAACGCCAGCCGGAATGCAAGTTTTTCTGTGCCTGTCTTTATGCTTCTTTAAGCACTCAGGCTCCACCCATCACTTTTGATGGGCGTGTATTCTAGTCGCCAGGATATGTTTACACGGACCCTGGAATAATTTGTTCTTTTGAAAAAACCGACAGGTGCAACTGGCTTTCACCAGTCGCTGGTCGGCATTAATAAGTAACTCGGTATCATGATTCTTGTTCTGGTCATTTACTCGACCAGTTATTTTTTTATGATTATCCTCCACGAGTGTAAGTGTGGCATTTACATTTTTATCGTTAACGAGCGTACGGGCTTCTTGCTCGCGCTCGTTGGCAAAGCGCAGTTGTTCAAAAGGAAGTGGTTCACGGCTGAGTTCTCGTACCCGATAAACACCTCGATTCAGATCGAACATGACGCGTCCCGCTTGTGTATAAGCAGATAGTGCTCCCGTAATCACGGCTCGATCCATTTTTAGTTTTTGAGCCAACTCGTCTGCGGTAGCAAACCAAGTTTCTTTCAACGCTTCAAATACTTTCGCTTTAGTAAACAAATCTATCTCTGCTCGTGGTGCTAGTAAATCAAAATTGCCTGCTCGTGACCAGTCGTTTTTTGTCCATCCTGAAAGTCCCAAGGTAAAATTCATATCTCCCATATCGGCGATGAAAAAAGAGGGAAGTCCAGTGCCTAATAAATTGACCGTGAATTTCTTGGTTACAGGAATAAGTCGTTCTAAAATCAATAATCGACGACGACCCCAGATACGAATCTCCTTTTCTGAAGTTCCGTGATATGGACTACGACTACAAACTACTTCGTAATTCCAAGGTTCAAAAATGGCTTTGACCGGTTGTCCTGGTTTTAGCACAAAACGAATCGAACGAGGACCTTTTTTTTCTTTATATCTTTTTAAAATAAAACAGAAATTATAAACGTCCATTGGATGTAAATCGAAAGAGACGTTATCAAGGGTCATCGCTGAACTTACTTGTAAAAATCCACGTACCCAACTATCGGGGAGATCAATTTTTACTTCCTTGAAATTATCTTCCTGTGTCGTTTTTACTTCAAATCCACTTGGGTCAATATTAAAGTCAGTCGTTTTATAATCTCGAATTTTTTGAAACTCTTTGTACAAGGCATCCGAGTAATCAATATTCGTGGTTCCACAAGCAAACTCATTAACATTTTTAAACACTTCGTAGCCTGTTCCGAGTCTTCCGTAAGTTGATTCATCTTGACTAAAACATTCAAAGAAAACCTCATCAGGGTGAACGGTAATGACTGGGTCGAGTACAAACCAAGCGTCTCGATCTCGTTTATAAATGTATTCGAAGTACTTTTTTTGAGCCTTATAATAAGGCCCCATAATTTTACTAGACTGTTGGTAAAGGTCTTCCAATTCTTTACGACGAACGCCCACTTGGGCTTTTAAGTCTACGTTGGTGGCGGCCATTTCTTCCAGATAAATCTGCTCCTGTTTTAGCGCCCAAGCTTTGTACTCCTCTCGATCTTTTGGTTTAAATCTTAGATCAGAAACGACGACATAATGCAAGGCCGAAATGGCTTCTCGGAACGGAATATTTTTACGCAGGGTGCCTCGAAAAAAGGTAGGTTCCCGTAAGGCGTCGGGCGCGAAATTCATTCCTGTTTTTGCCGCACTACTATTGACCGCTGAACTCCCACTGTATTTATAGTTAAATAACATAGCTTTATATTTTTTGTGGTTGTGCAATGGGATAGTCCATGAATGCTATCTTAACCGCCGGTAACGAAATATTAGGGTACACTTTTTTTAGATCACGCATGATTTCTAAGCAGCGTGCTTTATCCGTTATAGCCATACTCGCTGATTGTCTGGCAATGACACTGGCAACAATGGCTGCTGATTTTTCATCTTTTAATCCTTCTTGATGTAGAAAATTAAAGATTCTTTTTTTCGCGACACCGGCTTTGTTGACACCTGCCAAAACGGTTGTAAAATATGGTGCTAATTGCTCGATGTTTTTTGGTTTGTCTGCCGCAAAATTGTCCAAATAATTGGTGGCAAAGTTTTGCAGATCTCCACTAGGGTGTTGACTTAACTGTAGTAAATATTGTTCGCCATATTCTTCTTTGAAAAACTTGGTAATTCGTTCTTGTCCAAATTGCCGCACCATGGGATTTACACTATCGCAAATGCTGACCAATACATCTGGCGTCCAATCTTTTTCGTCAAGAGAAGTTCGTAAAAAATTCATGGTGAAATCTCGACTGTCGTCCCAACGTGCATCCAATAACCTTACTGCTTCGGGCAATTCAAATTTGATGCGTTCCGGCTGTGCTGAATAATAATTCATTACCCATTTACGAACATCGACTAATTCATTACTTCCCAGTTGGACAATTTGTCGCATGGTCAGTTTTTTACCATCTCCATGATTTTTAAGAACTAAATATCCAACGATATGTGCCGGTTTTCTAGCACTATATAAAAGGTCTAGCATGATATCTGGTGCCAAATGATGGAGGTGATCTTTGAGGTCTTCAGAAAGTAATTTTACGAGATCATCGTCTGCACCTTCGTGCACTTCTTTTTTCATTAACCACGGTGCCAGTCTTAGAACCATGTCTTTAGCAAAGTCGCTATCTTTTTCTGAAATTCTACCAACAATTGGTTGAATGTCTTGACGAACATTCGCGTGTTGTGAAAGACAGAGTCCGACCATTAAGTCTCGTTTGGTGGCGAGATTTTCGTCGGGCAATTTGCCTAGGAGTTGAATTCCTACTGCCCGTAGTTCGTTGGTATCTCCATTGATTAAACCAAGTAATAAATCCTCTGGTAGTTCTTCTGGAGGTGTCTGGTGATTCAATAGAATCTTTGCTCCAAAAACAGCCACTGCTGGCACGGGATGTCCAAGTAGTTCGTTGATGATTTTAAAACTGGTTTGCGAAAGTGGTTTTTGAAAATGTTGGGATAATAATTCGCCTGCATTTAGAATAGCATTTCTATCAGCAGTGGTAGCAGTGGCATCGTAACGGAGCATTTTAGCAATGGCTCTGGCAATAAGCGTTAAAGATTTTTCTTCAGATAAATTATGATTTTGTAAAGATCGTTGACACCAGTCTGAAACCTCGGTAGCTGGGTTAAACAACTGCGTCACCATAAACTCTTCATTACTTAAAAAAGGAGTAGGATTTTCGTCCATCCATCCAATGCCTAATCTACGGGCTTCCTCAAGCTCTGCGTAGAGTAGGGAGTTGATTAAATCAAAATCTGGATTGTCAGGACGGTAAACAAAACGCGCTAAGGAAACGGCGTAGCGTAACGTTTCTGGATACGATTTTTTTAATAATAGAATAACAAATTCTGTATTTATTAAACCTAAGACTTTTCGGTGATTGGCCTTGGCAGCCTTGACGGCAAATTCATGTACCAGGTAGGATTCGCTGGATGCAAGTAACTGAAGGAACCCTTGTGGCAAACGATCCCAAAGTTCCGGATAAGCTTCTTCTCTTTCCGTAGGTGGATTATTGGTGTTTGCACCTTCACGGAAAATCAATTTTTGCCGACCTTTAGATAATTGGTATCTAGGGCTATTGGAATAAAGAATTTGATTGAAGGCTGTATATGCTGTTGTGCTGGTATAGTGCAACGTATTTTTTACGCTATTCCATCTTCCATCGGCATCACGGTTATAAGAATAGAAGGTTTCACTGTGCAATGGAATTTCGTCACTGTCTTTATAATATTGTAAAATGCCTACTGCCATTTTTATGTATTCAGGATCAGCGACGTTGCCTTTATTGCGAAGCATTCGGGCGATTCGTCGTTGGAGATAATGTTTGGTTTGAACAGAAAAGGCGATGGAGGCATCTGGATTTTTGAGTTCATCTACAACCTTGACATAACGATTGTTGATGTGTTGGTGACTCCAAGGATTGACGATAAAATTTCCAGGTGTTTTTTGAATACGATAAGCCATTAAACCAAACAATTCCGCATCGCCTCGAAATTCGGCAGCTTTAAAAATTTGGCGGAAAGCCTTAAAGAATCCATGTCCAGTAAAAGGTGTTTTATTGATAAAATAAAATAGTGCATTCCTAACAGAATCCTTAAATTTAGCAATGAGATAAAGATTAGAAATACAGGATCTAGCTTCTTTACCACCTTTATCTTCCTGTAAAAGTAAAGTTCCTAATGCTTTACCGTTTGACAAAATAAGTTTGACAGAGGCTGGAAGTGTGTCTTCGATAAAACCTGCTAATTCTTTCTGTTCCGTTTCACTCATCAAAGCCATTTGCGCTTCTTTGATCATGGGATAGAGCGAATCATTCGTAGGCAATAGACGACGAATCAATTCAAGCTTAGACATGCCAACTGGATCGCCACAACGGCCAATGGCCCAGACTAAATTATAGTTTACTAAAGTATGATTTTTTGTAGTTGGAATGTTGATTAATAATGGAATTGCCTCTTTGATCCTTAATTCTCCCACTCTACGGACTAAGCGTTCAATGGTACGACCAGAGTTAGATTTAGGAAAATCGCTGATTGTTGGATTATTTGTTTTATTATTAGTAGGATTTTGAACAATATCTTTAAACGTATTCCAAAGAGAAGAGGGACGACCCGTGTTGGTACGATCTATTTTATTGATTATTTCTTGAATAGCATTTAGAATGGCTGATTTACGAGCTGGAGCCAATTCAAAATCAAAAGGATCAACTTTTTCTGGTTCTTCGGTGCTTAGACTAGTATCTACTTTAGCCGGAATGACAGCAGGCGCGGGCGTATTGGAGGAATTATATCCTTTTTTCACTTTTTCCGCAACCAGTTTATCAAATATTTTTTGTGCTGCTTCTAGTGCTATGGGTTGATCGGTTTTCGTTCCTTCTCGAAGCGGTTTTCCTCGCCGGCCATATCGAAAGTTTACCAAATACATTCCACCCGTTACTTCACATAAATCTACCTGATAGATCTTATCAGATTTTTCATTTTGGAAGTAAAGCGTTTCTTGTTGTTGGAGTCTCATGTTTTAATTAATACTGGTTAATGAAGAATATCTCTTCTTGAGTAGCTTTTTTACAATAAATTGAACTATTATGATTACATTATGGTGTAAAGTTAATAATTTGTTTACATTAAAACCAAATTTTAGCTTTCTTTTTTTTCAAAAAAATATAACAGAAAATTTAAATTGTTGATAATGAATGAATTATACGAATAGTCTTAAAAAAAGTTTTTAAAGAAATTTCCTATCTTCCCAGAAAAAAAACATGATCTTTTCTCGTATCCTATTCCCACTATTAATAACTATAATAATGTTGATTGCTAATACTGGTACTGCTCAAGAAGCGGTGACTCCTTTTCTTTTTGGTGACGCTTTGCCTGATGCGCCCGAGTTAGCAAAACGAGGAGATCATAAAGTGGGCGTCCGAACAGTAGAATTGATGAATAAGGATCAGGTAGATATTCTTAATTCGAAGGATGGCGTAGAAGCGCGATATGATCGTCCTTTGACCGTAGAAGTTTGGTATCCGGCGGTGATTCCAGCGGATGCACAAGAATTGGTAACTTATGATGAAGTGCTTGGAATCAATGGAGATCCTAAGCGTCCGTTGATTCCTTTTACTTTTCAGGGGCGTGCTTTACGCGATGCGACTCCTAGTGCAGATCAAGGAAGTTTTCCGTTGGTGATTGTTTCGCATGGTTATGTAGGATCAAGGTTTCTGATGACTTATTTGACGGAGAATTTGGCGTCCAAGGGTTATGTGGTAGTTGCTATTGATCATACAGAATCTACTTTCCGAGATGCTGCTCCATTTCCTAGTACGTTGTTAAATCGATCAAAAGATATTTTATTTGTTTTAGATGAAATGGCCAGTCTGGGAAAAGCGGATAGTAAATCTTTTTTATCAGGGATCGTGAATGCCGATCAAACAGGATTAATTGGGTACTCGATGGGAGGCTATGGATCGCTGAATGCAGCGGGTGCTGGATATAGTACAGGTGCTACTCAATTTTTTACAGGAATGACGGGGGGAAGTACGGCCTTAGCGGTGCGAGGTCATGCTCATCCGGATTATCGAAAATCAGTAGATCCACGAATTAAAGCGGTGGTGGCTTTTGCTCCTTGGGGAATGACGCAAAAAGTTTGGGATGCCGAAGGTTTAAAAGGATTAAAGGTACCGACGTTTTTTGTGGCGGGAAGTGAAGATGATATTTCTGGTTATGAAACGGGGATCAAGGCCATTTTTACCGGAGCTACAGAAACAGAACGCTATTTACTAACGTATGATAATGCTCGACATAATGTAGCGCCGAATCCACCTCCAACTGCAACGCTAAAACCCGGATTACATTTTGACGAATACTATCGGTATGCAGAACCTGCCTGGGATCAACGTCGGATGAATAATATCAATCAACATTTTGTTACTGCCTTTTTAGGAACGCATTTAAAGGGAAAAGATTTTTCTAAATTTTTAAAAATAAAACCCAATTCCAATGAAGAAACCTGGCCTGGATTTTTGCCAAGAGCAGGAACAGGATTGGAGTTGTTGTTTGCGGAGTAGAGCGAATTGATGCAGAGCGTATTTATAAATTATCTCTACTGAACAATTCTACTTTTCTTAGGTTTATATGGAGCACTAAACTACCAATCTTTTTATGTCAAAACCTATTACTATTTTTTGGTTCCGTCGTGACCTTCGATTAGATGACAATGCCGGTTTTTATCGCGCTTTGAAAAACGAAAAAAATGTACTGCCGCTATTTATTTTTGATAGAGCAATTCTTGATAAGTTAGCAAATAAAAAAGATGCTCGAGTCGCATTTATTCATAATGAAATAAGCCGGTTGCATACTGAATTAAAAGAACAGGGTAGTACCATGTTGGTTCGTTATGGTACTCCTGAAAAAATCTGGCGGGAGCTGATGAAGACTTATACGATCAAGTCTGTTTATACGAATCATGATTATGAACCTTACGCAAAAAAAAGAGATACTGCGGTAGCGTCTTTACTTTCTAAAAAAGATATTTCTTTTCATACATATAAAGATCATGTGATTTTTGAAAAGGATGAAGTGGTGAAAGGCGATGGAACTCCATACGTTGTTTTCACACCTTACAGCAAAGTTTGGAAAGCTAAATTAAAGAGCCGAATAACGCAAAGTGGGGAGACCTATTACTTAAAGCCTTATCCTAATAAAAAATACTTTAAAAATCTTTTCCAAACTAAACCAGAAAAAATAATCTCGCTGAAAGAAATGGGATTTGAGCCTACTGATCAGACTATTCCAAATCGATCGGTTACTCAAAAAATAATTAAAAATTATGATGAGACCCGAAATTTTCCAGCGATCAATGGAACTTCTAGATTGGGATTACATTTTCGGTTTGGTACGATCTCTATTCGCGATAAAGCGTTTAAGGCGAGTCGACTTAATGAGACTTTTTTAAATGAACTGATCTGGCGAGACTTTTATGCCATGATCCTGAGTCATTTTCCGCACGTAGCGGAGGGTCCTTTTCGTGCAAAGTATGCTCAAATAGAATGGAGAAATAACGAAGCTGAATTTAAGGCTTGGTGTGAGGGTAAAACCGGATATCCTATCGTTGATGCCGGCATGCGAGAACTTAATACGACGGGACATATGCACAATCGAGTTCGAATGATCACGGCCAGTTTTTTGACCAAACATTTATTGATTAATTGGCAATGGGGAGAAGCTTATTTTGCTGAAAAATTATTGGATTTTGATCTGGCTAGCAATAATGGTGGTTGGCAATGGGCTGCTGGGACAGGTACGGATGCTGCTCCTTATTTTCGGATTTTTAATCCTTATACGCAGGCAGATAAATTTGATAAAGAAAAAGGGTATATAAAAAAGTGGGTTCCTGAATTTGGGACGGATGAATACGTAGGAGCTATCGTGGATCATAAGGAAGCGCGGGAGCGTTGTTTGCGGGTTTATAAGGAGGGGTTGGCGAAGGCGGAGGGGTGAAAAATATCCTGTGTTTTTTCTTGTAAAGATGCAGAGGCGCAGAGACACGTGTAGTGCGGTTTTTTTTGTGGGTGTGTTTGTTTTTGTTTTAATGATATAAAGGTTATATTTTTTTGTCGCGCAGAGGCGCAGAGACACGCGGTATGCAGTTTTTTGTTGGTGTAATTGTTTTTGTTTTTTGATATGAGGGTTATTTTTTTTGTTGTGCAGAGGCGCAGAGACATGTGTAGTGCGGTTTTTTTTGTGGGTGTGTTTGTTTTTGTTTTAATG
>CALFWZ010000077.1 GCA_937928405.1 uncultured Saprospiraceae bacterium
GAGCTGTAAAGTTTTTCCTGGCGCCATTCTGGGATCTATTCCTCAGGATCTTAAATTCAAAGATGAAGACTCCAAATTGATTGTTGGCAACAACGTGATTATCCGCGAATACTGCACCCTCAACCGAGGGACTGCTTCTAACCTAGAAACGCGGATCGGTGATCATTGTCTCATTATGGCTTACGTACATGTAGCCCATGATTGTGTCATTGGCGAACGTTGTATTCTTGCCAACTGTGTTAATCTAGCCGGACACATCACCATTGGTGATAAATCTATCGTAGGTGGACTTTGTGCGGTTCACCAATTTGTGAAAATTGGAACCCACGTCATGGTCGGTGGAGGTTCATTGGTGCGAAAAGATATACCACCGTTTATCAAAGCGGCACGGGAACCACTTTCTTATGTCGGTGTTAACTCTATTGGATTGCGACGACATAAATTTAGCAACGATCAAATTCACGATATTCAGGCTGTCTATCGCACACTATACATGAAAGGTTATAACACCAGCCAAGCGGTTGAAAAAATTATGGCCAGTCCTCATTCTACCCCTGAACGGGAAATGATTATTTCTTTTATCAAGAAGGCCAACCGAGGTATTATCGGCCTTCGACATGTAAATGGCAATCGCGCAAATGGAAATCGAACTGCGTGAAGTAGCTAAGCGGTATCGCTTTGAATGGATATTCAAAAATATCAATTACCATTTTCAATCTCAACATCGTTATGCCATCCTTGGTAATAACGGCACAGGAAAGTCTACGTTCTTAAAAATTTTATCTGGACACCTCACTCCTTCTAGAGGAAAAATAATCTTTACACAGTATGGTGATGCTCTAGACATTGAAAAGGTTTATGAGCACGTAGCCTACGCAGCTCCCTATATTGATCTGATTGAGGAATTTACCCTCAAAGAAGCCATTGATTTTCATCAAAAATTTAAACCACTGCAAACCGGACTTGATACGGATAAATTGATTGAAATACTCGGATTCAAAAAATCAATCAATAAAGAAGTGAAATTTTTTTCCAGTGGTATGAAACAGCGACTTAAGTTGGCATTGGCCATTGGAAGTAAAACGGATATATTGTTGCTGGATGAACCAACCACCAATCTTGATCAGCAGGGAATGGAATGGTATCAGCAATTGCTAGATAATTATGCTAATAATCGGTTGTTAATTATTGCGTCAAATGTCGAGGCAGATTATCAGCGTTGTGATCATTTTCTTAATATTATGGATTTTAAAAAATGAACGAAAACGCAGATTGGATAAAAGACTGGAAAGCGCAAGAGAAAGGGCGTCGTAAAGCATATAAAAAGTTAGTTGGACAACTTAAAAGAAAACCCACTAACGTTTTAACGGAGCTAGCGGATGATGTGCATTATAATACCTTTGAAAAATACGATTGTTTAGATTGTGCGAACTGTTGTACAAGTATTCCACCACAACTTAATCGAACGGACATCAACCGTATTGCTAAACACTTGGGAATGAAATCGACAGATTTTCAAGACCGATATACGCGACAAGATGAAGATGGTGATACCGTTATGAACTCAACACCTTGTCCTTTTTTGAATATAGACCATACTTGTCAGATCTATGAAAATCGACCTCGCGCTTGCCGTGAATATCCACATACACATGCCGCCCAATTTGCACAACAGCTGGATCTACATTTAGTGAATGCTAGGCATTGTCCAGCAGTTTTTCATATTCTTGAACGGTTCGGTGAATTACTAAAGGCAGGAATTTAATTTTTTGTTGAACTGAGAGATAAAGTTTTTTATAGAATATGGATTTAAATTTGCGAGTAAATTATTTTTGTTTATCAACAAATCAACAAATCAACAAATCAACAAATCAACAAATCAACAAATCAACAAATCAACAAATCAACAAATCAACAAATCAACAAATCAACAAATCAACAATCTCTACAACTCCTCTTTCAATTTTTCTAAAAATCCCTTAATCTCGGTCAAAGACTTGACCATTTGATTTTTCTTAATCAGACTATCCTTATTGTTTTTGATTTCTTTTTTTGCCCCATCTAAGGTAAATCCACGCTCTTTTACTAGATGATAAATAATCTTAAATTGATCTAGATTTTTTTGAGTAAACCGACGATCACCTTTACTATTTTTATGAGGTTTTAAAATATCAAACTCTGATTCCCAAAAACGGATGAGTGATTTGGATACGTCAAACATCTCGGATACTTCTCCAATAGAGTAGTATAATTTGGTAATCTCGTCGTCTTGCATGGACATAATAAGCAGGTTTATTTTATAGAATAATTTTTTTCTGTTTTGTCAAAGTTACGGAATCTATGATAGAATTGTGGTAAGATATTTAATTGTTTGTTTTTTTTATTTTTATTAAATCTTTTATTCTTAGTTTTTTTGGAAGAAAATCGATTGGGAATAATAGGACATCTCTTTTAATAATCATCTTATCAATCCCCGGTTGGTCTTTTGTTTTTGTTATGTTTAGTTCTATTTTGTTAAGATCTCTCGTTTCATTTAAACAGACATTTAGACTCTTTTCTAGTAATGGGCTTATAAGGTTGGCTTGCCTTTTTTTGTTGACTTCCGCAGCACTAATAAATTCATCTACTGTAACTCTTGATTTGGAACTGGGATCCAACTTGTTGTATCGTTGTTCAAGTTTTTGAATTTTACTATCTGTTAATTTAGAACTTCTATTTACTAAGCAATCATAATAATTGTAGCAGTAGTCGTCAAGTGAAATATTGTTTAATTTAAAAACTTCTTCACTGGTATCTATATCTACCTTATCATAATTAAGTGGGTATCCATTTCTGGAAAATGTTGAATACTCACTACTATCATTATAATTTGTAAGAATTTGCAGGAAAAATAATTGATGGTTTATAAAGTTATTAACTTTTGATCCTAAGTTATTTGAATCACAATTGTAATATATATGATGGCTTTTTTGGTTAGAAATTTCTAGATCATTTAAATTTTTTGCTGAAAAAAAGCCTTCTACATATTCCAACTTGATAGATTGATTTTGTAGATCATAAAATATGGTGCTTGCGGCAGATTCAATAGCATTTACGTCTAAAATTTGAATCTCTGTTATAGATCCCTTAGTGTTATCTATCCTAATTTCAACTAGATAATTTACATTAAGAATGGTATCACCACTAACCTCATTAATAGATATGTGTTCTATTTCGAAATAATCGTAGTCGTTATTTTGTAGAAAAGAAGTGCAGGCTATCCAAAAGATTAAAAATTTATACATCGCTTAGACTTATTCTTTTTCTAGATGTTTTTTCAATAAATCTTGCAGTTTTTTAGGATCCGCCTTTCCCTTTGCATTGCGCATCACCTGACCCATAAACATTTGTAATAAATTCTTTTTTCCGTTTTTATACGCTTTCACTTTATCTGGAAATTGGGCCAATACCTCTGTAATTAAACCATCTAAAAAATCGCCGTCATCAGATTGGAAAAGATTCATTGCTTCGGCTAAACTTTTTACAGATTGTTCAGGTGCTGCTGCCATAGCAGGAAATAATTGCTGATTGGCTACCGTAATATTTATTTGGTTAGAGGTGGTAAATGCGACAAATTCCGTGAGTTGTTCTTTGGTAAAAGTAGTATTGGGATGTTCTTTTTGGTATGTTTTTATTTTATTAATAAATAAATTGGCAAGTGGTTTATAGTGAGAAGAAATAGTGCAACATTCCATAAAGAGTAGCGCATCGTTTTTATGCTCCGTAAGCAATCTGGCATCATATTCTGAAAGGCCATATTCCTCCTGAAATTTTTGTTTTAATGCCCAAGGCAAGGGAGGTTGCTCTTGGCGGATTTGATCAATAAAATCTTCCGATAAAGCGACCGGTGGTAAATCTGGGTCTGGAAAATATCGATAATCATGTGCATCTTCTTTGGAACGAAGTGGAGAAGTCTTTCCGGTGACTGGATCAAAATTTAAAGTTTGTTGTAGTACTTCACCACCGCTTTCGAGTAGGTCTATTTGCCTTTTTACTTCATACTTTATGGCTCTACGTGCGAAACGCATGGAATTGACATTTTTTATTTCACAACGATTACCAAACGTTTCGCTTCCTTTCAGCCTAACAGAAATATTACAATCACAACGCATACTTCCTTCTTCCATATTTCCGTCAGAGATTTCCAAATAACGTACAAGTTGGCGTATGGTATTCATAAAAATATCCACTTCCTCTGCCGACCGAAAATCTGGCTCGGTCACCAATTCTAAAAGAGGAACACCGGCTCGATTTAGATCCACGACTGTATGGTCGGGATACGCATCGTGGGTAGATTTTCCCGCATCTTCTTCCATATGAATATGGTGAATCCGAATGGTCCGAGTATGATCTGGCAGGAGCACCGCCGCTATCGCACCTCCAATACAAATAGGCTCGTCTTGTTGGGTAATTTGATATCCTTTTGGAAGGTCCGCATAAAAATAATTTTTACGATCAAAACGATTGAGCGGATTGATCCGACAGCCTAGTGCTAAACCAAGACGTACTGCGTAGACTACCTGACGCTCGTTGAGTCGAGGTAAGGTGCCGGGGTGGGCCAGCGAGATCGGCGAGATCTGGGTATTGGGCGAACCAGCAAATTTATTTTCATCTCCACAAAAAGCTTTTGATTTCGTAGCGAGCTGAATATGGACTTCGAGACCAATGACGGTTTCGTATTTTTCGTATGGCATGTTAATATCTTAAAAAAGTAAAAAACCAATTGCGGCTGTAAAAGACATGAAAATCACTAGAAGAAACAAGTAAATTATAAAGATTATGAAAATTTTCAAAAGCGTCTTAAACCAGCCTTGCTGATAAATACGTTTTAATGCGATAAACAGATACAGAAATGCAATTAAAAAACCGATAGCTATTAATGGACCACCTACAGACGGTACCAATAGCACCACACCAGTGAAAAGTAAAAATAAAAAAGTATGGTAATGGAAGGAAAAAATAAGGTGTTCTACATAGAATTTTTTACCACGGATATAAATTATTTTTAGAAAAAAAGCTAGAAAAGGCATCATGAAAAATAACGCGACCGTAGTTTTTCCGAATAGATACTGCAGTAAATTACCTCCTTGTTTAATGGATTTAACGCCTTGTGTAAGCATTAATTTTCCCCAGAATCCCATCTCTTTTCCATAGGAATCTCCTAGTTCACTGGGAGACATTTTCTCAAAATCGTCCCGGCTTATATTGGGCAATTTAAAACCTGCAATCTGTATTTCTTTGCTCAAGATAATGGAATCGCTGGGAGCATCCAAAGCATCGCGCATTTGCACTACCATAGAGTCTAATGCGCTTGCTACTTTTTTATCACTAAAAATTTTCTTTTGTTTTAACGTAATCGTATCAAGTGTTTTTAAAACACTACGGCGTTCGTTTTCATGGATCATCTCATTCAGATTATCAGAACCAATATCATTATCTTGAAAGAGTTGGTAGGCTAAGACCGAAGCGAATAAAACAGCGGTAACTAAAAAGAGGCGTAAGGGCGAAGAGTAAGTTTTGTGTTTCCCCATAAAAAACTCTTCCGTCAATTTACCTGGAATAAAAATGGCTTGTAACGTTTTAAAAATTCTACTATCCAAATTAAATTGCTCCGCAAAAAAGTCCCCCAATAGATTACGCAACTTGATCCGCCCAGTAGTATGTTTTTGGCCGCAGTTTAGGCAGTATTTCGCCGCTTCGGGTAGGGGAGTATCACAGTTATAGCATATTTTTAGGGTAGAAGACATACGTGGTTAAGTCATTTGTTGGGTAAGTTAAGAAATCCACCGTGGATCATTTAATTATTTTGATCAAAATTTATTTCCTACTTCCTTAAGACAGTGTACTTAGTAACGGCCAATTAATAAGTTCCTGAT
>CALFWZ010000078.1 GCA_937928405.1 uncultured Saprospiraceae bacterium
AAAGCCGCTCCTAAAAAAACTACCACGGCTAAAAAAACTACCGCAAGAAAAACTGCCGCTAAAAAAGCCGCTCCTAAAAAAACTACCACGGCTAAAAAAACTACCGCAAGAAAAACTGCCGCTAAAAAAGCCGCTCCTAAAAAAACTACCACCGCTAAAAAAACTGCCGCAAGAAAAACTACCGCTAAAAAAGCCGCTCCTAAAAAAAGAACCACGGCTAAAAAAACTACCGCAAGAAAAACTGCCGCTAAAAAAGCCGCTCCTAAAAAAAGAACCACAGCTAAAAAAACTACCGCAAGAAAAACTGCCGCCAAAAAAGCCGCTCCTAAAAAAACTACCACGGCTAAAAAAACTACCGCTAAAAAAGCCGCTCCTAAAAAAAGAACCACAGCTAAAAAAACTACCGCAAGAAAAATCACTAGAAGACCTGCTGCAAAAAAGCGAGTTACAAAAAAGTAAAATTGCTTAAGAATAAAAAGCCTCGGAAAACTCCCTGATCATAGCACACAGATATATTATTATATTTGTGTGCTAAAAGATCATTTTATGAAAAATCAAGAACGATTGACAGAATATGGAGATATTCGTCTAGAAAAAAAGGGCTTCGCTAGTAAATGGGTTCATCAAATCCGGAAATAGCGTTATCCATAAAACATTCCCATCTTATAAATAATAGAAATCGTGTTATTAGATTTCTTTCCAATCCAAAAGTAAAAGAATCGATACTAATAGGTAGACTTCAAGAGCAATGTAAGAAAGCTGTTGATAGTAAAAAGGTATTAGTTATATGTGATTCGAGTGTAGTAAGTTTAAACTCTCAAATGTAAGATCAGTGGCTTTTTTATTAGCAAAAAATCATTAATTTAATAAACCAAAGCCTATGTATAAAAATCAGACTTTACTTCACCTATGTTGGTTATTGATTTTCACCTCAGCATGTAAAACCACCAAACTCACTATAAAAAATCCTCCAGCTGACCTAGTCGAGGTGATCCGTGATAATCCTTTATTCAATGAAAATTTTTCCGGAATTCATATCGAAACATTAGATGATGGACAGGCCATTTATCAACAATTTTCAAACCGTCGTTTTACCCCAGCATCTAACATTAAGATTCTTACGCTTTATGCAGCCCTTGAAATACTGAACGAAAAAATTCCGACTTTCCAATATCTGTCCCAGCGGGATACTTTATGGATATGGGGAACTGGAGATCCGGCTTTTTTATATGATAAGGTAACACAGAATTTTTCTTTTTCTTCTTTTTTACAATCTAGAATAGAAAAAGTAATCCTTTTAAGTCAAGCCAATTTTATGGATGACCGCTTCGGGGCAGGATGGGCCTGGGAGGATTACCCTTACGCATTTCAGGTAGAAAAAACACCTTTTCCAATTTATGGGAATCGGGTAACCTTTCATAATCCGACAGGTGATGATTTAAATATTTTTCCTTCTTATTTTATGCAAAATTCTTATGTTGATCCAACGTTAAAGAATAATAAGATAACTAGAGCCGAAACAGAAAATCAATTTTCATTGGCTAAAAACTTAAAAAATAAAAAATTTAAAACCACTCGCCCTTTTATTCATCAACCGAGTTTAACTGCTCGATTGCTGTCAGATACTCTAAACCGTTTAATAAAATTTGATAGATTGCAACGTATCCTCCCAAAATCAAGCATAGTAGTGGAACGGGACCTATCAGATGAGTTGTACCGACAAATGATGCAAGAGAGTGATAATTTTATAGCAGAACAATTATTACTGGTCATAGGCGGAAAACTCACTGATACTCTAAATACTCATCAAACTATCGAACAATTACAACAAACCCTTTTTCAGGAAATTAAGGAAGATATTAGATGGACCGATGGATCAGGCCTTTCTCGCTATAATCTACTTACTCCCCGTAGCATTGCTTGGGTACTAAGAAAATTGTCTCAGAAGCTACCTCAAGAGCGGCTACTGAGTTTATTTCCAGCAGGTGGGGTATCTGGTTCTCTTAAAGACTGGTTCGGTGGTAAAGATCGTCCTTTCGTATTTGCAAAGACCGGATCTATGGGCGGTGTCTATTGTTTGAGTGGTTATTTAAAAACTAAAAAAGGTCGATTGCTCATTATCAGTTTTATGAATAATAATTTTTTAGGGAATTCCAATAAGTATAAGAAAGCAATTACCCCCGTTCTTGAATGGCTCTATGAAAATAATTGAAAACTAGAAGGCTTAACTTTATGAGTGTCTTTACTATTCAAAACAGGAGCTCCTAAGCAATAACGCTACAATTTGAAAGTAACAGGAATAATATACTTTACATTTACCTTTTTTCCTTCATTAAGACCAGGAACCCAATCTGGAAAGCTTTTAATTATTCTCTGAGCTTCCTCCCCCATCCCATTACCAGGATCTTTAACAACTTCAACATCTCTGATTTTACCAGTTTTATCCACTACAAAAGATACCACCGCTCGGCCTTCGATTCCTGCCGCCTTAGCAGCATCTGGATACCTAATATTTTCACGAATGTAACCAAACATTTTGCTGGAAGCGCAAGGAGTTCGTTTTTCCTTTGCTAAGTCCTCACAACCAGAAAATCGGGGCATGATATCTACTTTGGTATAGACCGCTTCATCTTCTACCGAAGCAGCTGTATTTTTGGAATTAGTGCCATCTGACTGGCAGGAAGACAGGATAAAAGTTACACAAAGTAAATAGCCAAAAAATTTTTTCATTTTAATGAATTTTGATTGAAATCAAACAAGGGATTTAAAACATCCTCAAATATAATAGAAAGAAGTTAGCCCTCTTGACAAACTTTCCTATTTTTGTTCTAAAAATTAAAATTAATAAATTTACTATGGATCAATTAGATGCACTCAATCAAGTAGCTGAATTTCACCGAACTTTCAAACATCCCATCGAACCCAAACCCATTATTCCAGCACCCAGTCGCTGTCAACTTAGAGTAGACCTGATTGCAGAAGAATTAAAAGAACTCGAACAAGCAATTGCGGATCAGGACATGGTAGAAATTGCAGATGCACTTTGCGATATTCAATATGTTTTATCTGGTGCTGTCTTAGAATTTGGATTAGGTGATAAATTCAGAATTCTATTTGACGAAGTACAACGTTCTAATATGAGCAAAACTTGTGCCTCAAAAGAAGAAGCTGAAGCAACACGGACACATTATAAGAAAACAAAAAATGTGGAAAGCTATATAGTGAAAGAAGGAGATAAATTTCTGGTCTACCGTAGCTCGGATAATAAGACACTAAAATCTATCAACTATTCACCAGCAGATTTAAAATCAATTTTAGAGACTGAAAAATCAAGTTAAAATGAAAAACAAAATCCTTTCTATCCTTTGTCTTTGTCTTTTCCTTTCAGTGGCGAACGGACAAAACAGAGCATCTAAAATCGGCTTTGCTTTTAGTGGAGGTGGAGCGAAAGGATTAGCTCATGTAGGCGTACTCAAGGTACTAGAAGAAGAAGGAATCATTCCTGATTATATTGCCGGAACAAGTATGGGTAGTATCATCGGTGGACTATATGCCATTGGGTATTCGGCTGAACAGCTAGAAACCTTGACCAAAGAGGTTATCTGGGAGGATTATTTCAATGATAACCTCGATCGATCTTATCTGGCCATTGAAGAAAAATCTCAAGCAGATCGTTATCAAGTTCAGTTTCCTTTTAGTAATGGTCGTATTAGTCTGCCTACTGGTTTTGTCGGTGGCCAAAAGATCGGTCTTCTACTTAGTCAACTGACGGTACCCGTACACGGAATTAATGATTTTAACTATTTTCAAATTCCTTTTCGAGCTATTGCCACCGACCTTGTGACGGGTAAAGAAGTAGTGATTGATAAAGGTTTTTTGCCAGATGCGCTTCGCGCTAGTATGTCAATTCCTACCGTTTTTCAACCTATAGAACTGAACGATAAATTACTCGCAGACGGCGGACTTATTCTTAATTTACCTGTAAATGAAGTATTCGACATGGGAGCGGATATTGTGATTGCACTAGATGTGGGTGGTGATTTATACAAAAAAGATGAATTCTCATCTGTACTAAATGTTTTAGAGCAAACTGGAAGCTATTTGGGAGAAACCTCTAACCAACGCCAACGAGCACTTGCTAGTGTGGTTATCAGTCCGGATGTAAAGGATTATAGTCCTTTATCTTTTACTGATCTTGATTCTCTAATTCAGAGAGGAGCGGATGCAGCTAGACTAATATTACCTCGACTAAAATTTTTATTAAAAGATTATAATAGAAAAAGAGTTCCACCTCCCAATCAATTAGTTGCTCAAGTGGTAAAAGATAGTTTTCTGATTCAAGGGATCGACTATGATGTTGCGACCAAAGAAAGTGCAGAACTATTGCGTAGTATTTTTAATTTTAAAACGCCTAATCGAGTCAGCCTTAAAGGTTTAAATGAACATTTAAAAACGGTCTATTCCTCTCGCTTTTTTAAAAAAATTGATTATCGACTTTTACCAGCTGATGGAGATAGTTATATTTTGTCCATTCGTGCGGTTGAACAAAGCGGTAATTTTTTAAAAGCTAGCGCCAATTATGATAGTGATTATGGTGGTGGAATTCTTCTTAATCTTACCGTTAGAAACACCTTACTTCGTCGCTCCAAATTTTCGGTAGATTTACGAGTTTCAGAAAAACCGTCTATCCTTGGAGAATATGTTATCTACACCCCTACTCGTCCCAATGTGGGTATTCGAGCTAGTGGTGGATTTAATTTTTTTACGGGTTTATTTTTTAATAATAATGAATTATTAAACGAATTCGATTGGCGACATGGTAAGGCTCAAATAGACTTCTTTACAGGGCTTACCTCTCGGTTATCTTTGGCCATCGGTTATGGTGTAGAAGGGATTAGTCAGAATAAAAGATTCTTTGACCCTGATTCGGACGAAGTGAAATTATCTCAACAGTATACCTTTTTTTCGCTTAATCGAGACACCTATAACCGACTACATTTTCCAACTCGTGGCTCCCTTATTTCATTAACTGCTCGTGGTATTACCACTGGTAAACTGACCAGAGATAATATTAACTCAGTCACAGAAAACATTGGGTTAAGTTTTAGAGCCCAAATTGAGTTTAACCGTAATTTCCGATTGCATAAGGTAGCTACCCTTCGATGGTCTAATGCTGGGGGATACCAACATTACGAAAACGGAGATAATCTAATTAATCTTTTCTTTTTAGGACGACAACTGCCAAACGAGCCACAGCATATATCTTTTCAAGGGCTCCGCTATATGGAACAACCTGCAGATTGGTTCGCGATCTCTGGGTTATCCTTACAATTAGAAATTTTCAACAATAAATTTCTAACAGGACATGTAAATTACGGGTATTATCACACGCCAAAATTTGATTTCTTTTCAGGAACAATGGTAGATATTCAGGAAGAAGAAGACCATTTATTAGGGGTGGGTTTGGAAGCAGGTTTGTTAACAGGCATTGGTCCAGCTTCTTTTTCTACTAAATATAATCTAATGGATAACCGCCTTAATTTTGTGTTACACCTAGGATATATTTTTTAGAAATACGATTAGAATTGACGGCGTACGCCAAGCAATAATCCAACATTGATATATTGTTGTTCAAGCGGATAAGTCTCTAAGGTAATTGGCTTAAGCTGATAGCGAAGATTGGGCTCAACGAGTAATTGCAGATTAGAACGGATTTGATAAGTCAAACCAACACTTCCATAAATACTAATTCCCAGATCCTTTTCAAAGGCATTAATCCTTTGTGGATTATTCGAAGTAATAAACTCTGGCTCATCTGACTGTGACAATATCTTACCCTTCTGACGAGCGAAAATATTAAAGTAAACTCCCGAATTTATACTAAAATTAAATTTGCCTAAATCTATCTCGTATCCAAGTAATAACGGAATATCAATGGAATGATAACGATTATATGATCGCAAAATAGTTGTACCTGTTTCTATGGTGGTAATAGTATCCATAGTTCCAGCTTGAACGATTTGGACAATTCTGGTATCGCCTTCTTTTTCCAAATTAAACCGCTCTAAAGTACGATTGTAGACGATTCCCGTACGCAACGCCAATCCGCGACGGGTAACAATCGATAATCTTACTCCTCCGCTCAAGCCGTAAAGTGTAGCTTCTGTATCATCCCTCCGTTGACGGTAGTTTTCATCTTCCGTCGTTCTGGCTGTCAGGGTACGACTCACATATTCGGGTGCGATAAAAGCATCAACATAATAATCGTATTTAATACGACCACCCGCAAAGCTATAACAACCTTTTGGTCCCCAAGAAAATGGAATTTTGATAGGAGGAGCCGTAAAAGCATCCTCTAAATTCGGTGCCTCCGTCAAAAGCGTCGCAGCAGAAGTCTTTAAGAAATTAAGTCGCTGAGTCAATTGTTTTTTTTCAGCTGACCCAGTTTTTGTCACCGAAGCAATCGGCGGTTGAGAGTTGTTTGATTTGGTTGTCAGAGCCTGGGAGGAAGTATTCGTAGTCGTTGTGCTACCTACATTATTTATTTCACCATTATTCGTTTCTGTTAATATCTGAGTTCTTGCTTGATCAGAACTAATCTCAACTTTTTCTAAAGAGTTCCTTGGAGTTGTAGCGTTTAGCTGACGAGTTATTTCTTTAGAAGAATTTAGTCCATTTTCGAATAGTTCATGCTGTTTAGGCTCTACTTCAGCAGTTGAGGTTGAAATATTGTTATTACTGGTAATTTGCTTAGAGTTCTCTACCTCATCTATTGTTTGCTCACGTCGCTCTGTTTGTGGAACATTAGTAGTAGGTAATTCTGCATTTCTATTTAAAGACGGAACGGTAGAGGCGTTTTCCTGACTAGAAAATAGATAAAGTACGGCAGCTGATAATAAAATGACAAGCGAAGCACTCAGGCCCCATTTCCACCAGATGATTCCTTTAGGCTTTTTATCTTCTTCCCGTGCTGCATCCAGCTTATCCCAGAGAGTATTGGACAGCGGAGACTCATAGTCCCGAAGGCCATCCCGAAATAACTGATCCAAGTTGTTTTCCTCTCTTTTCATGCCGAAGTCTTGCGTAGGGCAATAATTTTATTTTGTAACAATTTTCTGGCTTTTACCAGTTGAGACCGGGAAGTACTCGCTTCAATTCCCAGTTGTTCTGCAATTTCTTGATGACTAAAACCTTCAATTGCGTAAAGGTTAAATACAAAACGATAACCGTCTGGTAATTCTTTGACTAGATTAAGAAGTACCTCTTCATTTAATTGTGCGAATACGATCGGTTCGGTTGAATTTTCGGGTAGCGTTTCTACCCCAATTTGTTCGTTTTTAAAACTACTTTTCTTTATACTTTTTAGCGCCGTATTAACGACGATTTTTCTAATCCATCCTTCGAAAGAACCCTGATAATTAAACTGATTTAGATTCGCAAATATTTTAATAAAGGCGTCTTGCAACATATCTTCTGCCTCTGCCTGATGGCGGGCGTAACGCCGGCAAACTGTCAGCATCTTACCAGCATACTGCAGGAATAACGCTTTCTGACAGGATTTGTCTTCTTGTATGCACCCCTTTATAAGTTCCTTCTCGGTCAACGTACTTTAGATATATTTGATTCATTTTATATATTACGTAGTAAGATAAAAAAAAGAAAGCAGCTATCCCAACTTTATGGGACAGCTACTCTTATCACAAACACGTTAATTATCTTTGATGACTCTAAAACTACCAGACAGGGAGTGAGCCGCTCCGTCACTGTCCAAAAATTCACCCGCAAAGCTACCGGTTAAGGTCTCTCCTATTTCCACTGTTTCATTTAGGGTGACATCTACATCTATTCCTGCTATCTCAAAATTCTTACTATTCAACTGGTCATTCAACTCCATACTACTAACAGAATAATTTCCTGCACTATCTCCTTTAAATCTAAGTACTAAAGTACCGATGGTTTCATCGTTTAAAGAAATGGTTCCCGCTTCATTAGCTCCTGTAGGTTGCAAGATTGCTACCGCTTCAGCACTGAGTAATAAACTTCGATTATTATAATTGAGATTTGTAAATTCGCTAAGGCTTTCACACGCTACTAAATGTACTTGCACGGGTGAGGTATTTCCAGGATTGGCCGTTGGTGCCATTTCTTGATTATTGATATCAAATGTCCGGAAAGACAAAGGAGATAAACAAGCTTCTGAAATAGTACCATTAAAACGGCCTGTTCCATCCAACTTTACCACCACTTGATCAGCGATAATAGCATATCCATTTGTTAATGGCGCTTTATTACAATCTCTAGATTCACCACTATAAACCGTAATTCCATTCCCATTAGAGAAATCTTGATTTTCTAAATTTTCTTCTCCTACTGAAATAATTATATCTTCCGTAAAATCATTACAAGACCGACTATATGGTCCAACTTTAACAGAAGCATTAGCAGGAACTTTAAAATTATATGCTCCTTTGGAATTTGTATACGAAAAACGGGTAGTACCAGTGCTAAGATTGCTTAGAGCGACCAAAATATTTTCCGCTGGTTCAGATTCTTTGAATACCGTTCCCGAGACACCAATCTTTTCGGCCAAATCAGCAATCGCCCAGTGTCCAAATTCACTAACTTCAGCCACATAAAACTGTCCTTCTAAAATAGCAGTCCCTTTTTGCTTCCAAACACCTTCTAAATCATCAAATAGCCAAAGTGCTACCATAGCAGGTGGATTATTATCGGATACTGGAATACTTACTTTAAAGGTTTTGTTAGCTGCAATGGTTAAATAATTGCCTGAATTATCTTCAGAAGCAATAGCAAACATTCCGTAAGGAATCAGACTTTTTTCTCCTCCATTTTCATCTTCACCGATAAAGTCTCCAGGCATTTTTAAACTAAGATCAATATCTGTAAGGTTCCACACATTAGCGTAAAGGGAGGCTTCATCTACAGATTCAGCGATACCGTCGGCCGGAATTTCAAGTACTGCACCGTCGAGAAGACTAAAAGTCTCCTCGGCAGTAACAGCGAACGTTCCGATTTCTTGCTTACGTGTTAAAATGAAGTTTAGATTTATCTGAGAATTAACCGCTGCGGTTAAGGTTCGCGAGCTTTTGTAGTAATCTGATTTAGAAACGGTAACAAATGCCTTTTCGATATTTACACTCGCATTGTCTAAAAAGTAGACACCGTTTATATCTGTTGCTGTTTGGCGATCACCAATAACGATGGAAGCACCACTAATAGGCGCACCTGATTGGTCGGTAACAATCCCTGCAAATCCAGATTTGACGAATTGCTCTGTTTTTGAATTGTCAGGGACGAAAAAGTCTGCGTCCTTATAGCATCCAAAAACGAGGACAAGGGTTAGTAAATAGAATATCTTTTTCATAAGGAATACATTTCTCACTTTTCACTTATACATTTTACACTGGTTGTCAATCAATTGACATAAAAATTGGCTTTATACTCTTTGTTGTATATAAGTAAGAGACCCTGAGATAGAAATGTGCTGCCTGAGGAGGTGATTTTTTTTAAAAAAACTTTAAAAAACTAAATTAAGTCCTATTCTGCCATTGACATTATCGGCCGCAAAAGGCTGAAAGACATGTATAATATTATCTGTAGCCGCAAATATTTGCACCGGCCCGACCTTAATGGTCGTATTCAATCCAATGTTAGTAGCAGATTCAAATCGATAGGCATAGTTGACACCTATATTGATGAGTTTATGTAGCTGTGCCTGCAATCCCAAAGAATAAGCCTGTCGGTTTTCTCCTTGAAAACTTTCGTTATAGAACAATCCATGCAAAGAAAGTTTTTGGGTCAACTGATAAGCAGCACTGAGATATATCCGAGAAGGAAGTTCACTGGAGTATTTTCCGTCACGAGCAGTAAACTTAAAGAGGTTATCAAAATTAAGGGTATCTGTTGCATTGCTTAAGTTGATACTATCTCCCTGCAAAATGTCCGAAAAATCAATTTTTACTCCTTCATAAAGTTTAGTACCTTTGCTTTCATAAATACGGGTATTATTCTTCCAATTTATTTTTGCCAGACCATCGATCCAACTTACATGGATGGAAAGTTTTTCGGTGGGTTTGAGATGGACTCCTAGATCTAAGGCAAATCCGGTATTCGATGAAAATCCATTGCTAAGTGATTCAAAATCAAAATCAAATCCGTCCACATCATATTTTAGGATTCCGGTACTATTTAATTGATAATCCGTTGTGATGGTCGTTTGGTAAAATTCATCGGAGGTTTCAATAAAAGCTTCTTTTCTTGCCGTAGAGGTGTTTCCAATACCAAAAAGAAGTTTAGGTCGTACAGAAAAATTTATTTTATCATTTATCTGATAAGATAATCCTAGTCCGATCGAATGATAGGCATCTTGTTGGATACCCGGAGCGATATTTACTTTTTCTCCGATATACTGTGCGTTACCTTCGCCAATTAGTTTGGGGTAAGTATCGGGATAAAGAAAGGAACTATGAAATCTAACCTCATGGTTGAGCTGAAATCCAATTTTACCTTTGCGTACAAAAACTTGCAAAGTGGATACTTCTAAATTAGTAACCAGTTCATTCTCTGGGCTTAGTTGTTCAATCCACCGACCAAAATCAACATCCAACCCTCCGTTGGGATTATCTCGAAAAATATTATTAAAATTCCCACTACTGTGATAGAGATTAAACCCTATGTTTGGCAAACCTATGACCAGATTGCTTTTTGGTAATAAGGCCGGATTGGTACGTGCCGCAACAATATTATCGGGCATGAAGTGCAAGGATAACTCATCTTGGGCAGTCATGCTTATAAGCGTAATAAAGAGGTATCCCGTTATTAGTAAATATTTTTTCAGGTTCATTGATTATTATTTAACGGGTCACCCCTACTTTTAATCCCATACCAATTTTTACATTTTGATCCGCTGTAACCCGAACAGAGCGCATTCCATTTTCAGGGGTAGAAAAGCGGGCTTGCAAAAATAGGTTTCGTGCTTCTTTGATTCTTTCAAAACGCTCTTCCGTTACCGTCGCAAACGCTTCTTCGATACTTTTTTCTAAGACATTTCCATCTACATCAACACTTGCAGCAGTAACGACTGGGGTGATTTCGGTGAAGAGTGAATCAATAATCCGTTTGTTTTCGTCAGCAAAAAACAATTGTAAATCAATGTTTAATGGAATATTATTTTCAGAAAATAATTTAAACTCTGCATAGTCTACTTCTCCGTACGCTTCAAAGTCTACATCAAAATCAAATCCCTCTACTTTGATGGTATCAAATACATTATAATTAGAAACCGCTCCAAATACGGGCAGCACTACTTCGACTTGGACGGACAGCAAACTAGAATCGGTCATAAAGCCACGAATAGCTGTATTTCCATCAGGATTGGTCAATCCATCAATATCATAATCTACCGCTTTAGGAACCGCTTCTAATAAATCCGCTAGATTAGAATTTTCATTATTAAACGAAAAATTGGTTTCTTTTATACAGCCTATTTCATCGGGTTGAGGATAGGCAAAATCAATCCCTGCCTCTATGAAAGGACTCGATAGAGGGAATATATCATCATTAACAGAAATAACGTCCAAAACATTGATCGCAGATCGAACGGGAAATCCAAAAGAATTTTTCACAATAAAATTAATCGTCGGATCCTCAAAACGGAGTGTTCCTTCTGTCCAATTTTCAAAAAAGTCAATTTCAATGGTATCTCTGTCAAATTCAAAAACCTGATTTCCCAAATATCCTTGGATAAAAGAAGCAGTAACATCATTAAAAATTACAGCAAATGCCTTGAGTGTATCTGTGAATCCACTAACTTCACGAAAAGCACTATACTCTACATAAATAGAATCTTCTGGTACATTTAGCGTGTATCCAGATAAATCTAGCGGAGATAATAAGCCGCCTGCCACAGGTAGTGTACCGGTGTACGGAGTGGTAGTAAGGGTGTGAGAAAATATCTCTCCATCTTTGGTAAACGAAGGAATAGAAACGGTTACAGTCACCGCTTCTTCGTGATCAGAAGTAAAAACATAGCGAAGGCCTCCTGTTTTTAATAGCGCATAATCCAGCGTCACACCATTGGGTGCCACAAATGGTAATGCCGAAACGGTGTCTGCTAATGGAACAGGGATATTATTAATAATGTCCAGTACCGCAAAAATATCTTCACTCCCACTAGAGGTAAAATCGCCAAAATAACGAAGAATTGCCTGCCCATTTTCATCAAAAAAAACACTCGAATTTTCGTCAAAATTATCCAGTACTTCTCCCATGTCAAAATCAGTGGAAAATACAGGAATAGCATATTCAGCATCGATACCACTTACTTCCAGTTTATCTAAATTTTCCAACTTTTGACAACCAGCATTAAAAAACGCACTAATTACTAGTGCTAAAAGAAAAAGTATATTTATTTTCATTGTTTGTGATTTCGTCATTTGAAACTCGCTTACCGTCTACAATAGTATCAAAAGTAAGGGTATTTAGGCTAAAATTAACAGTTATTTAGTCAAGAACCGTCTGATATACGCCAGTTGGTTGAATAAGATGATTTTTACTCCATCTTAAAAGTCTCTGTGAAAAAAGTATTCTTTTGTTACGAGTACTGTTATTTTTTTTTATCTTTAGGATAAATTAACCAAATGGCCTGTTATCTTTAATACCAGGTAAAGAAAGAAGCAGGCCACAAAACTCAGCTTATGGTCAAGAAAATCGCCTTAAAAAATTCAGATGAAAATGTGCTAATCGACGAAAAAGTCCTAAAAGCACTCTCCAAAGAGCCAAGATTAAAAAAGATGAATTTCATCCAAAATCTTCGCCGTCACTCAAGCGGATGTGCCGTTTTTCAAAAAGTTACTTCTAACAAGAAAAACAAAACTTACAAAACAGAAACTATTTACCTCCATCGACTCGTCGGAGAAAAATTCCTTAGCAAACAGCGAAATAAACTCCACAACTTGGTTGGTGCCAAAAATGGGAACAAACTAGATTGCCGTTTAGAGAATCTCGAATGGCGCTCTCGTGCTACTGCCAGCCGAACCCGTAAAACAACTAGTAAAACTGGTTACACTGGGGTCTACGAAGAAAACGGAAAATTCCGAGCCGTCATCTCTATCGATCAGCAAACTACGCACATCGGTGTTTACGCTACTGCAGAAGAAGCAGCAATGGCTTATAACAAGCGATCGCGCGAACTTTTTGGAGATTCTGGGAAATTAAATCTTATTAGAAAAAAATAGATTTACTGGATTAAACGAAGTTGTTAAAAAAAGACAAATAACTTACTGCCCAAGTATTGACCACTAATTAGTCTTAGAACTTGTCTAAACTTTCATTAATTGACTGCAATTGATAAATTGGGACAAGCTCTTAAACACTTCTGAGAATAACTTAGAAATCTTAATATTTCAAAAAAGTAAAATCCCGGATTTTATCATTAGATAAGATTCGGGATTTTACTTTTTTAGCCATACTGCTATTCGCAGTTCTACATTATAATTCTACCGTTTCGGCAAGCTCGGGAATTTCTACCGATTTAAAACCTTTCTTTCCCAGATATTTTACCAATGCTTTTTGTCGATCAATTTCTCCGTGTACTAAGAAGATTTTTTTCACTTTCTTTTTTTGGTTTTTAATGAAATCGTAAATTTCTCCACGGTCCGCATGGGCGGAAAAAGAATCCATGATTTCGACGTCCATCAAAACAGGTTTCCATTCTCCAAACAGCTTTAGTTTTTCAATGCCACCTCTTAACATACCACCCGGAGTATCTGGCGAACAATATCCTACAATCAACAAGGTATTCTTAGGATTGTCCATGTTATTAAATAAATGATGCCTTACTCGCCCAGCATTCATCATACCGGAAGAACTTATGATAATTGACGGCTCTTTGGTATCATTCAAAGATTTAGAAACTTCCACCTGCCGCACATACGTCAACGTATTAAATCCAAAAGGATTATCATCGATCAGCAAATATTCGTTTAGATCATCATCATAACATTCTGGGTGAGCACCAAAAATCGCAGTGGCGTTTACGGCCAATGGGCTATCAACATATACCGGAATTTTAGGCAATTTACCAGCCGTTTCCATCTGATCTAGCATGTAAACGATCTCTTGTGTTCTTCCTACACTGAAAGCGGGGATAATCAATTTTCCTTTTTTCTCAACGCAGGTTTTTTTAATAATAGAAAGGAATTTTTCTATTTCGGCAGGTTTGCCTTCGTGATCTTTATCTCCGTACGTCGATTCACAAATTAAATAATCCAATGGTGGCATTGGCTTGGGATCACGTAAGATGGGGCGATTGGGTCTTCCAATATCTCCTGAAAACCCAAAATAAGTTTCTTTACCGTCTTCAGTAATTTTTAGCGTAACACTCGCACTCCCCAAGATATGTCCCGCATCGCGAAAAAGAACAGATACTTCTGAATTAATTTCGTACCATCGATCATAGCTATTACTGACAAATTGTCCCATCGCTTTTGGCACATCATCACTGGTGTAGAGCGGTGTACGCATTGGTTTACGAGATTTTTTCCTTTTCTTTAATTGTCTTTTATTAAAATAATCGGCATCTCGCTCCTGAATTTTAGCACTATCTAGCAACATAATCGCACACAAACTACGGGTAGCATGCGTGCAAATGATATCTCCATTAAAACCATCTTTGACCAATTTGGGAATACGTCCACAGTGGTCAATATGTGCATGAGAAAGAATCATACAATCAACCTGTGCAGGCTTAAAATACCAACTGGAATTAAAATTCACCATGTCTTTCGATCTTCCCTGATATAGACCACAATCCATTAAAATGGTAAATCCCGAATTAAGGGTAAGTAAATGAGCACTGCCGGTAACCTGCTGCGCTGCACCACAAAACTGAATTTTCATTATATTTTATTTTATTTTGATTAGGTGGGCAATATACGGAAAAAATCATGACAAATATCCTCATAGATAAGATGGCCTTCAAACCTGAAATCAGATTTGAAGGCCATTCTAAAATACATATTAAAAGTCTCTATAGTTAAATACACTGTGTAATAAATTCATTTAAATTTTAGAGTGCTTCTTTTTGGCGATTACTTCGTCTAAATTTCATCAAATAGCTACGGCTATTTTCAAAAATATTAGACTCGTACTCCCCAAAAATAATCTACTCAAAAAATAAAGCAACTTAATACACAGTGTATTAAATCACTAC
>CALFWZ010000079.1 GCA_937928405.1 uncultured Saprospiraceae bacterium
TCTGATGCAGAATGAAAAGTCATGGAAACGCAAAGCTTTCGCTTGGAAAAGTATCCAACACGAACTAGAAGAAAAATTTGGTGAACGTTTCACTAAATGGATTGATAAGTAAAAAAATGACACACTTTACTGAACAGTCCCTCTAATTATAGCTAGGTTTCTTCAAACAACAGGAAACAAGGCGTAGCCACCAGTAGCCCCTCCGTCCAGTACCGCGCCAGCTAGGGACAAGCCCGTAGCTGTCACGGTTCTGGGTTCGGTACTACCGCTGTCTACATCGTTTCTCAGTCTGGGCATCCACTACAGGCAACCTCAAAACCAGTCTTCCAGCGATCATGTATTGCGGCCCCGCTCATTGATGCTCTGGCATCAGGCAGCCCAGACCTCAGTTCCATCACCGCGCAAAAATCCAAACGCAGCGCTTCCACAACCCCTGCCTTCGTTTCACTTCGGCAGGCAGGCACAAGCTAAACTCGCACATTCAGACCGCGCCCACCGCAGCGGCCAGCACTCGGGCGCTCCATCTTCATGGCTTCGGCTCCAACCTCGCTCTTTTGTCCTCTGGGACAAAGCCCACGCTAGGCCGGACAGTCAGTCGTTTTATTTAAGGGCTGAGTCTTGTAATATTCCCTTCTTATTTTTTGTAGAATATTGTTACAATGAATTGGATTAAGTCTGAAAGAAGGTTTAATTTTGGTGTTTGTCAGGAGACTTATGGTTAGCGACGGATTACTATTTGTTAAAATAGCCAAGCTATTGTCTGACGAAGAATAAAAATTATTTTAAATAAAGAAAGAGATGAAAAAAACAAAGTTGTTTTACGTATTGATGTTACTATTATTTTTTCAATATTCTTGTTCAAAAGACGATGGCATGGAAGGAGAAGTAGCGAGTTGTACAGATGGGATACAGAATCAAGATGAAACAGGAATAGATTGTGGAGGAGCGTGTGGTTTATGTGGTCCACCGAATGAAGGGTATTATTTTTATGGAGTTATAGATGGAGAAGAAGTAGTAGTTAGTGGCGCAAATGGAGTTGGAGCAGGGAGTTGTAGTAATTTTAAACTCAATGGAGGAGGTTGGCTTGTTGATTTTTCAACTCCAGACGATTTAGATGCTACGATATTGTTAATAAAGGAGTTTCCAGGGATGGGTTTCCAGCCAGATAAGGATGATTATTATGAAATGTATGAATTAGGAAGTTATAGTTATGCTTCAGGTTGTGATACAGAGGGAGCGGAAATAAGTTGGGTAGATGACTCAGGATCATTTTGGGCAACTGGATTAGGCGATCAGAGTGGGAGTAGTTTTGAAGTAACTGAAAGGGGCGCTATATCTACGGATCTTTTACCGACTACAGAAGTAAGAGGTAAGTTTAGTTGCAAATTATATAATGGAAATGAAGTTAAAACCTTAGAATCTGGAGAATTTTATTTTCTTTTAGGCTTGTTTTAAAAAGTCTATTATTTATATGCTAAGAAGCTATCACAGCATCACAATCAATAAAAAGCACAAAGAAGCCTCTGCAATCAGGGGCTTTTTTAATTATAAGATATGCTGGATTGATAAAACCAGGAAAGAAGGCGTAGCCATCAGTAGCCCCTCTCGTCCATCACCGCGCCAGCTATCCCGGCATAACGCCGGGAGTGTCTGTCATGGTGCTGGGTTCGGTACTACTGCTGTCTACATCGCTTCTCAGTCTGGGCCTCCGCCACAGGCAAACGCAAAACCAGCCTTCCAGCGATCATGTATTGCGGCCCCGCTCATTGATACTCTGGCATCAAGCAACGCAGGGCTCAGTTCCAGCCTCACGAGAAAGTGCTATAAAAGACATCCACTTTTGTTGATTCTATTCCAATCTCAATTTCTTAAATTTGCCCATTATGACACCACAAGTTTAACCCAATAATAAAAGATTTGAAAAAGTCAAAACGCTGGTTTAAACATCCATGTGTAGTATAGCTACAGCTCCAAGCACAAAACCAATAACAAACTATCTCAACTCATTAATCAGTAACTCCCATACTTCTTCATAAGGTAGGATTTCGATATCTCTACTCTGGTTGGCGATGTCTAATGGCACCTCTTCCAGTATTTTATACTCTTTTACGGTGGCGTTTAATACGCGTTTTTTATTGAAATTTTCTTTAGGAATTTTTAAGAGCATTCTAACAAATATATTGCTTCGAAGGTTGTCGAGTTTGTTGATGTATCTATCTTTATATTTAGCGATGGCTTCCATTTTGTCGATGACGGTATCATATTTTTTTTGATGCAGTAATAATGCAATCTGTACAATTAGAATAGGCACATTTAATCCTCGCTTATCTTTTGAAAAAGTAGATACTTCGTTGACAAATTTTGATATACGAAATTGTTTGCTATCAGCGGTTATATCCGTTGCAATGAGATTAGCGGAAATAAATAAGTTAAGCCAGGCCTCATATATCTTCCATATTTGTCGTATATTACTATTGAGGTTTTTAAATTTTTTGTGATTGACAGCTTCGGTATATATTTCCCAAGCGGTTTGATATTTTTTAGTGTGCAAGCAAAGGGTCAGGTGGAGTTCGAGGTATTTAAACCAATTGTATATTCCTGATTGCATTATTTCGAGTCCATTCTGGATTAACGCTTGTCCTTTCTCATATAGTTTTAGTTGGATACAGCAACCAATCGCTTGTGAAGATAGATTGACAATAGATTTGGAATGTATAAACTGTAATTGTCTAATTTTTTTTAAAGCGTTCTCGGATATTTCAAGACTATCTTTATAATTGTTGATGCTCATTTGTTGAGCGATATAAATCATTGAACTATGATAAATATAGTTGGCAGAGGTAATGGTAGTCTGCTTTGATTCGATATCTTTTATATAGGTTGAACTTTGCTCATAGATATATGGTTTGGTGGATTTATTTTTTACATAGAGGGTAAGAATTTTATGGAAATAGCTTTCTACTAGCACTTCAGCGTTTAATAATTCCATCGTTTCGCTAATGATTTTGTCATACTCCTCTACTTTTTTTGTATCTCCTAGCATGGCGGCGGCATGCCGTCTTAGAATTCTTGTTAGGATTAATTTTTCGTGGGTAAATTCAAATTTATTGGTAATGGGTAAGCATTTAGTAGCCATATGAATGGCATTTTTTTTGGTTCCTTTGGTTAGAAGGATCTGAATAATACTGATGGTTTTCTGAACGTTTAGTTTGGCTTTGTGGATGTCAGTATGTTTGCTTGATTTTAAATCAATAAAAAATAAGGTATTTAAAAGACGATCTCTTAAAGAGTGTTTGAGTTTGTAATAAGCGTTCGAATTTTTTTCAGGATATAAATACTTGAGTGCGTCAAGGTCATTTGATAGTTTACCTTTTCGGATGCCATTGTACAGTTTCATAAGCTTACTATCTGGCCTGGCATTATAGTCTAGTATCTCAATAGATTTTATTTTATTCAAATTGAGTAAGTCAATAAGCTCTTTTAGTTTGTCCATTTAAAAATCATTAAAAACTTTAATAAACCATCATCCAAAGATTTATGCATTTTATAGATGACAGGAATCCTGGTTTCATGAAACTGAAAACCTTTTGGATATTATTAAGATAATCTCAAATTTAGCTTCTATTTTAAGTTGTTTGTCTGAATGAGTTCATGGATGACCTATAAATTCCGTATATCACTTTTGATTTATCATTAGAATTCAAAAGTCATGCTTAACGTTAATTCCAATATTGAGCAGAAAGGCCTATGGATAAGGTGATTTTTTAATTGAAAGTGAGCAGTATCATTTATCGAACCGTTTTTATCTGTATAAAAGTCAAATAATAGAAGCCGTTTACGACGGCTACGTGCTTATTATTAGTTTGGTACGATCAGTAATAAAGGAAGATAACACATAGAGATAAAACAACTACGTTAAGTCTATCTTTTCAATAAGAATTTATGTAGTCATTAATTATTATGATAATAAATCTTTATTGTTTTCTGTCAGTGTATAGTATAACAAATGCTTAGTCGTGTTTACCGGAATCATTAATTAAAAGAGCGTCATAAAAAATACTCTAGTATTTAAGTAATGCTCACTACCAACTAGCTTTGACCTCTAGATAATGGCTATTTAATAAAAAATGCGATTACTAGGACCTAAATACACCCACAATGTTATTGTAAAAACAATTAAGTCAGCCTAATAAAAAATAATTTGGCAATTATATAACAAGATTATTAGCGCTTTAGACTTTATGCTTTGTTGTTCATATTATTTATCCAAAATAATTAGGATTCTTAAATGTATACTTTTTCATTGAGAGTACCAAGTCTTAAAGCAAGTATATCAAGACATCCTAGGGTAAAAAGTCGTTTTTAGTCATAAGCGTTGCTAGTCTTAATAAAAAATGGGTTTGAATTAGTCACTTCAATGGCTGTATTTTGTTTTAATGGGTTGAATATGATCTATTTTTAAAATAGATTTTCTTGATTGATAAGTCTTTATCGTATGTTTTCAACAAACATTGTTTGAGTGTTAATATAACCTACCTTCTACTCTTAGATAAATTCAAAGTGTTTGGTCCATGACCTCTGATTAGATATTGTTTAGGTAATTTCTAATGACCATTTGAGAGAATTATATCATTCTACCTGAGTGTTTAGACGCTCAGGTAGTTTAATTTTCCAATATATTTTTTAATGCAGCACCATTATGTATGGTTATAATGGTTGTTTTTTGTCATGTTTTCCCATTTATTATGATGTTTTTGTGATTTGTAGGCCCTTTAATTTGGCATTCTTTATTCTGCATTAAGATTGATTTGTAAAATTATTATCTGAATTTTACTTAAAAGTCAGTACTATTATAGTGTATTTTTTTTGTGTAAAAATGTCTGTTTCCGAGGTGCTGAGTTAATTCAATATTGTGGTATAATTTTTTTAAAAATTTAGTTTGTTTTTTTTATCATTTTAATAGTTGAAAAAAGGCATAAAAGAGGTGATCTTTTTTGCTCGAATATATAGCGCTAGCGGTACTTTTATCTATTCATGTTTTTCTCCCAAATTATAACGATCGATAACGTTGTATCTGAATCATATGTTATTATATGTTTTGAATTGCCTTCTGTTTTGTAGTCCTACTTTTGTATAGATAAATTCCTTTTTCTAAGTCGGTTGTTTATTCTTTTTTTAATTAATTGATAGTAAAATTAGTGTTAGAAAACTAAGATTCAAATATTGTTTGTGTAAACGATTTTCTACTTTTTTTATCATTTTTCAAGTAATTAGGTGTCGAAAAAATATCATTTTTGGTTGAAAATGGAGGAAAGAAACACCGTGTTTTTGTCTGTCAAATAGGCGATTCGCTGCCCTAGATTTGTGATGTAATATTTATTTTAAAACATTCAAAATCACACATCATGGCAGCTATTATTGCATTACTCATTAACCTTAGTTTAGTTTTAAGTGCAGATGATTTTTACAGCAAATCTCAAGTAGAACAAGACGCTTTAGTCGAAATTATTATTGTAGATGATATCGATATGTAATTAGTTAAATTACCTGATCTTACATGAATTATTTTCATGGGAGCGTCTAAAATGTAAAGTAAGAAATATGGTTAAAATCGTATAGTCTTCAAATAATTTTAGATGGTCGAAGTAAGAAAAAAAAGTCATAAATCACTGTTTGTCAAGTGGTTATGGCTTTTTTTTATTTAAATGAGGGTAAGGTTATCTGTGATATTGTCTTTTTTGCTTTTTTTGGAAAATGGATTTTTTAATAAAAAAGAGCGATTAATATTATAGATGTTGGAGTGATACTGTATACGATTCTTGAGGCTGATTAGCTGATGATGATAAACTCATTAGTATAAGTGTTGGTTTGAGTAGTATGTTTTTTAATTTTTGAATTTAATTTGTTTTTTATTCAATGTTAGCAAGTTCTTTCAATGAAGAAAAATAATTAAAGTAGGAGTATATTTTATTTTGTATTTTAATTGTTTTAGGTGTTTTAAAATGGCCGATTTTGGACAAGGAAAAATGATTTTTTAATCGATGAAATTAGCAGTAGAAAAACCATGATTTTCTTTTATTTAAAAAACGAAAAGAGCGACTCAGAAATGTTTTTTTGAAAAATAAAAATGCTATTAAATTTCTAGCCTATAATTTTCTAAGAAATTGAGATTTGTTGAGTTCAATAAAAAACTAAAGCGTTAGTATGACCGTCGGTCATGTTTTGAATTGAAATAATCACTAGCGGAGATAACCATTTTAGGCAAAGATAAATTTTGGGTGATGCTTGCAGCTCTGAGTGAAAGCATACAATGATCGTTTGAAATAAGATCCTTATTCACCAGCCTAATTCTAAAATAAATCAGATAACGTAAGATTAATTAAATCTATTGAATTGAATAGCAGTTGATTGTGGTTTGATACTCAATAAAGTGAGGGTAAGGAAATCAAATTTTTTGTCAGTTGCCTTTCATGGAAGAAGCTAGATATTTGAATTAGAAACGAAATGAATCGTTAAAGAACGATGATAATTAAAGATTAAAATATCAGAAGGATTTGGGAGGAGGAACGAAGTACAAAGTTTTTCGAATTAGACGAAAAAACCTTACTAAGATTAGTAATCATCAAAAATAGGTAAGATTTTTTAGTTTAAAGAATTGATTATCAGTTTATTATATTTTTAAAATGTAAAAGTGAGGGTAAGAAAAGCGGTTTTTTTGTCATGTACAAATCATAAGATAAGCTAGATATTTGAA
This sequence comes from uncultured Saprospiraceae bacterium, assembly GCA_937928405.1. Classification (GTDB taxonomy): domain Bacteria; phylum Bacteroidota; class Bacteroidia; order Chitinophagales; family Saprospiraceae; genus JALZUU01. The sequence continues at coordinate 6,755 of CALFWZ010000079.1, forward strand.
TTAGAAACAAATGAATCGTTAAAGAACGATGATAATTAAAGATTAAAATATCAGAAGGATTTGGGAGGAGGAACGAAGTACAAAGTTTTTCGAATTAGACGAAAAAACCTTACTAACAGTAGTAATTATCAAAATTAAGTAAGATTTTTTAAGGTTAAAAATTTGATTATCAGTTGTTTATGATTTTAAAATGTAAAAGTAAGGGTAAGAAAAGTGGTTTTTCTGTCATGTACAAACCATAGAATAAGTAAGATATTTGAATTAGAAACAAATGAATCGTTAAAGAACGACGACAATTCAAAATTAAGATAGCAGAATGATATGGTCTTTCGAGTAAAAGGGGAAATGTTTTCCTGGAATTAGAATGATCAAGGCTAGGTAAGGATAAATGAGTCTATTGTATTGATTATTAATTCGTTATAATTTTTGATTGTGAAAGTGAGGGTAAGAAAACTAAAATATTTCGATAAGCTAAAATAAATTTTAAACAGTGCCTCGTAAAGGTAACTAACATAGGTATTCTATAATGATTAAAAACAAAGCTGAAATAAAGCTATGTTTTAAAGGATAGATAATTGGTTGAAGCAAACGCTTGTGACTAAAATGGCGAAGCTATATATATAATCAAGTAAAGTCTATCGCCAATAATACCTTAATATAAAATGAATGCTTAAATCCTTCTTTAGTTAAATTAGGATTCCTATTCAAAACATCTTTTTGAAGTACAGCCGTCTATACAATCTAAAAAATGGTAGGTAGACTTTTAAAAAGATATTAATTAGTTGAAAGATGTTATATCAAAATCAAGAATTTTATTCCCCTAAAAATCAGCAAGACAACCGGTCTTTACCTATTAAGTCTGATGGGAATATTGATGTAGATGTAATTTTGGGTATGTCTTCAAAGAATTGCCAATTTCATGGAATTTGTAAAATCAATCCATCTTCAAATATGAGTCATGAAGATTTTATGAATTCAAAAGATTATCTAAAGAATTCGCTAAGAGGTGTGCTCTGTTTGGATAGTAAGAAAAAATTAATTCTAAAGTTTGATCGTAAAACGATTACACCATATATTCAAAAAAAATATTTAAAAGATGATTTATTTATAATTAATGAATCTCTGGAAATGCCTTCTTTTGTAAGTTTACATTTTGGAACTTCCTTCACAGTAAAAGAAGGAACTTATCCAATAAAGAAAGGAAAAAAATATTGTCAAATAGTATTAAATTAAATAAAGTTTCTAGTCAGAAAATAGTATACCTATAGTACGCTTGTATCACTTTATTTCGGATGTAACTACTCCAAGTTACAAGTGAAAATGCTTGGTCACCTTTAAAGGTATGTGACTGAGGTGGCGAAGCATTCAAAGCAAAACAAACAACTTCTAAATAAATATTAGGTTAGCACAATTAAAAAATTAGATTCAAATCATTTTGAATCTAATACTCCTATAACTCTCACCTAAAATATAGAAACCATGCAAAGTACTATAGAAAAATCTAAATGGCATATTGCTTTTACTTATTCTCGTTGCGAGAAGAAAGTGGATGAAAGAGCTAAAAAACAAGGTCTCAATACTTATTTACCATTGATGGTTGAAGAGCGTCAATGGAGTGATCGAATTAAAAGAGTCGAAACCCCTCTTTTTTTAAACTATATTTTTATCAAAGGAACACCTAGGGAAGTTGAAAGTTTTCGACAAATCAAGGAGGTAGTTAATTTTGTGTATTATAATTCAAAATTGGCAACTATTAGGGATTCTGAAATTGAGACCATAAAAAAAGTGGTCAGAGGAAGAAATAATTTTTCTGCTGAACCCAAGTTGTATAAAGTTGGAACTAACGTAAAAATAACAAAAGGGCCATTTGTTGGTGTAGAAGGAATGTTGATAAGAAGCAACAACAAAGATAAGTTTGTTATTCAAATCGAAACCTTAGGCCAAAGTATTTGTGTCGATGTACCACTGTCATATCTAGCGTCACAGTAGTATGATTTTTTGAAAATTTCATTTTAATATTTTATCTGTTTTTGAACTTTCTGCTTCGTTGGATAAGCAAGAAGTAAGTTGGTGATGATAAAATTTTCCTCATTAAATCATTCCATTTTCCAATCATTTAATTATTTATTATGCTGAAAAATATTCTTCATAAGGTTGGTAATACTCCAATGGTTTCTGTTGAGATAGACACCAAAGAAAATTTAAAAATATTTGCTAAGCTAGAATATTACAACCCAACAGGTAGTATAAAAGATCGAGCTGCTTCATATATTTTGAATCATTTGCTGCAAAAGAAGATTATATCTCATTCCACCACAATTGTAGAGTCTTCTTCAGGAAATTTTGGTGTGGCATTATCAGCTTATGCTAAATTGTATGGATTGAAATTTATTTGCATCATAGATAAGACGACCTTGCCTATTAATGAGGAGCTTATGAAACTCTACGGGACAGAAGTCATATGTATAGATAAACCTGATCCATATGGAGGTTATTTGTTAAATAGAATAGCAAAAGTAAAGGAAATTGTAGAAAATACCGAAGATGTTTATTGGGTCAATCAATATGGTAATAAGTTAAATGCACTAGCTTATTTTAATACAATAGGTGAGGAGATTTGTTCAGAGGTCCCCGATAAGAAAGTGGATTATTTGTTCGTTGGGGTTAGCTCAGGAGGAACCATAACTGGAATTTCAAATAAAGTAAAACAACGCAATCCAGATGCCCAAGTGATCGCGGTTGACGTAGAAGGATCTATCATATTTGATGGAAAACCTAGGAAGCGATTTATCCCTGGTATAGGTTCGAGTATGAAACCCAGTATTCTTAGTTATGCAAAAATAGATGATGTTGTTACAGTGGATGAGGAAGAAACAATATCCGCTTGCAAGGATTTATTCCAAAAACATAATTTACTCGTAGGAGGATCTTCTGGGTCTGTGATTGCAGGCATTGATAAATATTTTGATAAATATCCAGTAAAGGAAGAGGTGAATATCGTATGTGTATTTGCCGATACTGGAAGTAAATACTTAAGTACTTTATTTAACAATGAATGGTGTATGATGGTTAGAGAAAAAACCAAAAAGCGAGAACTTTTATCCACGCTTAAGTAATGTTTCTCCTGCTTTATTATTCCACAAATAATACACAAAATTGATATGGTTTATTTGAACGAAAATGATATTCTAGATTTGCCTTTTTCATGGGGTGAGACTATAAAAGTGATTGAGAAATCGGTTGATTGTATTGATAAAAATGATTTTGCTCAACCTATTAAAAGTTACTTGCGCTACAATGATCTCACGAATAGGATTATTTCTATGCCCGCTTATATCGGAGGAGAGACTCCTCGGTCTGGATTAAAGTGGATTGCAAGCTTTCCTGATAATATTAACAAAGGAATTACAAGGGCTCATAGCGTAATCGTGCTCAACGAATATGATAATGGTGTCCCCTCTTGTATCATCAACAGTAGTTCTATTTCTTCGATTAGGACGGCCTCGGTAAGTGGGTTCATGATTGATCAGTTTGTAAAACACAGACAATCTAAAAAACTCAAAGTAGGAATCACCGGCATTGGTCCAATTGGTATTAACCACTTGCTGATGTGTAGGGATATTCTAAAGGAAAATCTCTCGGAATTAATGCTCTATGATTTAAGAGAAATTGATTTAAATAAAATCCCAAAAGATCTACACGATAAAATAACGGTGGTAGATTCTTGGCAAGAAGCTTACACGGACGCAGATATTTTTATTACCTGTACCGTGTCTAAAAAAAGGTATATAAATAATAAACCGAAGCCAGGATCTTTACATCTCAACGTTTCTCTAAGAGATTATAAAGAAGATGTCTTCCCTTATTTTAAGGATGCCATGATTGTCGATAGTTGGGAAGAGGTATGCAGAGAAAATACAGATATTGAAAACTTTCATCTCGAATGTGGCCTGAACAAACCTTCCGTTAAAAACATGCAGGATTTATTGCATGAGCATTTTTGGAATTCGATATCTACCACCCAATCCATTATGTTCAATCCTATGGGAATGGCAATTTTTGACATTGCTATATCTGACTACTTTTTAAAGTTAGCAGAACAAAATAATAAAGGTTTTATATTAGACTAACAAAATACTTTTCTTTATCAACTGGCTGGTCTAGCCAAAATAAGTTAAACAATATGAATTTTATAGACTTAAGAAATTATAACAAGGAAACGCTTGAAAATATCCTCAATCGTTCTGGTGCTATAAAGACAGGTTCCTTGGATGCACAAGGAGCACTAAAAAATAAAAATATTGGTTTGTTATTCGCCTCGGCTTCGACCAGGACCAGAGTGTCATTTGAAGTAGGTATTAATAGAATGGGAGGGAATCCTATTTATTTAAGAACGGCTGATTTGCAATTGTCTAACCATGAAAGTTTTAAAGATACCGCCTCTGTCCTTGGACGATATTTAGATGGTATTGTTATCCGGATGTATGATATGGAAAAATATGGGTGGGGAAGAGCAACGCAGGAGATCTTTGCTAAATATGCGGGAATTCCAGTGATTAATGGCTTGGATGATCAAGATCATCCGTGTCAAGTAATGGCAGATCTACTTACCTTAAAAGAAAAATTTAACAATAATATCACAGATAAGAAAATTTTGTTTACGTGGGCTTTCGCAGAACGACAAAAATCTCCAGGTGTTCCACACTCTATGTTGACGGCTGCTTCTACGCTTGGCATGGATATCACGTTTGCTTACCCTGAAGGATTTGAGTTAGACGAGCGCTACGTTCAAAGTGCTAAAGCAGCAATGGCCGTTTCTGGCGGTAAACTTAGTTTTTCTAACAATCTAATGGAAGCGTCTCAAGGAGCAGATGTTATATATGCTAAGAGCTGGAAAGCATTGTCAAAAACAAAAGAAGAAGATAAAGCATTGAGAGGTCAATACAGAGATACTTGGAGGATTTCAGATAAACATTTTTTGGAAGCTAATCGCAACGCTTTATTTATGAATTGTCTGCCAATTATAAGAGGAGAACAAGCAACGAAAGAAGTAATTGATAGACCTGATTCAATTCTTTATGATGAAGCAGAAAATAGACTCTATGCTCAGCAAGGTGTTCTCTCTTATCTCTTTGAAGATGATACCGAAAAAGCCGCTAAGGTTAATATTTGGAATACCGTAGATAGCATGAATGGGGCAGGTGTTGTCTAAAGCTTTCGATCAACGATTTTGATTACAACAGATTAAATCCTCAAAAATAATTATTCAAAATTTATAATCATGGATACACAGCAACTTAACCAATTTGCCGTTAAGGCAACCCCTCCATCCAAAAAACTACCTTATACCATTAGAGGAAATAAAGAGATGGATGTCTTTGCCTTTGGAACGGAGCATAAAGAATATCTCAATGAGACGCTACTCGAGCATGGAGCTGTTTTGCTGAGAGGATTCAACATTAATGGAGCCCAGGATTTTAGCAAATTGTTTAAGATCATTACTGCTGGTGATGCGATAGAATATAAAAACCGAACCTCACCCAGAGAAAAAGTTTTTGATAATGTATATACCTCTACCTCTCATCCCAAAGATCAGATGATTCATATGCATACCGAAAATTCTTACTCGAAGGTATATAATCGAATCATATCTTTCTACTGTCTTACTCCTCCCGACGAAAGAGGACAAACACCGATAGCTGATGAACGTAAAATTCCAGCTGTGTTAGGTCCTGAAATCGCTGAAAAATTTCGCAGTAAAGGCGTAAAATATGTCAGAAACTCCATGCCAGGTGTAGGCTTAGATTGGAAAGTTATTTTTCAAACAGATGATAAAGAACAGGTAAACAACTATCTCAATGCCAATAATTATAAGTACGAATGGGTGACCGATAGTCACCTAAGACTTGAGTGGGTACTTCCTGCTTTTCAAAAACATCCGCTTACGGGTGAGGATATGTGGTTTAACCATATGTACTTCGGACTCAAAGCCCTTTACCATCCCAGTGTGTTAGAATTTTTTGAGGAAAAAAATCTTCCGTTTGCTACTTATTATGGCGATGGAACGGAAATAGAAGAGGAAGTAGTTGTGCAGTTAAAACAATTTTATGAAGAGCAATGTATCGTGTTTGATTGGCAAAAAAATGATTTCTTATTGTTGGATAATATGATGTATTCACATGGAAGAATGCCTTTCAACGGAAAGCGAAAAATCTTGACGGCTATGGGACAACCATACGATATGATAGGATAATAAGAATAAAATACATCTCTAAACAAAAATTAAATTATAAGAAATGGATCATTTAAATGTAATTGTTCCCTATCGAAACCGAGAAGAGCATAAAAAAAATCTAATTAACGTTTTATATAAACATCTAGAAAATAGCGAAGTAGCATCTTTTCGAATTTATGTGGTAGAACAAGCGGATGATCAGCCTTTTAATAAAGGTTGTTTATTGAATATTGGTTTTTTAGAGACTTATAAAAGTGAGAACGATTATTATTGTTTTAATGATGTTGACACACTGCCAAAGTCCGAAGAAGCCAAATATCAAAGACCACCTAAAAATACGATTGTTCATCCATATGGACATTGGCATTGCTTAAGCAATATATTTTGTGTAGATGCAGAGGCATGGAGAAATATGAATGGATTTTCCACTAAATATTGGGGTTGGGGATATGAAGATACTGATGCTCTATTGCGAGCCAAGGTGGGTGGTGTAAATGTAGTGCGAACTGGTTTTACAGAAAGATTCAAATCTAATGTCTACTTCGAAACGGATAACCAAACGCCAGAAGAGGTAGGCCGGAAAATGGGAAAAATGAGCGCCAAAATAAATCAATCGCTTTTTTACAATTCCTTTATTAGTTCAGAAAATATCCTTGATGAAGGATTGACAACCACTGAATATGATATCTTAGGCAAACAAGAATTTGCTAACTATACACTAATTCAATGTACGGTCAAAAATAAGAACGAATCTGCCCGGTACATTGATACAGCCGAAGATTTCTTTGCTTATGCTAATAAGATAAATACTTCTAAAAGAAGAAGTCGAAAGCTAAGTGAATGGAAAAAGGCCGCAGCACAGTAAAAAAAACGATAAGGACCAATTTGTAAATAACTTGAGCCTTGCTATTCTAAATTACCTTTATTTAAAAATCAAAAAAACATTTTTTTTAACTTAAGGGGATTCACAAAAAAAAGTCTGTATAACGTACACTGCAATATGTCTAAACACATATACTTGCCCGGTAAATCGTTTGTCGACTAATATTTAATATCTCGGAATCTCCTCAAAAATTACCTTTTTATGGAAAATTTTATATCTCAATCTGGATACTATTTTGGATTTGTGCTAATTGGAATTGCATTAATCTATGCCCTGACAGTAGTAGTCCAAATTATAAAAGGAAAAAGGTCTAAAGCGTATTCTTCAGAGAAATTGCGAGAATATTTTATGGGCTTTCTTGCACTTATCCCTGCTCTTATAGGAGTTTGGTTAATGCCATTCGCATCGAATAGTACAGAATTTTTACCACTGAGCTCTCCAGAGTATTATCAGATTGATCCTATTGTGGGATTTGCAATGTTTTCGATTGTTCTTTTTTATGGAATCACTCAACTTTCAGTCTTCTTCCCACACAAGAATAAGTATACTAATATTATTCCATCTCTACTTATTCTGACGACCTTGCCTGGTTTAGCTAGTTCTTCATTGGTCATAATTATTAACCAATTTGTAACTGGTGCAGGCCATGTGAGTTATTTGTTTTCACTGTTTTTAATTAGTAGCTATATTTTAGTGCTGACATCAAGAATAAGTGGAAGGAAAGTGGCAGTACTTGGTAATATGATTGCCCATGATCTTAATATGAAAATCTTTAAAAATATTTTCAAATTTTCATATCGTAAATATGAAAAGGTGGCCAGTGGTAAGTTATACACGATCTTAAATGATGACATAGGAGCCTTGTTTTTCTTTTCACAGATGTTGCCAGGGTTATATAGCTCCATTATTACCATTGTCGTAGTAAGTCTTTATTTATGGACTATTAGTTTTACAGGTTCTATGTTGCTCTTGGGAATATCTGCCTCAATTATGGTTTTTCAAAATTTCTTTACCGGATCTATGAAGGATGCTTGGATTCATGCCAGACAGACTAGAGAAGGATTTACAGACGTGATTACTGGATTGGTAAATGGGTTCAAAGAGTTAGTGGTACATGGAGTAAAACGAAAAGAATACCTTGTTGACTTAGAGGAGGGTAGCGAAGAATTTTACACGGCTCACCGAGAAGCTATGTATGTTGATATCGATAAAACAATTTATGCTAACCTTGCCTTTACCTTTGCGATTGGTACTTCTTGTTTGATATTTCCTATTGTGTTAAATCTAGAAAAAGAATTAATTACAACTTTCGTAATCACTATGTTGTATTTATGGGGCCCAATGAGTGGAATTATTGGTGCTATCCCTAGTATTATGAGAGTACAAGTATCTAGAGGACGTATCAATGACTTTCTTGCTAATATGGATTCTGCATCTCTTACTTATGAAGATAATTCTGAAGTTGCCTCAACCCAAATCGTCCAAAAGGTAAAAGCAGTAGATGTTTGTTTTACGTATGATGAAGAAGATGAAGAAGCCAGCTTAATAGGCCCTGTTAATATGGAAGCGAATAATGGCGAAGTAACATTTATCATTGGTGGCAATGGTAGTGGAAAGACCACCTTCTTAAAAGTTTTAATTGGTTTGTATAAAGCCTTCAGAGGCAAAATTTTAATTGATGGACAGCATATCGACCAATTGAATCTAGGGGAGTATTTCTCTATTATTTACAGCGATTTTTATTTGTACAAGAAAATTTATGGTATCAAACCTGAAAAACTTAGTCAGGTAAACGAATGGATAAAAACATTAGGATTAGATGGGAAAGTAACTATTGAAGATGGTGCTTTCTCCACTATTAACTTATCTAAAGGACAGCGTAAGCGTCTATCTATTTTGAGATCTTATTTAGAAGATCGTCCAATCATTATTTATGATGAATGTGCAGCTGATTTAGATCCTGAATTTAAAGATTTCTTTTACAATGTTTTATTAACGCAAATGAAGAAAGAAGATAAAGTAGTTATCATTATTTCTCATGATGACGGATACTTCTCGGTAGCTGACAGAATATACAAGATGGAAATGGGTAAGTCGAGATTGCTAAAAGCTAATGATGAACACGAGAACCTTTTTGAAAGTGTTCAAGAGGAAGAATATTCCTCAAATGGAGCAATAGTTTAACGGACTTATCTAGTATCGATTTGGCTTATCTGAAGATTGTCTCTTTGAGACAATCTTAGCCAGATTTTTTATTAATCATTTTAATTTTCAATGATGTTAACGAATATTTTATCATTAACGCTCCGAAGATTTTCCAAACAAGGAAAACATTTTGTTATCAGTCTTCTTTCGTTATCAGTTGGGATTGCTTCTATTATATTGATGTTGTTTTATATTCAGTATGAACAATCGTACGATAAATTTAACCCTAATCATGATAGGATACATCGAGTAGAAAGAATTTCGATCAACGGATCTGGAAATACTACTTGGGATTCGACTCCTTATAGGTTAGCGGATGATTTGCAAAAAAACTTCCCTGAAATTACCAAGACAGCCTGTATGGCAATGACCGGAAATTTCTTTTCATTAAACAATCAATTGGTTTATGAAAATGATGGGATATATGCAGATAATTCAGCACTCGATCTGTTTGGATTTGATTTGATTCAAGGTGATAAAAACTCTGCACTCAAAGAACCTATGAGCATTGTGCTTTCGAAGTCGCTCGCAGAAAAAATACTGCCAAGCGGAAATATCGTTGGAAAGGATTTAAAAATTGATAAGAAATTTACTTTTAAGGTAACCGGAGTTTATACCGACTATCCAGAGAACTCTCACCTTAAAGCCAACTATTTACTCTCTTTTGATTCCTATGACGAAGTGGCTGGTTACAGCCGAAATGAAAGTTGGACAAATAATAACGCTTCAATTTATGTGTTACTCAATGAAGGATCAGTTGGTGATCACGTTTCTCATAAAATAAAAGATGTTTTGACAGACAATCTGAATATGAAAGAAGGGGAACAAGAGATGTTAGGCCTAAGACCTTTGGTTGAAATTTATTCCAATTCTAAGTGGGTTAGAAATGACAAGATGCTGGGAAGGAGAAATGATAGTACCATGTTATACTTGTTTTTTGGAGTCGCCTTATTTACCATGTTGATCACCGTAGTTAATTATATTAATTCTGTGACGGCTCAATTGCTAGGAAGAGAAAAGGAAATTGCGATAAAAAAAGTATTGAGTATTTCGAAAAACAAACTAAGACAACAGTTTGTCATTGAATCTTGTTTTGAAGTATTAATTGCTTTCTTTTTGGCGATCGGACTTGTCTATATTGCAATACCCATTTTCAATACTGTCGTGGCCAGAGATATCGTTATACCGTTTTTTGAAGAATGGAAGTTCTTCCTTGGGGTATTGGGGGGCGCTCTTTTATTAGCGACACTAGTCGGACTTTATCCGGTGGTCTTTCTCTCTTCCTTGAAAATTTCATCTTTTCTCCAAGGTGTTTCATCTCTGAATCGTCGCAAAAAAATGAGAAAAGGATTATTGATACTACAGCTGACTTTTGCCATACCTTTAGTGCTTTCAGCGTTACTATTTATTGATCAAATAAATTATCTGGAGAACAAAGACCTAGGCTTCAGTAAAGAAAGTTTACTAGTTTCAAGTTTGACGCTAGAAACGGAAGCGGATAAAGCCAAGTTCGACGTAGTGAAAAACACCCTTCTTCGGGATCCTGAAATTTTAAATGTATCGATCGCTAACTCAGGCCCCTTTGCAGGAGGGTATGAAAAGGAAGTAAACTGGGACGTAAATGAACCTGAAAAAAGCCTCCAATTAAGAAGTCATGATGTTGATTATGATTTTCTGGATACGTATAAAATGACCTTGTTGGAAGGACGAAATTTTTCGAAAGAAAAATCAACAGATATTGAAAAAGCTTGTATTGTCAACGAAACTGCACTTAAACAATTTGGTTGGACCGCTGGAGCTGGACAAAAAATAAAAATAGAAGGTAAACAATATGATGTAGTAGGAACCGTCAAGGATTTTCATGATTACACCTTGTTTTATGCAATTCCTCCACTAGTACTTACCTTATATGATTCTCAAACAAATCGTGCCTACGTAAGTGTAAAAGTAGCTGCTAATGCCAGTGCAAATGCACAAAGAAAAGTAAATGCAGCATTTAACGAATACTATCCTAACACAGCAATTGATTTTGGATTTTTTGATAGAAAATTTAATGGAGATCAATTCTTTACCATCTTAAAAAGCATGTCTAAGGTTTTTATCTTCTTCGCTTTTCTCGTTGTTTTTCAAGCCATAATTGGACTTTATAATCTAGTTTCTTTTTCCTTGAAAATTCAACGCAAAACAATCGCTATTCACAAGGTCATGGGAGCAGGAAATTCTAGCCTGTTTGCATTTTTGACCAAAGAATACCTCATTTTATTTGCGATCGCTGTGGCGATTAGTTTGACAGGTGTGACTATACTCAATACCCTGACCTCTGATATGCTGGTCTACAAAGTAGACGCTAATCCTGTCAGAACAGTTATAGCGGTAGTCGCGATCTTACTCTTCTTGATTTTAACAATCTCAGGAAAAATATTTCAGGCCTCTCGACAAAACCCTGTCGTGGACCTAAAAGCTGACAATTAAATTGAATTGTAGAAAACTTGTTAGATTTTTTAAACATAGGTGATAATAGTTTAAACATAATCAGATAACTGCACCTCACAGAAAATAAATATCTCAACAAGCTTTTAAACAAATTCGATGATTAACTAGGGTTTTCATTTCTTTTATAGATGATGATTTCTGGCAGCTAGATATAAGTAACCGCCATATAGTTACTTAATATTTAGTCCCTAATTCTTTTTGCCATATGAGTGATTCACGTAGAGCTTTCTATTAGAAAGCTCTACCACTCTTCTTCTCAAATGTTTATCAATTACCATCAATAATAAAATTATGAACAAGCATAATGAACCAATAGCTATCGTTGGAATGGGATGTCGTTTTCCTGGTTCTGGTTCTTCCCCAGAAAAATTTTGGGAATTACTACTCAATAAAACCAATGCCATTATTGATGTACCATCGGATCGATGGGACAATAGAAGGTTTTATCATGATGATGATGGAAAACCAGGAAAAACAAGATGTAAAAAAGGTGGTTTTTTGGCTGAAGATATCAGTCAGTTTGATTCCTTATTTTTTGGCATCTCACCTAGACAAGGAGAATGTTTAGATCCTCAATCTAGATTATTATTGGAGGTTTCTTACGAAGCATTTGAAGATGCAGGCATGACCTTAGAGGAGCTGAAAGGTTCTAATACCGGCGTGTTTGTTGGTTGTTTTACTTTTGATAATAGTGTCTTGCAAATAGCACATGGTAATGATAAAATAATGGATTCCGATACCTCAACAGGATTGTCGTATACCATTTTATCCAACCGTATTTCTTATGCCTTTGACCTGAAAGGGCCTTCGCTTTCTATCGATACGGCTTGTTCTTCTTCTTTGGTTTCACTTCATTACGCTTGTCAAAGTTTGTGGAATGGAGAAACTGAAAGATGTGTGGTGGGAGGCGTCAATCTAATATTATTGCCGTATAACTCCGTTTCTATGAGTAAAGGTATGTTCTTGTCAAAAGATGGTAGTTGCAAAGCTTTTGATGATCGAGCCAACGGATATGTAAGAAGTGAAGGTGCAGGCGCCGTCATTATCAAACCATTGAGCCAAGCAGTCAAAGATGGTGATAGAATCTATTCTGTGATCCTTGGTACGGGTGTCAATCAAGATGGCCAAACCAACGGTATGACGGTCCCTAATAAATCTGCCCAAAAAGCACTGATCAAAAAAATATACAAAGAACAAAATATAAATCCCAAAGACATCCACTATTTTGAAGCACATGGAACAGGAACACCCGTTGGTGATCCACTTGAGTTTTCTGCCATCAACGAGGTCTTAGCAGAAAGTGGCGAGGTGGAAGAAAAATGCCTTTTAGGTTCTGTTAAAACAAATATTGGACACCTAGAAGCAGGCGCTAGCATCGCAGGACTTATTAAAACCTCACTATGCTTGCATCATAATGCCGTACCGGCAAACTTACATTTTGAAAACCCGAACCCGGCCTTAAATTATGAAGAAAGTTTGTTGAAAATCCCTACCGAATTAGAACACCTTCCAGCTGGTAGATCTTCTCTAGCATCTATCAATTCATTTGGATATGGAGGTACGAATGCACACGCAGTCTTAAAACAATATGATCCAGCAACTGCCAATAAAACACAAGAAAATAATGGGGTGAAAAATGATCAATTTATTTTCCCTATTTCTGCTAAAAATAAAACAGCGTTAAAACAACTTGCTTCAGCGTACAAATCTTTTATCGGAGAAAATAGCGACAAATTTGAAAATATTCTTAGTAATACCATTTATCGGAGAACACATTTCTCTAATCGCTTGGCCATTACTGCTGCGTCCCAAGAAGAGCTGGTCGAAAAATTAGAAGCTTACGAAGAAGATATTTTGATAGCAGGAGTGGTCGAAAATCGAATAGCTAAAACAGCATCTAAAATAGCATTTGTCTATACAGGTATGGGACCTCAATGGTGGAAGATGGGCCGAGAAATGATGGAAAAAGAACCGGTTTTTTATGATGCAGTTAAGGAATGTGATCTTCACTTTAAAGCAATTGCAGGTTGGTCTATTCTAGAAGAATTACAACAACCAGAAGAGTCTTCTAAAATTAAAGAAACGCATATCGCACAACCTGCCAATTTTGTTATTCAGGTGGCCTTGACGCGTTTGTTAGCACATTATGGTGTTCAGCCAGAAGCAGTCGTGGGCCATAGTGTCGGTGAAGTGGCATCCGCTTATATCTCCGGTGCTTTGTCGCTGAAAGATGCTTTAACTGTTAGTTTTCATAGAAGTCGGTTGCAAGGTACTACCGCTGGAAAAGGAACAATGGTAGCAGTAGGTTTAAGTGAGCCAGAAAGTCTCAAAATGATTAATGGATACAACAATGTTTCTATTGCAGCCATCAATAGTCCTAGTTCTATGACCCTTGCCGGGGATGATGAAAACGTCCAGAAAATTGCTAAGAAGTGTGAGGAGATGGGCGTATTTAATAGAGTGCTAGAAGTAGCCGTCCCTTATCATAGTCCTGTTATGTCACTTATCAAAGACGAGTTGTTGGTGACTACTAGCGAAACGCAAGGTCAGGCAACGACGGTTGATTTATACTCAACGGTAACAGGCGAAAAAATAGAAGGAACTGAAATTAATAATCAATACTGGTGGCGTAATGTACGGGAGCCGGTTCGTTTCTCTAAGACCATAGATTCATTGGTGGAAGATGGTTATAATGTTTTTGTTGAAATCGGACCGCATCCAGTACTTAGAAATTCTATTACTCAATGTGTTGGAGAGCAAAACCCCATTCATCTAATTCAAACACTCAATAAAAAGAAGAGCGAAGAAGTAGCGCATTTTTATGAAAACTTAAATCAGTTGTACACACTAGGTTTTCAACTAAAATGGGATAATTGGGTGGACCGTTTACCACATATGCCTTTGCCTGCCTATCCTTGGCAAAGAGAGCATCTTTGGAGAGAAACCAAAGCATCTAAAGAATTACGCTTGGGCAGACCAGGAAACGTTTTTCTTAATCGCCTAGTCAATGCTCCACAAACGACCTACCAAGTGGAATTGAATAAATACTATTTCCCATTTTTAGTGGATCACACGATTCAAGATCGAAAAGTTTTTCCAGGGGCAGCTTATATAACCGCAGGGATCGCTTTATCACAGAAAGTTATTAAAAATGAATTTCCTTTAACGATTGAAAATATTGCTTTCCATCAAATGTTGACCGTCGATGAGACGAAAGTACAAAACCTGTACACCTCATTTGATTCGAAAAACTATGGATATAGCGTTTATAGTAAAGAAGATCAAGATGACGCATTTTGGGTGAAGAGAGCAACCGGTAAACTGGTCGTTGGCAAACAACATGCAAAAACAGAAAAACTAGATCTTGAAAAATTCATTAGTCAGATGACAAGTGTAGTGACCGAAGAAGAGGTCTATGCTAAACTCAACAAAGGAATGTTGAACTTAGGACCATTTTTCAATACCGTCAAAGAGATCCATGTCAATGGCAATGAATCAATGGCAAGAATACAAGCTCATCCTGACGTACGTGTCACCGAAGCTGACCATGAATATATTATGCATCCTACTTTGTTAGATGGATGTTTTCAGGCGCTGGCAGGCTTTGATGATGGCTATGAGCGAACAGATTTTGTACCAGTTTCTATTGATAAGGTACATGTCTATGCGACTCCTGCTGATGAATTATATTGTCACGCTGTTTTACGATATTCTGATGAAAAGGTCGTCAGTGCAGATATGTATATATACAACTCAGACGGAACGATTGCCGTAGAAGTGGAAGACTTTAGATGTCAGGGTATTACACCAGATAAAATCGAAGCGCCTAGTAACATTGCCGAAAAATTTGTTTATCCTGAATGGGTAAAAGAGGAAAAAACAGAAACCACTCAAACTACTAATTCGGAAGCTGTTTATTATATACTTACGCCAGACCTTACCACCGCCTTACCATTTGTCAATGATTTTTCAGAAGACCATGTTGTACTTGAATTAGGTACCGAGTTTAAAAAAATAACTAACGATCATTATAAGTTTGATCTTAGTAACATGGAAGCACTGACCCAAATCATTAATACCAATCAAAAAATAATTTTAGTATCGCTTTTAAATCTTGAGGTGCCCAAAAATTGGGATGCTAAGGTAAGCGAGATATGTATAGACTTAGCTAATCCAATCATGGAAATGGCTCGCTTTATTTATGATAATGCTGCTCAAACAGTTAGCCTCAATATCTTGACTAAAGACAGTCAGAAAGTTACGGATAACGATCAGATCACCAATGGTGCGTTAAGTATCGTGTATGGACTTGGCCGAACCTTGGTCAATGAAATGCCAAATGCGGAAGTTCGTTTAGTAGATTTAAAATCAACCGAAGATACTTCTTCTACCCTTGATTTGATTGCTAAAAGAATGGACCAAACGGTTGGAAGATTTGAAGAATTGTCAGTACGAAATGGAAGCACGTATCTCAAGAAATTTGTAAAGGGAGAAAGTGTTGAGAAAGTGTCCTTGTCTGAAGAGATTGTTTTTCAAGATCGAAACCTACAGCTTTTGGCATCGAAACGAAGCGGAATTGATGGATTGAAATTTGTTGCCGCTGAGCGAGAAGCACCAGCCTCAGGACAGATTGAAATTTTGATTGACCGTACTTCTGTTGATGCTAAAGATTGCCTGAAAGTATTAGGCAAGATGGAATTGAAAACAATCGAAGGAACCTATACAGAAGAAGCCTTAGGAATGGTTTGTTACGGAATGATAACACGAATAGGAGAGGGTGTAACTAAATTTGGCGTAGGAGATAAAGTAATGGCGATTGCTGGAGGAACTTTCCAAACGCATACCAATACCGCTGCTTTATTGGCTATCCATAGGCCGGACAATTTAAAAGAAGATGAATCTCAAGCGCTGTATAGTTATTTAACGGCCCTCTATAGTTTAAAAGAAAAAGCAAGACTTCGAAAAGGAGATAAAGTATTGATCCATCATGCAGCAAAAGGAGTTGGATTGGCAGCGGTCAACTATGCAAAACTAATGGGAGCCGAAATATTTGCGACGGCTCAATCAGAAAAGAACAGTGACTACTTACGGTCCATCGGAGTAGAACATATTTTTAGCGCGCATGATCTTTCATTTGCCAAGAAAATACTGGAACGTACAGAGGGTAAAGGGGTGAATGTTGTTTTAAGTGATTTGTCAGGTGAGATGATCTATCAAAACTTTTCCGTCTTAGCACCTTATGGCATGTACCTTGAATTAGGTAAAAACGAAGACGCGCTACTTCCTACAAAGTTTTTCCATAAAAATCTTTCTTACACCGTGATTAATATGGACAAAATGTGTAAGGATCGTCCCGAAAAAATCAACTTTCTTTTAACTCGATTACAGGAATATTTTGAGTCAAATAAACTACCACCATTACCTGCTACTTGCTTTGGAGCTGATAAAGTATCCGATGCGTTCCATCTGATCAATAAAGGTGAAAACATTGGAGAAGTAGTGCTCAACTTTAAAAACCAAAAGGTAAACGTTGATCGTAAAAATGTGGTCGTCAATCCCAATGGTAGTTATTTAATTACGGGCGGTACCCGAGGTCTAGGATTGGAAATTGGAAAATGGCTCGCAGACAATGGCGCTAAAAATATAGCCTTACTAAGTCGTAGTGGTCTCAAAGAAGCGTATGCCAAACAGACCGTTGAAGCCTTATTGAAACGGGGCGTAAACGTAAAAGTATATAGTGCCGATATCGGTGATGCTCAACAAATGGCAACCGTATTTACCCAGATGGAAGAACAAATGCCAAAGCTTGCCGGAATCTTTCATGGTGCTATGGTATTGGATGATGCGTATTTGTTGGATTTAAATGAGTCTAGATTTAGAAAATCATTCGGTCCAAAGGTGGATGGAGCAATTAATCTTTTCGATCTGACCAAGGACATGCATCTAGACTATTTTGTGCTATTCTCTTCTATCTCTTCTTTGATTGGTAATGTTGGACAAGGCAATTATGTGGCGGCCAACGCCTTCTTAGATTCATTCGCTGAATACTCGAGAAGCGAAGGCGTAAATGCCATCGCACTTAACTTGGGCGTGATGAGAGAATCAGGGGTCGTTTCTAGAAATGAAAAACTAGGAAAAATGTTAGAAAACATTGGTACGCTTGGACTAACGAATGAAATGTTTTTCACAGGGTTAAAATCTATCTTAGAAGATAAACCAACGCAGGTAGGCTTCTTCAATTTAGATTGGGAAACATTCTCTCAAAACACAGGTGATAGTTCTAAATTCCTATTCGGAAATATTTTTGCCACTGAAGGTGGAATCAATAATGGACTGACAGAAGAACAAGAATTGTTTTTAGAAAATCTCACAGGAGTAGGAGCGTCAGAACAAATCAAGTTTGTAGCAGGCGGATTGATCGAGGAAATTTGTGCGATCTTAAAAATTAGAAAAGAAAAAGTAGATACTGGCGTTGGTGTGAATTTCTTAGGAGTAGATTCCATTCTGGCAGCTGAATTGATTATCAATATCAAAAAGAAATTTATTGTTGAAATTCTTCCGATTGAATTTCTCTCTGGACCTTCTATTGATGAATTGTCGCGAATTGTGTTGGGAAGATTGCAAAAGCAATTTCTAACAGCAGATAACGAAGCACTCGTTTAAACGTCTAATCAAAAGAATTTCTCGATACACTATATCTATTCTAGATAACTAATCTGCCATAGGTAAGCAGGTTAACCAATTCAATGATTCAACAAAATATAACAATGACAACGTTAACAATTCAAGAGATATTGATCAAGAATATTGAATCAGGAGATAATAAAGGAATTACTTTTATTGAAGGAAATGGGAATACCGACTTTTTATCTTATAAGCAATTGTATTTACAAGCACTATATGTTCTAAACGCCTTGCAGGAAAAAGGGATAAAGCCAGGAAATGAATTGATGTTTCAGTTTAAATCCAATAAGTCTTTTCTAATCACTTTTTGGGCTTGTATCCTGGGTAAAATCATTCCGGTGCCGATTACTTTTGGCGTTAATAAAGGTATTTTCAATAAGGTAATTAATGTTTGGAATACCTTGAATAATCCTTATTTGATTTCTGACTTTCCAACATGGCCTAAAAAAATATCACCCTATTTTGAAGCGGAGGAACAAACCTTAGGAGAGATTCACAATAATTTTATCTTATATCAAGATCTTAATTTTACGAAGAAAGGAACCATTGTTCCTACTACCCTAAATGACTTGGCTTACCTACAGTTTTCATCCGGATCTACCGGAGACTCTAAAGGAGTGATGATCAAGCAAGAAAATCTTTTAGCCAATATTCAAAATCTCTCTACTTATCTCAAGGTAACGGAAGAAGATCGATTTTTGAGTTGGTTGCCAGTCACACATGATATGGGCTTGGTCTTGTTTCACTTGCTTCCTTTGGTGAAAAATGTCGCTCAATGTTTGATGCCACCGTTTACATTTTTGACCTATCCTGAATTGTGGTTGAAGAGTTTTTCAGAATATAAAACGACCGTTTCTGGGTCACCGAATTTTGGGTATAAATATGTATTGGATAGTCTCGAAGAAATGGAATTAGGGAAGCTCGATTTGTCCAGCCTTAGATTGTTGATTAATGGAGCCGAGCCAGTATCGGTAGATTTATGTAATCGTTTTTGCGAGGCATTTAAACCATATGGATTACAAGACAATATTATGCGGCCTGCCTATGGACTTGCAGAAGCAGTGTTAGGTGTTTCGTTCTGGATTCATGATGAGCAGCCGCTAAAAAGCTATTATCTAGATCGGGATAAATTAGCGATTGGCAATAAAGTTGAATTTCTAGATCCTTCGGATAAAGGTGCAGCACCATTTGCGGATTTGGGACCTTCTTGGATGGAAATCAAAATAACGGATGAGCAGAACCGCGAACTCCCAAAAGATACCCTAGGCATTGTACATCTACGTAGTAAAGATGTGACTTCGGGATATTATAACAAACCAGCAATCACGAGAGCAGTATTGTCAGAAGATGGATGGTTTAATACCGGAGATTTGGGATTGATACATGAAGAACATTTGGTGCTGACGGGAAGGATTAAGGAAATGATACTGGTCAGTGGACAAAATTATTTCCCAAATGATCTAGATGAAATTCTGGAAGAGCTACCCTTCGTTAAATCAAAACAAATCGCTACCTGCGGTATTTTTAATGAAGATGCTCAGAAGGATGAGATATATGTGTTTTTAAATTATCATGGAGATCTGTCTGAGTTTATAGGCATTGAAACTGAAATTAGAAAGCATATGACTTCTCGCACGCGCTTAGGAATCAAAAAAGTGATTCCTGTCAAGGAAATACCGTTGACAACAAGCGGGAAAATTCAGCGACATATTTTGACAGATAATCTATTGAACGGAAGGTATGACCACTTAATAGCTGATTTTGAGCCACTTACCTCTACGTTGTCATAGCGCCAATAGCAAAATTAAAAATAAATTTCTCTTACTAAATTTTTTATAAAATAATACAGTAATCATGGATGCCACTACTAAACAAGCAGCTTTAGATATCCCTGAAGTAGTTTCAGAAAACACGATCCAACAAGATTTGGTTAAAATTTGGGGAAGTGTGTTTGAACAATCAATTAGCACCGATGACGATTTCTTTGAATTAGGAGGAGACTCTATTAAAGCGATGGCATTGGTTTCTAAAATTAACAGAAGGTTTGGAGTTTTACTACAGATTGAAGAAATTTTTGAAGATGGTAGTTTTGACTACCAGATAAACAGAATTCAAGGTGTTCAGAGTCCAAGTACCGAAAATATTAAACGTGCGCCAGTACAGGAGTTTTACCCACTTTCAAATACGCAAAAAGGATTCTTTGCACTAAGTCATATAAATCCTGAAACCGTCAGTTGCAATATCCCAATAGTATATAAAGTGTACGGAGGAATGGATTTGGCACTTGCTAAAAACTCGATGAGAGAAATTATTCGGAGACATGAAATTTTACGGACCTCATTTCGTATCGAAGGGTCGAAGGTTGTGCAGGAAGTTTTGGATAAAGTAGAATTTGATATTCCAACGGTTGAACGAGGAGATCGATCAATAAGAGAGGTTGTAGAATCCTTGGTCAAACCTCATAATTTGGAGGCACCGCCTTTGTTTAGAGTCACGGCAATTATGGTTGAAGGGGAAGTGAAATTTTTACTCTTTGATTCTCACCATATCATCTCTGACCTTATTTCGCTAAACTTATTTTTAAAAGAATTTTTCCTCCTTTACAGAGGAGAGCCGTTAACCCCACTAAAAAACCAGTATAAAGACTTTGCTTATTGGCAACAGGAGCGAATGTCTGAAGTGAAGATAAAAAACAGGGATTTTTGGTTGGAAGCATTTGATGAAGTGCCACCTAAAATAAATCTTCCTGTGGCGATGGAAACGTTGGAAACATATAAATATAATGGAGATACTTATAAATTTGAATTTGACCATCATGAAATTATTGAATTGAGGGAAGTCTGCAAAAAAGAAAAAGTTAGCCAATTCACTTTTATGATGTCGCTCTTCTATGCCTTTTTATATAAAATTTCAAATCAGACAGATCTTGTTGTTGGATTGACATCGCATGGACGTAATGTTCCAGAATTTCACAACTTAATTGGTGTGTTTGTTAATACCCTTCCGGTTAGAACACAAGTTGATCCGAATCTTAGTTTTTTAGATTTTGTTCATCAATTTAAAACAGAAATACCAAAATATTTTGCCAACCAAGATTTTCCTTACGACTCAGTTTTGCAAGAGTTGCGGGCAAAAAATCTTATTCAAAATAGAGGCTTGTTTAACGTGATGTTTGAACACCATCAGGTTGATTGGCAGGATCCTAAATTGAACCTAGTAGATAGACCTTTATTGGCACCTAAATGTGATTTGGCTTTTCAAGTAGGAAATAAAGTAGCAGGAGAACAAGGAGCTGAAATCATACTATTTGTTGAGTTTAATAAGAATATTTTTAAAAGAGAAACCATTAAAATTCTTTCAAAATACTTCAGTAGCCTAGTAGAAGAATTAACGACCAACATTAATACTAAAATATCTGACTTAGGGGATTACGAAGCATTTAAAAACGGACCTTACGAATTACAAGAAAAATTTCATAAAATAGATTTAAGACATGAACTATAATGATTCTCTTGTCAACTTGTTTGAGCAACAGGTTGCTCTAAACAAGGAGCAGACTGCCATCTCTTTCAAAGGCAAACAACTAACCTACAAAACGTTAAATGAGCAGTCAAATCAAGTCGCTCATTATTTGCTGGAAAACGGAGTTAATTCTGGAGATATTATTGGTTTGTTGTTTGACAGATCAACTGACTTTATCGTCGCCTTATGGGGGGTGCTTAAAGCTGGAGCGACCTATCTTCCATTGGATCCTGATTTACCTGCTAAGCGTATAGAATTTATGCTTGACAAATGTAATACGTCTATCCTGATTGCTCAGAATAAGTACGAAAAACAGTATGCAGATAAATTTACTATTTACACGCTTGACTCGGAAGATATAGTAGGTCAGCCCAAACAAAATTTAGGCACCTTATCCAAGTTTTCAGATCCAGCATATTGCATATTCACCTCGGGATCAAGCGGACGCCCAAAAGGTGTATTGATGCAACAACGTAGTGTGGTCAATTTAGTGACGGGTTTGAAGGAGGCAGTTTATGATAGCTATCCAAATCCTAATCTTCGGGTAGCACTAATTGCTTCCTTTTCATTTGATGCTTCTGTACAACAGATATTTTCTGCGCTTTTATTGGGGCACAGTTTATATATCGCTGATGATGATAGTAGAAAGGATGGTGTAGCGTTGCAAAATTTTTATAATGAGCATGGAATTGATATTTCTGATGGTACGCCTACGCATTTACGATTGCTAGTCAAAGCAAGTACGTCCAATTCAAAATTAGAAACATTATCTACCTGGTTAATCGCTGGAGAAATATTGACTAAAAACGCGGTCAATGATTTTTACGAACAACTAGCCTCCAATACGATATTATACAACCTGTATGGCCCCACAGAAACTTGTGTCGACTCCACTTATTTTAAGATCGACTCTACACTTTTAGACACTTATGAAAGTATTCCAATTGGGAAGCCATTTGTAAATGAACGAGTTTATGTTACAGATGAAAAAGGAATGGAAGTGCCAGATGGTGTGGTAGGAGAGCTGTGTATTGCTGGAGAAGGATTAGCGCAAGGCTATATAAATGACCCTGTATTAACAAAGGAAAAATTTAAGGATAACTGGGTAAATGGTGAAAATAGAGTGTATTGTACCGGCGATATGGTGAAAAAAACACCTGCTGGAAATCTCTTATATCATGGTCGGGTTGACAATCAAATCAAACTTAGAGGATTGAGAATTGAATTGTCTGAAATCGAATTCCAAATGATCGCACATCCACTGATTGATCACGCGATTGTGATTGTAAAGGAGATGTTTCAGGAGGAACAACTAGCGGTATATTATGAAGCAGAAAAAGAAATTGATGCAGCTGACTTAAGAGAATATCTACTTGAAAATCTACCAACGTATATGGTCCCTTCCCATTTTCTTTATATGGGTCATCTACCTATGACGGTGAGTGGAAAGGTGGATAGACATGCCTTGCCAGATATAGAAGTGCTATCCGCTAATAGTAATAACGTTCTGACAGAGGTTGAGAGAAAGTTGATAACGATATGGGAAGAGATACTGGACGCACCTGAAAACTGGGTAGGTCTTGAGACTAATTTCTTTCAATTAGGTGGAAATTCTTTAAAATCACTTTTAATAGCCAATAGGATAAAGAAAGAGTTTGGAGTAGAGATTTCTCTTGCTCAGTTTTTTGAACTTCAAACAATTGCAAAATTTAGTGAATTTATTGCTGCAGCTTCGACTGGTGAACAAAATCAGATTTTACCCGTCGGCGATGTAGACGTCAATGCCTTCACCACCGCTCAAAAATGTTTTTACTTTATTAATGCAGAACAAAACAATAACTCTATAGCCTATAATATTCCGCAAGTTTTTAAGCTCAATGGACCGGTTTCCTTGGAGAAGTTGAACAAGGCATTTAAAACCTTAATTCAAAGATATGAGATACTAAGAACTTCTTATATAAATGATGGAGAAAATGTGCAGACCTTAGTTGCGGATAATCTAGATTTTGGAGTGCAATTATTGGTTTTTGAAAATGACTTGAAATCCACAATTTTTAAATTTTTAAAACCATTCGACCTAAGTCAAGGTGCTTTGATGCGAGCTGGATTATTGAAAACAAGTGAAGAGGAATCTTTTCTGATTCTTGATATTCACCACATTATTTCTGATGAAGCATCCAATAGAATATTAATCAAAGATTTGTTGGCGGCCTATCGTGGAGAAACCCTTCCAAAACCAAGACTTCAATACAAGGACTATTCCGCATGGCAGGAAAATGATTATTATCAAAACTTAGCTGCTGAACATAAAAAATTCTGGATGGACGTCTACGAGGATAACATCCAAGTGCTAGATTTACCAACGGACTATCCTCGACCACTGAAGCTAACCAGTGATGCTTGTACTGATACCATCAAACTTGACAAAGAGCTTTGTGAACAAATAAGAAGGTTGTCGAGGGAGGAAGGTACAACGGTATATAATTTTTTATTCGCCATCTATTATATCTTTTTAAGCAAGGTTTCTAACCAAGAAGATATCATTGTAGGAGTCCCTGTCTCTGGACGACATCATGTAGACTTAGAAGAAATTGTTGGATTATTCGTCAACTCTTTGGCAATAAGAAACTACCCAGAAGGAACTTTGAAGATTAGTGACTTTATTTCAAAAGTACAAAAGAATATGTTGCAAGCTTTGGATAATCAGTTTTATCCATACATAGATTTAGTCGACACATTGAAGATACCTCGGGACGTTAATCGAAATCCTTTATTTGATGTATGCTTTAATTATAATCAAAGAATAAAAGAAGAAGAATTAGATATAGGTGCATTTAAAATGACACCTTACGACCTCGGAGCTAAGGTGGCAAAATTTGACCTAACCTTGGACGTAATAGAATCAAACGAAGAAATCGAATTATCCTTAATCGGACGAGTTGACTTGTATAAGCAATCTACCATTGAGCGATTTTCTGGATATTTAAAACAACTTATAAAAGAGGTAGTTTCAGATACGAGTCAGCTCATTAAAGATGTTACAATCCTTCCTGAATCAGAAAAAAACCAACTATTGTCTTATAATCAAAGCGACGAGACAGGAGAAATGTCCATATTGGAAGTTTTCTCTCAACAAGTTGAAAAGACGCCAGATAAAGAAGCGATTGTTTTTAATAGTCAAAGCCTGACCTATCGACAGTTGGACGAACAATCCAACCAGTTGGCCCATTACTTAATTACAAAAAAAGTAGATCAGCAAGCATTAGTAGGTATACAACTAGATCGTTCTATGGAAATGATTATTAGTTTGCTGGCTATTTTGAAAATGGGGTCTGCGTATGTTCCTTTAGATCCTGAATTTCCTGAAAGCCGTATTGCTTTTCAATTAGAAGATGCAGGTGTAAGTTGGGTATTAACTTCATCAAAGTATGCTTCTGGATTAAAGGAACAAGGTTGTGAAGTAATCGCGCTGGATTTATGCTGGAATGAAGTATTATCTAGCTCAAGTCAAGCAACGCAAGTGGAGGTGAAGCCAGATGATTTGATGTATATTATTTATACCTCTGGATCGACTGGGCGACCTAAAGGAGTATTGGTAGAGCATAAAGGACTCGTCAATATGACTTTTGCTTTGAATCGAAGATTTAATATGACCAAGGAGGATCGAATTCTTCAGTTTGCCAGAATCACTTTTGATGCTTCCATCTCAGAAATCCTAATGGCATTTTTTAGTGGTGCTACACTAGTATTAGTGGAGAAGGAAACGATTATTAATGGGGAGTCCATCCTCGACTATATGAAAAAGCATCAAGTCTCTTTCGCATTTTTTACGCCTGCTTATCTAAAGGTACTTGATAATGAAAAACTTAAATTTTTGCGATGTATTATTTCTGGTGGTGAGTCTGCTAGCGTAGAAGATTTGCAATATTTAAGCAAACACATGGAATGTCATAACGTATATGGTCCGACAGAATGCTCTGCCATCGTATCAGGATATCAGGTGAATCCAAATAAGGTTTATTCCAAGCAAATTCCAATCGGTACACCATTCAGAAATCTAAAATTCTACATCTTGGATAAGAATAATGCACTCTGTCCATTTGGAGTATTGGGTGAGTTGTGTGTTGGTGGAATAGGAGTAACTAGAGGTTACCTGAACCGACCAATGTTAACGGATGAAAAATTTGTTGTTGACCCATTTGATCCATCTAAGAAAATGTATCGAACTGGAGATTATGCCAAATGGAATACGGACGGACAAGTAGAATATATCGGCCGAAAAGATAACCAGATAAAGATTAGAGGGTTTAGAATTGAATTGGGAGAGATAGAAACAGTACTGAATGAGAGTGACCTTGTAACGCAGGCATCCATTCAAGTAATAGAAGACGAAAAAGGGAATAAACAAATAGTGGGGTACGTGGTGTCTGAAGAAGATGTTGATACGCAGGAAATTCAAAATTACTTAGGTGAAAAACTACCGAGTTATATGAAGCCTTCTTTCCTTTTTAAAGTGGACAAAATACCATTGACTTCTCACGGTAAAGTAGACCGAAAAAAATTGATGGAGAAAAAAGCCTTAAAGCCAAATTTAATAAATCCAACTAACCAATTAGAAACCCAAATTTTGGATATCTGGAGTAAAGAACTAAGCCTTGCGTCGGATGAAATTGGTACGAGCGATAATTTCTTTGGCCTTGGAGGTAATTCACTTAATGCCATGCAAATTGTCATCAAAATAAATGCAGCTTTCAATACGAAATTGAATGTTAGTGACATTTTTAGATTCCAAACAATCACTCAGCTAGCAAAGCAAGTTGAATTGGAGCAATGGTTGGATAATTCAATCCCTATCAATACAAAGGAAAAACGAACGGAAGCATTATTATAGGATTATCCTTTTTTAAACCGTATTCGACCAGAACAACTCATCGTATATTTTAATGGACTTTTTTGTTAGTTCCTTAGACGTTTTCGTCTAAGGTAGACTTCATAATGAAAAAATAAATTTTATGCAAAACTTATTAGAAAAAATAAAAGACTTAGATATTAGAATTCAGGTGGAAGGGAATGATTTAAGATTAAATATTCCTGAAAACTTAAATTGTGATTCATTAATTGAAGAAATTCGAACTAATAAAAAGGACCTGATTAATTTTATTCAAGGAAGAAAAGGAGATGTGGGTAATGAGATTAATCAACTCGTTAGTGTTGATCAAGGGAAGAAAATTAAACTTACGCCAGCCCAAAGGCGATTGTTTATTCTTGATCGAATGGCTAAAGATTCAGTCGTTTACAATACACCATTAGGTATTGAAATTATTGGCGCCCTTGATAAAGATTTGTTGGAAAATTCAATTATCAAGTTAATACATCGACATGAAATTCTTCGGACTGAGTTTAGTTTGGATGATAAAAATAATCCTGTTCAAACAGTAAAGGATGAAGTCGATTTTAAATTGGAACGAATTGATGCCACTGAAGAGGGAATAGATACAATATTGAAAAATTTTGTACGACCTTTTGATTTGGAAAAAGCACCACTGCTGAGAGCTGGACTCATACAATTGACTGAGGAGCGTGCGATTTTTATTCTTGATCTACATCATATTATTGTAGACGGTGTATCTCAGAAAATTTTTATCCAGGAACTTTTACAGTTGTATTACCAACAAGAGCTACAACCTAGTAATTTGCAATTCAAAGACTATGTTCAATGGTATTATAGCCCTAGTAATCAAAACAAACTTTCAAGTCAGCGATCTTTTTGGTTGCAGGAGTTGAGTGGTTATAATAATGATTTTAGACTTCCTACCGATTCACCAAGAAAGAAAAAAATCTCCTACAAAGGTAAGTCCGTATCCTTCAATTTAGGGGTTAAGAGATCTAAGCAGTTAAATAAAATTGCCAAAGAATCAAACACTTCTCTTTTTATCGTCCTAATGTCCATCTATGGAGTGTTTTTGTCAAAATTGACACAGGCAGAAGATATTGTTATTGGAACGCCAGTAGCTAATAGAATGAATTTGCACTTCCAGAGATTGATGGGTATGATTGTCAATACATTGCCGATCCGTTTACAGCCCAAAGCCTCTTTGCGGTATAAAGACTATTTAAAATTAGCCACAGAAAAGACGCTGGCGTGTTTTGATAATCAGGAGTATATTTATGAAGAATTAATTAAAGATTTAGACCTAAGTCAAAACGCTGATAGCAACCCATTATTTGATGTAGTAATTTCATTAAATAATATTGATAACGTAGAAATTGAGAATGCCGATTTAAAAATTACTCCTTTTGAAATAGACAAGCCTACCGCAAAATTTGACCTGTCTCTTCACTTTACAGAGAAAGAAGGAGCGCTACAGTGTGTCTTCGAATACCGTACAGAATTATATGCTCAGAAAACAATAAAGAAGTATTTCGATTTTGTTAAAAATATTGCAGACCAAATCGCAAATGATAAGTCTATATATTTAAAAGATATTTCCTTATTAAACAAAAAACAAACAACTCAGATATTAAAGTTAAATGACTTTACCGACGTTGATTACCCAGAGCAAGCTACTATTGTCCAATTGTTTGAAAAACAAGCAGCTGCTAATCCGGAAAATACAGCGCTTATTGTTGATGAAAACACGACAATTAGTTATCGTGCATTGAATGCTAAAGCCAACCAAATAGCATGGAGACTAAAAAGCGAAGGCGTAGGTAGAGATACGGTCGTCGGACTTTTTATGGATAAATCCATTGAATTGATTGCCGGAATGTTGGGCGTCTTAAAAGCAGGAGGCGCTTACATGCCTATTGACTTGACATATCCAGCATCTAGAATAAATTATCTGATTGAAAATAGTGGAACCCAATTGGTTTTAACTAATAGAGATTCAGTTCACCGCTTAGAGGACTCCAATAGCTTACTGCTACTTATGGAAGATATCTCGGATGAGCAAGAGACAAATCCACCTCAGATTAATCAACCAAGTGATTTGTGTTATATTATTTACACCTCAGGAACAACGGGTAACCCGAAGGGCGTAATGGTTGAGCATCGCAACCTGGTCAGACTGTTTTTTAATAATGAATTTCAATTTGATTTTGGAAGTGATGATACCTGGACGATGTTCCACAGTGCAAGTTTTGACTTTAGTGTATGGGAAATATATGGAGCGCTGCTTAATGGAGGAAAGCTAGTGATTATCCCTGCAGAGGTTGCTAGAAATCCCTTTAAATTCAAAAATATTGTTCAAAAACAAAAAGTCACAGTATTAAATCAAACGCCAACTGCATTTTACAACTTTATCCGAGTATCAGATCAAGGAGAGGATGTGGCGTTTCCAGATCTACGATATGTGATCTTTGGTGGAGAAGCTTTGACCCCTATCAAATTATTGGATTGGCATCAGGCGAACCCCGAAACTCAATTGATCAACATGTATGGTATCACAGAAATGACTGTGCACGTTACTTTCAAAAAATTGAATAGACAGGATATGGTTAGCAACATGTCTAATGTTGGTAAACCTATTCCCACAAACTTAGTTTATCTACTTGATAAAAATAAAAATATAGTACCACAGGGTAGTATTGGGGAGATTTATGTAGGAGGTAAAGGTGTGACTAGAGGGTATCTAAATAACCCTGAATTGACAGCTTCAAGATTTATCACAAATCCATTTGACGAAAGCGGACGCTTGTATAAATCTGGAGACCTTGCCAGAGTTTTGGCTAATGGAGATTTGGAATATCTGGGTCGTAACGACCGGCAGGTACAGATAAAAGGATTCAGAATTGAATTGGGAGAAATCGAGTATCGTTTGGCACAAAACAAGTTGGTCAAAGAAGCAGTAGTCGTCGCCCATAAAGATGAAAAATACCCATGGATTTGTGCTTATGTGGTCGCTGAGGAAGGTATCAATGAAGAAGAACTAAGGGAGTACCTTAGCAACCATGTACCTTATTATATGGTGCCTAATTATATTGTGAAAATTGATAAAATACCTTATACCTCCAACTTTAAAGTTGACTATAAAAAATTACCTGCTCCAGGTGAAGTTAAATCATCAAATTATATTGGACCATCAACTGAACTACAAAAAAAGGTAGCTCAAATTTGGGCGGAACATTTATCTGCGAGTAGAGTAGGTGTCAAAGATAATTTCTTTGCATTGGGAGGTGATTCAATCAGAGCATTGAGTGTAGTTTCGGATATCAATGAGGCTTTAAAAACGACCCTCGAAATTGTAGATGTATATGAATATCCTACCCTTGAGGAACTTTGTAATTATATAACTGAAAAGCCTACCTCTGAATGGAAAAACTTAAAGGCTCAGGGAGAAATGATTCTGGAAGAGTTTCAAAATCATTATAAGGCTAACTTTTCTTTTAAGGACAATTATGAAGAGGTCTTCCCTATGAATGGAGTAGAGAAAGGGATGGTCTTTCACTCTCTAGAGAAATCAAACACCAGTAATAACGTTCATGATATCGTCTACCACGAACAGAATATTTACTTATTCTCTTCCGAATTATTTGATTTAGATCGTTTTAGAAAAAGCTTGAACTTATTAGTTCAGAAACATTCAGCACTTAGAAAAATATTTGATCTGGAAAACTTGGCCCACATCGTTTTAAAGGAGGTGGAGCCAGAGTTAAACTTTGTAGATATTTCTCACTTGCCATCAAAAGAACAGGAGACTTTTATCTCTGAAAGAATGCATGAAGAAAAATTAAGAGAAACAGAATTGAATTTTTCTCTGTTTTGGCGCATGAAAATATTTAAAGTTTCTGCTACTAACTACTACTTGTTATTTGACTTTCATCACTCTTTATTTGATGGTTGGAGTTTATCTTCCTTTTTGGCTGAATTGTATGAGACAGAGGCCAAACTAACGGAGGATGAAAACTATATTCCTGAACCACTGCAAACATCTTTCAGAGATCAGATGATTACCGAATTAGCGGCGGGATTAAGTGAGCAAAGTAAGAATTATTGGAAGACAGAGTTACAAGGGTTTGAGCGTTTGAAGTTTTATAACACGGGACTTCCGCATGAGTATAATACGCACTTTTACGACTTGGGCACTGACTTTAGACAAAGATTGGAAGCGGTGGCTTATGAAAATAATTCCAACCTAAAACATCTATGCATTCTGGCGTACCTGTATACCATGAAGATGTTCACAGGTATGGACGATCTCACAGTAGGTCTGGTGACTAATAATCGACCAACGACCAAAGATGGAGAAAAACTATTAGGATGTTTTTTGAACACGATACCGTTTAGAGCAAATTTGGAGGAAGGCGACACTTGGCGAACGCTCCTTAGCTACGTTGACAAAAAATTGGTAGAACTTAAAAGGCATGACAAAATTCCTTTGCATGAGATCGCTGGATTGGTAGGCGAAAATATGAATACCAATAGCCCTATCTTCAATACGTCTTTTAATTATATTGACTTTCACGTCATCAAAGACTTTATGAAAAAGTCTTCTACGGTTGGTGAAGAGATGGGATTTAGCTTTAAGCATTACATGAATAATAACACCATGTTTGATGTGGTGGTTACTGCTCATAATTCAACTTTTACTTTTGTTTTACTTCACTCTACTACGGTAATTAGCAATGCGATTTCTGCTAAATTATTCGAATATTTTAATCGAACGCTTCATAAATTAGTCGACGAATTAGATGCGAATGTTATTCAAAATGATATTCTGACAACTGGTGAAAAAGAGTACTTGTTGGGGACTGAACTTAACCCTGTCATAGATAATCGTTCAAACGGATCTATCATAGAGCAGTTTGAAAATCAAGTTAAGAGAACTCCTTCTGAGACTGCTATTGTTTGTGGTGAGAATCAATTAACTTATTCGGAACTGTTTGATAAATCAAAAGCTTTAGCAGCATTTCTACAGCAGGAAAAAGGAATAAAACCAGGAGATTTAATTGGTATCAAATTGGATAGGAGCGAATGGTCTGTCATCACATTGCTTGGTGTCTTACAGACTCGGGCATGCTATGTACCTATTGATCCTGCTTACCCAGACCAGCGAATTAAGTATATAGAATCGGATAGTCAATGTAAACAAATTATTGATGATAAATGGATTGAATCCTTTCAGAAAGTAGCTGGAGCATATGGGGATGATTTTAAGATGGAGACTCCGCAGGTGTTGGATGATGTTTACATGATTTATACATCAGGATCAACAGGCAACCCAAAAGGTGTAGCTATCGATAATGATAATTTGGATAGCTATCTTACATGGGCTATGGAATATTATAAAGGAGATTTAGAAAAATTCAGCTTCCCTTTATTTACATCTATGTCATTTGATTTAACGCAAACTAGTATCTTGCTCACCTTACTTTCTGGTGGACAACTATCGATATACGATGGTGAAGATTTGCATCAGACGATGAAGGAAATTTTATCTAATCCGGAAGTAAATACCCTCAAATTGACGCCCTCTCATTTGCAACTCATCAAAGAGGATAGCCAAAGTCATGTAAAGAACTTTATACTAGGAGGCGAAATCTTATTACCTGGTCATGTTAAAACAATACAAGCATTGTCTCCCAATGCGAGAATATTTAATGAATATGGTCCAACGGAAGCCACCATTGGTTGTACTTGTGTAGAGGTTTCCAACTATGAAGAGGGCAAAGCCATCTCTATTGGAAAGCCGATTTCGAATGCGCAGGTTTATATTTTAAATAGCCAAAATCAATTGACCCCGCAAGGTGTTGTGGGAGAGCTATGCGTAGCTGGAAGAGGAGTAGCAAAAGGTTATTATAACCGTCCTGAGCTAACTCAACAAAGGTTTATTAATGATCCATATTCAGGAAATTCAGGTCAGCGAATGTATAAAACTGGTGATTTAGCCAGATGGAATGAAGATGGATCGCTTGAACTTTTGGGAAGAAAAGATGACCAAGTGAAAGTCCGTGGATATCGAATTGAACTTGGAGAAATTACTGCCTGCATTGATCAATACGAAATGGTAGCAGAGAATTTGGTGCTTATTAAAAAAGATTCTCAAGGTAATAATACCTTGGTTGCCTACTTGGTTTCGAAGACCGAAGAATTTGATCAGAGCCAGCTCGTCAGCTATTTACAGGACGTGTTGCCGTCGTATATGATTCCTGATGTATTTATGGAGTTGGAGGAATTACCGCTAACTAATAATGGTAAGATAGATAAGGAAAAACTTTTAAGAAGAAAATTTTCTTCAACAGGAGTTAAGGTAGCACCTCGGAATGAAATTGAATCTAAAATATTAGAAACTTGGCAAGAAATACTAAATGTTGATGACATTGGTATACACGATAATTTTTTCGACCTAGGTGGTCATTCTCTTTTAGCCATTATGCTGTTAAATAAGATTCAGCGGGAATTCAGTGTGAAGATATCCATGCAAGATTTGTACGATAACACTACATTGGCTGAGCTTTCTAGCTTTGTTGCTTTTGCTCCTTTTTATAGCACGGATTTCATTACGCCAGCTCCTGCCAGAGAATATTATCCATTATCGTCAGTCCAAGGCAGACAATATTTTATTTACCAACTATACCCAGACTTAGTTTTGTATAACATGCCTGTTAATTTTAAAGTAATAGGTAAAGCAGATGTATCAAAATTTGAAGATAGTATCAATGCCTTATTTAAACGTTATTCTATTTTTAGAACACGCTTTAAGTTATTAGACAATAAGCCGGTACAATATATATTGGATGATTATGAGCTAAAATTAGAAGTGATTGACTGTGAAGAATCAGAAGTAAATGAGCATCTTGGAAACTTCGTTAGACCTTTTAATCTGGCAGAAGATTCCCTGATTAGAATAGGAATGTTGAGAATCGCAGATGACTATCAAATCCTAATGACGGATATGCATCACATCATTTTTGATGAGAGATCTCGTGATATTGTTCTCGAAGAATTGTTGGCCATCTTTAAAGGCGAAGAGTTGCCAAAACCAAAATTAGAATACAAAGACTATTTAGTATGGCAGGAAGGAGACTATTATCAAAACATGGTCGACGAACATAAAAAATTCTGGTTGGATGTTTATGCTGAACCTATCAAGGTATTGGAGTTACCTTCGGATTATGCTCGACCTATGGAATTTGGAGATAAAGCAAATACTTGCAAATTCTCAATTGGCAAAGAGATTACCGATCAAATCAAAACAGTGGTGCTTGAACATAAAATGTCTAATTTTAGTTTCATGATAGCTGCGTATAATATCTTTTTAAGACAGCTGTCAAAGCAAGAAGATATTGCGGTTGGTATTACCGTGTCAGGTCGACAACATGTAGACCTAGATGATATCGTTGGTATATTTTGTAATACCTTAGGATTAAGAAACTATCCAAAGGGAGATCTTACGGTTACTGAATTTCTCTCGGCTGTACGGGAGTCAACCGTAAAATCTTTAGACAATCAATTTTGCCCTTATGAAGACTTAGTAGATGAACTTAAAGTTCCAAGAGTTATTAATAGAACGCCATTATTTGATGTTTACTTGGCCTATGGTCAAGATTTTGATTACGACCTTTTGGATTATCCTGACCTTAAGATGGAGTTGTTCGATACAGCTTTCAGTATTGCAAAATTTGATTTAACCCTTGGTATATTAGATGCTGGCGATGAACTTAAAATCTTTATGGTCGGCCATCAAGATCTTTTTACGCAAGCTACCATCGATCGTTTTGCTAGCTATCTAAAGCAAGTAATTGTTGAAATTATAGCCAACCCTGATAAGCGACTCGAAGATATCGATATGCTGACAGAAGAAGAACGTAGTCAGCTATTACTTCCAAATCAACAAAGTGAAGTAGTTGAAAAATCAGTGGTGGAAATGTTCATCGAACAAGTCAAGGATACACCGAATAATAATGCGATTGCATTCAACGAATCAACCTTGACGTATAAGGAACTAGATCAACTGTCGAATCAATTAGCTCATTATATCAAGGCTAAAGGAATAAAGAAAGGACAACTGGTCGGTATCATGATGGATCGATCTGTAGAGATGATAGCTAGCTTCCTAGCAGTACTTAAACTAGGAGCGGCTTATGTGCCTATTGATCCCGAATACCCTGTTCAACGTATTGAGTATTTATTAGATGATGCGAAGATCAGTTCGGTATTGAGTACTTCCAACCATGAATCAAAGCTAGAAGGAAACAACGCTCAGGTAATCACGCTAGATACAGAATGGGACGAAGTATTAAAAACTTCAAAGAGTGCTTTACGAAATAAGGTAAAGTCAAGTGATTTGATGAATGTTATTTATACGTCAGGTTCAACCGGAAACCCCAAGGGAGTAATGGTGGAGCACCGAAGCTTGGTCAATATGTCCTTAGACCAAATCAAGCGATTTAAAATAACGGCCGAAGACCGAGTACTGCAGTTTGCAGCGTTGACCTTTGATGCTTCTGTTTCAGAAATATTGATGACACTACTTAGTGGTGCTACGTTGGTGATGGTTGAAAAAGAAAAAATCAATGAAGGTAGTGAGTTGATAAGTTACATGGAAAAACAGGCTGTCAGTGTGGTTACCTTACCACCAGCATACCTGAAAGTAATTGATAATGACAACCTAACTTTTTTAAGATGCCTCATCACTGCCGGCGAAGCAGCTAATGCAGAAGATGCTAAATATTTAAGTGAACATCTGGAGTATCACAATGGATATGGACCAACGGAATGTGCTGTATGTACTTCTAGCTATCAGGTGGATCCTACAAAAACATATGCAAACCAGATTCCTATTGGGACACCTCTAAACAATCTCAAAGTTTATATTTTAGATAATAAAAACAACTTATGCCCCTATGGTGTGATCGGAGAGATTTGTGTAGTTGGGGTAGGAGTAGCCAGAGGATACTTAAATCGTCCAGAATTGACGAAAGATAAATTTGTCCAGAATCCATTCAACGAAACGGAGAGAATGTATCGAACAGGAGACTACGGAAAATGGAATAGTGAAGGATTGCTAGAATATGAAGGTCGTAGAGATAATCAGATAAAGATCAGAGGATTTAGAGTAGAGTTGGGTGAGGTCGAAGCAACTCTGAGTGAGTGCGACTTGGTTAAACAAGTATCTGTACAACTGATTAAAAAAGGAGCCAATAATCACCAACTGGTAGCCTTTGTTGTACCAAATGGAGAATATAACTCAGATGCTATTTATCAATATTTGGGAAGTAAGTTACCTGGATATATGAAGCCTTCTTATTTGGTGGCAGTTAATAATATTCCTTTGACTGCTCATGGTAAAGTGGATCGAAAAGCATTAATCAAACTAGGGGATGTAAAAGTAATTATTGATACCTTACCAAAAGGAGAATTAGAAACAAAGGTATTGGGATTGTGGAAAGAGATATTGGAGTTAGAGGAACTTGGCGTTGAAGATAATTTCTTCGAAATGGGAGGTAATTCATTACTCGCCATACGTATTGTTGAAACCATTAAAACGCAATTGAATTGTGAGCTAAAAGTTAAGGATATGTTTATCTATCCTACTATTAGAGGCCTTTGTACTGCTATTACGGCAAACACAATGATTTCGGAAGGAAATCCAATTGTTAAGGTGGAAAATACTACAGGAGAAGTACCGCTTTCCTTCTATCAGGAATATATTTGGATTATCGATAAGCTAGCTGGTTCTAGACAATATCACCTTCCTATTGTTCAATTATTTGGACCTCAATTAGATTTAATGGAGTTACAAAATTCACTTTCAGAAATAGTGAAGCGACATGAACCACTCAGAACAATTATCAAGGAAAGAGATGAAGTAACGTACCAGGAATTTTTACCTAAGGATGAATGGGAATTAGAGTATGACGAATTGGAAGGTGATATTGATACGTCTCTAGTGCAGCAATATATTTCAGAAGAGATCAATCAGCCCTTCAATCTTTCCAGAGACTACAGACTTCGCGGATGTTTGTTTAAAGTCGGAGAAAGGGGATTCATTTTGGTGATGACCATGCATCATATTGCAGCTGATGCTCAGTCGCTTAATATTTTAGTACGAGAATTATCTGAGATTAGTTCAGCTATTCGCGAAAATAGAACGCCTAATTTACCTCCGATCACGATCGAATATTCAGATTATGCCATCTGGCAAAGAGAAAAACTAAGCCCAGAGTTATTAGAGCGAAAACTTACTTTTTGGGAAAATAAACTTAAAGGGGTACAACCTATTCAGTTGCCACTTGACTACCCAAGAGGAAAGGTAAGAAGTGTAAGAGGAGCTACTTCTTTGTTCAAATTTGATAAAGAATTGTCAGTTCAGATAAATGATTTTTGTCATGCAGAAAACATCACACCATTTATTTTCCTACTTTCTACTTTCAAGATATTGCTACATAAATATAGTGAGCAGGAAGATATTTGTATAGGAATACCAATGTCTGACAGAAGACCAGAAGTAGAAGATTTAATTGGATTCTTTATTAATACTGCTGCGATTAGGACGGACATGGGAGGTAATCCTAGCTTCAACGATCTTTTAGCTAGAGTGAAAGAAAATCTCTTTGAAGTTTACGAAAATCGTGATACCCCAATCCATGAAGTAATGCAACGGGTAGTCAAACGAATGGATCCTAGTGTGACACCGCTATTCCAAGTGTTGTTCCATATGCAGAATACATCTTATGGTTTTGACGCTAACGATTTTACAGAGGAGATCGAACGAATGACTGGTAAACTTCCATTTACCAGAGAAGAAATAGACAATAGCTCAAGTTACTCTAAGTTTGATTTGACCTTAAATGTATCAGAGCATGCTGGTGGTTTTAATTTTGATATAGAATATTGTCCGGATCTTTTCAAATCATCTTCGATTGATCGAATGGTTAATCATTATCAAAGATTGCTGGAAGAAGTAATAAAAGACAAAGCACAGCCCATTGGATCATACGATTATTTATCAGGAGAAGAAGTTGATTTATTATTGCATGAATTTAATGTAGAAGAAACTACTGAGCAATTAACTACTCCGATCATCAAACAATTTGAAGAGAAGGTAAGTAGTACGCCATCTGCTATTGCAATAACCTGCGGGGATAGTCAATATACTTATTCAGAAGTTTTAAATCAATCAAAAAAGCTCGCGAATTATTTGCTCAAGGCAAAGAATATTGCACCAGGTGATTTTGTAGGCATCAAGATGGGTAGAAGTGAATGGTCAGTTATTACTATGTTGGCAACCTTATATGCGCAAGCAGCATACGTGCCGATCGACCCTGATTACCCACAAGAACGTATCGATTATATAGAAGCAGATAGTCAATGTAAAGAGTTGATTGATGAAAGCTGGATAGAAGCTTACTTAGAAATTGAAAAAGACTATGACGCGGAGCTAGAGGAGCTTGTTTACCAGATGTCAGATAACGTGTATATGATTTATACTTCCGGATCCACTGGACAACCTAAGGGCGTAGCGATCAATAACAATAATCTACGAAATTATGTAGATTGGGCTATGGGGTATTATAAAGAAGAAACAGCGCACTTTAGCTTCCCCTTCTTTACTTCCTTGTCGTTTGACCTGACGCAAACAAGTATCTTGCTTACACTTCTTTCTGGAGGAAAATTATTTGTATATGATGACAATGATTTGTTGAATACGATGACTGAAATATTGTCAAATAGTGAAATTAATGCACTCAAGCTAACACCTTCACATTCGCAGCTGATAGAGGATGATTTATCTACACATATTACCACCTTTATACTTGGAGGGGAAGCACTGCTACCGGTACACATTGATAGACTGAAAACAGCGTCACCTGAAGCCAGAATTTTTAATGAATATGGTCCTACAGAGGCAACGATTGGATGTACCTGTATAGAGATCAACGAGTATCGAGAAGGAGAATACATTTCAATTGGAAAACCAATAGCGAATACCAAGGTTTATCTTTTAGATAGTCAAAACCAGTTGGTCCCGCAAGGGGTTGTGGGTGAGCTATGCGTATCTGGAGAAGGGGTCGCACATGGATATCATAACCGTATGGAACTCAGCCAGAAGAAGTTCATTGCTGATCCGTTTTCAAACGATGCAGAACGTAGAATGTATAAGACAGGAGATTTGGCTCGATGGAATTCTGATGGACAATTAGAACTCATTGGACGGAAAGATGATCAGGTGAAAATACGTGGTTATAGAGTCGAACTAGGAGAAGTGGGTGCTTATATTGATAATAGTGAACTCGTAACGCAAAGTGTGATGCTTTCCAAACCAGATCGTCATGGAAATAATATGCTAATTGCATATATAAAAACGGACGTAGAGGATTTTGATAAAGATAAACTTAAAGAATACTTGAATGGCGTATTACCTCAATACATGATCCCAGATATTTTTGTAGAAATTGATGAATTTCCTTTAACGCAGAATGGAAAAATCGATAAAGTCGATTTGTTAGAGAGAAAGATTTCTTCAAAAGATTCGGGAGCGGTACCTCGTAATGAAGTAGAGGTGATGTTACTAGAATATTGGAAAGATTTGTTGGGAGTTGAGGATATAGGAATCTATGACAACTTTTTTGAGTTAGGAGGGCATTCTTTGTTAGCGATCAAATTAATGTTGAAAGTGGGTAAAAGTTATTCCTCGACGCTAAATATCGAAGACCTGATTAAACATCCTACTATTGAATCATTTGGTGAGGTTATTTCTTCAAAACTTGTAACAAAGTATCCTATCAGTGTGAAATTTAGTACTGGCAAGGAGCGTCCTGATTTGTTTTTTGTACCTGCCACTACAGGAGATCCAATGAGCTTTTTTGAATTAGGTCAATTAATGGAAGGGTACAATAGTGTTTATGCTTTCCAAGCGCAAGGGTTAGATGGAATTTCTACTGTTCATACCTCAATTGAAGAAATGGCAACTGCTAATATTGAAGAGATGTTGTCCATTAAGCCAATAGGACCATATTGTATAGGAGGATATTCATTTGGTAGTAATATAGTTTATGAAATGGCAATCCAGTTGCGGGAAAGAGGACTTGAAGTGGAAAGATTATTTATTTTTGATTCAGTGACACCAGAGAAAATGCCGCTTGAAGAGATAAAGGATCATGACACGATGTTGATTGATTTTTTAATCGGTTATATGGATGATTTTGATGTGATTCCTAAATTGACGGTTGATGATATTAAAGATCACGATGAAGGTGAAAAATTGAAGATAATGTATCAAGAAGTGCTTGATTTAGGTGTTGAAATGAGTTTCTTGCACTTAAAAGGACGTTGTCAGGTTGTCTTGACAAATAAGCAGATATCTTATACTTCGAGAGGTAATGAAAAACTGGATATACCGGTAACCTTGTTTACTTGTGAAGATTGGGATTATTCATGGAGTGAAGTCACGACAGGGAAAATCGATATCATTCCGGTTGCAGGTAATCATATGACATTACTTGATCCACCTAATGTTACAGATATTGCCAACTACTTAAAGGGTTTTTGGGTCTAAGGTATCACAACAGATAAAGATTAATCACATTAGTGTAATATATCTTTTAGGTAATTAAAATTTGTTCTTTGATAAATCCCTCCAACAAGGGATTTGTCGAAGAACCTTAAAATTTATATATTATCTTGCAGGCAAATAATTTACATCATCTGTTTGCTAATGAGAAAGATCTTACCTAAATATTATTCAACCTTCCCTTCAGGATTTACACAGCTTGTATCGACAGAACTAAGCAAAGATTTATCAGATTTTAAGTTGATTCGCCCCCTAGATGGCCTGATTGAATACGCAACTAGTTCAACGCTTAATAAGATTAAGGGACTTTCTTATTTGAACAATTCGTTTAAGTTGATCTTTAGGCTTGAGGCTTCTTCTAAGAAACCTCTGGAGAAAATGATTCGTTATATTCTTTCGAAAAAGAGAATTAGTAGTGAAATTGGCATTAGCGGAAATCGTTACAATGAAACGTTCAGAATAATTTTTTCTTACGAAAATCAACTTGTTAAAGTCCGAAATGATTATATCAAACAGCTCGAAAGAAAGATAGGAAAAGAAACTGGTCTGAAGGTTAACAGAGCAAAGCCAACCTACCAGTTTTGGATATTATTCAGAAGTGAAGGTTATGTATATTTTTCTTTAAGAATAACTAAATTACAAAAAGAAGATAAACATCGATCTAAAGGACAATTAAGACCTCAGGTTGCTGATCTCATGGTAATCCTATCTGAACCTAAAGAAGATGAGTTATTTTTAGATCCCTTCTGCGGAAGTGGAATTATTCCAATTGTTCGTGCTAGAAAACTTAGAAAGAGTCTGATTTTCGCCAGTGATCTGGATGCTAAAAATATTAAAGGAGTTAAGGAGAAACTCAAAAAATTAAAACTCAAGAATACAGTTATCTCGAGGGTTGATGATGCCTTAAACTTAGAGCGATTTAAGAATAATTCTATCCATAAGATTGTAACTGATCCACCTTGGGGGTTTTATGAAAAAATGGAAAATGAAAAAGAGTTTTATTCGACTATGCTTAAAGAATTTATTCGAGTACTCTCAAACGATGGTCTAATTATATTGCTCATCGGAAATGTCAATTTATTTACAGAAGTTTTTACACAGTTTAAAAAAGATTTAACGATTACTGAAAAATACAATTTATTAGTATCAGGTAAAAAATCTTTTATTTATAAAATAAAGAAGGTTTTATAACAAATCCTAGGGATGAATAGAAGCAGTAATAGCACCTGAAGAGGAGCATTGAGTTTTCTATTTAATCGTCTCAAATACAGGGGGTGTTAAAGAGCCATAAAAATGATGATCATGAAGAAAAATAATTTTAATCTAGTAGTCATTATTCCTACCTGTAACAGACCCCAACTGGTAGCGGATTGCCTAGATAGCCTTAAAAAGCAGTCGATTGAAATCGAACAAATTTTGGTAATTGATCAATCTGATAATTTGGAGACCAAAGCTGTCTGTGAAAAGTATAATCTTGAATATATTCACAAATCGTTTAAGAATAAATCGCTAGCCGTAAATTATGGAATTGAAAATTCTGATTCAGAATATATTGCGGTTGTGGATGACGATGTGATACTAGCTGAAGATTGGGCAGAAATAGCTAGAGACTGTCTGCAAAACGAAAACTATTCCATTGTTCAAGGTCAGATAATTGCAGGAGAAGTGGAGGGCGAACTAAAAGAGTCTAGACTTAATGATGTTGATATGAGACGACAAGTCTACAGAAAAAATATAATCACACCAATTTTTAAGATAGGTTGCAATTTCGTTTTTTCTCGATCTGTACTTGACAAAGTAGGCTTATTTGATACCTTGTTTGGCCCAGGAGCTAGATTTCCAAGTTCTGATGATAATGATTGGGGGTATAGACTTTTGAATCTGGGAATTAAAGCCTTGTATGAACCTAGATTAAAATTAACGCATCAGTCGTGGCGAGATGAGCACGCAGACCTAAAACAAATGAGTGAATATGGTTATTCTTTAGGTGCTTTTTTAGCCAAAATAAAAATGACTTCGAAATTGGATTTTATTTATCACTTGTGCGCTGTTGAGTATTGGTTATTAAAAAATACATTATTCAGTTTTAAAAGTAAAAAAGTTCGCAAACCATTTCAAGTATATAAAACGCAATTCCATAAAGGACTTTTTGACTACTCCAAAAGTATTAACTCCTTAACCTAAATCAGGTACTTAGTCTTAAAAAATCAGGAAGTATCTCTCTGATACACCGCCTGTAGTTTAATTAATTAGTTTTCAAATTAGGATATGAACAACCATAAAAAGGTTGTACTTCATATGGTACAACCGATCTCTGAAACTGAGTTTGGAGGGGCAGATCTACATGTCCTAGATCTAGCTCAAAAGCAAAACGAAATTGGGATATTCGAACCGATTATTCTATTGAGTAAAAATAAAAAATTGCAGCAACGGTTTACCGAATTAGGTATCAAATGTCTCTGTGGTTATGAAGCTAAAAACATTTTAGCCTTTATCCGTTGGGCAAATAGAAAGTTAAAAACTAACACCATAGATTTGATTCATAGCCACGGATACGATAGTAATTATCAGATGGTATTGCTAAAAAAAATGTTTCCAAAAAAATGGAAGAAAATTCCTACCGTCATTACGAGTCATGGCTGGATTGAAACCAATTTTTTCTTAAAATTTAAAACACGTCTCGACTTTTACTGCCATTCTTTTGCTGATGCATTGATCGTATGTGCAAAAAAGAATTTAAAAAGATTAAAAAAAGTGGATGGTCAAACTCATGATTTTGTTCCCAATGGAATTTCCTTTGATCCGTTTAATAAACAGAGTATAGAGCAACTTCCTTACAAACAACTATACGATCGACAGCTCAAAAAAGTAGCCTACGTGGGTAGGCTTTCAGCAGAAAAAAGAGTCGACTTGTTTTTGAAAAGTGCTTTTGAGGTACTGAAAAAAAGAAACGATGTGGTGTACTTTGTTGTAGGTGATGGCCTTGAAAATTCCAGCTTAAAAAAAATGGTAGAGGATTCGGGACATAGTGCTAACATTTGTTTTACAGGTCTCTTGGAAAACGTTTCAGAAATATATAAAAATATAGATTTACTCATACTTAGTTCGGATACCGAAAGTACTCCTAGAGTGGTCATTGAAGCACTATATAACCAAGTGCCAGTGGTCGCTACCGAAGTTGGAGATGTTCCGCTGCTAGTCGTTTCTAATAAAAATGGATTCGTTGTTCCGAAAGGAGACTGGAAGAAAATCAGTGAACACACTCAAAATATACTAGAAGATGATGAAGTAAAAACACAGCTTGGCAAAAACGGAAAGGCACATATAGAAAAACATTTTACGATATCCATCATGGAAAATGAGATATCTAATATCTACAAAAAAATAATATAACTATGTACTTTAATTTAATAAATGATTGGGATACGATCAAACACGCTAGACATAATTTAGATTGGTTTGACTCCAAGTGGATACATAATTGGACTTCTAACCAGGATAATGCATCTGTCATGTTTGAAGCCATCAAATTAATGAAACCTAGA
The DNA here is from genome assembly GCA_937928405.1 of uncultured Saprospiraceae bacterium. Lineage (GTDB taxonomy): Bacteria > Bacteroidota > Bacteroidia > Chitinophagales > Saprospiraceae > JALZUU01. The sequence continues at coordinate 50,837 of CALFWZ010000079.1, forward strand.
GTCATTATTGAAACTGGAACATTTGAAGGGCATGGGACCTTTCTTATCGCCAAAGCCTTGCATGAAATTGGCCTTACTGGGACAATCTATACGATTGATTATGATGGTGATCCACTTACCAAATTAGAGGAAGAGGAATGGACAAAACTCAAAGAAATTCGTGATGCTAACCTGGCAGCAGTTCGACAGAAATTCCCTGAGATTGAAATCCAATTTATTAATGGAGACTCTCGCGTGGTATTACCAAAACTGATGCGTGAAAAAAATATAACATGGGACTTGTTTTATCAGGATTCGATGCATTTCTATACAGGTGTAAAAGCAGAGTGGGATGCGGTAAAAGAATATGCTAGCGAAAATGCAGTAGCAATATTCGATGATATTTCAGTTTCAAAAACAGAATTTGAACAGGATGGATATAGATTTTGCTCCGAATTCATTAACTCTGAAGAAACGAATCATTGGACCTATAAGAATACGGATATCGGACACCATCAATTTTGGGTGCAAAAAAAAATAGCATAGGGGAATTTCAAATTTCAAATGCTTGAATCCCGTAAGCCAAACGAATCTTTTTATCAAATTTACATATTACAGAATATGAATTCAATTATTTTTGTTACGCAGCACCTTCCATTCCCTCCTATCTCAGGAGCTAGAAGAAGAGAACATGAAATACTAAAGCAATTAAGCAAATCTTACAAACTTCACCTTTTTGTAATATCAAAAGTGTATGAAGAGGATAAAAAATTGATGGACTTAATAGATTTTGAAGTGCAAGACATAGAAATTGTCAAGAGTAATTCTCTCTATAAATTAGATAATTTGGAGAGTTTAGAAATACCATTTCAAATTCATAGAAATAGGTCTGCTAATATATTAGATCGGTTTGAAGAATACGTCAATTCAGTACAGCCATCAGTGATTCACTTTGAGGGATATTTTCTCTATCCTTTGTATCAGAAAGAGATGGATATACCGGTAGTGGTAGCAGATCAGAATATTGAATACAATGTAGTTTATCAACAATTTGTAAACAATAAAAAACATAAACTAGCGAGAATCTGGCAGCGACAATATCACCTAACCAAATCCTATGAAATCGATATTTGGAAAAAAGCAGATAGGGTAGTGGCAGTCTCAAGTGATGATAAATATGTCATGGATAAGCACCTCGAAATTCCAGCTACCTTGATTAGTAATGGATACGATCATGACGATCATGGAAAATATTATGGTATCAAAGATAATCTTGATGGCTATGCTTCGACCCTTCAGAGCAATAATAGCATTAACCTATTATTTGTAGGTAATCATGACTATCCACCTAACGCTGATGCATTAGAATATTTCTTCCCTCTATTACACCAGAAATTACAGGAAAAAAGTGATCTCAAGTTCAATTTTACTATTGTTGGTAATAACACAGAAAACGTAGATGAGAAACTAAAAAATATGGACAATGCAGATTTTATAGGAAGGGTTAATAACCTAAATGAAATGTACAGAGCTTGTGATATTTTTATTTGCCCTTTACGATTTGGAGGAGGAATCAAGACAAAAATGTTGGAAGCAATTAATGCAGAAATTCCAACAATTACCACTTCTGTCGGAGCTCAGGGAATGACTCATATTTTGAAAGATAAACAACCGTTCGTAGTTGTTGATGATCCTGATGAATTCGCTGATACCATTATTGAATTAGCAAGTAATACAAAGCTATCGACACAATTGAAAGAGAATGCTAAATTATTTAAAGAGAACTGGACGACCTGGAGTGATGTTGCCTCTCAATTAAGTGATGTTTATGATGATGTGATCAACGAATGGAGATTTGCTAAGATTATTCAAAAAAGAGCAGTAGTGTGACCTTTAGAAAAGAAAGCCATTTTGTATTATTTTATGAAAAAAGAAAGCTATGTTAAACGGTACCTGCTTCATCTCTCCGCATTCAGATGATACTTGTATTGCGGGGGCTTTGACTATACAAGCAGAAGTCTTACCGAGACCATACAGTATGGTTACGGTTTTTAGTAAATCAAGATATATAGATGCTTCATTTAAGTTGAAAACTAAGAGCAAAGAAATTATCAGTCAACTTAGATGTGAAGAGGATAATGCCTTCTGTCAGGCCTTGAATATACAACCTTATTTTCTTGACAATAGTGATTGTGATTTGAGAAAAAATGCGGTCGATTTCTTACCTGAAATAACATTAGATGCGGATCTTCTTCAAATATTAATAATCCAACTGAAAGACTTATTGCAGGAGATTAAACCCAAAGTAGTAGTCATGCAATATCCTTTTGGACCAAAACAACATATTGATCACCGCTTAACTTTAAAAGCAATAGAGATCATTCAGCGTGATTTAAACTATGACTTATTATTCTTTGATGATTTACCTTACTCATTTGTAAATGAAACCCAAATAGCTGTAAAAAATACAATTGACCTTACAAAAGAAAATTACACGCTGAAAAGAAAATTAATGAATATCTATAATTCTCAAATGTGTAGCTATTTCTACGATAGCATCTCTATGTTGCCACATGAGCGTTTACTAGAAAAAATAAAATAATGAGATTGATAATTGATATGGACGATGTCTTAGCGGATACTAGTGAGTATTTACGCAAAGTATTTTATCAAAAAACAGGTAAACTATTTAAGGATGATCAATTGATTGGCATTCGAATAGAATCCTTATTGACCCAAGAGGAAAAGGACATCTTAGACGCTATCTATAAAAGAAAAGAATTCTTTGAAAATGTACCTGTTATGAAAGGAGCCGTAAGTGTTGTCGAGAGACTTTGGTCTATTTATGACGTCTACATCGTTTCGTCTGCCATTCAATATCCTTTTTCTTTAGAAGCCAAAGTTAACTGGATGGTAAAGCATTTTCCGTTTTTTAATTTAGACCGACTAGTCCTCTGTGGAGATAAAAGAATTGTCAAAGGGGATATTATGATCGATGATAATGACTTCAACCTTTTACCGTTTCAAGGTAGGAAAATTTTATTTAATTCACTACATAATAGTCAAGACACTCGATTTGAAAGAGTAAGGTCGTGGAAAGAAATTGAAGCGTTACTCTGTATTGAAGAGACGGCAAAATTTATATAAAAAATATAATTTCCCAATGAAGGTAATTCCATTTAGTTATAAAGACCATACGCTATATTATCCATATTTAAAACCATATAAATTGGCAAAGGATTATAAGTACCTATGTTCCTCAAAGGAATGGATTATGGCGTATCTGGAAACGTTTAAGCCCACTAAGAATTACTTATTCACAAATGAACATAATTATTTTATTCTTACGGAGACAAATGGATCACTACACTTTTGTGGTGGAGAGTTTAATGATTTCAATGGTATCAATAATATAGATACCTATACTGAGTTCAACATGGAATCACTTTTTATAGAGATAAAGAAAATACAACCGAGTTTATCGCTTACGAATGTATTTGAAGATAGTATAATAGATTTATTTGATAGGGGTTCGTATTCAACCACAAAAACACAAAGTATTTCAATTATTCGATATACTAGCGGATCATTTGCTGAATTGATCTCCAAGAGAATACGTAAAATGTATTTTAAATACCAAGATAGATTATCCTTTCAGCGGATTTATGCAAAAGATTTTAGTGATACGACTTATCGTCAGATCAATTATATGCTTAAACGGAGACAAGAAAAATTAATTAAATATCACGGGGATAATAGAAATTTATCATTTAATAATCATTTCAATGATTTTATAATGAGGATTATTTCAAATAAAGACATCCATGATGAATTTTTCATTGATGTTGCTTATGAAGAAGATGTTCCAGTTGGTATGTCATGGAACTTCGTCCATAATGGAAATATTATTTGCTATTTACGGAGTCATGCGAATGGTGATAACAAAATATCTTATGGTCTTATCCTTGATTATTGGTCTGCTATCAAAAATGATGAGGAAAGTATTATGAAATGGGATTTTACTAGAGGAACCGAAAATTACAAGTATAGACTAGGAGGCGTTGAGTACCTTTTGAATAATTTTAAAATTGCCTAAAGAATTATTTTTTAATAATACAAACCAAGAATATGAAAGATACGCTAAAAAAATCAGAAAGTATTGTCACCGTAGTACTTCTAACTTATAATAGTTCAAAATATATCGATAAGTGTTTAAAGTCAATTGAACGTCAGTCGTTTGATAATTTTGATGTATTAATAGTTGATAATAATTCAAAGGATGATAGTATTGATAAAGTCAACACCTTTATGGGTAATCCTCACTTTAAAATTTTAGCTAATGATGAAAATCTAGGCTGGGCCGGAGGTAATAATTATGCTATAAAAAATATTAAAACCAAATATGCGGTATTATTAAATATTGATACGATTGTTCATGAGGATTGGTTGAAAAATTTAGTAGAATTCGCCGAAAGTAAAGAGAATTTAGGAGCTGCTTCTTCCAGTATTTTAGAATTGAAAGATTACCCAAAAGTCACAGAAGGTTTTCCACTCCATTTTGAATTAGATAAAGGCTTAATCACTTCTGCACAGCGAACAAATGAAAATGTAGAAGTGAGTTTTGTTCCCGGAACTGCCATGCTTCTTAACTTGCCAGCGCTTGGAAAAGAAGCTTACTTTAGAGATGATTTTTTTATGTATCATGAAGATGTGGAATTTTCTTTGCGTGTTTCGAATAAGTATCAACTTTACTATTGTGGGGACTCAATAGCCTGGCACGATAGCAAACAATCCTTTTCTAACCCAAGAACTTGTAAATTAGCAATAAAAAACCTGTTCACTTGTTTAGTAGAATACCAGTCTTCGCGCGATTTTTATAAAAATTATTTTTCTTATTTAAAATCATACCTAAAATATTTTTCGTTTTATAGTCGCTTCTATCCTGTTTTATATACTTATTACTTTTTAAAATATTGGTTCCTTGCTGGATTTAAAAAATTATCCTATGATAAAAATCAAAAGCAAGCAATTAAAACTAATAAACTTAATGAGCATTATTTAAATGGGAAAAAAAGAGAATTCTCTTTCATATTTTAGACTATGCGATCAAATAATTGGTAATTCCTGTCCCTAATATTTAATGTTAGCTTATTAAAGCCCTTCTCCTAAAGAAAAAATAATTATGACCGAAATACTCTTCTTCTCCGATGAAGACATGGGGCATCTTATCCCCACGTTTCCAATTGCCAAAAATTTAGCCGAACACGGATATAAGATAACTTATATTGGACAAGAAAAAGTCGTCAAAATGGCCACTAAGATGGGTTTTGATACATATAGCCTTCAAGAGAATCCTGAGAGTCGAAAACTCTCAAAGATCCTTTCAGGTACTTTGGATGGTTTGCTTGACAAAAGAAAGCCAAAGTTAATCATCGCGACGGCTCATTCCACCTTGGAGATATTGGCGCTCTATTTTAGATATCGAATTAAAACAGTACTCGTATGGAGTCACTTTCCAATGGGACTAAGATTCGATAGCTTACGGAAAAACCCTTATGTAGAAAGAGCACAAGGCTTTGCACTCGATAGAATGAAAAATATAGATCCAAACGAACTGGTTGAGATGATTGAGCTGTTTCAAAAAGAAGGCTACGAAATCAATGAACTAAAAGATTTGGTTGAGCTCTGTAAAGATTTTACGCACTTTATTACTTGTACTAAAGCGTTGTATTTTGGTAGAATAGCTACTAGAAAGAAGGAAGTATATCTTGGTTACAAACATTACACGCCACTGCTCAACCCCAATTATGCTTCGGAAGGTCTGATGGAAACGGTTCGACAAAAAAAAGCAGAAAATAAAAAAGTGATTTTTTGTTCGTTGGGTACTATGTCTGGAAAATTATTTCCTAAAAAAACAAAAAAGTTTTTCGAATTCATGATCAGATGTATGTCTCATCATCAATTGCAAAATTATTTTATGGTCATTGCTGCTGGCAATTTACAACCTGAATTTGCTAATCTAAAGATGCCCCATAACGTAGTTGTTGAAAGATGGGTGCCACAATCTGAATTGCTCTCTGAAGTAGAACTAGCAATTATTCACGGAGGAATGGGTTCTGTAAAAGAGTGTGTTTTCAGTAGTGTCCCCATGCTGGTCAACCCGATGGGCAGAGATCAGTTTGAAAATGCAAAAATGGTTGATAAACATCATTTAGGAAAAGAAATGGATTTTGAAAAAGTATCAGAATCTGAAGTGGTAGCAACAATTATCTTATTGGACGATCAAATCTATAAAGATAGTTTGACTAAAATGAAAGAACACTTTACAAATGATTACAATCAGAAAAAAGAAATTGAATTTGTTGAACAGTTGCTTGGTAAGCCCCAAGAATATGTACAACCTCACCTAAAAGTATCATAAACGATGAAAATTATACAAAGTTTTTGGTCAAAACCTTACCTAAAAAATATAGAAACCAACGGTATTGATGGTGGACAAAAGGCGAATTTTTTAACAAAAAACCTTTTTCTTGCATCACGTGCATTAAGTATGTTGAATCTGCAGAGGCATTTTGATGAGGTAGTCCTGATAACCGATGACTATGGTAAAAGATTGTTAGTCGATTATTTAAATTTACCTTATACGGCTGTTTCAACTGCTCTTAATGATCTTCAGGATTATGATCCTGACTTGCAGGCCGTCGAGAAAATTTACACCTACAGTATTCAAAAAGAACCCTTTATTCATGTAGATGGAGATGTCTTTTTTTGGGGTACACCGGATGAGGATATTATGAATGCGCCCTTAATCTGTCAACATAAAAAATCTATAGAAGAGAGACTGCTTCATGGCATTGAAAACGTTTGTTCAAATCTCGATCATATCCCTTCTGAAATGCTTGCTTATCAGGATCATATGGACGCCCTAAAGATGCTTGATTCGGGAATATTTGGAGGCAGTGACCTTGATTTTATAAAAAGATTTACTACAAAAGCATTTGAGCTGATTGACAAAAATGACCATCATTCTCTCGATATTAACATCAAGCATTTTAACACCGTATTTCTACAATACCTATGCTCCTGTATGGTCCATAAAGAAAATCGAAAATTGTCGGATTGGTCTGATTATAATATCTCAGAAAACTTTACTGAATTAACTAATTATTTCACATTGCCAGATAAAGTATCCTATACCCATCTTATTGCTTTTTATAAAAAGCAAATAATTAATATGGAACAAATCGTATTGAATCTAATGCATGAATATCCTGATTATTATAATTATTTCTTGACCTTATTCGGTGAAGAAATTTATGATGCTAATTTAAAAATCGCTATTCCTAAATCCTAAAAATATGAGCGTACTTAAGCAAAGAAAAGCACTAGCCAATCATAATCTCAGTCATGCTTTTCAGGCATCTGTACTATGTCTTAAAAGTCATTTTAAAACAGATTATATTGATACTGAATTGGTTGATTTTAAAAGCTTACAGAAGAACGAAGAACAGAGGAATGCAATTTGGTCAGGCAGTGAGCAAATGGCAGAACAAATGGCCATGCAAGACCCAGGTATTCGTGCCTTTTTGGAAGACTTGCTGGTTTATGAGAAAGCGATTTGGGATCTTACGTTTTTAAATCACAATACTCAATCTTACAGAGAAAAAAGAATGCGTAGGTTTGAAGAAGTGCAGAAAATCACAGATTTAGAAAACAAAAAATTTAAGATAAATAAAGAAGAACCCTTTAATATCGTTTTGACTAAGTGGGATTGGAATTCGGGTGATCCATCTGCTCTTAATCCTGTAAACTCAAAAGGAGCTTTTCATTATTTTATACGACCTTCTCTTTTTAATGGAACTGTATTGGTGAAAAAATTACAGGGAATAGATAAACTGTTTCCTTTGCTACTCAGTAAAGAGGACGTATTTGGTGTGGAGGATTTGGTTGCTTTAATCAAAGATGGTGCTCTACCTGATTATGAAATACACGCTAATGAAAAAGTACTAAGAGAACGTGTTTTATCATTTATAAAAGAACACCTCCTAATCTATAATTCAATTAGTATCGCCCCTGTAAATAAGGAAAAAAATCTTACTTCAAGTAGAAAATCATTTACACTCTAAAGATGATTTTGATAAAATTACATTCATTGTAAATGGATTAAAGATGATTATTGTGTTTTATGTTTAAACAATATTCGGTAAGTGCTTCGAATTTGTCAATCTTTCTAAAATGCTTTTGTCATTCTGTTTTATCAACCCAAAAACCACAAAAATATATTATCATTAATTCAAAACGTAATTGCTTTACCTATGAAAAATAAAAAAACTATGCTATTCTGCCTGCCATTTGCAGGAGGGTCAGCCACGCTCACTTATAATAAATGGAAAGAAAAATTATCTGACAATATTATCGTAAAGCCTATCGAATTAGCAGGTAGAGGCAATCGGATATTAGAAGACTTTTACGAAGGTGTATCTGATGCGGTAGATGATATTTACAACTTAATTATGGAAGAGGTTGAAGATGACTATGACTATGCTATATTTGGTCACAGTATGGGCGCATTTTTGGCCTATGAAGTAACCCAAAAAATTCAAGCTAAAAACAAAAAAATGCCCACACATATATTTGTTTCTGGCAGGCATGCTCCTAATATTGAGAAAAGTAGAAACTATTCTAAATTGGATGATGAAACGTTTAAGCAGAAGATTTTTGAATTAGGCGCTACTCCTAAAGCGATTTTTGAGAATCCTGAATTTCAACGCATTTTCTTACCAATACTGCGTAATGATTTTAAAATCGCCGAAGCTCCCAAAGTACGAGATGAAATCTCTCAACTAGGATGTGGTATCACCGTTTTAATTGGAGACAATGAAGGAATTACCGATGCGGAAGCCCTGGCTTGGAGGCTACATACTACCCGCGGCTGTACAGTCAAATTTATTGAAGGGGATCACTTCTTTATATTAAAAAACGAACAAAAGGTCTTGAATATAGTAATTGAACAGCTTTCAAGGAAGTTGGCTGCCAAAGCGGTCGCTTAGTAATTGATACTAATGTAAAAACATTAATTAAACATTTTTAGAAATAACTATTATGGTGTTTATAGAATCGAATCTATCATGACAAAACTTTATTATACCCAATGTCATAAGCTGAATTATTCGCAGTTTAAGAGAGGTTTATCTATGTTGCCGGTTGAGTTTCAAAAAAACATACTTAAGTATAAAAGATGGCAAGACTCCCACGCTAGTTTATATGGAAAATTACTTCTAAAAGAAGGATTAGCAAAAATGGGATTTGATTGCAGTCTTAGCGAAATGAAATTAACTCAATTTGGCAAACCATATTTCGCCAACGAAAAATTTAGCTTTAATATATCACACTCGGACAACTACATTCTTTGCGCAATTAGCTGCGAAGAAAAGAATAGTTTAGGGGTTGATATTGAAAAAGTAAAAGAAATCGATTTTAATGATTTCGAAAGTATTTGGTGTCAAAACGAGAAAAACAAAATCGTTAACCGTGAGATATTTTATGATTTTTGGACGCGAAAGGAAGCTATCGTGAAAGCCATAGGTATGGGGATGTATTTTCCACTCAACAAAATCGACGTGTCGGAACCAGAAGTAACCTGCAAAGGAGGTGTATTACATTTGCGGAAAGTAAACTTAGATCCAGATTACGTAGTACATATGGCCTCCTCTGTCAAAATTCAGAAGGTGCAACTTGAATACTTTTCTTTTCCATATAACTAATTCACAGCATTAAAATATTGGACGATTTATAGGCATACATCGATTTGCCCTGTTATGTAATGGCTCCTCTTTTTAATGAAAAAATATTTATTCTTATGAGACCAGTAATCGGTATGGTTATATTGCTTCTGTTTACGCAATTTGGCTACTCACAAAAAAAATGGACGCTTTCTGAATGTATTGATTATTCACTCCAAAACAATTTAGAGTTAAAAGATTTTTATTATTCAGAAGCATCTAATAAAGAAAATCTAAAACAATCTTACCGTGATTTTTTACCTCAAATCAACGGGGTTTTAGACGGAAGTAAAGCTTTTGGACGCTCAGTTAATCCAGCGGATAATAGTTTTGTAAATAATAATTTTTTCTCAAGTAACTACAGAATAGAAGCTTCTGTTGACCTTTTTCAAGGACTAAAAAGGCTGAAGACAATTGAATCGGGCAAGTTATTGCTTGAGGCCAGTATGAACGATGGAATGCATTATAAATATATGCTGGCGTTTGATCTTATGTCTGCTTATTTAGATGTTTTGTATTTTGAAGAATTAATAGTTATTCAGCAAGAACAATTATCAATCGCTCAAGATAATTATGATCTCATTGAAAAGAAAATAGAACTAGGCTTAATGGCTGGTGCTGATTTATTCGAAGCCCAATCAACCCTTCTTGCTGATAGCTTATCTTATATACAGAGTGTCAATAGTTCGCAGGAAGCTCAACTGAATTTATTAAATAAAATGAATCTTCCTGCCAATGAATTTATTAAACTAGATCCTACTTCTATTGATGAATTTATCTTTTCCAATAAAGACTTATCGAATCTTTCTCTAACTACCATTCATAATAAAGCACTCAGTTTTATCCCCGATATAAAATCGTCAGAATTACAGGTGCTGGCTGCCAGAAAGAATATTGAAATTGCACGATCTGATTTATATCCTTCTGCCACTGTCTTTGGTGGGTATAGTACTGGGTTTTATGAAACTTTCGTAAATGGTGAAGGAAAGACTGTTCCATTTTTTAACCAGCTAGACGGTAACTCTAAGCAACTCATTGGTGTGTCTTTAAATATTCCCATTTTCTCCAAGGGGACAACGCATTCTAAGATTGAACTCTCTAAAATTGAAACACTAAGACAGGAGAATGTTTTAAATCAAAAAAAACAAGCACTCAAAGAAATCATTCAAGGGTTAATGCTAGAACAAAAAGCTTTGGAAAAAGAGGCTAGCGTTAGCTCAAATAATATTAAAGCTCAAAACCTGGCCTTCTTCACCGCACAGAAAAAATATGAAAATGGATTGATAAATATCCTAGCATTTCACCAAGCTAAGACTGCTTATTCTCAGGCGCTAACAGAAAATTTATTGATAAAATTTAATGGAATAGTCACTAAAAGTACATTAGGCTTTTATTATGGGTTACCAACATTTAAAAATTTAATAAAAAATTAATCATGGATATTGAACGCAAAAAAAAGAGTAAAGGACTGAAATCTTTCATTTATGCTTTTTCTTTATTGGCAGCTGGACTTATCATTTGGCAAGTGCTAGCACATAAGCCAATTGAAACCCAGAAAATACAAAGGGATCAGTTATTCATAGCTGAAATTCTGGAAGGAGATTTCGATGATTACATCTCCGTGGAAGGAAGTGTTGTTCCTATTTCTACGATCTACCTTGATGCTTATGAAGGAGGAAGAGTTGTAGAAAAATATAAAGAAGAAGGGGCCTTTGTGAAAAAAGGGGATGTCATCTTAAAGCTCGAAAACAATAGCCTTTACGAACAAATTCTGATGAGTGAAAGCAATCTGGCATTGAAACAAAATGACTTGAGATCAACTAAGCTGAACTTCGAAGCCAGAATTACGGAAAGCAATAAAGAATTGGTCAACTCCCAATTTGCTATTCAACGTAGCAAACGTAAATACGACCAATTTAAAGCACTTTATCAAGATGAGTTGATCTCTCGAGAAGAATTTCACCAAGCTAAAGAAGACTATGAAAAATCAACGCAACAGTATGATATCATTGATCTACAACATCAAAATGATATTAGCTTGCAAAAAACTACACTTAAAGAATTAGATACTGACCTACAACGAATGCAGCGTACACTGAAAATGATCTACAGCAAACTGGATCATCTAAATGTAAGAGCCTCCGCCGATGGACAACTTGGCTTCCTTGATGCAGAAGTTGGACAAAATATCACGAAAGGAGAACGGGTAGGACAAATCAATATCCTGACAGATTATAAAATTGAGGCGAATATTGATGAACATTATATTGATCGAGTGAATCAAGGTTTAGAAGCTAATATTACACGAAGCGACAAAGAGTATACTTTAAAATTAAGAAAAGTATACCCAGAAGTTAGAGATGGAAAATTTAAAGTAGAGTTTGTTTTTCTTGATCAAAAACCCGAAACCGTTAGAAACGGACAGGGCTACGATCTTAATTTGAAATTGGGAGAATCCCAAGAAGGCTTATTAGTATCCAAAGGTAATTTCTTTAGTATGACTGGCGGACAGTGGATTTATGTACTCGATGCCGAACAAAAAAATGCTTACAAAAGACCAATTAATATCGGGAAGCAAAACCCAAAATACTACCACGTATTAGGTGGACTATCTAAAGGGGAAAAAGTAATCATCTCCGGATATGATGGATTTGATGATGCTGAAAAAATTGTAATCCAATAGACTTTATGCTGGCATTTTAAATTAAAGAAAATTTATTTTAAAAATTAAAATCATAGATATGAAAAAAACAGTCTTAATTACAGGATGCAATAATGGCATCGGAAGAGTTACCGCAAAATACTTTCACGCAAAAGGCTGGAATGTTGCAGCTACTGTTCGTGAAAATTCAAGTCAGGATGATGAATTAAATGCTTTGGATGGTATGCTGGTAGCCCAGTTAGATGTTACTAAAGAAGAAACCATCCAGTCTGCTATCAAACAAACTGTCGAACGCTTTGGTAGAATAGATGTGTTGATTAATAATGCAGGTTGTGGAGTTTACGGTATTTTAGAGGCCATCCCCGAATCTGATATTCGTAAACAATTTGACGTCAATGTGATCGGTACGTTGATGGTTACCCAAAATGTTTTACCCCATATGAGAAAACAAAAGGAAGGAGTAATCTTGAATGTTTCATCTATGGCAGGTAAAGTAACATTCCCACTAGGTACCTTATATCATGGGTCTAAATTCGCGATGGAAGGTATGTCTGAAGCTATGTCATACGAACTAGAAAGCATTGGCATTAAAGTAAAATTGGTAGAACCAGGAATGGTCAACACTAACTTTGCAAGCAGAGCTGCCGGCTTTCTAAATTTTGACCGAATACCACAAGAATATCTTCCTTTCGTAGGTAGATGTATGCCTGCTATGCAAAAATTAAGTGCCAATCACTGCGAACCAATTACCGTCACGGAAACCATCTACCAAGCTGCTACGGATAGAAGCAACCAAATGAGATATATCGTTGGTGAAGACGCCGAGCAACTAATTTCTACTCGTATGGAAATGAACGATGATACGGCCTATCTTTCTATGGTAAAAGATATGGTAGGTTTATAATCGAATCCACTTAAAAAAACAATTTTTTTTCATAAAATAAAAATAATTAACTTATGATAACATTAAATAATTTGAAAAAAAGCTACAAAACAGATGAGATCGAAACAGTAGCGCTCAATAATATTAACCTATCCATCAATCAAGGCGATTTCGTCGCTATCATGGGACCTTCCGGCTGTGGTAAATCAACCTTGTTGAATATACTGGGGATGCTAGATGATTTTGATGAAGGATCTTACTCGTTTAATGGTAATGAAGTTTCTTCCAACCAAAATGAGAAAATGAATTTACGAAAAGGCAATATTGGTTTTGTCTTCCAGAGTTTTAACTTAATTGACGAACTTACAATCTTTGAAAATGTAGAGTTGCCATTGATCTATCTTGGATATAATAAAAAAGAACGTAAAGAGTTGGTGATGGATGCGCTCTCTAAAATGAAAATTGAACACAGGGCTAAACATTATCCTGGCCAATTATCTGGAGGACAACAACAAAGAGCAGCTATCTCTCGGGCAGTAGTTACTAATCCGAAAGTGATTTTGGCAGATGAGCCTACTGGTAACCTTGATTCAGAAAACGGACTCCAGGTCATGAAATTGCTCACAGATTTAAATTCAGAAGGAACAACGGTCATTATGGTAACGCACTCAGAACGAGATGCTAAATATGCTGATCGAGTAATCAACTTGTTTGATGGTAAAGTGGTAACTCCGGCTCCAGTCCCAGTCCCAGCAATTTGATTTAAGAAATGTCTATGGTTTTTTTGGAATGCTCTCAATATTTTGGTTTTGGGAGCATTTTTTATTGGATACAATTCATAAATTGTCTCTACAAAAAAAAAAATATTTCAAGCCCCCGCCTGACGCTCGTCCAACGACCTCAGTCGGGCAGGAAGCTTCTTCTTTGTAAATGTAATGACGCGATAATAGATAAGGTGGTAGAATTTTTGAGAAACGACTAGAATGGGTCGTAGTTAGTTGTCAATCAACTAGCTACGACCCATTTTTTTTGGAGATAGACACAGGGAAATAACTACATTTTCCCCAAATTATCTTTTTTACGTCACCCTCATTTTGGAAGTTTCTTAAGAAGGGATGATCTTTATTTTCTTGTTAATAACAACTTATATGCTTTTTTATTGAATTTTTTTTATTGAAAAATAAAAATTATAACATTAAATATTGCAAAAAACGAAACAGGGTAGTATTTCTTCCGTTAAACCAAGCACTTTTGTTATGTTAAATTCCTTTTGAGTTTATATATAATAGTAAAATTCAACGGCTTTTTAAAAAACTAAAAGTATGAATAAGATATTGATGATCTTACTTTGTTGCCTGTCTAGTCAATTTCTCTTTTCTCAGAATATCTCTATGGTCAAAGACCACCTTGAAAAAATAGGTAAAGGAAAATCTTCGAATATTAGTAGAAGTGACTTGTCTGCCTTTACAGAAACTTCTGATATCGTTACCTTATTAAATACTTATTTGGATACTTCTAATGAAAAAGTAAAGAGAGAAGCTATCCGTTTAATGGTTGTGGTAGGATCTCAAAATTCTTCCATTTATACTCGTAAATCGGCAGTAGACTATTTAGTCAAACAAATAGATACAGAAGAGAGTTCAAGTAATCGACAGATTGTCAAAGGGTTGCGAAAATTTAAAGCGGAGGATTTCGATGAAAATATTAAAAAGAAAGTAGGCACTTTTGTTCGAGCAGAATATGCTCCCCTCGAAAAATGGGTGGAGTTAGCAGGCTTTCTACAACTTCAACCTGTCTTAGAAGAAATAAAATATAAGCATCAAGATAACAAGCAATTACGCCAGAAAATAGGTATTGCGTTGACGCGATGTGGTGATAAAGCGAAAGTAGAAAATCTTTTAAAAAACATTCGAACACTCGAAGTGAATGATGAATTTGTCTACGGAGTAGTTCCACTCTTAGTTTATGCTCGCCAAAAAGAGACCACAGATTTTTTGTTTGATATCATCTTAAGTGATGAAAAAAAATGTACCCCTGCTGGTCCAGATATTGAAGGAAACATTTTGTGCGGATACCGAGTAATGGAAGCCATTGCTCCTTATGTCGAAGGTATTCCCTTAGAAATAGGCCCCTCTGGAGATTTGGTAACAAACGATTATAAAAAAGCACTAAGCCAAACAAGACAGTGGATTAATAATAATCGCTCTACATACCAATTAATTACTGACAAGTACTAATTATTGTGATGTTTATCTAATCACAAAATTACCTTTTTGACTAGTTAAAAACCCCTCAATCAATGAAAAAACGGTTTGTTTTATACCTACCCTTCGTTATAGTATTCTTCCTAATCAGTTCATCTGTTAATACGATTTTTGCTTCTTCGGGAACACCCGTTGTGCCTGAAAAAGTATTGCCTTACAAGCTGTTTGATCTTGATATTCCTTTGGCAGAAGATTCCTTGCAAGTTGAAAAAATGTCAGATGAAAAAGCTGAAAAAAGCTACGCTTTTCCTGATTTAGATGCCAAGATTCAAAAAGCAATAGATGAGGTAGCCGTAGTTGTTACTACAGATCCAATGAATCTCGGTAATGGTGAAAATCAAGACGAAATCGATGGCAAAAAAGCCATAGAGGCTGCTAAACTAGGTGGTACCAGAATTGACAATTTTGATGATTTATTAAACATACAATTGCCCGCTTATCGGATCCAAAAAATTGGAAATTTAGAAGCAATTATTGTTATAAATTCTCTGAGATTAATTTCGGATCCGACGGCACCAGATAATTTGCCACCAGGAGGTAGATTAGGGATCTATGTAGGAATAAAAATTCCTCAGAAAAATTATGATAGTGAAGGACGGAAGAAAAATGTGACCCTCATTTTTGGTACAGAAGCCTTAGGCTTTACCAAAGAAGGTGGAGTCCAAGTTGGAAATATTAGATTGGTGAATGATGTCTTTTTTGAATTAGGAGGTAGCAGCAAAAAAGCCATCATACAGCTTCTTCCAGGGGATGTTTCCAGTTCCGAAGCTACCGGTACCTATATCAAATTTGGCTGTAATGGCGTAGAGGAATTTGGTATTGCAGGTAGAGTTCATTTCTCTAAAGATTGGGTGACTCCAGTGACTCCTGATCCTGCTACCGACGGTCGAGTTACCGCAGAAATACAAGTAGTTGTACAGGATTGGAATAATATATTGATTACTACTTCCATAGAGAAATTTTCACTCACCAAATTCCAAGAAGTTAAGTTTGAATTAAGAAATTGTACCGTTGATTTAAGTGATTTTAGGAATCCTCCCGACATGAAATTTCCGGAGGGTTATGATGAGGCAGGGGTGACGAGTAAATTATGGAGAGGTGTCTATATTGAACTTGTTGAATTTACTTTTCCAAAGCCTTTTAAGAAAAAATGTGATGGTAATTACGGAAATCAAAACGACCCAGCTAGTCCCAGCGATGGATGTGCAATGACTGCTTCTGCTAAAGATTTAATTATAGATAGAAGTGGTGTATCTGGAACATTTTCTATTTCGGGACAAGCCCCACTAGCGTCAGGAGCTTTACTGAATAGCAAATGGAATTGGTCACTGGATGAGGTAAATGTAGATATTCGTCAAAGTAAATTTACAGGATTCGGTTTTAGTGGAGGCATGGTCATTCCTATCACCAAAAAAGAAACACCTTTTGCCTATTCAGCATCCGTCGATTTCCTTGGAGGTACAGAGAATACTGTGCAAACGGCTAAATATAATTTTACTATTCAACCAGAAAAAAAGGTAGAATTTCCACTTTTCAAAGGAGTTGATGTTGAGCTAGATAATAATAGCGTACTCAGTATTGATGTGGACAATGACGAATTCAAACCGTCCGCTGTTCTATATGGAAAAATGTCCATCGGGAAGTCTTCTGATAGTCCATCCGATGATGATATGCAAATCGCGGAAATCCGGTTTACAAAAATTAAACTCCAAACAGAAGGACCTTTTATTTCCGCAGTTGGAGGAGGAGTATTTATCTCTGCTCCTGGTGCTAAATTCAATAATTTTCCAATCCAAATCTCCGGTATCGGTATTGGTTTTGGAGAGAATACGGCTCATCTAGATTTTGATCTTGGTCTTAGTTTAATGAAACAGTCAGACGGTGGATTGTCTTCTTCTGGTAGCTTCTCTGTACATGGAAAACTAATCACGAATGTGATAGGAGCACACCAATGGAAGTACGATAAACTGACCATGTCTGGTTTCGAAGTAAATATTGATTTACCAGCATTCAAGGGCAAGGGTTCTCTAATCTTATTCAAAGATGACCCCATTTACGGTAAAGGATTTAGTGCAACACTAAATGCAGAGGTACTTGGAAAAGAAGGATCTGAGAGTAAGTTCAAGCTAGAGATGGCGGCCGTATTTGGTAACCAAAATGGCATGCGATATTTTATGGTAGATGGATTTGTCCAGACTGCTCCTATTGCGTTAGCTCCACCTCCGTTGGCTTTGAATGGATTTGGTGGTGGTGTTCAGTATCGGATGAAATTATCTGGTTATCATGAACCAACTGCGGCTAATGCAGGGACTGCACTTCCGATTGGGGTAGATGCTTCAGGATTGATCTACGAACCAGACCCTGGTACTTTGTTTGGAATTAAATTCGCGGTTGGCCTTACTGCCATGGGTACAGATGCTGGTGGAAGTAGTCCAATTAATGGAAAACTTAGTTGTATCATAAGATTTGGTCAAGGATTGTCTTTACAGAATATAACCTTCTGGGGAACCGCAGAATTGATCAATCCCGCAGGAAATAATAATGTACCAGAAGCCCCTAACGTAGCTGAAAAAGTTCCCGATCTTGCCTTATCCGATACGGATATGCATAAAAAGGATACCGAGGAAGTCGCAGCTAACACAGATAAAATAGTAGGTAAGGTCGGAATCAGTTTAGACTTTGAGGGTGGCTTTAGCTTTCATGGATACGCAGAAGTAAATATAAAAGCAGCTGGAGGAAAATTGACAGGTCGTGGTCAGTTAGATCTATTAATTGATCCCAATGGAACGGACGATTATCCTAATGGTCGCTGGCATCTATACCTTGGTGGGTATGATAATGGAGCTGTAACGGTACCATCATTTTTCAACCCTGAAAATGAGATTGTTTTATATCCAAACCATGTATCTTTTAAATATGCAGGATTAAGTGTAGTGGCTAAAGCTTATTTCTTATTGGGTAATGATATTCCAGGGCCTCCTCCCTTAAACGCAGAAGCTGCCAGTTACTTTAGGATTCCTACTACTTCAAACGCAGAAAATCGACTAGCCTTACAGTGTGGCGGAAGGAGTCCTGCCAGAGGTACTGGAATTGCCCTTGGTGCTTCCTTAACGGTGAAGTTCGAGAAGAAAGTTCAAAAGAAATTTTTTGGTAAGAAGATAACCATCGTTAAGATCAACGCACGAGGAGGAGCAGGGTTTGATATCTCTTTACTGAAATACGGTCCAGAAACCTATTGTAGCAATGGTTCTCCAGGTGATTCACACGGAGTAAATGGTTTTAGAGCTACTGGTAATGTTTGGGCCTTCGTAGATGTCAATGGGAAAATATTAGGAGCGCGCTTACCAGGTATCGGTTTAGGAGTCCTATTGCAAGCAGATATTCCTAATCCTAGTTTTTTTAGAGCAGCCGCCGTTCTTAAATTTATCAAAAGATGGAGTATTAAATTTGATATCGGAAGCGAATGTGGTCATCCATGTTCTGGAGTTGACGATTAATATTGGATAATTATTTTTTAAGTGAAAAACATGAACAAAATTAAGTTTTTAAGTACATTCGGATTGTTTTTATTTTTATTGACACCACTCTATAGTCAATTTATTCTTCCTGAGTATCAATCTCAAGTGGTTGATGAAAATGAAATGATGATCCGTTGGGAGCCAAGAACTTGGCAAGAATGGCAAACTTCTCTAAAAGAAGGTTATCAGGTAAAAGTCTTTGGTGGAGCTGCTAAAACTAGTATGCAACTAATGGAGACTAAAGTAGTAAAACCTGCTTCTGAAAAAGAATGGGAGGTCGCCATCGCCAATCAATCAGATACCTTATTGCGTGAATTCTATCAAGCAGCGCAATCATTTCTCTACATGGCTCCGGAGATAGAAGCGGAAATACAAAAATCTTTGATGGATGAACCAGGAAAAACGATGGAAGAGAATATAGGGGAATTTAGAATGGGGTATTTAGTCTATAGTATTACCTATGGAATGGAGATGATTGAGATGGCTGGTTTAGGATTCAAAATGAATCTAGAAGACAATAAAGTTTATCGGATTGAGGTATCGGCTAATGGACATGATGGTTACGAGTTTGTCTATGATCCAGCACAAAAAATTAAACCAACAATACCTAAATTATCATCAGAATTTGGTGATAAAAAAGTCGCGCTAAGTTGGTCTACTCCCGAGCATAAGCAACAGTATTTTGGATATTATTTATCAAAGTCAGATAACGGAAAAAAATATGATCGAGTACTTGATGTACCTTATGTAAACATTCTAGATACGATCACAATTACGCCAGATGCTGGAATAATGACGGAAGAAGTAGTCTTAGAAAAAAATTATAAGGACTATTGGTTTAAAATAAAAGGCATGAATTATTTTGGACAAGAAAGTCCACTGTCTTCTGTCCAAAAAGGATATGGCTTTGAAAAAATTAACGTGATGCCTGTCATTAGTTATTCTGACCAAACGGAAGCTAACGAAGCGGAAATCAATTGGTCGGTTGACCGTAATCTGAACCGCTTAATTGATCATTTCGCCATTTATCGATCCGATGAATTGGATGGAGAATATAAAGTCGTTTTAGATAGCATCCCTCCTGCTAGTCGTACGATAAAAATACCAATGGAGCACAATAGAAATTTTTTCAGTGTAGGAATTGTACCTAAAGATGGACCAGTGATGAGAAGTTTTTCTGTTTTTGTGATGGGACAAGATACCGTTCCGCCTATTATTCCTCAAAATTTTGTCGCCACGATTGATACAAATGGTGTTGTTACACTTAACTGGGATCGAAACGTCGAGGAAGATTTATGGGGATATAAAATTTTTCGTTCTGAATTTATTGAAGATGAATTTGCGCCGATGATGGCATCGCCCATGATCGATACGTTTTTCCTTGACACCATTAATTTGAACAGTATAAATGAACAAATTCATTACTCTATTATCTCTTTGGATAAAAGAAATAATAGATCTGCCTTTGCCCCCATTATTTCTTTGAATCGTCCAGATACGATTATGCCAACACCTCCCTTAGTTCGAGGCATTGAATTTATGGAAGACAGCATTAAGGTAGAGTGGGCCTCCAGTTCTAGTCAAGATGTTAAACTTCATCAATTATTCAGAAGAGAACTAAACCAAGAAGGGTGGAAAATGGTGGCAGAATTTACCTCGGCCGAAAGCCTAAATTATTTTGTCGATAATAAATTTGAGTTGAATAAAACCTACCTCTATACGGTTACGGCTACGGATGATGCGGATCTTAATTCCTTGCCTTCACGACCTTTGAGAGTCAGAACAATTTCAAGAAAACCAAAGAAAGCTTTTAAACGATTCGATGTTAAATTCGATGAGAAAAAAGCAACCTCCTCGATTAGTTGGCAACTAGTAGATGAACAAAAACTAGAAGAGATCATCGTATATCGAGGACCTAACGAAGCCGAGATTTCCATGTACAAAATTCTCACGCCTAGCGAGAAGGAAATCGTGCAAGATTTTGAGGACAATAAAAACTGGTACTTTCTTTTTAAACCAATTTATAATGATGGCAGCAGTGTCTTGATGAGTGATATCGTAGAAGTCAAAGCCCCCGAAGGGGACTAAGACTCCGTGTACTAAAAACTCCAGCGATAATTAAGGCGACCGATGGACGTAAATAACCCGGTAGATTCACCAGTACTTAGATCACCTACTTTTTCTTGATCTACGATACTAATGGAAAGTCCGAAATTATGTTTTTCGCGAAAAGTATAGTTCACCGCAGATTGCCAGTTAATAATATTGCTATCATAAACTTGATCTAAATAAACTCTGATATAGGAAAGCGTAGTAGATGCAGTCATTTTGTTATCAAAAAATGGCATTTTAAAATCCAGGGTTGGAGCATAGGAAGTAGTTGTTTGTTCCGCAGCAATATTTTGGGTAGCCAATAGCGCGGAAGTCATCGTTAGTTTTGTATTTGTGAAGACGTAGGAGTGAGATAAATTGGCAGTATAGCTAGTCATGGATTGATCTAGTTTGACCTCGTCATTTTCGATACTGTTAGATTTATTAAAGGATAGAGAAACAGCAATCGTAGAATTTTTATCTGCCCCCGTTACATAAGCGGTAGTTAGATTACCACTCTGACTTACTTGTGTCAAAATGATAGAGTCAACAAGTACCTGCGGCTGAGCTAAAGCGCTCTGCTTATTGGTATTCTTAAGATTTGAAAAAGAAGCATTGATGTTTAGACTTTCTCCAATCATCACAGTGGCATTGATCGACCCGATCAAGCGTAAGGCAGTTTCTTCTTCCGTCTTACTTAAGTTATTGCGCTCTACTCCAAAATTGGAACCAATGGTTAGCTTTTTGTCAAACAAGCTTAAATTATTTCCAATAGTATAGTTTTCAAAATCATTATTAAAAAATAATGCGCCTAACGTTTTATAGCCTGGTTGAACCCACTCGTGATTTAAAGAAATATCACCCCAGTCCAATTGATAGGCTAAAGAACTTTTGATAGCATTATAATATTCAGAGTTTACTCTAGGCGTGAAAAGACCTAACAAAGAGCTTTTATCTGTTGCTTCGTTAAATCTTTGATCGTCATTATACGCACTTAATGCATAGTCGACAGAGAAGGAAAATTTTTCAGATAATTTTTTCTTTCCCTGGATACTTACAACGGCATTTTCAGCTGGATTTACACCAGGTACTGCTTCTTCTGAGGTAAGGGAATTAACATCATCCCATCCCTTAAAGACGATGGCATAAATATGATCGGTACCAGTGTCATATCCTAGTTTTGTACTCCATGCCATGCGACGATATAAGGGATCTATATCTAGCACGCTATTTAAATCTTGGGCATCAGCACGCTGAAGCCTTCCATACATAGCAGCAATGAAAAATTTTCCAGGCTTTAGCTCTGTTCCAAGGCCTCGAAAGCCATGACCGGATAAAGTGTAAGGAGAAAAAGTCATGGCTCGATCGCCAACATGTAGCGTGGCCCATTTATAGGTAGGACTTAGTCCGGCGAATGAATAACTGGGTAGTTCTATTGGAGGTAAGTTGTAATTATAAGCAACTCTCTTGTTGGCAAAATTGAGTGAGACAGGAAGCGTTAAGCCATACATGGAAATATTTAACTCGCCGCTTAGTCTATAATTAAAAGGATTGGCGCTGGTTTGATCTCCTTGGCCCTGATTGAATGATAGTTCTGTGGAGACGCCTCCTTTGATAGATAAGGAATCGTTTAAGATGTTCTTGGCTTTGTCTTTTAATGACTTAGCTTCTTTTAATAAGCCTTCGATGTCTTGGCTAAATAGAGATGATAGGCAACACAATAGAAGTGTTGCTAGTGCAATTGTACGTTTTGGTGTCATGGTTATATATAAGTCAAATTACAAATCAATTAGGTCTTGATGATGTAATTGCTCTATTTCTCAGGGTACAAGATAAGTCTTAAAAGAACTAAAATCCATTTTAAATGGAAAAATATAACATAATTTTTATTTAAATGTGTTTGAGTGGTTTTCTTAATGAAACATAGGATAAATCCCTATCGTAACACATATAACATTGAAATCACATATCAACACCTCAAAAAGACTGAAATGAAAAAGATCTGGTCTACATTATTCTTCTTATTCTTATCTGCCATTTTTTATTTTACGAATCCTGATTCGAATAACTTCGGGATTTTGGCATCTTCGCTGACGAGTACAGATTTCGGGATGGAACTTGCTAATGATAATTTAAAAAATGATCCACCGGTTCTCTTAAGTCCTATTGGTGAAATCGAGCAACGAAGTTCTCAATTTTATAACTTTATTTGGCAACCACGGCATACTAGTTCCGCAGTCGTAGAATATGAGTTATTTATTTTTGAAAAAATTAGAGGACTTTCTGATCAGCAAATTGTGTCAGTTACGGCGCCAGTTTTTAGAACCCGTACCTTGGCGACTTCTTACCTTTATTCTCCTAAAGATCCAATTTTAAAAACGGAGCAAGATTACTTGGTACTGATTAAAGTTCAAGATGTAAAGGCTTCTATCTATTTCAAAAATAATGGTAGAAGTAAAATAGAAAGCTTTAGAATCAAAACGAGATGTGTTCCTGGTGAGGGTTGTGATGATGGAAAGGAGTGTACCTTTAATGATCGAATCACCATTGATTGCGAATGTAAAGGTAAACCATATTATGATGTAGATCAGGATGGTACTTGTGATCCAGTTTCGTTACCTCCACCATTGGTCGTTTCACCAACGATGGGCGTAGTAGATACAGATACCCCTGAGTTTACGGCTGCTTGGAAAAAACAGCATGACTATGATTTAGATATTGATTATCAACTAAACATCCGACAAACAGGAGTCGACGTTGAAGAAACGGAGGCTTATCAGCAATTAATAGCTAAGTTAGAAAAAGAAAAATTAGATTTTTTCCAAGAATTGGAGAAAAATGAAACGGCTTTCTATAGCGAACAAAAAGACAAATCTGATGACTTTGAATCTTCTTTATTGGATGGAGATATAGACTGTTCTCTTGTCTTTGAGGATGCTAGATTAAATTATGAAGAACAAGTAATAACAAAAGAAAAAACATTTGACAAGACGATTCAGTCTGTTGTTGATAATTGTCCTACCGATGTAAAAAAAGCAACCACTATATTTAATGATCAACTTAGTCGTGAACGTACTGAGTTTGAGGCGTTACAAAAAGATGCTCAACAGATATTTGATGCGCAACAGCAAGACGCACTTGCTGCTTTACAAGCAAAACAAAATTTAGAAAAAGAAAACTTAAAGGCAATACAAGCAAAAGACTTGGGATTATTTTCAAAAGAATTAGAAATAAAGTCTTTTGAAAATTGTGGCGTATATGAAACCAGTCAGGCCGATTTTGATGAAAGAAAAAATGAATTACGTGTGGAGAGAGATGCTTGTTTGGCGGCGTCAGAAGATTACAAAACAACGGTTAAGCAGAAAGCCAAAACACAACTGAAATCATTAAAAGAAGATGAAGGAATTTTAAAAATAGCCAGAGGTCTAGCAAAAGATAAATATGAACAACTAATACAAGACCTAGCGCGGGATCTAGAAGTCAAATTAAAAAATGCAGATACCGAAGCACTTCGGGCACTAGTTAATAAAGATCATAATAATGCTCTGATATTAGCAAAGGCAGAATACGAAGAAACACTAAAAGCAATAGATCAAAGAACAGTAACCAATAAAAAAGAACAAGATAACGTTAAACGTCAACGAGATAAAGACCTAAAAAATGTTGACCAAAAAATAGCAAAACTACAGCGAAACTGTAAAAGAACATTTCGAGAAGCAGTTGATCTTTTAGAGAAAGAACAATTGATTTCGGAAGGAAAACTAGAGGAATGTCTAAATCAAATAGACCAGGATTCTAAGCTGTTCTCACAAGCGCAACGTGACACTTGGAATAACCTAGAAATTATTCATCAAAACGAACTCAAAAAATTTAACCAAAAACAGGGGCAAGAAAACAACCGTTTTAATCAATCTCAAGAAACGGCACAAAGAGATTTTAATGCTCAATTAAAGAATAGACGCGCGTTATTTGATGCGGAAATAGCTGGCTGTCTACTAAAAGTTGATAAGCAAAAAAACTTATACACACGAAGTCAAACCTTCCAGCAAGCATACTTTGAAACTACTCAACTCATTCAAAGCGAGGATTGCCAACGTCGCTCAAATGATTTAGCTACGAAGTTTATGGAAAGTCAAACGACTACATTGCTTATTTATCAAAAAGAAAAAGAACAAAAAATCCAAGACCTTGAGGAAACTCAAAAAAATAAAATCAGTCAACTAGTCGATGAGCTAACGAAACAACCTGAAAATACGACCGTCTACGCTAAGCAAACAAAGAACCTTTCTGAAACGATTAGCTTGACAGAAGCTGGACTAAAAAAAGGCTATAAATATGTTGCGCAAGTACAGGCAACTGATGCAAAACAAATTGCTAGTTTTCAGAATGATGGACTTAGTAATCTATGGCCTTTACAAACAGGAAAAGTAGTCCCTCCTACCCGTAACTTTTTTGAAAAAGATGGCTTTGCTCCTATTGCATATACCCCTAAAGAAATAGCACCTACCAACTTTGTTGCTAATTGGTCTAACGTCGCAGAAGCTAGTTACTATATACTAGAAGTCGCTACGGATAGCAAGTTTGGCAATCGTTTAAAAGGGTATGGTGAAATTGAAGTAGAAGGAACCGCTCTGAGAATAAAAGATGTAAATGAAAAAAACACTTATTATTATCGAGTAAGAGCTATTCGAAAAGGAGAAATTTCAGGATATTCTAACATTATAGGCCATCAGTATGAAATACCTGCCCCCTGTAAAGTAGGTGCATTCTGCGATGACAAAGATCCCTGTACGATTAATGATAGAGTAAGAGAAGATTGTATTTGTCGAGGAACCAATGAGGATGCGGATAAAGATGGCATCTGTGATGGATTGGACATCTGTAAAGGAGGAGACGATAGAGTAGATCTAGACGGAGACAAGATTCCAGACTTTTGTGATGACTGTGTGGTCGGAACTAGTTGTAGCGACGGAGATACCATGACCGTATTGGATCGTTGGATGCATAATCCAGCAGTTGACCCCACTCAACCACCTCCACCAGGAGTAGATTTCTGTTTATGTGTGGGGATTCCTAGAGATCAAGCGCCTTGTAAAGATAATACAGACTCAGACAACGACAAAGTATGCGACGAGTGGGATATTTGTCCAGGCTTTGATGACCTGAGGGATTCTGATAATGATGGCGTTCCAGATGGTTGTGATCAATGCCCTAGGTTTGATGATAATCTAGATGAAGATGGAGACGGTATTCCCGATGATTGTGATACGTCACCGGAAGGTTGCGATGCCACCTTGGCTATTTGTCCAACGAAAATAACGGTAACACTTTGTAACAGCTATTATTTAATAGATCCTGTTCAAGAAATAAACTGTTGGTTAGAGACACTTTCTATTCAAGAGCCTGGAAAAGAAGAACCTACTAGACTTGAGGACATGACTGTAGACGGGGTAGCTTTTATGGACAATTATTGTATTCAAAAAGATTGTGAAGGTAATACACTAGAATCGTTGGCGGTTCAATTGAATAAGTGGATAGTTGGGAATGGTCACCAGGGAGTTGCCCGAGTGTATCGTGATCGAGGCACTAGAAAATGGACAATATTAGGATTATATAACACAGACCTTAAAATTGTAAATGTCCAAAAAGGATGTAAAGGAAAGATATACAACAGAAAAATCTATGAGCGAAACTGCCGAGAAGTTACTCAATATATACTTTCTCCAGCAATTATTGGAGCATGTAATGATCCTGCCTACCAATGGTCCACGGGTGCTACGACCCAAAGGATTACAGTTCCAACGGCCAATCATATCGCTTATACCATTACCGTAACTTGTGATGATCAGTGTACTTACACAACTGCCAAATTAGCAAATTATGATTGTATTCCTGGCACCGTCTGTAACGATGCAGATCCTTGTACGATAAATGACAAACTTAATATTTGTTGTGAATGTGTAGGAACCTATTCGGGAGATTCTGATCTTGATGGCGTCTGCGATGAATTAGATCGCTGTCCCGGAGTGGATGATAATGCTGTGGGAGAAGATTGTAAAATTATCTGTTATGAAGGAAAGCCCTGTGATGATAGAGATACTTGTACGACAAATGACGTCTATGTATTTCTACTAAAAGAAAATAGATGTGACTGTCGTGGTACTTATGAAGACTCCGATGGAGATTTTGTTTGCGATCCACTTGACGTATGTCCTGGTCATCCAGACTGGGCAGATGCTGATATGGACGGTATTCCTGATGGTTGCGAAAAGAATGAGATCTGTTTAGGTGATGAAAACGAACCGTTGGATTATTGTGGAGCCATTCACGCTTTTTCTAGTTGTCTAATGCAAGATAATATTGATAATACGGAGCAATTTATTGACCTAGTAGAGCTATCGAACATGCTAGTTGACTTAGTCAGTAATAATCCAGAAGCAATACTAAATGGTGAAATAATCATTACTGGAACAGATTTAGAAGGAGGTCATGAAATTGAGATAGGTGATTTAGAAGACGGCGATCTGAATAATAACAATGAAGGTGTATTTGATGTAGATTTAATTATAGATGGAAATGGAAACAAGATGGATAGTGATGGAGACGGAGTTTGTGATTTGTTAGATATTTGTAGCGGCAGTGATGTTGATAGGGAAGGAGGTATCCCCAGTAGTGCGCCTGGTGCTGATCCCAACTACCGACCAGACGGAATACCGGATGGATGTCCGGACTGTGTTGGACTGACCACTAAATCAACGATACTCGCGATCTACCTTTCCATGAAATTTGACCGTTTCTGTATGGCTCAAATACCTCAGCCACAAGGATATGATGCTTGTGAAGTCCCTGGTGAGCTCAATTGCGCCTGTAATTGTATTCCGGATGGCGACGATTGGGATGCGGATGAAGATGGTGTTTGTGATGACCTAGATCAATGTCATGGAGGAAATGATTTAGAGGATTGGGATGGAGATGGTATTCCTAATGCTTGTGAGGAGGAAGATCCTTGTACCGCTGATGGTGCACCCGCTGTGGCAGATTGTCCTCCTGCTGATGCAACTTGTATCCTCGGTGGATACATTGCCTATAACGATACAACTAAAATGTGCGAATGTGTACTTATCCCTGATGGCGATGACGATGACGATAGTGTTTGTAATGCGCTGGATAAATGTCCTGGATATCCAGACAAAGATGAGGACGGTAATCCTGTTGATGCGGATGGAGATGGAGTACCAGATGGGTGTGACTTATGTCCAGAGCATGCAGGTGGTATCGGATCCCCCTGCGATGATGGTGAATCCTGTACTACCAATGATGTACTAGTATATACTTATCAAATGTTGCCGTTGATTGAGGTGCTGGCGCCTTATCAGGGACTATATCAGCTTATTGCTAATAATGGATCTCCAGAGGTTCCAGATCCATTTGAGGTCCAGGAAGTAATAAAGATGATCAAGAAATTCATCGAAAGTGGCGGAAATGAAGGAGATGATCTTGATGCATTACGGAATATTTGGCTAAGCCTAGAAGGTACCTCTACCTCTGGTAATACAGTATACGCCCTCATGATCACAGGTTGTGATTGTACAGGCTACGAATTTGATTCCGACTATGATGGCGTCTGTGATGGAGAAGATATTTGCCCAGGGTTTGATGATAGCCTTGTAGACAATGATTACGATGGTGATGGAATTCCTGATGGTTGTGATCCACCTTATTATGAAATAGGTTGTCCCGATGCAGTTTCATTCTTGCTAGATGGAAACTACTCTGGAATAATTCTTACTTTCAATGATCCCAACGTAATCGCTGAGCAGCTTCCTATTACGATGAGCTTTACGTTTAATAAGGCAACGCTAGGAGAGTTATTTATATTTGAAAATGTCCTTATTTCTAATATTCAAAATCTGGCGAATGAGACGAAAGTTTTATTTGAACTACCATTTGACGAGATTAGTGACATTAGTGAAGTTTATCATAGTGGAGGAGAACCGAAATATTTAGGAGTGATTGGTTACTCAACCGGCCAATTCTGTCATTATGACAAAGGCCGAATAACTCCAGATGGAGGTACTAGTTTTGGATGTCAGGAAAGTGGTATGTTTTTCGTGGAAAATGGAATGCTAGCCATTGGACAAAATTTTAATCCTCAAGTATTAATTAATCAGAATACGATACCTGCAACGATCACCGCTATTGAACTTGATTTTTCAGATGCCAGCTTTGATACGGGCGGTAGTATTACTGGCCAAAATAATACAGTCCCAGGTCAGCTATTATTTTCCACTAATATTGCTCCAGCGGAAGCAGCTAGTGATGGCCCCCTTTCAAATCCTACGGGCTTTATTGAATTTAATACTGGACTTAGATGTGAATTCGGTGCTGGTGGTGGCATCGTCAACAATTGTAATGCCCAACACTATATCGGAGAGCCTTGTGATGATAATGACCACCTAACCGCACAAGATCGTTGGATCATCGATCCAGCTGATAATACTTGTAAATGTCAGGGACTCTTTATCCACGACCAAGACGGTGACGGTGTCCACGATACCGAAGACATCTGCCCCGGCGGAGATGATAATCTTGATGCGAATGGCGACGGTATTCCCGATGATTGTGAATGTCAAGCCCCTGTGGTCGCTACCCAAGATTTCGGAGACGGTGTACCCGTTCAGATGATTAAAATCAGAAATGGAACGTCCGTAGAAATAAGATTAGATTCTCTATTAGATGCTAACGGTCAAGCTATTCATAATGGGTATAGCATTACTTGGGATCCACCGACTCCGGCTCCTCCTGCAGATCCAGATGAGCAACCCATAAATATCACAGGACAAGAATTTATAATCAATAATTTAGCGGGAGATGAAACCTATTCCATTACCGTTACGGGTAACTGTGTGCCTGGTGGAGATCCTTCTCCTCCATTGGTGATTGAAGTGGTTATACCTTCTAATGGTTGCGAGCTAACCACCGAAGAGTCGACCTGCGATTGTACAACTCCGCTTACTAATCTCTTCGTAGGAGATATAGTCACCATCGGCGATTTTCCAGTGACCATTTCAGATGTGACCGCTAGTGGTGCTACTTTCTCGGGAAGTGGTTATACTTCCATGCCTTATTTTAATGGAATCTTAGTAGACTTTAATTTTGAAGGGATTACGATTATGGATTGTGGAGATTCTTATTGTGTCAGTGATGGACATATGTATGTTCCGCAAAATGGTAGCTTAGATGATATTTTAGGTGATTTTATTGGAGACTTTGATCCGTTTAGCGGAAATTTGTTGGATGATTTAGAAAATGCTTTATTAGTATTGAAGGGAAAAGCGGAAGATATAACATCGACTGAAGATTATTATAATGATGTACATGATCTAGCAGGTGATATTGCGAGCTTACTTCCTGATGTGCCATTTATGGATCAAGAGTTAGTAGATGCACTCAATGATGAATTGGATTGTATGGCTGGGGTGCCAGATACAGAAAGTTTTGAAAGTTGCAAAGAAAAGGTGTTGATCGCTATCTGTGATATTTTAAAGCATTTGAAAGATCTATATGATGCAGATTATCAGGCAATCTTTTATGATACTTCTGACCCAGCGTTCACATATGGTCTAGATACGCAGCAATATAAATTATATAATAGTGAGTACGATCAGATTGACGAGATAGCCAAAAAGCCTTATTCAGTTTCTTGGAAATCTGTGAAGTCAGGAGGTAGTTCTCCGGTTAATGTAAAGCCAGATAGAGCGGGTTCTTTTACACCTACGTTTATAGATACTAACAAAGATCCTATTGGTGCTAGCCCAAGTGGTAGTCACCAACAGATACAAGTAACGGGAAAATCGCATGGTTCTATTCAGGAAATATATGCCATTCAACCAGAAGCAGAAACAGCACAACACGATCACGATGATCCTCCGAACGGAGCGGACGACCCCCATATACACATCGCAGGTAAGTTAAATGTAATCAGTTACGACGAGCAAACTATAAATTTACGAATCGTTCGAGTAGGAACAGTACAAGAATCTGATTTGCCAGATTTAGCTACGCTGGAAACAGATCTTAATCGAGTTTATGAACAAGCAGTAACAAAAATTGACCTTGGAGATAGCTATATTGATTTTAGCAGCTTAGCTCTAAATACTCCATTAGAAGATCTGCCCTCTGGTTGGTTGTCTGCTTATAATCCTCCAATGAATGACATCATAGGTGATTTCAAAGATAATTTTACTATTGAAGATGATACCTATTACCTGTTTGTTTTACCTGTTGATAATGCAAATACTAGTCGACTAGGCTTTATGCCTAAAAAACGTAAATACGGTTTTATTTTCAATCAAGTACTGTCTAATCCTGCCAGGTTTACTAAGACAATTGCTCACGAACTAGGCCATGGAGCCTTCCACCTAAACCATACTTTTGAAGAAGGTGATAATTCAGAACTTAATGGCGATGATCGGTCGGATAATTTAATGGATTATGGTGAAACAGGTACCTTGTTACGTAAGTCACAATGGGATTTGATTCATGATCCGGCTAGGAATTTTACGTTGTTTGATAGTGATGAAGAGGCGGCGTATACGGCAATTAATAATATGGATGAGTTACTACCCTTAAAAAATGATGATGGTACTTATACTTTTATTGCTCCTTCTGGAAAGCCAATTACTTTGCCAGGCACTGTAACTGCAGTAGGATTTAATACTGGTGACAATATTATAGGTAATTCAGGAACTTGTAATAAGTTTTTAATTTATCCATTCGGTAGCTTGCGATATTTTGTTTTAGATGGAAAACATTATACAACTTCTTTTATTTGTGCTTCTACCACCTTTACGAGATATAAAAATAAAGATGATTCTGCGGATATTTATTATGACTTACTTACTCCCGCTATGACAAATTTAGCATCAAGAAAAGCCATAGTTGGATTTCCGTGTAGAGAAAATGGTAAGACAATATTTAATGTCAAGAATTTTGTAATGGGTTCGGTGAGTGGAATTGACCTAACTGGAATAACAGGTAGTACTTACACGGCAAATGGTCCTATTGTTAGTAATCATAGTTTTGTGTTAAATTCAACTGCCATAAAAACAGTTCAAGCAACAGGCAAAGTTTATCCAGCTTATAGTGAAGAAGCATTAGCATTTTTAAATTCAGCTGGTGAATTAACTAGCTGTGGGAGCCTTTCTGCTTTTTATGCTTTTATTCATGCACATCAAATTACGGCTTATCCTGGCTTTTATAGAGACTGTTTGAATGGAAAAACTACCTATGTAAAAGATGTTGAAGGTATTCATAGACGATTAAGAGTACGCTATAATTATAATCCTTATGGTATTCCCTCAACGTATACAGATGTTCCAATTAGTGATGCAGAGATAGTATTTTGGAAAGATCAAGATGCTTCCATCTATAAAATATATCGAGATGCAGTAGATGACGATTGGGGTAATTTCTGGACTAATTATGATCATTCAAGTTTTAATGGGACTAGTCCTAGTCAGTATACTACTAATAGAGCGGAAACATTAAGAGACTTGTTATTGAAATGGGATGGTAAAGGATGTAAATTTAATGAAATTACACCCGAAAATCGTCTTAAGGCTTTAGAGTTATTAAGTGTTCTCGATCTAACGGAACAGAATTGGTGGAATCATTGGTTACTTTATGAAGCTGAAGAAGAAAATTTATATAATGCAATTTTGCGTGCTGCTTCAGGAGATGAATATCCAGATATTCTAGCCCTTTTTAAAGGAACTTTAAATACGACTACTGGTAATCATAGTTATGAACTCTATACTAGAGTAATAAATAAAATGCTAGAACCAGTAGGCTTCTCTGATGGATTTGATAATCGAGGATATGATGATTTTGCTTCCATATTGAGTGCTATGGTGATGGAGGCGGAAGCGATTGAAGGCACCTACCCAGTTAAACATGATTTGTCAATTAATAGAACGGAAGGTGGATTTAGTTATAGCTATGATTACCTTATTAATTTCGATGGACAAACCATTACGTTAGAAGTTAATGAAAGTATCACTGGGGGAAGTGGTACTCCTACACCAACGCCTTCTGATCCTTCCAGTGGTCAGCCATTTCAGTATGTTAAAGTTAGATTTAATACTGCTTCGGCTTTTACCATTCCTGGTACTAATGAAAAATTTAAGGCAGGAAGTGAGGTGACCATTCCTTACTGCTACGCAGAATGGCTATTCAGGCGTTATAACCAAGCAGAGTTCGATATGAAGTCTAGAGTTGCGATAGATTTTGTAGTGGTCGTGGTAGCAATTGCGAGTGCTCCTTTTACATCTGGTGCCAGCCTAGTATTTTTAGTCGCTGATGGGGTATATTCCGCAGTGGATATGGCAGTGGCCGCAGATAAATATAATTTAGAATTAACAGATACTTCCTTCTTTAGTAAAAAGGCACATCAATATTGGGATTTAGCAGGAATTGCCATTGGTATACCTGATGCGGCTCAGTTGCTTAGAAATGTCCCTGGAAAAACCAAAATTTTCTTAAGTAAAGCCAAGAACTTAAGTAATCATTTTTTTACGACTTTTCCTAATACTTACAGGCAAAAAACAAGTGCCTTGATCAATTGGATGCAAGGTGTTAAAGAAGGACTGAAATTGCAGCCGGGAACGGCCATACAAATGCGCCACTTGGAAGATCAGATTTTAGGACTTAGAGTTAAGAACTCATTTGATAGCCCAAATTATGATATTAGGATTGAGCATATTACGGATGTTAATGGTGTTAAGAAAAGGGTTGCAAATTTTAATAACACAGAACTCGCAAATAGCCCTATTTATAACAACGCCTTTGAGATTACAGAAATGGCTGGCGATTTACCACGTATATCACCAAGCGGAACTACAGTATGGGAAACGGCAGGTACCAGCGGGTACACGCCAGGGCCTATCATGAAAGGAGTTTACTATAAAGCTGCCGATGGAAATGATTATCTAGCGGATATCCAAGTCTACATAAGCAATAATAATCTAATGTTAAAAGTAGTAAGCAATCTTACCGGTTTAGAAGCTGATTTTCCACGACTATATAGTTTCTTTAACGCCAAAAATTGGGACTTTGCAGCAGAAGTTACAGAGGCCTTTGCTAGTAAGTTCCGTAACGCAGATGGTTTGGTTGACCTGACAACGGCACAACGTAACGCGTTGGTTGTTGCGATGGAGAGCTGGGATATTACTGATTTTAGAAAGTTTAGAGATTATTTGATTGCTCAAGGTGATGGACTGGTTGGATATTTCAAATCTAATTTAGACACCGCACCTGCGGGTTGGAAAGTATTAGATGATGGTGGCTCTGCGCTCCTGACGGCGAATGATGCTGCGGTCCGACAACGAGCCATTGAACGAATGGCAGAAGACTTGGTGGCACATGCTGATTTTGACGATTTTGTTGGTCTACCTGGTAATTTGTCTAAATGGGAGAAAATTAATGCTGCCGTTACAGGTGTTTCTAAAAAACTAGCAGAATGGTTTGAGAATCTATGGTTTTCTGATCGAGTGATTGTAGATGCACCCGTTGGAAATTCGGTAACCTTAAAAGTGGAGGTAAATGGTTCTCCACAGGCTATCGGAAAAATAGAAAATGGAGATGTCAATATTTCTGGATCGGCTTACGATGATGTGGGGGCTGGCCCTTTCTTAGCAGATGACGTATTAGAGGTTTCAGAAGATGGATCTCATGCCATTGTTAAAAACGCAGATACGGGTAAAGCGGCCTGTCGTATCGATCAATGTTTCCCCGCTGGAACACCAGTGCTTACTACTTCGGGTATTAGCCTTCCTATTGAGTCTATTCGTGAAGGGCAAATTGTTGCTGCTTGGGATGATAACAAACAAGATACCGTTCATGCCAAAGTTGTTCGTACTTTTACCAAAGTAGCGAATGGCCTACGTCGGATCATCACAGCAGGGCAGGATACGATCTTAGCGACACGAGAACATCCGTTCTATGTTCCTTCTTTAAGTCAATATCTGCCAGCCGACAGTATCAAGACGGGAATGCAATT
Organism: uncultured Saprospiraceae bacterium; assembly: GCA_937928405.1. GTDB lineage: Bacteria > Bacteroidota > Bacteroidia > Chitinophagales > Saprospiraceae > JALZUU01. The sequence continues at coordinate 86,075 of CALFWZ010000079.1, forward strand.
GCTTACCTTTACGGGGGCTTTGCTCAGTGTTATCCACCACGAAAATTTGGATACTACGGTGCAAGTCTATAACTTTGAAGTAGAGCAGTACCATAATTATTTTGTTGGTGATGAAGGGGTGTTGGTGCATAATACTTGTCGCCTTAGAGCGGCAGGTGTGACAGAGGCTGATTTAGTTGCTGCTTTTCCTGGTTATGCAGAGGAGGTGACACGTATGAGAGATAAGTTGCATCAATTGCTGGGGGATGAAAAGTTAGTTCCTCCTGGGCCTTTATACACTTTTTTTAGAAAAGGTAATACTAATCCAATTGATCCAGCAGTTGTCCAACGACGATTACACTGTTTGGCGGCATTGAAGAATACGGATCAGCAGCAGGTTATTGCGTCTTTGGAGAAGGTGGAAGCATTTTTATTGAATCCATTATATCCAGCGAATCCATTGAGTACACCGTATTGGATGAGGATACAGGATAATATTGCTCAAGCTCCAAGTAGTAATTTAGGAGATATGCTGATTGGATTAGAAAAAGGGGTTATTAGAAAATTTAGACCCCATAATAGTTCAGACGTTTCAGATGTTCATAATCTGATTTCTGGTGCTTTTAAAGCAATTATGGCATCTACTCAGTATCCTAATAATAGGTATAAAAATGTACTAGTCCTGAAGAATATTAATATTAATGGACAAAATGTTCAATTAAGGAGTTTGAGTGGTTATCCTTACTCTGGGAATTTTGGAAATCTAGTAGAACCACAAATAAAAAATTATGAAAATATTTTAGGTCCTCCAACTCCGCCTTCTTTTGTTGATCCTAAGACACACACAGAATATAAATTAGCTGAATATTTATTTAGTATTAATCAGCAAATATCTAATGGACCAATAGAAATTGTTACCAGAAACAATTATTGCTCTAATTGCATAAACGTATTAGATGAATTACAAAAGGATTTACAAATTCCGATAACTAGAATTAAAATTCCAACAATTCCAGAACCAACATTAACGAACTTATTAAATTAATCTAATTATTATGAATGCAAATAAAAATGAAGGTTGTACTTCTAATGAGATAGAACGAATCGCAGCCTTTTTTTTACCGAATAAACTACCAGTATCATATATTGACTTTCTAAAAAGAAATGGAAGAAAAATTGCTGGAGTGAATTCTACTTTTTTTCATGAAAATGGTTGGATGCGTTTAGATAGTGGGTATGATTTTGGACAAAAAATGATAGATAGTTCAGAAAAGGATTTACAATTACCTAAGACGAGCGTTGTTTTTGGAAGAGATGAAAGTGGTTTTGTGTTTTTTGATTTATTAGCAGGAGATAATCCGCCAGTATATGGATTCCGCTTTTGTCAAATGTCAACATCTTTTATACCCTTAGCTGATTCTTTTTCAGAATACATGGAAGATGTAAAATCGGGTAAACCTTATCCTGAAATTATAGTTGATGCTATCTTAATAAAAAAAATAAACCAGGCACTCAATGGTGAATCTAATGATATAGAAACACTTGAATTAAACTATTCTATTCCTGAAAAAATTAGAGTATTAATCAATAGTCAATATGGTAAAGAAAAATCTGCAATTGTTCTAAATATAATAGATGATTTTGTTAAAGAAAAGGCTAACTATCAAGAAAATAGAGTAGCTTATTTAGAAGCCTTATTAAAAATTTCTGATGGTGATTTATCACGGTTACAAAATATTTATCTTTCTTATGTTTTAAATCCTAATTTTGACCCAAATGTCTTAGTTGCCCAAGCAGAAGATAAAGAGTGATCTTTTATTCTAAAACGATACTACATTGAAAATGAGCCAAAATTAAAATTGTCTCATACATATGTTGAGTTTCTTTTTATTGATGGCAAATATTGTGAAAACTGTTTATCTATTATCGATGAACTTCAACTTGATTTTCCTAATTTAGAGATAATTAGAGTAGATTTAAATAGAACAATAGGACCATAAATATTACGGAAAGTGAAATCAATAATTAAGAATATTTTTGAAATCAAAAACGAATCTGGATTCACAGCTGCTGAAGTAAGTGAAGCTGAAAGTCGATTGGAGTTAAAATTACCAAAAGCCTTTAAAGATTTCTATAGTACTTATGCTAAACATCCTATGTTGAATAAGGACTTTGGATTTGAACAACCAAATAATTTTAAGTTAGAAAACTCAGAATGGCTTATATTCTATGGCGACGTATCTGGTGTATACTGGTGGGCAATTAACAAAAAAGATTTTAATAAAAAAGACTTACCGATTTACATTAATTTTGACGGAGAAGGATACAAAAAAGAGACTAGAAGTTTTGAGAATTTTTTAATGCTTAGAATTTTTGAATATGGGTATTTTATATTTCCTTTTCGATTACAATGCACAAAATTAAATAAGATTCAAGTAGAAAAAATTTCTGAGACAACTAAAAAATTTAATACTATTCTTGAACAATAGTTCGTGCATTTAATTACGCCCTAACAGTCCACATTTTACCAAACTGAATAGCGTTTTGAATGCTTTGTGAATTAATATTAAACTTAGCTTTTGGGCTAAGTTGCTTAAATAAATGTTTAACGAATCTAGTATTATAGGCGATTCGTTTGAATGAGTTCATTGACATGATGGTTGGATTAATTTCCATTTGAAAATTTGCCATGTTTACAGCGGCTAAACTGAGGTTAAAATGAAAATTAATTTTTTCTTTAGAACGAGCCTGACAGTGAGTTAAACCAGTAAATTGTTTAGCATCTCTAAATAGAAATTCGATTTTAAATCTCAGTTGATAGTATTCAATAATTGTGAATGCATCTAAATTCAAGTCGGTACATGCCAGTAATACATGCTTGTGTGTTTTTGTATTGTAAAGCATGACCACTTTTAGATTTCTTGAAAATCGTGGACTGTTGACAACAATCGAATAAACTTCAACATTGGCTTGTAAAACGCCTTCAAAAGTCCATTTTAAAAGTGAGTCAAATTTGACTTTACCGGCAAATTGCTTTGGTCGGCCACGTCCCTTTTTTCGCTTTCCTTTATACAAATGTCTAAGGTTTGCATCTGGTCTTAACTTTGTAATCAGATGCTTGTCCATCGCTGTTATATGCTCAAACACTTTTGATTTAGCATAATAACCATCAGCTACAAAGTAGTTGACTGCCAGTAGTTTATCAAGGCATTTGTAAAGTTGAGAAAGATAAAAATCAATACGAGTTTTCTTTTCGTCTTTTTCCTTTTTACTTAGACCTGAAGGCGTTTGCATCCCGTCCAAGGCCCAAGCTTTTTTTGTACTTACGTCGATTAAACAAACTAAGCTTAACTCAAGACCTTTAACGACTCTATTCATACAGCCAGACCAAAAACGATCAATTCCAAAAGTCTTTGATCCTGACTTTGGAATATAGCTACAATCAAAAGCTGCGATTACTTCGCCTTGAAAATCAAGACTAGTTAGTTGCATAAGCTGATAATTAAAATCCAACCAATCAAAGAACTTTTGAAAATTCCTTCTGAATGTCGATTCGTTCAGATTACTATAACGCGTTAGGTTCTGAAAATTGAACCGACCTTGTATCGAATAAGTTAAATTGAAGATTTCTATAAAAAAATCTAACTGCCATTTGGTAGTTCCAGTTAATTTTTCGAATATTTGTTTGAGTGCTTCTTTAGTGCTCATTAGGTCGTTTTAGTTAAGTGTTGGAACTCAACTTTACGACCTTTTTTATTTTTAACCAAATTTAGCAGCTAAAAGCTGCACGAACTATTGTTTGAAAGTGAAAATTATTTAAAACGAAAAATGTTTTGGAATAATATGGATGAAATTTTTTGTATAAACGAATTAAGTCCAGATAACTTTTCAGTTTTAATTTTCTCAAAAAGACAGGATAGTATTGAAAAGTATCAAGAATTATTTCCACAGATAAAGTGGACAATTCTTCCTGATAGAACTAATGAAAGAAATAGGTTTGATATAGGTTTAGTATGAAAATTAGCTTGAACATTTGTTGATATTCTGGCTTGCTGAGGAGTCCCTTTTAATTATTCCATATAAATAGTTAGTACGAAGAACATGGATTCTATATGAAATACTTTACACCATTAATTGGTAAAGGCTGTTCGAAAGAAGAAATTCAAACTATTAAAAATAGTTTTAGTTTTGATTTACCGGCTGCTTATTTAGAATTTCTTGAATTGGTTGGAAAAGGATATGGTAATAAATCATCGAGATTTTATTTTTTCAATACATTAACGTCATATAGTGAAATTAAAAAGGAAGCGCAAGGGACAATATTTTTTTCGAAGAAAAAATATCAATTAGACGAATACGATGTTGTGTTTTACTCCGAAGATGGTAATAGATTTGCTTTTTTGAATGCATTAAAAGGAGAAAATCCACCAGTATATGGATTTAAAATAGCTCAAGCTGAAGAAGAACCAATTTTGCTTTCAGAAACTTTTTCTGAATTTATAATGTCTTTTGAAGATCGAATTGAATTGATTCCAAATTTAAGGACAGACGCAGTGCTTTACAAAACTATAATGAGACCATTTGAATACCCTAATTTCGACTTTGAATCAATTGTCTTGAAAAAATCAGAGGTAGCTCTCCCAGAAGATATCTCTATAAAATTATCTGAAGATTTTTCAGGCATAGATTTTACCTTGGCAGAAAATATGATTCTCGACTTTATATTAGAGAAGTCACATTTTGAAATAGAAATATTTGAATGTGTAAGAGCAATGATGACTTTAAGCAATGGTGATTTTAATAGTTTAAAAATGAGGTATTTACATCAAGTAATGTCTCCGAATAGAAGTCCTCAAAGATTAATTGATGAGTTGCTGATTAAGACCTCTAATGAAAATGAGGTTTAATAAATCCTGCTATGTTACCACAACTTAAATCCTTTAATTCTTCCTGATAGAACTGCTGAACGAAATAGGTTTGATATAGATGAAACAACAGAGTGAAAACGAATTTAATGTGAAATACTTGAATAGTAGAATATGACTAACTCCAAGAAGAAAAAAGGACTCCCTATAATTATTTGGATAATATTAGGAATACTTTTCTTAGCACGAATTATATTAACGATTAGTCGAAATAGCTGATTATAAAGTAGTAGCTTGCTGTGTGGGTACTACTGATATAATCATACCATAACCATGAACAAAATTATCGACACCCTTTTCGAAGATTGCTTATCCTTAAGCTGGCATTTAGAAAAAGATGATATACCTGACCTTGCTGAACAGGTAAGGCAAAAACTTGATATTTCAAGAGAAGAATTAAGTAAGGCCGTCTTAGATTTAATCTCTGATGAAGACTTTAATTTAGTAGCATATGCTTATGAAAAAGAGTTTATTGATGATGAAGAATATACAAGAAATGATGTAATCTTAGAATTGAAATTGCATTTGTGGAGTTATTTATTCCCAGAAAATGAGCTTAGTATTGAGGAAAAATTGCTTGTTTTTGATGTAATACAAGTAATCTATAAAAATCGGTATGGTGAAGATAGATGGATTTTAAGAAGTGATGTATTTTTAATGATTAGTAGACTGATTGAGAAAGATTTTTTTGATAACGACTTTTTTCACCAAGCATTATATTTTGCTGGCAACATCGAGGTCAAATCAAATGAAGGAATAGATATCAATGGTTTTAATAAAAAGAGTTCTAGTGTTCGGTGGAAGTCAGAAACTGACTATACATTAGCTCCATTTCCTTCTGAACCATCAGAATTTCCTTAATTATTACTGTTACCGATAAAATTCTTCGTGTCTTACAAAAAAGCCTATGTCTAAAAGCATAGGCTTTTTTATTTATCTTTCTTGATCCATAAAATATGTTTATTTTAAACAAGCAGTAACAAACTTAGACAATTTAGTAGATCCAGAATTTAAAATATGGCCATAAAAATAAAAAGACATAACTTAAATAAGAAACGAGATTTGATAGGTTTTATTCAAGTAAAAGCCGGGAATTATAAAGAAAGGTTACAAAAATCAATGGAGAAACTGGACCAAAATAAAGGTCAGTTGCTCCAGTATGCAAAAGAGAATCCGCTCTACCTTTTCATTTATTCCCTAACTTCGGGAAATCACGATGAAAACGTTTTTCTTGGGTTACGTTATTTTCTCGATATAGGAGTGGCTCATTTTAAGCAATTTCAAACGTCCTCCTCCGAAATTACCGTTAGACTTGGCAAAAAAGAATATGTTTTGCCATCAACGGATGACTTGGGAGGAATAAGTATCTATGGTTGGAGGACCCTATATTCAGTAGCTCAGATATTAAGAGATGAGGAGGCAGAAGATTTTTTGTTGGGTATAAGAAAATTAATATCAGACAAGGATCCTTCTGAGCATGCACATATGGAGGCGTGGAGTAATTATTTTTTTGCGTTAAAGAATGGTGATACGGATGCTAGAAAAAAGTCAGAATCATTAATTATAAAAACAGCCCAAACGGATAAAACGCATGTGCAAGGAAACCCAAAAAAAGTGGTTTATATAGTTGGACGAGGGGAAGGTTTTCGTCAAACCAATGTTCCAATAGTTGAGTTATATGAATTTGCCATATTGAAAGAAGAAGATTTATTCAATGAGCGGTTGAGCGAATACCTTAAAGATAGAAAACAAATGATCCTGAAAAGAAAGGATGAGGAGGAACCATACTCTTGGGTATTTATAGATACATTAGCTTGTTGTGCTTACGCATATGATGCTGGGATTAATATCAAAGTCGAATCGGAGTATATTTCAGCTTGGGTCTTTCAGGGAAAGTGGAAAAGTCAGGAGATTATTTTATAAATTAAAAAGCAAAATGAAGCCTAATTTTGGAAAAATTGAGCAAAAATTAAAAGGTAGCTTCCCGTCTGAATTTAAGGAATATATATCCACCTTCAAAAAAGAAGATATTATACTGGAGTTATTTGACGAAGAGTATAGAATTTTATATTCAATTACCAAAACAGAAATAAATGACCCTTGGGAAGGTGTAGCCAATCGTTCTTCCGATTTTGAATATTATCCCGAAGACTACCCTGAAGATAAAAATTTTATAAAAATCCCTTTTGCCAGAAACCTTAGTGGAGATAAATTCAAATATCTCTATTTTCTTTGTAGAGAAGGAGAGGAGAGTAACGGAGAAATCTATATTCAAGACATAGATTCACCGCATGTTGGAAGAGTTAAATTATCAAATAATCTAGAACTAATAAAGGGTACTGCTTCAGAAGTTGGAGATACGATTAGGATTGACTGTATAGACAAATCTTTTGATGATTTAAAGACTATTTTTAGCTTGACCGATAATATTGTTGCGTGGAAAGATAGTTTTGGAATAGGTGGAAGAGAAAATTCTGGAAGTAAATATGAAGAATTAGCTTTACGAGAAATTGGCGCAATAATTTACGAATCAGAAAAACGATCAGAAAGCTTCGTAAAATTTGAACTACACTATCAATCTTTCATAAATGAGAAATTAGTATTCAGCTCAAAAGCTTACGCCATTAATATCTGGGGCTTAAAATATGAAGTTGAAAATAATGTTAATTATCGAATCTTCTATCATAAATTTATCTGTGTCCTAGATGGTTTAAAAGAAACAGTTGAATGGTTGATTGCAAATGGTGAGATGACGAGAGAGCAATTCAACCAAATTTTTAATGTAACCAAACTCATTAATCAAACTAAAAAAGGGTTTAATCAAATTGATTATGGTGTTTGTGGATAATTGAATGAATGATTATATATCTGCGGGGAATAGACGGAGAAAATCTATAATGATCTATACTATAATGAGAAGACGCTTCTAGTAAAAAACTACAAAAAAGCCTATGTTTAAAACCATAGGCTTTTTTGTTCCCCATTCTTCCTTTCATTACACAACCCGCTCCTCTAATTTTTCACGCAGTATGCGTATATTGGTCCAGCCCAAAAAGCCAATGGAAAATAGCAACGACGTATCCTTAATACCATACATATCGGTGCTTCCATTTCCGCTACCTGCGGCACCAGAACGTCTACGACTTTGGGAAACAACCTCACCTGCGACAGATAATTCAGCACTTGCTGTTTGTCCTTCCGTCCAACTCAAAGAACTAGCACAACACTATAAATTGAGCGGTGCCAATATCAATATTATCGTGCAGTACTGTTGTTATTTAGCAAAAGATAAAGGCCATTCTAAAATGGATAATTCTATTTTATTACAAGGAATACAAAGAGAGTTTAACAAAGAAAGTAAGACTGGGCAGTAAAACTTTACCTACGCTTCTCTGCTTGACAACTTCGTTATACGCTGCAAAAAAAGAAAGACTATTTGAGTTCTTACCCTAAAAATCCCTTCACTTAGCGAAGTTATATGTGCTTATTCATTATAAAAAAATATTGCAAAAGGATTATTAGCTTTATTTTAACTGAAGTTGTTTAATAATTCGAAACCAATTTTGGAGTTTTTAAACAACGTCACTTATAGGAGTTAACAGATCTATTCTTTTGGCGCTTTTATATAGAATCAGAAGACCGCAACCAACCTACCCAATCCGACTCTTAATCATTTTAATCTGTCCATTATGGTTGGATTCGTGCTCCACTACATGAAACCACTTACAATAATTATTAGAAGGGCCACCCCAAAATCGGAGTTCTTTGGTCAACCATTCATCATCTCGTTTTTTCATTTCTGCGATACTAAAGGCACGACTTTCTGCTAAGACATTTAAATAAAAATCTAGAGAATACCCTTTGATATGTTTTCTTCCTGCCTCTCCTAAATCACTGGCCGCATCCCAAAGGTGATTTTCTTTAGCTGGGAGGTCCCATGTTTTTCCATCAAAAGTATCTCTTTGATAATATCGCTCGACGGCCGCCAGATGCAATAACATAGCGCCAATTGAATTTGCGTTGTCGTCTAGTAAAAAGTCTAAATCTTTTACGCTCATTCCTTGCACTGGACGTAAAACAATATCTCTCATAAAATTCATCATAGAAACCAAGGTGCCTACTTGTGGAGTAAATCCTTCTCTCGAACCAATGAAATTGATATGATCCTTTGCTATTTCGACGGATGGAGTAGCCCAGGCCATTTGAGAAAGCGGCAGCAGACCACCAGTGGCGATGGCTGATTTTTTTAGAAAATTTCTACGGTCATTGTTTTTCATGATTGAATATTTATTGGTTGAAAATTTTTTGTTGATGGCTTCTCATTCTCGCTACTGCCAGAATGACAATAAACATTCCTAAAGGTTGCTTCCGTCTTTTGTAGCCATAAGTGCAAAAATTGTTTTTTAATAAAGCTGACAGGCTCTTAATTATAGGTGGTTGATTTGTGATTGAACTTGCTTTTGAGGTTTTAAAATAGATGAACACACCTTATTGAACACGCTCAAAAAAATTACTCATCCTTCACCACACTCGCCGCAATTTTATCCACAATATACCAGCGCTCCCCAAGTTTCATCATGTTAAAATAGTCGGTATATAATCGTTTCGGTGTATCTATTTCACATTTAGCCGCAGCGATATTTCCAGTAATATTTATGTTGATAATTTTTCCGCCAGAATTTTCTCTCCTTGGCCGAGGTTTGAAAAAACCTAAATAAGTGGCTCGATCAAAGATGATGACTCCGCCATCTTTAATGTTTTTCAATTGACAAGTAGCGTGCATCGCACTACCAATTTTGGTGGTGTCACCTGTCATCCATCCTTCAAAATAATGTCCGATGGTTTCTCTGATTAAGGCTTCGTCCTGCGGATCATTAGTGGAGACATCTGGAGGGAAGTTTTTTTGTCCACACGAAAATAAAATTAAAGAAAAAAGGAAGAGCAAAAAAGTAAATGATTTCATGATGATTAATTTTTTATCCTAATAATTCGACCATTTGGTTCGTCGGTTAAAATATATAATTTTCCTTGCGGGCTAACAGCTACTTTTCTTGCTCGTACCCGATCATCTAGGAATAATTCTTCCGCACTTTTGAGTGTTTCGCCATCAAGCGTCAATCGCCAAAGACTACCTCTTGACAGACCTGGAACGATTAAGTTATTTTTCCAAAGTGGAAACTCCTCACCGGTGTAAAAAGTCAATCCAGTTGGTGCGACGGTATGTGACCAATACCAGACTGGGTTGGTAAACGTTCGTTCTTCCATCTTAGGAGGTTGATAATCATTGTGCCGATATTTTCCGGAAGTGATAATTGGCCAGCCGTAGTTGGCTCCTTTTTCTAAAAGATTAATCTCGTCACCTTGCACTGTTCCATGTTCTGAAAACCAAATTTTTCCAGTTTGTGGATGTTTAGTGATCCCTTGTGCCGCGCGAATTCCGACCGCATACATTCCTTTGATCGCGCCTTCGCCAAAGTCAGGATTATCAGCAGGAATAGAACCATCCGGACGGAGGCGGTAAATTTTTCCACGCTTGTCTTTTAAGTCTTGTGCTACTGGTATTTCAGGCTGTGAGATTTCGTTAAACAATCGTTCTCCAATGGTGAAATATAGATGGCCATCATCTCCAAAAGTCATCCCACCACCGTAATGGAAAAGACCGTGGGAATACGGAGTCGCCACAAAAAGCGTTTGAATTTCTGATAAACTATCGGCTATTAATTTTGCCCGAATGATTTTGGTTGTAGACTTTTCTTCTTCATTTTGAGAAACATAGGAAACATAAATCCAGTTGTTTTCTTTAAAATTTGGATCGATTAGAATTTCGAAAATACCAGCATTGTATTTTGTTTTGTACCCGTCAGCATCTTTTGGAAAAACACCAAAAGCGAATTTATCCTTATCCATCATAATGCTATCTGCGAGGTCCGTAGGAAATCCTTTGATACGAGACTTTTCTTTTGTTGACAAATTTACCCGTACTAGATCTCCATCTTTTTCAGCTACGATTACTTCCTCTTCTGAAATAAAATCCATACTCCACGGGCGCTTCAGGTTGTCGATAATGGTTTCTTTTTTGGGCATAACTAGGGTAGTGGATTCACTGAGTTTGGTAGGTGAACTATTACAACCAAGGAACAGTAAGAGTCCAAAAAATCCTATTTTTTTTACTTGAAAAAGCGTAGAAAAGGGATGAACTAAATTCAACATAAGAAAGCTGTTTTTTTTCGCAAGGTGTCGAAAAATAAAGAAATCACAAGCCTTTTAAACAAGAAATAGGTATGAAATTATAAAGTCGGAGTATTTTTATCCAATGCTGCTTTGAATTTGGCAGGGGTCATTCCTTTCATTTTTTTAAAAGTGGCGTAGAAGGTAGATTTGGAATTAAAACCCACTTCGTTACCAATTCCTTCGAGTGTCAGATGATCGTTGGTAGTGAGCAATTGACAGGCTGATTCCACTCGATATTCGTTGGTGAAATTTGAAAAACTCTTACCCAAATTATCATTGAGTAACTGTGAAAGTTGATGAGGAGGAATGCCAATTTCACTAGCAACATCTTTTAGTTTTAGGCTAGAATTTTTAAAAATTTCCTTTTCTGTCATCACTGTGGTCAATTTTTCTAGCCATTCGTTGGCTGTTTCCTGATCAATTTTTTTGTTCGGATATTTTTCAATGGACGTTTTAGATGCGGGAGATTTAGCTTTTCTTTTCCAAATAAAAATCATGACAATGATATACATTGAAAAAGAAAAAATTAAGGAGCCTAGTATATAAGAAGTATGAGGCACAAAAAAGAAAGCTAGAAAGATCAAGGCATTACTACCATAGATTCCTAGCCACCATTTTTCCTCAGCCGTAATTTCTGGTAAATGAAAAAATAGTTTTTTTATTTTTTTTCTTAGCACAAAAAGAGAAGCAAACATGAAGAGCAACCATTCCCAATAAATAATGCGCACATAATATTGATTCCAAATGTCAGGATAAGTGGTATAAGGATAAATAATACCCGCTAGTAGAATTAACGTAGTTAAGCTTAGAAGAATCGCTTTCCATTGCCAACTAATTTTTTGAATATTTTGGATGTCTGATTTTAAATAAAAAAACAAAGCAGGACCAATAAAAAAGCAACCGGTTAATCCAATTTGTAAAATGATTTTTGGAAGGGCAGGATTGAAATAAAGCAATACAGATTTGCCAATTCGCAAGCTCAATGCTAGAATGAGAATTCCCAAAAAAAAGTTTGATGATTTTTTAGGGCGATGAAAAAATAAAAAATAGCCACTCAAAAAAATACCATTGAAGGCTCCGAGTGCACTGAAAAAAAAGAGCAGCTGATCGCTTAATTCCATATTGGCTATCTTGTTTTCCCAAAAGTAAATCTTTTTTTACGCATAAAAAAACCATTGACGATACATTCGTCAATGGCGTTATTTCCTTAGGTTAGATTTTTCCAATCAGGCTTTAAGAATTACTACTGCCCATTGCCTTTTTAATAAAATTGACAATAGCTACAATGATACCACCGCCAACACCACCACCTGCTACCGAAGCTAGAATACTGGTAATGTCCATACTACCACTGGAGGCAGCTGCACCGAGCGAAGGAACGATCATTCCGAGAACTTGTCCGCCAAGTCCACCGCCTAAAATACCGGCAATTGAATTTCCAACGGTACCAAGACCTCCTTTCATTAGGGAAGCTGCGGCATTTCCACCCAGCGCTCCGCTGATGAGTTGTACAATTAAAGCAATCATAATAGGGTTGTTTTAGAGTAAAAAAATGTATTGTCCCATAAGAATGATGCCCACTCGGAATGATTAATTCACTGATGGATGATTATAATTACAAGAACAACATGAACGCCTAAATGTAGAAAAAATTAACACCAAAATTGTTTTTGTTTGGTGAATATTCCCCATAAGTTAAAATATATTTCACTAGTTAAGGCTGTGGCAGAATTAAATTTTACGAGTGATTTCGTCAAAAGAAAGATTTTCGGAAGCTTTTTTGGTTAATGATTCAAAATATTTTTCTACCCTCCAACTCTCCTTCATTTTTTTTGTTTCCTTCCTGTCTACGTACTTATAATCAGATATAGCGCTTTTTCTATTGTTCTTTCAAAACCCAAGACTTAATGATTGTTAACCTTCTTTTCCCGCACCAACTTTTCCAAAATCACGAATTTTATGAAAATGGCTTCCCCGTTTATCTGATCGAAGAATATCTATTCTTTAGACAATATAATTTTCACAAACAAAAAATAGCCTATCACCGTGCTTCTATGCAAGTACATGCGGCACGATTACGTAAGCAAAAAATCGATTTAACCTATGTAGAAACGAGCGAACCATGTTCCGATATTCGGGTGTTGATCAAAGATCTGGCAAAAGCAGGCATCCAAAAAATTCACTTTATTAATCCAACGGATAACTGGTTGGAAAAAAGATTGCGCAAGGCTGCTAGTCAGCACAACATCAAATTAGTCGAATATAAAAATGAATTGTTTATTAATTCCAGAGAAGAATTGACATCTTTTTTCAAATTGGATAAAAAATCCTTTTTTCAAACTACCTTTTATAAACAACAACGTAAAAAACGCAAAATACTCATTGAAGGGCCCGATCAGCCCGTTGGTGGAAAATGGAGTTTTGATGCAGACAATAGAAAAAAATATCCCAAAGGGAAAACACCACCTGCTGTCAATTTTCCAAAAAAAGATAAATACTGGAAAGAGGCGATAGCGTATGTAGAAAAATATTTTCCAGACAATCTTGGGAGCTTACACATGGAGCCGCTCTATCCGTATACTCGTGTTGCTACGGAAAATTGGCTCCAACAATTTTTTGAATTTCGTTTCCATCAATTTGGAGATTACGAAGATGCGATCGTTGCTAAAGCCACTATTTTACATCATAGTGTGCTTACGCCAATGCTCAATGTTGGGCTTATTTCACCGTTGGAAGTGGTTAATCGTGCCTTGACTTATGGAGAAGAAAATCAGGTGCCCATTAATTCGTTAGAAGGTTTTATCCGACAAATTATCGGTTGGCGTGAATTTATTCGAGGTATGTATGAGTGCAAAGGTACGGAATCACGAATCCGAAATTTTTGGGGATTTGAACGAAAGATTCCAAAAAGTTTTTACGATGGAAGCACTGGAATTATCCCTGTAGATGAGACGATTAAAATAGTATTGCGAGACGGCTACTGCCATCATATCGAACGCTTAATGGTGCTAGGTAATTTTATGTTACTCTGCGAATTTCACCCCAACGAAGTGTATCGTTGGTTTATGGAACTTTTTGTGGATGCTTACGATTGGGTGATGGTACCCAATGTATATGGAATGAGCCAATTTGCCGACGGCGGATTTTTTGCTACTAAACCTTATATCAGCGGTTCCAATTATATTCTGAAAATGAGTAATTATAAAAAAGGCGCATGGCAGCAAACTTGGGATGGTCTTTTTTGGCGATTCATGAACAATAACCGCGATTTTTTTCTCAAAAATCCGAGACTGGGAATGCTCGTACGCACCTTCGACAAGATGAATCCAGAACGGAAAGAAATGCTACTTAATGCTGCTGAATCATTTTTGAATACGATGGATGAGGATTATAAAAAATGATTTAGTTGGTAGCGTTTTGGGAGAAAGATCAGGTGAAATTCAGAAAATTGCTTTAATTTTTAAAAACAAAATTTGCAGTAGTGAATCCACCTAATTCACTTTGTAGATAAAAAGAATTCTGCGAAACCTGTGCGATAGCCTGCACTTTAGCAAGTCCTATTCCAATACAGTCCGGCTGCTCTTCTTTTGTGTAAGAATAGAAAGGATTTTTTATTTTTTCGAGATCATCTTCAATTCCGTGGCCATTATCTTGGACTACTAACACAAGACCATTCTCTTCTTTTTTTGTGAAAATTTTAATTGCTAAGTTTTCATTTTGGGTATTGTGCCGAATGGCATTATCTATCAAGCATGATAAAATGTCAATCAAATATTTTTCATTAAACTTAATAGTTGGAAAGTCATCAAAATCGCAAGTCACGTTAGGTCGATATTCATGGAATAAACTGACCAATTGAAACATGGCAGCTTCAAAAGCATTCTCGAATGATATATTGGTTTTTTCGGGAAAGGGTAGCGTGTATATGTCAATTAAACCAACAAATTCGTTGAGTGTTTTTTCCATTTTACTCGTGGCTTCGTCCATTAATCGTAAGCCATTGTCCAACATGCTCTTATCCTGTGTTTTTTGCAATAGTTGACTATACGCCCGAATTATAAAAAGGGGAGAGCGCAGATCATGTCCAGCTGCGTGTACGGTATTGTGGAGAAAAGAATTGGTAATGGTCAGAGCAGGAGGATGGATGGAGGGAGCGAGAGACTTGCTTCCAAGCTTATGTTGTACCTCTTTTTTTAGCTTGATTTTCGTATTCATATAGGATTTTTTTTTACAACTTGGTTGTCTAGATATTAGCTTTTTTGTGTTGTAAAATATCATACACAAAAAGCTATTTGTAAAATCCTCCTATTTTCCCTAGTAAATGGTAACTAAAAAAAGGTTTTATGGGGTTATGTAAATCGGGACACTAGCACTTCTACTTTTGTTCCTATTACATTTTTTTTATCCTCTAAATATTTTTGCTTAGTAGTTAGCAAAATATTGTTTCTTTTGAGTAGTTGATTTATCTTTTTTAAAATTATAATCTGTTGATTGATGTGAACTGCTGGAATCCTTCTTAAATTTTTTATCTTTTTTCTTATCTCTTCTAATTCCTCAATGATGAGCTCATAACTTGCATTAGACATAATTATATATAACAGTACGATTTTATAAGAACTTATACTAAGTTTTTAAGCGAGTGTTTCATTTTTTTATAAAAATATAAAAAATTGACATATGAGTATGTCTGTCAGTTGGAGATGGAGAGAAGGTAGAGCGCGTTGCCCTTGATTTTCAGAATGGTTTTTTATGGTCTAACGGTGTTGTTTGTACCGAACAGCGATTGTTTTTTTATATCCTAAAGGATTATTTAACCGCTTGTTGCCTTTGCAAGAGTGCTTGTTGTCGTAGTGTCAGGAGCTTGTTTTGTTCTCGCAAAAGACTATTCGTCTCTTTCAATAAGTTAATTTTTTCTTTTATGGTGGTAGTTTGCGTTCTTCTTAAAGCTTTGATATCCAACCTTATAATATTTAATCTTTCAGCTAAGTAGTAATATTCCATCTGACACATGATATAGTATTTCTTTTTTAATTTCAGTAATAGTTAGTTGGTTTGTATTTAAAGATTTTTATTTTTGATAAAACAAATAGAATGCCAAAATATTAAAATTATATAATATATGACTTTATTGAATGTAATTTAACTGATTTTGATGCACACAAACCTGTTTTTTAGACATCGTGAATCTTATCAACTTAAGTTGATTTGTTTAAATTTGGTTGTATACAAGTTTTACCTAAAATAATTGCACCAACGATCGTTGATAGCTAGCTCATTTAGCTTTTTACTTGTATCCAGCGATAAAATGGGTTGAAAGTTTGGAAAGCAAACACAGACCACAAATATAAATAACATAAATAATATAAACCAAATATATAATGTGGTTTTTATAAAAAAATACGCTTAATTAGTTGACAATTCCTCCCCTTTGGGAAGATGTGGATAAATGCACTCTGCAAAGGTATTATCACTAAAGGGTTTTGCGATAAAACCCGAGACTCCATCCATGGTTTTTGCTCGATTGATATCAGCTGAATGAATACTGGTGCTATAAATGAATAAACGGGTATCGGGTTGTTTACTATGGAATTTTGCGTTATAGATCTCCGCAAATTCAAATCCATCCATAAGTGGCATATTTATATCGACTACCACGATGTCAGGAAATTGCTCAGAACCGATATGCGCTTCTAAGGTTTCAATGGCACTATGTGCCGAATTGATGAAAGTGGGATTTAATGGAATATCGGTGAGCTGAAATAATAATTTTAGGTAATTAATTTCAGTCTTGGAGTCATCAACAAACAAAATATTCAACTTATTTGATGGCATCTTCATGAATCTTCAATGGTTTAATAAAGACCTTAAATTGGGTTCCGTGCTTTAATTTACTCTCAACCTCTATTCTACCCCCATTTTTACGGACTACATTATTAATAATACTCAAACCGATACCAGTTCCTTCTCTTTCTACCGTAAGTCGTTTGAAGGGTTGAAATAAAAAGTGTCCATAACGGTTCAAATCTATTCCAATTCCATTATCGGAGACTATAATTACGACGAAATCGCTTGCTTGTTGCGCTGAAACTTTAATTTTTAGCGGTTTGTCATAGTCCCGATATTTTAGCGCGTTACTCAGCAAATTATAGAAGATACTCGTGATATATGCTTGAATAAAATTAACCCCTAAATCTTCTGGAATATCTACGATTAATTCGGCATTGGTCGTTTTAATATCAGAGTCAAGTTGGGCGGTAACTTCTCTGAAAGATTTGATAAGGTTGATTCTATGAGAAAAACGGTTGTTGTTTTTCTGAAAATCGATCATTTCAATTAATCCCGTCAATGTTTTTTCGAGCCGTTTAACACAAGTTGATATTTCTTGAAAGACGACTTCCTTTTTTTCTTCTGCTTCAATCTTAGGAAATAAGTTGAGCATTCCCTTAATCTGGGTAATAGGGGCTCGTAAGTCGTGGGCCGCACCATGTACAAAACTATCCAGGTAGCTATTTATTTCGTTTAGCTCTTTATTTCGAATCGCCAGTTCATGCGATCGATCTGCTACTTGTTTTTCGAGAGAAATACCCATTTGCCGTAGTTCGAGTTCTTTTTCTTTTAACTCCGTTACGTCTCTCGTAATAAAGGCTAGACCATTGATTTCTTCTTTGATAATGACTGGCGTAACGGTGGCAGAAAACCATTGCTTTTTATTTTTTGCGCGCTCACTTTCAAAATGGAAAAAACTAGAGGGTTCTCCCTTCATCACTTGATCCATAGCGGTTTTTAAAATTTCTCCATATGGTTGAGGCATTAGTTTTAAAAGCGAACGGTTTACTATTTTTTCTTTTGAAAAACCAGCGAAATCATGATTAGAGGAAGAAATTTTACCATCTTTATCAATCAACATAATACCGTCATATGAATTATCAAAAACCGCTCGGTAACGTTCTGCTACTTCTGTAAACTGATCCGTTGCTTTCTTCAATTCGTTGATAGGAATAAAGGTTAGAACCGCTCCGTCTACCTGCCCTGCATCGGTACGATAAGGAAGTACCCTCATCAGATAATGATTGCTCTTTTCGTCCACTATTTCTCTTTCGAAAATGACCAATTTATTGACTACGTTTTCAATTTCTGGATAAATATTTTTATCCATAAATGAATTAGCAAAACTTGTAATGGAGCGTCCAATGTCGGTTTCTAACAGCGCAAATTGTTTAATAATCGCAGGAGTAAAACGTCGAATATTTAGATCTTGATCTAAGAAAATACTACCAATTTCAGTACTATTGAGTAGGTTGTCTAAATCATTAGTGGTCGTGATCAACTGGTTGACCTTATTTTGTAATTCTGTGTTAACGGTATATAGTTCTTCGTTGACGGATTGTAGTTCTTCATTCGTACTTTGTAACTCCTCGTTGGCCGCTAGCAATTCTTCGTTAGAAGCTTGTAGTTCTTCATTGGCCATTTCTAATTCTTGAACCAGCAATTGTTTTTCTTGGCGTATCTGTCGTAATTCTCGCTGAATTACTTTTACCTTTTCTACCCGTAGAGCTTCTTCTGGAATAGTTAGAACATCATTTTTTGTGGAACCTGTAGAGGGGTTGTCTATGTCAAAGAAAAATTCAACAATAAAGATTTGTTGATCCGTATCATACTCATCTGCTACTGCCGTAAATTGCATATTAAGGAGCGTAACTTCCTTATTTTTTTTATAATTGATTCCTTCGTAAAGGTTAATTCTTTTATTATCCTTACATTTCTGAATACCATTTTTAAAAACAATTAGTTCATCTGGTCCAACCATTTCCTTCAAATTAAAATATCCGGAGACTCGTGGAAAACTTAGGATTTTATCAACATCTCCGTTAGTTAATAGGATATCTAGGCTTTCGTTGACCAAAATACAGGAAGGGGCAAATTGTTCAATTAATATTTTGGTATAATATTTATCCTTGACGATTGGTTTTTCTGGAACAACTTTAAACGGAGCTAGCGCATTTTTTTTTCTAAAAGTCTGATGCTCTAATTTTGTTCCCGTTTCTCTAGAAAACGCAGGTTGAATTTGTTTTTCCTTTTCCATGTTTTGGTACAAATTCCATTTAGTAGAAATCGGCTGAAAGGAATTTTTAAACTCTCCAATGGATTCACTCGGTCCTAGAAAAAGATATGCTTTATAATTTAAGGCAAAATGAAAATTGGAAAGTAGGATTCTCTGATTTTTATTATTTAGATAAATCATCATGTTCCGACAAGTAACCAAATCCATATTAATAAAAGGTGGATCATATAAGGCGTCGTGTACGGCGTAGACAATGGTTTCTCGTAAAGTTTTAACCACCGAATATTTAGTTTTTTCGGGGTTGGCTGGTTCAAAGTATTTATTGAGCAAGTTATGAGGAATGGTCCCCAAAATAGACGTGTCATAAACAGCTTCACTAGCCACGGCAATGGCCGTCTTATCTATATCGGATGCAAATATTTTTATGGGATTAACAAGTTGATGGGCATCTAGATATTCTTTGACCAAAATAGCAATAGAAATCGCTTCTTGTCCTGTCGAGCAAGCGGCGATCCAAATTCTGATTTGGTCACGGGGTGATTTTTTAGCTAAAATACTTGGAATGACTTCCTCTTCTAATTTTTTAAATGCGGGTTGATCTCTGAAAAAATGGGTGACGTTAATCAAGAATTCTTCTTGTAAAATATTTATTTCTTCAGGATCTTTTTTTAGATATTTTAGGTAAATCTCTAAGTCATGTTGTTTGGTAATAAACATCCGCTTTTCCATTCGACGAATGAGCGTACTGTATTTGTAATTTTTAAAGTTTATTCCTGTCTTTGCATAAATTTCTGAAATAATTTCTTCAAATAAGGGTGGAAAATCATCCTTTTCAGGATCAATAATCAAAAAAGTAGTTTTTCTTTCTTTTCCATCATTAATCCGCATTAGTTCTCTAGCGAGTGCGTAGGGAGGTAATACAAAATCAATTTTCCCAGAAGATAAAGCTGCCATCGGCATCCCGTCAAATTGTGCGTGATGTGGATCTTCCACCATTACCGTACCTCCCGCTTTTTTAATGGTCTGAATTCCTTTAGAACCATCTGATCCAGTCCCAGATAAGATGATGCCAACCGTGTTTTTTTTACTTTCGTTTCCTAGTGAATGAAAAAATAAATCAATTGGTAAATTAAGAAAAGATGTATCCTTTCGTTTAGTGGGCATCAACATATTTTTCTTCAGAATTACATTAAATTGACTAGAAATAAGATAAATATTGTTGGCTTGAATTACGGTAGGTTTGTCAATAATGTAAATAGGCATTCGCGTATGCTTGAGCAGCAATTCATTCATCATGCTCTTAAAATCAGGAGATAAATGCTGAATAACTACAAAAGCCATCCCTGTTTTATCAGGAATATGGTCAAAAAATTCTGTTATAGCTCTAAGTCCTCCAGCTGATGCTCCGATACCAACAATTCGTTTGAAATTATTCATAAGTAGAAAGTAGGTTTGGTTGTTAAAGAAGCAATAAGTGTTTATTCATTGGAGAGCGAAGCGATACTCGGTTTTAAAATTTTCCAAAAGTTAAATATCCAAGTTGCTGTAAAACTATTATATTCGTGCCGTATTAAAAATACCGATTAATTGGTATATTAGCATCTTTATGCATGTATGCATGACCAAATGAGTCTTATCCAAACTTTTTTTGTAGCAAGACTAATTCTCCAAAACAAGTAACTTATATAAGACAAATTATTTTAAAATGGCAGCATTTTAAAATTAGCTGTTTTGTGTGTGGTAGATAAAATCTTATTTTAATTCATGACTATAGAAGTTTTATTAACAGGCTCTTTTGGTGTAGGAAAATCCTCCATTTTTAATCGGTTTATTCACGATGAATTCAGTAATAAGTACTATGGAACAATGGGGGTAAGGGTCAACGAAAAAAAAATGGAAGACCAAAGAATACATCTGAAATTATGGGATATTGCTGGAGAGATTCATCAAAGAAAAGTGCCTAAGATTTATTTTGCAAATAAAACAGCCATCCTTTACATTATTGATCTCACTAGACCTTTTACTTTCAAAAATATTAAAGAAGATATTGATTACCTTAAAGAAAATGCCAGTCAAGCTACCATCAAAATCATTGGTAATAAAAAAGACCTTTTATCTGAATTGGAATTATTCGATCTTCAGAAAAATGAATTGCCGGTGACCCTCGAATGGATTGTTAGTGCAAAAACAGGAGAAAACGTTATATTTTTATTTGATCAATTGGTAGAAGAGATTTTAGAAAAAGTAAAAAACAACTAACATAATTGGAAAATCAGGAAAAACATAAAATAATAATAACAGATAATAATCCCATCGTCATTGAGGGGTTTATTTCTTTGTTTAAGCAATATCCTGAGAACGAAATTGTTGGAATCGCTCATGACGGAGAGGACCTTCGGATGCTCCTCAAAAAAGCTTCAGTAGATACCTTGTTTCTAGATTTAAATTTACCTTCTACCAATATTTACCGTTTGATTAAGGATTTGGTAGTAGAGCATGGTGATGTAAAAATTATTGCATTTTCTAATTATACAATGCCCAAGCTGGTACAGGATGTAATGGAATTTGGTGTACACGCTTACTTGTCCAAAACAGCGTCTCTCAACGAGATTTTGGATACCATTGATCGAGTACATAAAGACGAGCGTTTTATCAGTGTTTCTGTTTACCAAAAAGACATTAAACCTCGACCTGAAGACAATAAATTTTCACTAGAATTAAAAAACGAATTTGTTCACTTTTCCGCTTTAACAGAACGGGAAATGGATATCGTTGTTTTACTAAGTCGTGGCTACACCAACAAAGAGATGGCCGAAAAACTCTACTTGAGTAAATACACCATCGAAACCCACCGAAAAAATTTAATGAAAAAATTAAAGCTAAAAACCAGTGGGCAACTCATCTATTTTGCCGTACAACAGGGGCTTGTTTGATCGTGTTTTTTATGAGGAAAAAACCTCTGTTAGAACGTTTTAGTTTATAGGGCAGCGTTAACTTTCAGCCCTTTGTGGGATAAACACCCAAACGGTCGTTCCCTCATTGACGATACTTTCTATCCTAATATCACCCCCATATTTTTCTAAAGCATTTTTAATCATACTTAGCCCTACGCCAATTCCTGGTCGATCTGTATTTAATCGTTGAAAGGGCATGAAGAGTTGATGACGATACTTTTCAAGATCTATTCCGGTGCCGTTGTCTTTGACGGTAAGCACAAAATTTTCACCTTCCATAAAAGTTCGTATAGCAATTACGGGTACTTCCGCTGCTCGACGAAATTTGAGGGCATTACTTAATAAATTATAAAAGATACTAGCGATAATTTTTTCATTAAAAGTAATCGTTTTCGCTTCAGAAAAATCTTCTGTTACCTCTGCTTTAATTTTTGAAATTTCTTCGTGTAGTAGTTCTTTGACATCCTTATAAACTGTTGCGATATGAATAGATGCTTCATTGTTTTGAGGGAGTATGTAGAGATCTACAAAGTCTGAAAAACCCTGTGCCGTATTACTTAATTTTTGGAGTGATTCGTCGATATATTGGGCTGATTGTTCCTTTTTCTTGGGGTCTTCTGTTTTTTTATAATAGTCAATAATATCTTTTAATTGGGCAACCGGAGACAGTAAGTCGTGCCGTAGACCACGCAAAAAATTAGTTAAAAAACCACCATTATCTCGAGTGAATAAGTCCGTCTGAACGATCTCTTTTGTTCTGAGTAACATTTCATTTTCGATGCGGGTACGTTGCTTTATTGCAGTAAGTTCTATCATCTTAAAATGACTAATGTCTCTAAACTCAACTAAAAATAAATGGTTCTCATCATCAGATATGGGACTGACGTGCATCTGATACCAATAGTCTATTCCTTGAACGGATATTTTTAAATCTTGAACAATAATCTTGTTGGACTGATTGGCTTCTATTAATTTTTTTGAAGTTAAATCAAAAGTACTATGAGGAAAAGTTGCTCGCAAATTAGTGCCTTCTTTTAGAGCGAAAACGAGATTAGTGGCATTGGAACATAGAATAGTAGTATCTGTATCAATGATTGCTTTTCCTTCTCTTGGAGCATTTGAGTTGATAAACTTTCGAAAATGATCGACTAAAGCTGATGGATTATTTACAAACATTTAATATAGTTATTATATCAGAGTATAAGGAAAAAATATGTACCTTACCAAAGATAAGTAAACCAAATTGGATAAACCTTAATTCATAGGGATTTACCACCTGTTTTTTTATCTTGACATCACCTCAAACCCATCTGAAAGAAATTTTTGACCATATTTACTACCATACTAATGACGAAAGATACCCGTAAAAAGTCTACCCGTAAATCAATTAAGAAAAAAAAATCAACCAAAACCATTAGCAATATCCGAGCTAAAGAGATGGATCCCTTCTATATCGTAGGATTGGGCACCTCGGCAGGAGGTTTGGAAGCATTAGAATTATTCTTTAGTAACTGTCCCAGTGACACGGGATTGGCATTTATTATTGTACAGCATTTATCGCCAGACTATAAAAGTTTAATGCCAGAATTATTATCTCGGCATACTAAGATGAGAGTTACAGAGGCCAAACAAGGAGAAGTGGTGCAGCCTGATCATGTTTACCTAATCCCAGGAAGTAAGAATCTGACGATCAATGCTGGAAAACTAAGATTGACTAATCGACCACCAAACACCCAAATGAATTTTTCGATTGATATTTTCTTTCAGTCATTAGCACTGGAACAAAAGGAAAGAGCGATTGGAATTATCTTATCAGGTACTGGTTCAGATGGAACGAAAGGAGGAAAGTCTATCAAAGAGGTAGGAGGCACCATGTTTATCCAAAATCCAGATGATGCCCGCTTTGACGGGATGCCGCGTAGTTCTATCAATGGTGGTTTGGCTGATTTTATCCTCACCGCTGCTGAAATGCCCGACGAATTAATTCAGTTTGTCACGCATCCACAATTTGCCAAAACGATCACGGGCGTAGATCTTGGAAAAAATCTGGAATCTATTGACCGGATTTTGAAAATTTTAAAAAATCATACCGGCTATGATTTTTTCTCTTATAAAAAACCTACCCTGTTACGTCGTACCGCCAAAAGGATGAATATCACTAAATCTGATTCGGTCGAAGATTATATTGATTTTCTATACGAGAATCCTGATGAGAAATATATTTTGGTCGATGAATTTTTGATTGGAGTAACCAAGTTTTTTCGAGATCCCATGGCTTATAAAATACTGGAAAATCAGGTTATACCAGATATTGTAGAAGAAAAAAGATCTAGAAACCAACCCATAAAAATATGGGTTGTTGCCTGTTCTACAGGTGAAGAAGCTTATTCAATTGCCATTCTCTTTGAAGAATATTTAGCCAAAAAAGGCTACAATAATTTAAAATATAAAATATTCGCTACTGATATTGATAGCAAATCTATTGACATCGCCACCAAAGGTAGTTACTCGGAAAATATTGCTACGGATGTATCTCCAAGTCGCCTAGCGTCCTATTTTATAAGAAAAGATAATGGATTTCAAATACAACCTGCCATTAGAAAAAATATTATTTTTTCTAAACATGATGTACTCCAACATCCGCCTTTCAATAAAATGGACTTGATCAGTTGTCGTAACATGCTTATTTATATTGATAATAATATTCAAGCAAAAGTACTTTCTAGTCTGCATTATGCGCTTAACAGAAATGGCTATCTTTTTATGGGAGGCTCCGAAAGTATTGGTATTCTCAGTAAAAATTTTAATGAGGTAAGTACCAAATGGAAAATATATCGAAATGTACTACCAACGAAAATGATCAATATAGATGCCAACTCTTGGCGAGTAGAAACTAAGAGTAAGGGAGTGGCAAAGCGTAATCGACAGGCCTATAGCATTGAGGACAAAGCGATCAAGGCCGTTAATCAGGACTTGATGAGTGAGATGGAAGCAGTCTGTGTTTGTGTAGACGAACACTTCGATATTCTTTACGCTTCCGGTAAATTTAAAAAACATATTACGATACCCGAAGAGGGATTCAGCAATAATATTTTAAAATTATTGCCAGATGAATTAATTATTCCAATTACTACGGCGGCTAGAAAATTATCAAAAGAAGAATCAGAAACGATTGTTAAAAACGTCAGAGTGGTTAAGGATAAAGTAATTCGAAATCTTCGATTACTAATAAAAACACTGCCTTTAGATGGTACGAATTATCGGAGTATTTTGATTACGATTATCGAAAAAGCAGAACGATCACTGACCGAAGAAGAGGTGCAATATGAGGTGCCAACGCCTGGATTAAACGTTGAAGAAATTGGTGAACTACGCGAAGCACTCAACGAGACCAGAGAAAATTTACAAGCAACAATTGAAGAGCTAGAAACCTCTAATGAAGAAATGCAGGCCACTAATGAAGAGTTGTTGGCATCTAATGAAGAACTGCAAAGTACCAACGAGGAATTGCAGTCGCTCAATGAAGAACTTCATACGGTCAACGCTGAATTACAGGAAAAAAATGTTCAACTTTTAGAAGCTAATTCAGATATCGAAAATTTGATGGTTAACACCAATATTGCCACCATCTTTTTGGATCGAGAATTCAATATTCGAAAATACACACCTGCTATTAAAGAGCATTTTCAATTAATGGAAAATGATATAGGACGTCCGATAGAACACTTTTCGGGTAGTATGGGCGGAAAAAAATTGGTGCAATATGCCAAAGAGGTATTGAGCAATCTAGTTCCTTTTAGATTAGAATTTCAAAATAATCAGGGTATCTGGTTCTTATTACAAATATTTCCTTATCAAACGCAGAATAACATTATTGCGGGAGTGGTAGTTAATTTTATCAATATCAATGAACTAAAGAAAACAATTGGTGAAAAGGCAAAATTAAATGAGTACATCGCACATCTTACAAAATCTTCTCCAGTTGCGATTTATGTCTTCGATGTCAAAAAGCAAGCGAATATTTTTTCCACTAAGTCTTTATGGGAAACTGCTGGGTATTCTAAAGCGGAAGCTGCCACGATGAGTGCTAAGCTACTACCTAATATTATCCATCCCGATGATTACGAAAAAGTGATAGATTACTATGAAAAGCAAGTGTTAAAAATGACAGGAAAACAAGCAACTACCTTGGAATATCGAATTATCCATCGTAAGACACGAGAATTTATCTGGATGCGAACTACGGATAAAGTCTATAAAAGAGATATGAAAAATAAAGTTCTTTCTATCTTAGGTGTAAGTCAGGAGATCACTAAGATAAAGGGGATGGAGGCGAAAATCCTTGTCAGTCAGGAACGAGCCAAACTAGCGGTACAGGGAACAGGAGCTGCTTTATGGGAATGGAGTGATTTATCAAGAGACGATGCCTGGTGGTCGCCCGAATTTTACAAATTATTAGGTTACACTGAGAAAAAGATGAAGGCCTCTTACGGGGCGCTCTTAAATTTGATCCACCCAGATTTTGTAGAGGAATTTCAAAAAATGCTGGACGCTCATCTAAAAGATTCGACACCTTTCGAGATGGAACTACAATTGAACACCAACAAAAAGGGATATCGCTGGTTTAGAATTAATATACAGGCACAACGTAATCTTAAGGATAGACCCACTAAAGTAGTTGGAATCTTATTTGATATCAATGAAAAAAGACGATTGCTTAGTGATATCAGAGAAAAAGAGGCAAGATTAAATTCAATTTATAATAATGCACTTACTGGGATTACCTTGGCAGATTCTAGGGGAATTATCGTTAATGCGTCTAAGGGGGTTGAACAAATTTTAGGCTACACTCCTAAAGATATGATTGGAAAATCATTTTTAGAAATTACTTATAAAGAAGAGAGAAAAATTAGTAAAAGTAATTTCCAAGAATTGAAAGATGATAAGATTCCTTACATGAGAATAGATAAGCGCTATATATGTAAAGACAAAAGCCTTAAATGGATTGATGCCAATATTACTAAAACCGTAATTGCTGATCAAGAATACTACCTGTGTGTCATGGTTGATATTGACAAACGCAAAGCGGCAGAAACTAAAATGAACCAGCTCAACCAAGAACTAGAACGATTCGCCTACCTAGCATCACACGATCTTAAAGAGCCACTTAGGACCATTACTAGTCTAACTGATCGCTTAAAAGAAAAACATGGAGCTTCATTGAACAAAAGCGCTAATCAATACATTCAGTTCATTGAAGACGCCTCAAATCGAATGCAGAATGTAACTAGCGGGTTGCTTATTCATTCTGAACTTGGTCGTAAAATTCAAAAATCTCAGTCAATTAATCTCAACCAATTGATCAAACAAACTAGATCAGATTTATCGACTAATATTTATGAAAATAATGCAACATTTATAGTGAAAAGACTACCTAAAATTGAGGGTGATCCGACGCAAATTAGTCTACTGTTTCAAAATCTAATTAGTAATAGTCTGAAATATCGGAAGAAAAAAATCGATCCGGTTATTGAAATTGGATATGAAAACAAAAAAACATATTGGCTCTTCTATGTAAAAGATAATGGTATTGGTATTGCCAAAGCACACCAAGAAAAAATCTTTGAAGTATTCACTAGACTTCATAACAAAAAAGAATACGAAGGAACAGGCATTGGATTGTCTAGTTGCAAGCGCATTATAGCAAACCACCATGGTAAAATCTGGGTAGAATCGAAATTGAGAAAAGGCACCACTTTCTTTTTTACTATTCCCAAAAAACAACCAAAATAGACAAGATGAAAAGTATAAAATGTATCCTTTTAGTTGATGACGATGCTACTACGAACTTCTTAAACGAAGAGTTGATTAGTGATCTTGGTATCGCCGAAGAGGTACATATTGCCTTAAACGGTCAGGAAGCCTTGGATTACCTTAATCGTAAAGGTAAGTTTAAAACATCCAGTAAAAATAAATATCCTAGACCTAATCTTATTTTTCTAGACATTAATATGCCGTTGATGGGAGGCTTTGAGTTCTTAGAAAATTATGATAAACTACCAGAGGAAAGAAAAGCAGAAGTGGTAATCATCTTTTTAACTACTTCCGATTCACATAAAGATAAACTGAAGCAAATCAACAATGATATTGTTCGTGATTTTATCGAAAAACCACTGAAAAAAGAAGAATTACTAAAAATCATGAATGAATATTATCGCAAATAAAAAAGTAAAACTCCTTCCACCAAATTTATCGTAAAACAAAAACGCCCATAGCCGAAGCTATGGACGCTCACCATATATACATGGCTTTCTGGGGTTACAATTGAAAAAAGACAAAAGGAGAATTTTTGAATAAATTCAATATCCAATCGTCAAGATCTTATGAATACGAGATAACAAATACCTCGAAGAATAGTATTGTATTAAATGATTACTTGCTTGGAAAGAAAAAGCAAATATAGAAGAGAATAGAATGCTTGAATAATAAAGAAATGTTAAATCGGCTCTGCCTCTGTTAACAGATATATAAAACTACCAGAATTATCGGGATACATTTTTAAAATCCCTTTAAAGGTTTTGCGCTCATCCATTTTATAACGCCTAAGTGCTTCCGGTTTTACCTTAATATCTACAATCGTTTCTGGACCGCCGCCTCCACAAAAAAAACAAGTCGCATTTGGATTTCGAGACAGGACAAAGCTGACCCCTAGCGCATCCAGCGCAATTACATATCCTGATATCTGTACCTCTTTTCCATTAAACTGCTTGATCACATCCCCAAAAGTTGCCACATCGTATTCCAGCATCAATTCCTCCGAATATTCTTTCTCAAAACTAACATCGGCTAGCGTTACCCAATCCAGTACCTCCTGTCCTCGAACGGTATCGATTACACCGCTAAAAAACACAATGATCAGAAAAAATATAATTCGCATCTTTTTCATACCGCAATTTAACCATCTTTAGAAAATAAAACCAGTCCCTACATTGTTAATGAAGCATTAAATTGATTTTTGAGACCTTTTTTAAAACGAAGAAAACACAAAACTCTCTGCATTCTCTGCGCGAAAAAAAATCAATCGAAAAGAAACCCCCATCAAAACACCTCTGCGTTCTCTGCGTCTCTGCGCGAAAAAAATATTTACGATAAAAGAGCCACACGAAAGCAAGTCTTCCGAAACAAGTTCTGAACAGGTGCTGTGTCTCTGCGCCCTCTGCGCGAAAAAAATAAGAGACCTCCCTCCCAAAAGCATTACAGCCCAAGCACCATTATTAATTATTCATTGC
Organism: uncultured Saprospiraceae bacterium; assembly: GCA_937928405.1. Taxonomy (GTDB): domain Bacteria; phylum Bacteroidota; class Bacteroidia; order Chitinophagales; family Saprospiraceae; genus JALZUU01. The sequence continues at coordinate 115,515 of CALFWZ010000079.1, forward strand.
CCCATTATTCATTAAAAGAATCCTGAATTCTCTGCACTAACAACCCCGTCATTCGTTTTCTCAATTCTCGCTCATGTGCCTGATAAAGGCCCCATTCCTCCACTGTAAATTGACCAACCACAATCCCAATCAATAAACTTTTAAACTTCAAATCTTTCCGAATAGCATGATCAATATATTCTAATTTTTTAGGTTTCGAAAGCGTATAAAACTGTCCCTTTCGTAAATCTAGATAACTTCGAAAGACAGCTAATAATAAGTCATTTTGAAATTTTAAGATAGGGCGTAAGCAAGTATTTTGAAAACGTTCTTCCGGCGAAGTTGCCGCATCTTCTAAAATCATTGGCAGCGCAAGCCGAATATTTTTTACGGATAAATCTCTGTTGTTGGTGTCCATATTGAGTAAACTAAATGATAGTGGTTTTGGCTACGCGAGTATTAGACCGGCGTTCATCTTAAAAGATTAAACAAGAAGAAAACTCAATAGTTTTAAACAACTTCAGTATAAAACAAATGCGATAAAAGATCTAGACGAAAGAAGATCTTCCGCAATAAATTTGGAACATCTCAGCGTTCTCTGCGTCTCTGCGCAAAAAACGAAACTAAAAAGAAATCCCCGTCAAAACATCTCTACATCTCTGCGCGAAAAAAACCGTCAAAACATCTCTGCGTCTCTGCGCGAAAAAAACCGTCAAAACATCTCAGCGTTCTCTGCGCCTCTGCGCGAAAAACGAAACTAAAAAGAAATTCCCGTCAAAACATCTCTGCGTCTCTGCGCGAAAAAAACCGTCAAAACATCTCAGCGTTCTCTGCGCCTCTGCGCGAAAAACGAAACTAAAAAGAAATCCCCGTCAAAATATCTCAGCATCTCTGCGCGAAAAAAACCGTCAAAACA
>CALFWZ010000080.1 GCA_937928405.1 uncultured Saprospiraceae bacterium
TGATGGCAAAGCGTGAGAGGTCTTTCGCAAAGTATTGACTGATCTCACCGGTAGTCCGTGGAGCGCTTTTCAACAAATCTAATATCGACCTGCGGGTCGGATCCGATAAAGCCTTCCAAATCATATTAAGTGTTTCTATATGTTACCTTTTGGTAACATGACAAAAGTAGTAATATTTAACTCATTGACCAAGCACTTGCTCATATTTTTAAAATCCTTAAGTTTAAAACTTTGAAATCAGGTGTGATTAAGCCTTTTGAGAAGTAGGAAGGGTTGTATTAATCAGTTGAGAAGAGCAATGATTACGAGACCATTTAGAGAGATAGTCGAAATTTACTTACTTGGCAGAGGAGGAGTTGATTGTCTTTATCCGAGTTTAACGATAGAAGCGCCCTGCCTTTGCCGGCCGGCATGATTAATTATTCATTATAATTTTAACTAAAACAATCCGCATTGGCCTGTTCGATAGGGTAGCGATCGTACAATGCCTGAATTTCATCATGAGACAAGGCACGATCAAAAATTCGGAGTTCGTCTAGAATACCTTGGAATCGACGGGTACCGCCCGACCCAATGCAAGGGCTGTTGGAAAAATTGAGCGGCGCATCATTGCTAATATCGACACCGCTACAACGAGTACCCGAATGAACTAAAATACCATTAATATAGGTATGGGCATGACGCCCTTCGCGGACCAGCGCATAATGGTACCAACCCGCATTTTTAAAATCAGGAGAGATTTCACCATAGTGTACGCGTTCTTCTTGCAGTACATCGGTCTGGATTTTTTGAGATCGTTGGTCGAGCTGAATATCAAAAACATATTCCTGCTCACAGTTGCTGCGTTTGGATAAAAGGCTTTGTTTAAAAATAGACTTTTTCTCTGCTTTGAAATAAAAACTTACCGTAAAATCAGTAGTCGTAAAGCATCGATTGACCACGCCTGTAAATTCAACATAATCATTTTTTCCATCCAATAATAATCCGTTGTTATCAATACCACACCAGCAACTAGGGTTCCCATAGAGCACTCCTTCACAACCATTACCTGAATCATCGCGAGCATCACATTCATCAAAAGAATAATAGGCAACTAGACCGTAATTTAAATCAGGTGACGGAGATGGAGTAGTGGAATTACCAACTAGCAGTAGACCAAAGAAGAGTAGGAGATAGTTCATAATATTATAGTTCGATGCGCTATTAATTTTCTTTAATCTATAATTAGCTTAGTTATTCGCTTCCTGCGGTCGCTACTTCCTGCGCTAATTAGAGAGGAAAATTAATGCCGCATCTCACGTTTAGCGTTTTGGCGGTTTTAACTTTCTCCCTTTAGGGCTGGGGCAAAAAAGTTAAAAATTGTCAAAACGGGTTTAGGTGAAATTTCTGGATTAAACAAAGAGTAAAGAGGAATAAAATTTTGTTAACCTAAGATAGTAAAAACAAGATAGAAATGCAAAAAAAATCGGTACCAAAGGATTTAACCTCTAATACCGATTTAGAATTTTTTTTCAAAGAAAAAATCTTAGGTTCTTTGTGGCTATTATTTTTTGTCCTTAAATAGATTTTTTTACAAAATTCTTACATCTCCCTCTGCGATATGGATGGCTTTTAATTCGGTGGTTTTATTTTTTAAATCAACTGAGCCATTCTCTAATTTAAGTACTCCACGTGGACAAACTGCTGCGCAGATTCCACAACCTACACAAGAAGCCCGCACGATATTTTGTCCTTTTTGTGCGTAAGCACGAACATCAATTCCCATTTCACAATAAGTAGAACAGTTTCCGCAGCTGATACACTGGCCGCCATTCGTCGTAATTCTAAATCTAGAAAAGAATTTTTGTTGTAAACCTAATAATGCCGCCATCGGACAACCAAAACGGCACCAGACCCGACTTCCCATCAACGGATAAAAACCAACACCTACGACACCTGAAAATGCCGCACCAATAAAGAAGCCATACCAGCCTCTCAACATTCCACCATCAATAACAAAATTGCCGGTAATAAAAGCGAGGATGGCTAATAATAGGATGACGCCAACGATGGCGGAAATGATGGTTGATAATTTATCTTTGGATAAATTGATCTCCTTTTTATTTGCTTGTACAATCGCAATGACTAGACCTCCTAGCAAAATAATCAGTCCAATTGAAATTGGTTTGGTGATTAGTAAATTTCGATCACTATTAAAATAAGAATAGATAACCGCTACGGTCATTAGCGTTACAAAAACCAATACTCCGTGAATCATCCAGCGTTCTATTTTCCAAGCTTTTAAAGACTTATCAGATAAATGTCGGAAAGGGTCGCCTGCTGTTTCTGCTAATCCACCACAGCCACAGACCCACGAACAGTACCAACGTTTTCCGTAAAAATAGGTGAGGGTAGGAGAGATGATAAACACCATCGCTAGACCAAAAAATAACATAAACATCCCAACATTTCCCGCGTTTAATAAACCATCTAAATTCCAGTCGTAGAAAAAATAATAATTCAACGGCCACATATTGGTAAAACTATAATAAGGGTGATTTAGCTTTTGCATAATTTCGGGTAGCAAAAATGCAAAGCCTAATTGGAAAAACATCACCGAAATGGTTCTGACGACTTGGTATTTATTATGTCGATATTTTAAAATAAATTTTATTCCAAAAGCCAGAATCGCGACGGTATATAACGTACCATAAACAAACCATTCGCTAGCGGGCGTGCCTTTTAAAGCCATCGAGAGTGGATCAAAAAAAGCGACCAATCCTGAATTGGCAACCCCGTCTTTTCCGAGACCCAAATATTGTGGATACCAATAGAGCACCACATAAAAACCAGTCAACACAATTCCTAAGACCCAAGCCCACAATCCTTTACTGGACAAGGAATCAAACCAAACGCCGTTGTTTTTGATTCCTTCGGGAAGTGTCATGTAAGCGCGCCAAGAATAGACGACCGTTCCACCCATGATCAGTGCTAGTGCAGTGTACAACCAAATACTATTTTGAATTGCTCCGTTACCAGATAAAGCAATGACCATAAACAAAAGTCCTACACCACCTATCGCAGCGGCTATCTTTTGAATTAAATCTGTAAATGGAGGGGCCGGATTGGCCAGTGACATACTTTTTTGAACTTGACTCATTGGTATATATTTTTATCCTATTTCGTTGTTCTATTGGGTTTAAAATTTTAAAAAGGCAAATACTTTATCCCAGCTTCGCTCGTGCTTAACGGATAAGTTTTTACCACTTTGTTGGTTGTAAATACCGACGACTTCCGCTTCGTGTTTTTCATAAAACTCTGGATCAAAATTAGCGAGTCCCAGATTTTTCATGACAATTTCAATATCTGTTTTTTCTTTGATCCATTTTTCACATACTTCATGTCGGAAACGAACACCCATCAGATTGAATCCTATGATATGACCATGGTTTTTATCATAGATAATTCGGATAGACTTTCTACCTTCGGCGTGCTCCCAATAAATGCTGCGATGTTCTTCAGGTTGGTTGGCTCGGACATCACCATATACTTGGTATTCGATATCCATAAATTTAGCAGAATTAAACCAGATACCTGGATTATAAGCAACAGGTTTTCCACAAATATTATAACCAACTGTTTCTCCCATCATACGACCGGTGTACCAGATCGCTTCGACGCCTCTTCGGCCAGGGTTTGGGTTGCGTTGTTCAGAACAATCACCAATAGCGTATACATCGGGAATACTTGTTTCAAGATATTTGTTAACCAAAATACCTCGACCGGTTTCGATACCTGTTTCTGCTAAAAATTTTATATTTGGATGAACGCCGGCAGTTAAACCGACAAAGCCGCATTCGATGCGTTCACCCGATTTGGTGATGACGGCGCAGGCTTCCCCTTGTCCGTTATCGACGATTTCGGCGAGCTCTTCTTCCAGTCGTAAATCAATGCCGTGGCGTTTGATTTCTCGATTGATCATCGCTGATTCTCCTGGAGGCATGACACCATTCCAATAAGATTTTTCGCGAACTAAAATCGTAACAGGTATATGTCGACTATGAAACATTTCGGCCATTTCAAGACCGATCAATCCTCCACCAACTACTACGGCACGTTTTAAACCTTTGCTATATTTTTCCATAGCTTCTAGGTCCTGATAACTGTACAGCCCATGTACGCGTTTTAGGTCTTGTCCAGGCCAGCCAAATTTATTGGGTGATGATCCAGTAGCTAGAATTAATTTATCGTAGGAAAGGGGATCACCTTTTTTGAAGATCAATTTTTTTTCTTCGGTGTCTACTTGTTCTACATATCCTCTTTTCAAGTCAATTTTATTCTTTTCCCAAAACCAATCTTCGTATGGTTTGGTATCTTGAAAGCGCATATGTCCCATGTAGATATACATGAGCGCGGTACGGGAAAAAAAATGGTCGGTTTCTGCGGAAATGACCGTGATTTTGTGGTCACTCAATTTTCGAATAAACCTCGCCGCGGTAATCCCGCTAATTCCATTTCCAATAATTGCAATGTGCATAAATTTGGTTTTTTTTTAAAAGAACAAAAAAAAACTAACTAACAAAAATTTAATTTGATAATAATGGATGAAGTAAAGAATAATGTCCTAGTAGGGACAACTAAAAACCGCAAGCGGGTCCGTTAATTACAAAAAAATCCGAAATTACGCAGGTTGCACAATTCCGGATTTTTTGTGAATCTGAATAAAGATTATTCAGAAATTATAATGCTTCTAGCTTACTTGCTTAGAACGATTTTGCTAGTTAAAGACTTTTCTTTATTCGTTAATTTAACTAAGTAAAGTCCGTTAGTGTAGTCAGAAAGATCTAGTTGAACGTTGTTTTGAACACCACCATAAAATTGCTGCTGCATTAACTGACCGCTTACGCTAAATACCTGAATATTTACATCACTGATAGTTTCACCAGAGAAAAGAACATTCACTAACCCTTGTGTTGGATTAGGCTGAATATCAATAGAGGTACCTTCTAGCTCACCAACTGAAACTACTTCTGCTTCACCAATAAATAAATCTCGTAATTGTGTACCGTAGCTACCAGTATTCATTAAAACAGTTCCGTCCGCTGCGGTAATTCTAACATATCCATTACCGTAGTCACAGCAAATACCATCACCATAATCATCGTACATTTTAAATTCATAACAACCATCTTGAGGAATCATTACTTCTTCAGTAAAGGTCATATTAGCACCATATCCAGCAGTAACTCCACCACAGCCTGAAGCAGCATAAATACCTTGTCCACCATTTCCTACTGCAGGATTTCCACCTTCCGCAGCAATAGAGCCATCATTAGAATTAATTAGCTCCCAGCGAGATTCACAAGCATAGCTATCTGTTCGAATTTCGATGGTAACGTTAGTACCTACTTCAGCAGTTGTTTTAGTTAGTGATACCGTTCCCAGCATATTATCTGCTGTATTTGCGTCAGCTACTCCATTTACATTGGTAACCTCAAATGAAAGCTCAATATCTTCTGATACGATATAGTCTTCGAGTACTACATCTGCCTTCCCGACACTGGCTACATCTCCAGTCCAGTTCATAGTCTGTACTACTTCACCATTTACAGTCATTTCAATGGTAGCAGAAGTCATATTTTCTGTCCCCATGTTGATCAGTTCTAATTCTGGAGTATAAGCGTATTCTCCACAGAATTCTCCTTCAAATCCAGAGTAAAGGTAAAGTCCTGCATTGTTTTCACCTTCCGCAGGATCACAACCAAAAGTCTGCGTCTTATTATAATGTCCTATCGCACTAGCATAGCGTTGGTCTTGAATGATCATACGATTAGGGCAAATCATGTAGAAAGTTGGCCAGAAAGCCAATTCTAAATCCCGAGCTAAATTAGAACCATCCGTTCCATCTACGATTGGGTAGTCTGTACCTGTGATCCAGTCACCTAGTGTGTTGGAACCTGTTCCTGCTAAATCAGCAGCAGTAGTATTAGCATCTCCTTCGATCATGATTACAACCATCTCATCTGTTCCTGCAGGACCATACTGATTGTGTACATCATTTAATATGTGTTGCTCATGGTAAGACCAACAAGGAGGACACCAGGTAGCAGAAAGATCTAGGAGTACGTATTTACCTTCGTCTAGATAAGTATAAAGGTTGTGTACGTTACCATTAATATCGGTTATCGTGAAATCTTCTGCGTAGCTATAATCTGGAAGCTGAGCATTTGAAATAGTGGGGAAAAGAAAAAATGCGACCATAAGGGTCACAAAGAATTGTAACTTTTTTTGCATGATTAGAATTTTGTCTGATTAAGTAATTTAAGTATAAAATAATGGAAATAGACTCCACATTGAACAAATGTAGCACAAACAATCCAAAAATTAAGAATAATAATAGGAGATTATCCACTTTTTGGTAAAAAATTGGCATAGTTGATACAATAAATTAAGCTTAGTCTCTCAAATTTCCTTTCTTTCCTTATCTTTACATGGTACATACACCAGATATTCTAAATATTTAATTTAATTTTTATGAAAAAATACCTCTACACTTTCGCTTTTTTACTCATTGGATTAACCGTACAGGCCCAAGCTGATACGCTTGTAACTGGGGAAAACCCTGCTTATGGATATGCTGTTTTAGATGATCCAACCACTAGCCCTGGCGATATCGCAGTCCATGTTGATTTAATTGCTAATGGAACAGACACTCGAACGTATGTTTGGGAACGTAGTGTTATTTCACTTCCTTCTGGTTGGCGAACCGCAGTTTGTGATCTTAATATTTGTCATTTACCACAAGTGGGCACGGAACAATTTGCTCAAACAGGAGGAGATACTTCTGAAATCATTCTACATGTCTATCCTGGTGGAAGCCCGGGAAATACAACGAATGCTACTCCAGGTACCGCAGAAGTGCATGTTAGAGTTTACGAAAGCGCTAATCCATCTAATGAAGAAAATATCATTTTCTTTGTAACCTTAGATGCGACCACGGGAACTACTCAACTAGAAGTACAACAATTGAAAGTATATCCGAACCCAACCCAAGATGTATTCCGCGTCTCGGAAAATACCCTAGTTAAGCGAGTTAAAGTGCTTAACATTGTTGGAAAAACGGCCTTAGATCGTACTATCCAAAATGGAGAACAACTTTCTGTCGCTCACTTGAAAGCAGGTATGTATCTGGTTCAGATGTTTGATAATGAAAATCAAGTAGTTAAAACCGTTAGATTATTGAAAGAATAATCCAAAAATAACCCTCTTATCAAGAGAAATTCCCGAAGAAAGCAGCATGCTTTCTTCGGGAATTTTTATTTTATAATGAAGTTGTTTAAAAACGCTAAAATTGCCTACGAAACTGATAAAATATTCCTCAAACAAAAAAGAAAACCAATATTCTTCACAGCGGAGATAATATTCAATAAAATCCACTAAGCCGGATATTCTACAAAATTTCTAGGAGTTTCATATAAGCGAATAGACAATTCATATTTATCATCCAAGTGCGCCCGCAATTTCTGCCAAATTACGTAACAGATATTTTCTGCCGTTGGATTCAGGTTTTTGAATTCTGGAACCTGTACATTTAGATTTTTATGGTCAAAAGCATCTTCTACATGCTCTTTTATCAAATCCTTTAAGATTTTTAAATCTATCAAATATCCAGTCTCTTGATCAATTTCGCCCGTTACTTTTACTTCCATTTCGTAGTTATGGCCGTGATAATGTTCGTTACTACACAAACCAAAGACGGCCTTGTTACGTTCGTCCGTCCAATCTGGTCGATAGAGCCGGTGAGCAGCATTGAAGTGGGCTTTTCTAAAAACGGAAATGCGCATTGATTTTTTATTTAAGTAGGTTTTAAATAACCTCTAAGTGAATTAGTATTCTAACATTGATTTTGGGTAAATGTTTGTTTTTGAACAACTAAAAAATTAACCCGTAATAAATGTCTTAAAAAGTGTATTTTTACGCAAATAACTTGGTTGTCGCAGCGTGGAAAAAGAGGAATACTGAAATAACAGCGAACATTCTAACAAGAATGAGCATATAGTAAATATTTGGAGCGCGCGCGCTCATTTTTTATAAATGTCTTAATTACCTCACTGAAAATTAGTGAGTTGTATATAATAAATAGTCTTGTAATTTAGACAGATTGTCCGTATTCGCCCTCATTTCTTTCCCTTTTTGATCGTTGGAGCAGCCAGCTACTCATTTATTTTATGCAGTTCGAGCAAATAATTGGTCAAAAATCTATTCGACAGTCACTAACGGAGACCGCACGCGCCGAACGTATTCCCCACGCTCAGTTGTTTCTTGGACCTATTGGGTCAGGTAATCTCTCTCTCTCCCTCGCTTATGCTCAATATATTCTTTGTACAGATAAAAGCGAAACCGACGCCTGCGGAGTTTGTAGCAATTGTAAAAAATCACAAAAATTCATTCATCCTGATATTCATTTTTCCTATCCTTGTGTAGGAAGTAAAGCGTTGAGTACCCATTTTTTAGAAGAGTGGCGTACTGCTATATCTGAGAATCCATATCTTGAAGTTAATCAATGGCTACAATCTATCGGTGCAGAAAATAAACAGGGAAATATCAACAAAAATGAATGTTTGGATATTATCCGAAAATTGAGCCTGAAAGCTTTTGAAGGTTCTCATAAAATCCTCATACTTTGGTTGCCTGAATATTTAGCTAAAGAAGGAAATCGCTTGCTAAAACTAATTGAAGAACCGCCGGAAAATACAGTTTTTCTACTGGTAGCCGAAAATCAGGAAAAGATTTTACCCACGATTCTTTCTCGATGTCAATTAGTGAAAATTCCCAGATTATCCGACGAAGAGATCAGGCAGGGACTTAGAACCAAAGGATTGACTGATGACAAACAATTACAAGAAATTGTTTACCTCGCTAATGGCGATTTTAATCAGGCATTACAGTTAGTGGATCAGCAAAAAAATGATAATGCTACGATCTTGCTGGATTGGCTGCGGAAGTGCTACGGCGGTAAAGGGATAGAATTACACAATTGGGTGGAAGGAATTGCGAAAATTGGAAGAGAAAGTCAAAAACATTTTCTTCAGTATGGACTTCATTTTATGCGCGAATTTTTAGTGCTAAAAATGACTGGACAACCTATCGTAAGACTACAAAGTGGCGAACTAGAAACTGCACAACGAATGTTGCGCGTAATGGATTTTGAGCACGTAGAAAAAATTTCAAAAATAATGGACCAATGTTATTTCGCCGTAGAGCGAAATGCGCATCCGAAAATATTATTTCTGGATGCATCCATCAAGATAAACCAAATTTTAAAATCTAAAATCACAGCGTAAACTTATTTACGTTGACAAAATAAAAACTATGGCATGTTCAAGTTGTGCACCCGGAAAAGATGGTAAGCCCGGTGGTTGTAATAGCAATGGAGGCTGTGGCTCAGGTGGTTGCAATCGACTCAATACCTATGATTGGCTGGCTACCATGGAATACGAAGATCCTTCTGCGTTTAGTTTACTCGAAGTAAGTTTTAAACAAGGAGCTAGAAAAGAATTTTTTCACAATCCTCCCCATGTTAATGCTATTACGGGAGATATGGTCGTAGTAGATACGGGCACTGGTTGGGATGTTGGTCGCGTTTCACTCTCGGGTGAATTGGTGCGATTACAGATGAAGAAAAAGAAAGTAAAAGAAGATTCTATTATTAAAAAAATAATCCGAATTGCCAATCAACGAGACCTAGAAAAGCAGGCGGAAGTTTCCTCCGACGAAAAACCCATCATGGTGCGTGCCCGAGTCATCGCTCGTACCCTTGGACTCAAAATGAAAATTGGAGATGTCGAAGTACAAACTGATCGACGAAAAGCCACCTTCTACTATACAGCAGACGGACGAGTTGATTTCCGAGAACTCATCCGCCAGTACGCCAAAGATTTTAGAATCAAAATTGAAATGCGACAGATTGGAGCTCGTCAGGAATCCGCTCGTATTGGAGGTATCGGATCTTGTGGCCGTGAACTTTGCTGTTCTACCTGGTTATCTGATTTTAAATCTGTTTCCACGGCTGCTGCTCGTTATCAAAACCTAGCGATCAACCAATCCAAATTGTCTGGACAATGTGGCCGACTCAAATGTTGTCTCAATTATGAGCTAGATTCTTATATGGATGCGCTTTCTCATTTTCCCAAAGGAGCAGATAAACTAAAAACGGAAGCAGGTACTACCGTTTTAGTAAAAACCGATGTGTTTAAGCAATTGATGTATTACTGTTACGAAAAAGATCGTGGTCGAGGTAAATTCTATCCGTTGAAAGTAGAAAAAGTAAAGGAGATTCTAGAAATGAATCGGAATAATGAAATGCCACTCGACTTGAATATTATGGCGATGAACTTTGAGGAAGCTGAACCTGTAGGTGTAGAAGAAAATCTAACTGGAGTGATTGATCTGCCACCAGAAAAACGACGGAAAAAAAATAGCAGATCTCGAAAAAGTAATCGTAATAAAAAATCTGGCGATCGTCGTAGTCCAGAAAAAGACAAAGCTCCTGGCCCAAAGGTGGAAAAGAAAGATAAAGCAGGAGGTGACAAACCAAAAAATCGAAATAAAAATCGGGGTCGCGGACGTCGTGGACCTAAGCCTAATAATAAGTCGAACAACGTAAATAAAGGTAACGATAACAACAACGATAAAAAATAAAAGTGTCGTGAAATTATTGCTTCTTTTGTCTGTGTCTTAAGGCTACGCAATAGAAGGAAGTTAATAGGCCAATTTCCTAACAGTCTACGATAATTCAACCATTAACTAAGTATCCTAAATTAATAACTTTAACAAAAAAAAATCATGGAATTCGATCTCATCATTATCGGCTCTGGTCCTGGCGGTTATGTAGCGGCTATTCGGGCAGCACAACTAGGATTGAAAACGGCTATCATCGAACGGTATGCGACCCTCGGTGGTACTTGCCTTAACGTCGGCTGTATTCCTTCCAAAGCACTTTTAGATTCTTCGGAACACTATCATAATGCTGCTGAAAAATTTTCAGAACACGGTATTAAATTGAGCAACCTAGAAGTGGACATGCCTCAGATGATTAAACGTAAAAACGAAGTCGTGGATCAGACCTGTAAAGGTGTTTCTTTTTTAATGAAAAAAAATAAAATAGAAGTCTTTCATGGGCATGGATCTTTTGTAGATAAAAATACGGTGAGCATCGCTAAAGAGGATGGTAGTAAACAAGAAATAAAAGGTAAAAATGTTATTATTGCTACTGGATCGAAACCCATCACACCCGCTTCTTTTAACTACGATAAAAATCGAGTAATTACTTCGACCGAAGCGTTGAATATAAAAAAAGTTCCTAAGAGAATAGTCATCGTTGGTGGTGGTGTCATTGGATTAGAATTAGGTTCGGTTTACGCACGATTAGGAACGGAGGTAGAGGTCATCGAGTTTGCGGATCGGATCATTGGAAGTATGGATAAAGATTGTAGTAAAGAACTACAACGAGCATTGAAAAAAATAGGGATGAAGTTTCATCTCGGCCATGCCGTCACCAATGTTAAGGCGACTAAAACTAGTGTCACTGTGGAGTATAAGAAAAAAGATACGGAAGATATTTTATCTATCAAGGCGGACTATTGCCTGATTGCTATTGGTCGTCGTCCTTATACTGATAACCTAGGATTGGACAATGCTGGAGTGATCAAAGATGACCGAGGCCGAATTGAAGTAGACAAACATCTACAGACCAATGTTCCTGGTATTTATGCCATTGGAGATGTTGTAAAAGGAGCGATGTTAGCACATAAAGCGGAAGAAGAAGGGGTGATGGTTGCCGAATTATTAGCAGGCGAAAAACCCCATATTGATTATAACTTGATTCCGGGTGTTGTTTACACATGGCCGGAAGTAGCGGCGGTAGGTCAAACCGAAGCACAAGTCAAAGAAGCGGGAATTCCTTATAATGTTGGTAAGTTTCCATTTAAGGCGTTGGGTCGTGCGCGAGCGAGTATGGACACGCAGGGAATGGTCAAAATTATTTCGCACAAAGAAACTGATGAAGTCTTGGGTGTTCACATGGTTGGTCCTAGAGTAGCAGATATGATCGCGGAAGCGGTGACGGCCATGGAATTCCGAGCTTCGGCCGAAGATATTGCAAGAATGAGTCACGCGCATCCTACGTATACAGAGGCGACCAAAGAGGCGGCACTGGCAGCTACGGGCAACCGGGCGTTGCACGTGTAAAAAACTTTTTAGAAAAAATATAAAAGACGTAGGACTTAATTGTTTTACGTCTTTTTTTTATTTAGTCTATTGTCTTGCTAAGTGTTTAATTTAAAATTAGTATAGACGATATTTATGAATTGATAGAATTTTTATTAGATAATTAATTTTTTTAAAGCTAGTTTAGCTAAAATATGAGTGTGTTTTACTGAAAAGAGGTATATCTAATACTGGTTTAAAACCTTAGTCTTATTTGCATTTGTTTAAATCAATTTGTTTTTATGGATGTCTTTTTTGAATGAGAATTCCTTAAAGTAGTACTAAATAGCTATATCTTCAAAAATAAAAACACACTATTTTTGTTAAAAAAAAGATATGTCTAGAAAAGCACTTTTAATTGGAATGTATTTTTTATTCCTGTCCCAAGTTATAGATCCAAATGGAACCGTATGGAATTATCAATGTACAGCAGCTGAACCGTTTGATACTACTGGGTTTGCCACAGCCTTTTATAATGATCCCAATCAAGATTGCATATCTAATGATTTTTTGATTTTTTTTAATTATTCTGATGGAAGTGTTGAACCCTTTACTCCTGAGGATTGGGAACAAAGTGAGCCTAACTCTCAAGGGTATTACAACTTTGATAGTAGTTTTTGGTCATGTTGCGCAAATCCAGATGATATTTCCGGTGGAGCCAATCCCGAAACCTGCCCATGTGATTGGCATTTTGACCCAAATACCCTTCTTCTAACGGTCGAATGTCCTTCTGGATGTTAGTCTATATTAAAAAAATAAAATTGTTTTTTATATGAAATATTTAGTATTAATTGTCCTGATTATAATGTCATCTTGTGCCAAGGAAACGGCTAAACCGATGATCACGGATTCCAGTAGAAACTTAAATAAAATGAACGCTTTTATGAAGGGTTCAATAGAAATTGATTATAAGCATGATTTTAGAGTTAGTAAATTAAATGAAAATGTACCTCCTAAAGTAGCTCCATTACTAGACGAGAGAAACTTGATTCAGTATGCTTCGTCAAATTCGGCTATAATGTCACAAAGATATCCAGAAGTAAAATCAACTATTTTGAGTTGGGTTAACCAAAATGAAAATGATCGATATACTTGGGCCATACAAAATACCTCACTAAAGTACTTACGACGATTATTTCTAATTGAAAATCAGCCTTCCTCCGTTTCGGAAGTCTCTTTTCTTTTAAAGGTACTGATCGAAACAAAATCTATTGATCTTGATGTATTAGCAGATGCTTTTTATAATTGCAAAGCGGATCTTTCCTCGACTGAGAAAGATCGTTACTTTAGCTATATAAAAAATCTCCATGATGATGAAATTAAGTTTATGACCACCAATTTTTCTAAATTTAAAGAAAAGTATGAAAACTCGACTGGTCCAACTAGAATGAAATATTTAGCTTATGGAAAAGATTTGGAGAGACGATCTAAGGCGTGTTTCCATACTAGAGCGTTATTGGAAATTGAACTCAAACCAATAGATTAATTGTTTTGCGTCAGTGGGAAATTTGAAATTGAAATATTGAAAATATAGAACTTTAAACAGTTTCAGCGTAATGATTTAAATGATCAAGAGGTGTAGGACTTACCTGTTCTACGCCTTTTTTTGCTTTGGCAAATCTTCCTTTCCCGATACCACAATCACAATTTCCCCTTTTACTTTTTTTGCCTTAAAGTGAGTAATTAAATTGGCTAAAGTATCTGTAATATTTTCCTCGTGCATCTTGCTTATTTCGCGAGAAACTGCTGCTATTCTTTCTACTCCGCAATGCTCTTGCAGTTGTTCTAAGCATTTTACCAAACGATAGGGAGATTCGTATAAAACAAAAGTATTCGTAAGCGTGGCTAAAAATAAAAGGCGAGTTTGCCGGCCTTTTTTATGAGGTAAAAAACCTTCAAAGAAAAATTTATCACAAGGTATCCCCGAGGCAACTAAAGCCGGAACAAAGGCGGTGGCTCCTGGCAGACATGTCACTGGAATTTTGCGATGTATACATTCCCGAATCAATAAAAAACCCGGATCAGAAATCCCAGGCGTACCCGCATCTGAAATTAAAGCAATGGTTTGTCCAGCATCTAAGTGATCGGCGATTTGTTCTACAATATTGTGCTCGTTGTGGGCATGGTAAGAACGCATCTGCGTAGTGATTTCATAATGCTTGAGTAATTTGCCTGAGGTGCGGGTATCTTCGGCTAAAATAAGATCTGCTTCTCCTAAAATGCGCAAGGTCCGCAATGTGATGTCTTCCAAATTTCCAATAGGGGTAGGCAGAATATAAAGCATAATTTTTGTTGAATCGTTGAGGTGTTGAACTGATCTATTGCTTGCTAGTTAAGACTGACAAATAGCACACGATGGAAAAGACATTATTCATCATTAATTCTTTATTATCAAATTAATAATTTAAAAAAATCCGCACATCCGCACATCAAAAAATCCACACATCTTACACCTCATTACTAGCACGTTGTCTTTTCCTCGCTTTTCTAGTTTCAAAAATAAAATCAAAAATAGAAAGACCAACGTAAGATACGATCATTAGGGAGAAACCCAATCCTTGAAAAATCACCAGAAAAAGAATGCCAAGTAGGATCAGCACAAATTGTCGTTCGTTTCCCTGCCATTTGAATTTTTTAAATTTAAAACTAATCATCGGGATTTCAGAGATTAGTAAATAGGATAGAATAGGAATCAGTGCAAAGAGAAAAAAGAGATTGGCTACGTAGGGCCGAAGACCATAATAATCGAAGTGAAAAGTTAGCATTAGTCCTACGACAAAGGCAGTGCATGCTGGTGTGTTTAAACCAATAAAATCTTCTGATTGTCGGATATCTAAATTAAATTTGGCTAGTCTTAGTGCCGCAAAAGTAGAAACGATAAAGGCTGGTAACGCCATTATTTTTAAGCCTTTTGTACCCAAGAAAGATAAGCTAGCAGGATAATCAACAACCGCATTTTCTAGGCTGATAACTAATAGCATATAGATAATCGCACCCGGAACGACACCAAAAGTGACCATATCGGCCAAAGAGTCTAATTCCTTCCCAAAAGGAGAATTAACTTCAAGCCACCGAGCCACCATTCCGTCAGAATAATCTGCTAAACCACCCACAAATACAAATAGGAAAGCTTGTGGGAACTGACCGTAAAAGATACAAGCCACCGCACAGCAACCACAGAATAGGTTTAAGAGGGTAATAATATTGGGAATATGTTTGCGCATTCCGTCTGTTGTCGGTTTTTTGGAGTAAAAGTAGTCTTTTTTACCAAAATTTTTTTAAACCACATTTAGAAGAACATGGTTTATATTTTTACCGTTAATTTTACAACCTCAATATTTTATAAACTACTTACAAGATATTTTGTGATGTTAATAAGACTATTCCTTTTATTCCTTTGTTTTGGAGCCTTACCATTAACTTTTCCTTCTTTGTTTGCACAACCTGTTAACAATGAATGCCAAGATGCGATTCTACTGACAGACTTGGATGACTGGTGCAGTGCGAATGCAGCTTTCACCAATGTAGACGCAGATCTCTCCGGATTTGGACCAGCCAGTTGTTTTAGTAATACGGCTAGTGGAGACGTATGGTTTAGATTTGTAGCGACTGCTACTGACGTGGTGATTGTGGTAGAAGGAGCGACCGATGTTGCTCCTGGAGGTACCATGCGTAGCCCAGAAATTGCCCTGTATATAGGCAATTGTAACGGAACAATCAATGAGCAGCGTTGTGATATTGATGTAATGGGCAATAATATTATTGATTTATATAAAGGAGGATTATCCATTGGAGAGACTTATCTAATTAGAGTCAAAAGTCAAGTGAATAATTCGGGGAATTTTCAACTTTGTATTAATAATTTTAACCCACCTGTTTTTCCTGGATCGGATTGTATAACTGCTGCTGTACTTTGTGACAAAACTTCCTTTACCATCCCGCAGGTAATCGGTGCAGGTAATCTTCCAGATGAAGCGAGTAGTTCTTCTTGTCTTGGATTTAGTGGAAATTCAGAATCCAACTCTACTTGGTTTTCTTGGATTGCGGCTAACAATGGGACCTTGTTACTCGAATTACAACCCCTCAACGAAACGGATGATCTCGATTTTATAATTTAT
>CALFWZ010000081.1 GCA_937928405.1 uncultured Saprospiraceae bacterium
TTCTGCTAATGGTGGGATCACAATAACCGGTTTGACGGCGGAAGAAAACATGAAAGTTTTTGATGATGATATAAACATAGTAGATGGTGGTTGTAATCCTTGGAATGGCAATCCCTGTTCTTCACCAGAAACCATCAATGGATTAATCGTTGGCGCACGCTATTATGTCAGTATCCAATCAGATAATTGTGAAGAATGGATTCCCATTATAGTGACAGGAGTTGGATGTACGGACAATGATGGCGACGGTATTTGTGCTTCGGATGATTGTGATGATAATAATCCAAGTTTACCCGCTACGCCAGGAACTGCCTGTAATGATGGAAATTCCAACACCATCAATGATCAAATTCAAAGTGATGGTTGTACTTGTGCTGGCACACCGGACAATTCTGGCGAATGTGATTTTAATGTTACTTCTTCCAATGGCGGGATCACCATAACAGGTTTGACGGCTGCTGATAACATGAAAATTTTTGACAACGATATAACTGTAGTAAATGGAGGTTGTAATCCTTGGAATGGCAATCCTTGTTCTTCACCAGAAGTTATCAATGGATTAACCGTTGGTGCGAATTATTATGTGAGTATCGAATCAGATGATTGTCAAGAGTGGATTCCAATTACGGTAATTGGATCATCAAGTATTTCATCAATGCCTTCCAGCCCGGTTCAAGATGATAATTCAGCAGATGTCCGTAATGAGTTGGATGCTCAAAAACGAGTATTTGAAACTTCCTTAGAAATAACAAATTTATTTCCCAATCCAGTAAGGACCGAACTAACCGTGGAGCTGAATAGTATGAAGGAACAGGAAGGCTTGCTTCGAGTTTTTGATATCAATGGTAGGGTGGTTGTTGAAAAAATGCTGTCGTTGCATACAGATCTGACTACTTATACTATGGATGTACAAGCCTTGAGTTCAGGAGTTTATCAACTATCTATTAATAATGGGAAAGAAAATGTAAAAAAACGATTTGTAAAACATTAAGTACACTGTGTATTAAGCTTTAACGAATTTAATTAAAAAGATAGGATGTGCAGGGTGCGCATCCTATTTTTTTTGTAGGGTGGTTCAGACGTACGAGTTATGCGAATCAGAAGTCGAAAAAATATATATGAATCAAAGAAGCATTTTCTGAGGAGATTTTTATCCTTTAGTGAAAACTCAACTCCTGGATTCGCATTAGTTATAAATTATCGTTATACACTTAGTCTTCGTCCCAATCCCACAAGTAATCCTCTTTAAATTCATCGATTTCTCGACGTTCCCTTTTGGTAGGACGGCCGGCGCCTTTCTCTCGGCGTTCTGCTTGAGCCTTACCAACAAACCAGTCTTTAAATTTATTCATCTCTTCGTCTGGTGTTAGATTCTTATAACACGGCTGGGCAAGGGTAGCGGAGACTCGTTTATTAATAAGATCAATCACTTCAAAAGTTAAGTCGAATCCTTCCTTCTTTACCTGAACAATTTCATGACGGGTGACGAGATAAGAAGGTTTGACATTTTTTTCGCCAATTTTTACCCGCTTAGATTTACATGCGTCCGTTGCTTTTGATCGAGATTTAAAAATGCGAACACTCCAAAGCCATTTATCAATTCTTACTTTATCCATTGGTAGATTTTTTTGACGATAGTAACCAGTCCATTAGGCGCAAGCTAAAAAAACAAAAGCACGAGCAACGCAAATTGATGCGCCCTCGTGCTTGATGATATATTTTAGACCGCAAAAATTGCAGAATTAGTTTTAAACAACTTCTTTTCTACAACTCTTTGGTATGAACGCCTTAAAAACTAAAAACGTTTCCTTATTTAAAGATTTCTGTTCTAGCGAAGTGAAAATCACCTTCGATTTCAGCGTTTTCGTCAGAGTCAGAACCATGTACGGCGTTTTCTCCTACGTTGGATGCGTATTTAGCACGAATGGTACCTTTCTTTGCTTCCTTTGGATTGGTTGCTCCGATAAGTTTACGAAAATCTTCTACGGCATTGTCTTTTTCTAAAATAGCCGCTACGATAGGACCAGAAGACATAAACTTAACGAGTTCTCTGTAGAAGGGACGTTTTTTGTGTACTGCATAAAATTGACCCGCCTGATCTTTGGTCAGATGAGTATACTTCATTGCGACAATTTTAAATCCTTTTTTGTTAATCATCGCTAGGATGTTACCAATGTTACCTGCTGCTACGGCATCAGGTTTGATCATTGTGAAGGTTCTTTTACCTGCCATTACTGTAATTTAATATGGAAAAGACTTCTGTAGTTTGTAAAGCTTTCCCGGTGAAAAATCTATTTTAATATAAATATTTTTTGAGTTTGCAAAAGTAAGGAAGCTATTCCTAACTTGCAAGGTGAATTTTTTATAAAAATAAGGGCTCATTCATAACCATTCTACCTGAAATCCGTAAGAAGGGTTTCATAGAAAAAGTAGAGGTAAATGAAGGAGGGTATGACAGATGTTCTACTCCCAAAAAATTGGCGCGAGCCATTTGCTTTCTCCATTCAGGATGAAGGGAAGCAAATGGCTAGGAGTGAGTAGCCAAAAGCATTTAATAATGTTCTCCTTACGTTTGTTTTACTGCCTAAATTTTGTCAACTTCGCACTTGAATTACGACACATGGAAAATATTGCTGAATTAAAATCCTTCCTTTCTATTCCCAAAGATATAGTGATCTGCTCGCACCGAAACCCGGATGGGGACGCGATTGGTTCCTCTTTGGGGTTATATCATTTTCTTAATAAAATGGGGCATACGGTTCGAGTAGTTTTTCCGTCTGAATATCCCGATTTTGTGGGCTGGTTGCCTGGGGCTGAATCAGTCATTATATATGATATTGAGTCAGAAAGAGCCGAAGAAGTGGTTAATCGGGCAGATTTGATTTTTTGCCTTGATTTCAATTCGCTCAGCCGGATTGATCGTTTGGGCGAATATATCGGAAGTAAGGATACACCTTTGGCGATGATTGATCATCATTTATATCCAGATTTAAATGCGCTTTATGAGATTTCTGACCCATCGTCTAGCTCCACGTGTGAGTTAGTGTATGATTTTATTCAAATGATGGGTATGCAAAAGGAATTGGACGTACCGATTGGTGAGTGCCTATTTACGGGTATACTGACCGATACTGGTTCTTTTAAATATAGTACTTCTCCTAAGCTTTTTAGAATCGTTGGTGATCTGATTGAAATTGGAGTGGATGATTATAAGATTCAAGATCTGATCTTTAACGCACAGTCTGAAAAACGACTTCGATTATTGGGGCATTGTCTGGCCAATCGAATGGAAATATTACCGGAGTTTCATACCGGAATCATTTATCTGACACGCAATGATTACGATCAATTTAATATTCAACGTGGGGATACAGAGGGAATCGTTAATATGATGTTGACGATGAAAGACGTAAAAGTAGCCGCTTTTATCATGGAACAACCGACCATCGTTAAACTCAGTCTCAGAAGCAAAGGCGATTTTTCGGTTCAAGAAATTTGTCAAAAACACTTTAAGGGAGGTGGACATAAAAATGCATCCGGAGGTTCTTCTTATTTTTCTTTAAAAAAGACGATTCAAAAATTAAAAGATATTCTTCCTGAATACCAAAATGCCTTAGATACTGCTAAACCTTACTAGTTTACTATTTATGAAAAACAATATAGTTTTTATTTTATTCATTTTTTTGTTTTTAGGTTGTCAGGAAAAAACCGCTAAAAAGCAGGTGGTGGATAAGCCAGGGATTACTACTAAGCCACGAAAAAATCAATTACCCGTTGCCGCAAAAGGAGTGACCGCTTCCGGTTATCCTTACGAATTGCATATACAAAATAAGGGGATGCGCCCAGTCATTGGAGATGAGGTTGTTTATCACCAGTTATTATTAAAAAATGACAGTGTAGTTCGCTCAACTTATTTGGCTTTTGAACCAATCAAAGCCGTGATGCCTGCTAAAGGTGATGTTGCCGACCCACCACCACCTTCTTACGAAGGTATATTTTTGATGAGTATCAACGATAGTATTACCCTCTGGCAGCCAATGGACTCCGTTAAAAACTATCAGCGTCCTCGTTGGTTAAAAAAATCAGATACTTTAAAATATACCTTGAAATTATTAGACATCCGTCGAAAAGAAATTGTAGAAGCAGAACGAGATTCACTCAAAGGAGTAGAGTTGATCATGATCGGCAAAACTCAGCAATGGATCAAAGATTATCAAGCAGGCAAATTGGACAATCTTGCAAAAACGGATTCTGGACTCAACTATATTATCCACGAAGAAGGAACGGGAAAAGAAGCCGCTACTAAAAAATATATTCAGCTACATTATGCTGGTTTTAAAATGGATGGAACCATCTTGGATAATACTTACTCACGGAACCAACCTGCACCTTATCGGGTTGGTAATAAAGGAGTGCTCGGATGGGATGAATTGCTCCCTAAATTAAAAGAAGGCGGTAAAGTCACCGTTTTTGTTCCATCTAAACTAGCTTATGGAGCAAAAGGACGTGCCCCAAAAGTAGAACCCAACGAAGATTTGGTTTTTTACTTAGAGGTAGTGAAAGTAAATTAAGAAGCTGTTTAAAAATAAAAACTATATTGCAAACTATGAGTTGAAATTTTAAAAAAAAACAACTCAACAACTCAACAACTCAACAACTATGACTGGCGACCAATTAAAAGCCTTGCAAAAAAGGCTACACACCGTAAAACAATATCTTTGACGTCGATCAAAGAAATTTAAAAATAGAAGATAAAAAGCAGCAAACGATGGACCCTGATTTCTGGAATGATCCAGAGCGGGGTAAAAAGGTAATGAAGGAACTTAAATCCCATCAATACTGGGTAAAGGTATATGAAGATCTCAAAACGGCCATCGACGAAGCGGAAATCCTTAATGAGTTTTTTAAGGAGGGAGAAGGAACGGAGGAAGAAGTTGCTGCCAAATATCAAGCCGCGCTTGATGCGATGGAAGAAGCGGAATTTAAATCTACGCTCAACCAACCTGAAGACGAACTTAGTTGTATTCTTGAAATTAATGCTGGTGCTGGTGGCACAGAAAGTTGTGACTGGGCGGAAATGCTATTGCGGATGTATACCATGTACGCAGATAAGAACGGCTATAAATGGAATCAACTTAATCGCGTAGATGGTGATGTGGCAGGGATCAAATCTGCTTCCATCGAAATTTTAGGAGACTATACCTACGGTTACCTAAAAGGAGAAAACGGCGTTCATCGTCTGGTACGTATCAGTCCTTTTAACGCTCAGGGAAAACGACAGACCTCGTTTGCTTCCGTTTTTGTACATCCCTTAATTGATGATACCATAGAAATTGAAATCAATCCAGCCGACCTAGAATGGGATAGATTTCGAGCGAGTGGAGCGGGTGGTCAGCACGTGAATAAAACAGAATCTGCCGTTAGAATTCGTCACTTACCGTCGGGCATCGTAGTAGAATGTCAGCAGGAACGTTCACAGCATCTTAATCGAGAAAAGGCCATGACGATGCTTAAATCCAAATTATACGAAGCCGAAATTCAACGACAAAATGCAGAACGCGATAAGGTGGAAGCAGGAAAAACAAAAATTGAGTGGGGCGCACAAATTCGTTCTTATGTTTTGGATGATCGTCGAGTAAAAGATCATCGTAGCAATTATCAAACAGGTAATACAGATGCCGTATTGGATGGCGAAATTCAACCGTTTCTAAAAGCTTTTTTGATGATTAAAAAGAACGGGTAATTCGAGGATGGTTTTGTGAGCTTGAATAGGTCAAAGAAAAATGGGAAGACTTACTACCGCATTGGGAATTTTGACATTGATACTTATAATAAGTTTTATGATTTCATGATTTTTTAAAATAATTCTGAGTAGATAATTTTGATCGGTTTGCTTAGAAAATAAGAATGAAAATAAAATCGTTACTTCAACTATCAACCGCCGCTGTTTTTTTCGGTCGAGCCTACCAACATCTTTTCTGGGATGCCCCTTTCCGAACATTGCTTTGGGATGAGCAGATCATGTCAGGGATCGTTCAGTTTTTTTCCTCATTAACTTGGGAAGCGTATATCAATAGTTTGGCGGTTGATGATGGTATCAATTCCATTATTAATGGATTTGGTTGCTTCTATATAGTCTGTGGAATTATTACTTTAGGAATGAAGTGGACGCCTCGGATAATCCAACGATTAGTATTACTTGGTGGAGTCGGGCTAATTTTTTTAGCTTTATTATTATGGAAGGAAAAATTTTATAGTCTTGGACAATTTTTTGAATATTCCTTACAATTTAGTTTACCCTTCTTTTTTTATTACGCAATCCGACGTGGAGAACTTGGACCAAGATTTATCTTTTGGCTAAAATTAGCCGCAGCTATCACCTTTGTCTGTCATGGACTTTACGCAATTGGTTACTATCCACAACCAGGAACCTTCATGGAAATGACGGTAGAAATAATAGGTTGTTCAGATGACACGGCTTCTAAATTTTTGAAGTTAATGGGAATATTAGATTTTGTAGTAGCGATCTTGATTTTTCTCCCAAAATTCGTTCGCCCTGCCTTACTCTATATGGTGATTTGGGGATTTCTAACCGCTTTGGCTCGAATCTGGACCAATTTCGATTTTGGGAATATTGGAGAACATTTACACCAAACAGGATTCGCCTTTTTATTCCGAGTAGGCCATTTTCTAATACCCCTAGGATTATGGTGGGAAGAAAAAAATAAAAAATAAATCTCAACCTAAAATCACACCCCCACGGAATCGCTCTGCGAACTCTGCGCCTCTGCGCGACAAAAACAAATCAAAAGCTATCCACACCCCAAGTGCCTCTGCGCCTCTGCGCGACAAAAACAAGCCAAAAGATATCCACGCCCCAAGTGCCTCTGCGTCCCTGCGCGACAAAAACAAATCAAAAGATATCCACGCTCCAAGTACCTCTGCGCCTCTGCGCGACAAAAAAACAAAAGCTATCCACGCTCCAAGTGCCTCTGCGCCTCTGCGCGACAAAAACAGGCCAAAAGATATCCACGCCCCAAGTGCCTCTGCGCCTCTGCGCGACAAAAACAAATCAAAAGATATCCACGCCCCAAGTGCCTCTGC
>CALFWZ010000082.1 GCA_937928405.1 uncultured Saprospiraceae bacterium
GCAATGTACATCCTGCGGGATTATCATTAAAAAATACTGCCGTAGGTGCAGACTCTATCAACAAACATTCAGAAAG
This sequence comes from uncultured Saprospiraceae bacterium, assembly GCA_937928405.1. Lineage (GTDB taxonomy): Bacteria > Bacteroidota > Bacteroidia > Chitinophagales > Saprospiraceae > JALZUU01. Next base: position 77 of record CALFWZ010000082.1, read on the forward strand.
CTGGCCCTCAGATGGACAACCCTGGGTAAAACGGGTAAGCGTAACATTAAAACAACCACCTTGAGTAAAGGCATGTTGCGGATTTACTTCGGTAGAAAAATTACCATCTCCAAAATCCCAAAGAACACTATCTGCTGGTTCGATAGAATTATCCATAAAGGTATAAGTACTTCCTTGGCAATTATTTGGACTAGAATAATCTATAGTGACAGGATAGCCTACTTGCAATATATTACTAAATACTTCTCTGGTGGTACAATTCGTATTTTGATTCATAGCCGTCACCGTAATATCATACGTGCCAGGCTCTGAATAAACAATAGGAGGAGGATTCACTCCAGTAAAAAATTCTCCATTCCCAAAATTCCAGACATAGGTAAGATTATTCGCAGGATTAAGGTTGTTAAAATTGGCAGTAAACGGAATATTACAACTGAAGGGTTCGTCAATAGTGACATCAATTTCTGGATCTGGAAAAACAGTAATCAAGTCACTGCGTGTAATGGTATTTGAACAATTATTAGCATCCTGAATGGTCAGACTCACTGTGTAATTATCAGCTGTATTATAAGTATTAGAAATTACCTCCGAAGGATCAGTCGTCACAATCACACCACTAGAACCACCGACCCCCCAAATCCATTCTTCAATTTCGACTCCTTCACTAGAAGATTGATCCGTAAATACAACTTCAAGTGGTGCGCAGCCAGATAATCCAGACACGGTAAAGTCAGGGTTTGGGAGTGGAAAAACCTCAATATATTCGGACTTACAATTGGTATTAGAGTTTCCTTGGGTATCGGTCACGGTAAGACAAATGTCATATTTACCAGGTGTTCCAAATATTCTTCCTGGATTTTGGGTTCCAGCAGAAACACCACCTAAATCCCAAGACCAGTCATTAATGGGATTGATGGAGGTAGATTCATCAGTAAAGGAAACTTGTAAGGAGCCGCAACCCGTGGTGACACTAGCATTAAAGTCGGCAGATACCTGCGCCGATCCCCAATTGGTTAGTAGAAACACAAAGCAAAGCGACCAAAATATGCGTGTGTGTAGCATCTAGGTCAATAATTAATCCCGGTTAAAAATGTAAAAATCCGTTCGTTTCTGCATAGGTACCTCAGGCACTCCATCTATACAGATTGTGGTCTTCTCATAAAATCAGCATTGATGGTTCTTACCTAGAAATAGGCTGATCCATGCAAAACATTGTAGGTAATTGAATTCCAATAGCCTGCGGCCGATAATACGTCAGGTTATGCCTTGAAATCGGTTTAGGCTAATGCTATCAGATGGTTGGTTAGACTAAAAAGCGATTTTATAAAAAATTATAGGTTGTTAAAATCGCACTTACATCCCTCTATTCTAATTCGGATACAAATTTAAGCTTTTTTTCTAGTTTTCTTAAGAAAATCAATTAAAAAAAATAAAAAAATATTATTATTAATACATATATGTTTAGGTAGTAATTTTTAGCGAACCAGCGTAATATCTCCGGAATGAATTACGGTTTTTCCAGTCAATTCACAGGTAAATTCTACCATGAATATATATACGCCAACGGGTGCTTGTTTTCCTTTTATTTGTCCATCCCAGCCGCGATTGAATAAATCATCCGTTTCGAACAATAGCGCTCCCCATCGATTAAAGATCCGGAAGCGATCAATTGACTGAACAGTTGGATTTGGAAAAAGCTGTAAATAGTCGTTTTCACCATCACTATTGGGTGAAAATGCGTTGGGAACTGCTACTAAATCTGACGAACAAGTAATCAACTCTTCAAATTGAATCGTGTCAATAACATCACATCCAGTCATCATATCTGTAATTTCTACTTGATATACGGTATTACTATCAGGCAGCATAGTTGGTTGTTGACAATCTGCGCAATCCACACTATCTGCTGGTAACCAACTGAATTCATAAACCGCACTGTCTGGAATGACTAGTGGAATCCGCATTTGCACACCTGGAAGATAGGTCAATGTTTCCGGTAAATGGCTTTCTGGTTTTGGCGTTACCTCTATACTTAAGATAGAAGTATCAGGATCACAAGTTGAATATTGTCCAATAACGGTATAGTTGGTACTAACTGAAGGACGAACGTTCAAATTAATAATCTCGTTACCTTGTTCATTAAACCAAGTAAATTGATCCACCAAACCTTCATAAACCAATTCTACTGTTTCTCCTTCACAGATAGCTGCATCTGCTGTTTCCAAAGTAGTGGCAGTAGCCAAGGTAATAGAAACAGAATCAACCAATGTACAGTTTCCTTCCGTAAGGGTCATAGTATAGATGGTATTCTCTGTAGGATTAACTACTGTCTCCAATGAATTAGGTGAATTGATTGATTGAACCGGTGTCCAACTGACGTTCCCCGTACCACTCCCACTCAAGGTAGCAGTTGCCCCATGACAAATTTCCTGGTCTGCTCCCGCATCAATGGAATTCAATGGTATTACTTTTATTTCAATGGTATCTAATAATTCACAACCTGCATCCGTTAAGGCTTTGACACGATAAATCGTTGTACTATCCGGTTGGGCCATTGGATCAGGACAGTAGGTGCAATCTAAACCATCTGTTACCAACCAAGTCGGATCATTTCCAGTAATCGTATTCAATTGAATTTGATCCCCTTCACATATTATTTGGTCTTCACCGACCAATGATTGATATTCATTAGAGATAGTTACCAATACGGAATCTGTTGTTGCGCAACCAAATTCGTTGGTAACCGTCACCTGAAAATTCGTGGAGATCAATGGACTAGCAATAGGATTGACACAGGCCTCGTAACAACTCAAACCTTCGGCATCTGTTCCCCATTGATATTCGGATAGATTATTTCCCCCACTTACTTGCAATTGGACAAGATCATTCAAACAAATACTCGTATCAGGCGTAAGGGTAACCACCGGCGCTGCAAAGGGTCGTACCTCAACGGTTACTTCTTCGGTAGCAGTACACCCCAAAGTATTGGTCACCGCTAGATAATAAATCGTAGTATCCACTGGATTTACAGATGGGGTCAAACAATTTATACAACTGAGATCTGGATGACTTATCCATTCAAATTGATATCCAGTAGTATCTTCTGTAATTTCAGGGACTAATTCTGCAAATTGTCCAATACAAATGGATTCCGGTGTGGCAATGGAGAATTCGGGAATTTCTAATACTTCCACTTCTCTAGCTACCGAGTCCTGACAACCAACTGCGGAAGTGGCCGTTAAGGTAATGGTATGAGTCCCTGGCTCATTAAAAATAAATACAGGTGTTTCTAAATCGGTCTCATCAATATTTGAAAAATTCCAATTCCAACCGTTAATCGTACTACTATCCACCGTGGACAAATCTTGGAAATTAACCGTCAAGGGTGCACAACCTACAGCGTCACTTATCTGAAAGGCTACATCAGGAATTGCCCCAACCCCGATATAATCTACTTTTAGTAGAGAGTCCATACAAATTCCATTATTGACGAATAATTGTACGGAATAATTTCCTGGATTAAGATATTGAATACTTGGTTCCGGCTCGATACTATTCGTCGGATCAGCACCAAAAAAATGCCATTCTAAGTCATCGATAGGATGAGTAGAAGCAGTCAAGTTCGTAAATTTGGTGGTTCCTAGATCGTTACAAAATAAGGTTCTATCTGCCTGAAAATCTAATTTCATTTCTGAAATAACAATAGGATTTTCTGAAACGATGGTTGTTTGGCAATCTACCTGATCCACTAAAATTAGTTTTGGAATAAAATCTCCTCCGCTTTGATAAACATAAAAAATGCTGTCGTAAGTAACGTTTTCTGTCGTATCAAGTCTCCCGTTTCCAAAATCCCAAATATAGGTATAAGGAGCGGCTGAACTTCCAACAAAATTAATCGTAGCAGGTACACAAGCAGTATCTATATCGAAATGGAAACTACCCGTTGGACCATTTAGATTAATCAGATCATTTACTAATAACGTATCCTGACAAAACTCGGTTGCTACGGCAATTAGCTGAACATCATAGGTACCAGGCATCGTGTAAATATGTGGTGGATCTACTTGATTGGATGTCCCGCTTTGATCTCCAAAATCCCATTCGTAATTAGTTGTATTCAAGGAAGTATTGGTAAAATTGACCAACAATGGTGGGCAAATTCCGAAGGTGGTATCTTGGGTGAAAGATGCCAGTGGGTCAGCAATGACTATATAATCTTCTATACATAACGTATTATCACAACCAATAGCATCAGTCACTGTGAGACAAACATCATAAGTTCCTTCTAAGAGATAAGTATGTATGGGGTTTTCTATTGTCGAACTTTCCCCATCTCCAAAATCCCAAGCATAGCGCAGTCCTTTTCCGGAAGAAGTATTACTAAAACTTACCGCATGAGCACTACAGCTCAAGGTATCCATCGTAGAAAATTCAGCAATTGGTCGATATACTTCTACTAAACTATCCAGTGTTAAGGTTTTGCTACACCCCCAATCATCGGTGGCAGAAAGGGTTATGTCAAAATAACCTTCCTCCTCATATAGATGACTTGGATTATTAATTTGCTCCGCAGTCAGGCCATCTCCAAAATCCCATTCCCACTCATTCACCGTTCCATATAAACTCGTCGATGCATCGGTAAACTGTGTACTCAATGGGAAACAACCAAACGCTGGATCTACTGAAAAATCAGTCGTTACTTCATTGACCCAAATCGTATCTGTAAACATAATAGAATCCTGACATCCATTAACATCTGTTACCAATAATTGAATGTTGGTGTAAGGACCTGCGGTATTAAATCTTATAGTTGGTTCAGCAGCCACTGGATCGTTGATAACTCCACTTCCACCGCCACTCCAAATCCAGCTTTCCGCAAAGGAAGAACTGTCGGAAAGAAAAACCGTTAGTGGAGCACAGCCGGTGGTAGTTGACAACTGAAATACCGCATGTGGTTCTGCAATTTGTACTAATCTTAATAAGGTATCAGAACAACCTGTCGTAAAATTAAAGGCGATCTGACTAACAAAATAATCTCCAGTATTTGGATAGGTAAAAGTTGGATTTCTTTGTGTACTGGTATCTGTTTCGATATCAGGCACTCCAAAATCATAAATAATAGAGTCTGCACCAATACTAATATCTGTAAAATCAATGATATACAGTTGAGAACAGTTTCGATTGATTCTAAACGCTGCTTTTGGTGGCACTACTTCTATATATTCCACCAGTGTTTTTTCAGCTGGACAGCCATGATGTAAGGCCGTTAGTCTGACATCCATCCGGCCAGTGTCCTGGTATTCATAAACTGGATGCTGATCTTCAGATAATCCTCCATCTCCAAAATCCCATTCCCAACCATTGGCAAAATCGCTGGATTGATCGACAAAGTTGACGACCGAATTGATACAAGAAACCAATGGATCAGCCGAAAAATTTACTTCCGGTGGCATTCCGGCTGCAGCCCCTTCCTCAACGATGGTTGTATCTCGACATCCCATCTCGTCTTGGATCACTAATTGAATGGCATATTGTCCAGTATCCACTAAGGTAAATACAGGAACACTATCCGTAGAAGAAAAACTAACTGGTGGTGCAGCAGCATTATTATAAACCGTCCATTCCCACTCGGTAATTTGACTAAAAGTCTGGCTAGACTCACTCAGTGTAAAAGTTAAAGGAGTACATCCTTCCGGTTCGTCTCCAGCAATTATTGCTTGAGCTGGTAAAATTTGAATAGTATCCGTAGCCGTTTCTGCACACCCATCACTATTGGTTGCGGTCAATCTAATTACATAAATCCCAATGCTATCATACGTGTGTTGCGGTGCAGGGTCGATACTAGTATGTCCATCTCCAAAATCCCACTCAAAACTAGCTCCATTAACCACCACATCTGAAAAGAAATCGGCAGTGTGCGGAACCGTACATCCCATTGGATTATTATTAGTAATACTAACTGGATTCACATCTAGTACGGTAATACATTGTTCGCTTACCTTTACACCAGGACATCCGTTGACCGTTCGTGTCAAAATCACATAAAAACAACCAGCCGTATCATATTGATGCGTTGGGTTGGCAGCAATGCTGCTCTGTCCATCCCCAAAATCCCAAAAGACATCAGAGGCATTTTCAGGAGAAATATCCGAAAAGCTGACGGAGCTTCCTTTACAGATCGTATCTTCACTTTGGGTGAAATCAGTAGGATAACTAATTTGAATATAATCCGCTCTTAATAAGGTATCACGACAACCCGTGACGTTATCCCTACCTAATAAAGAAACATCATACTGACCCTGATTATTATAAGTAACCCCTGGTGGATTGGCTCCGTTGAAAGATTGGCCGTTGCCAAAATCCCATTGAAAGGTCATATTCATATTGGGAGAACTGTTGAGGAAATTAACGATGTGAGGTGAGTTACAAGAAAAGGTTTGATCGGCCATAAAATCAACAACGGGATTTTCGTTTACGCTCAAAAAATCATCTTTCGTGATGGTATTGCTACACCCATTATCATCTTTTATGGTCAAACTGACCGTATAATCATCCACAATATCGTAGGTATTTTCAATAGCCGTCAAGCTTCCGTCATCGGTGATCACGCCAGCCTGACCACCAACACCCCAGATCCATTCTTCGATATTGCCATCTTGAGAGGTAGATAAATCAGTAAAGGTCACCTCAAAAGGGATACAACCATTAGAAGTAGGAATACTAAAATCAGGCTCAGGAAGGTGGAAAACAGTAATAAAATCTGCCTTACAGTTGGTATTGGTCAATCCATCCGTATCTGTAATGGTCAGACATACTTCATAACTACCTGGGGTACCAAAAATTCTTCCTGGATTTTGAGTTGAAGAAGATACACCTCCTAAATTCCAGGCATATTCGACAATATTTCCAGTGGATTGATCCTGAAAAGAAACTTGTAAAGAACCACAACCCGTTTGTACGTTTGCGGTAAAATCTGCGACTGGTTGAGCAAAAGTCACGAGCCCCGAAAGGAGCAACACCACCACCAGTATGTTTTTTTGTATGTTCATGCAAGTATTTTATCAGCAATAGATACATTTTATGTATTCTTAGAATCTGATTTGAAAAATGCTATTAAATTAGGATTACAAAGGGGAGGAGTAAATGGGTTTGCTCTATGCATTAAGATAGAACAAGTCTAAAACGGTGGTTATGTGTTGACTTGAATATTTCAAATATAATGCCGTCCTTTTATGAAGATGGTAGAAACTTGCTGATAAAAAAGATTCTTATAACGAAAAAACCAAAAGTCGGAGAACCGACCTTTGGGCTATATGTTGGGTTTATAATCTGAAGGCTGTCTGGAATAATTATAATTATCTGATATTCAGTTATTTATATTTTCGCCTATCGAACAATCGTAATATCACCAGATTTGACCATTGTATTATTCAGCAATGGACATTCTGCTTCAATCATGTAAATATATACGCCATTGGGTACCAATTTTCCGTTGGCTGTTCCGTCCCAAGTTTCTCCGGCGTTCGATCCTTCGTAAATTTTTGCGCCCCAGCGATTAAAAATTCTAATACTATTGATGGAAGGCAAAGCTGGATTTAGGAATATTTCCAATACGTCATTTTGTCCATCATTATTAGGAGAAAAAGCAGATGGAACCTGAATCAGGTCTTCAGGACACTGGTCCAATAACCTCAAGGTAGTTTTGAATTCTTTCGAACAATCGGTATTCGTGTTGGTTACGATCAACTTATATTCCGTTCCATTTTCTGGCGTAGGAATCATCAAATCACTACAATTAACACAATCCAAATCTGCCGTGGAAATCCATTCATACGAATAGCTATTACGGTCTTCGCCTTTGGCGACCGGATTGATAAGCACTTCCTGACCTGGGAAAAAGACATAATTAACTGGTATTTCTACTTTAGGGGCAGCATCTACCTCCACTGTCAACCAGGCCGTATCTGCCGAACAGGAAGCTAATTTTCCAATCACCATATATTCAGTGGTCTCTACGGGATAAACTATCGGACTAGTTGGGTCTGTCAAATCCATCCGATCCGTTCTAACCCATTCGTATTCATTGGCATCTCCTTGTACGGTAAGTTGAACAGAATCGCCCTCACAAATTAAAATGTCCTCTGTAGTAATTTCCACTTTTTCTTTTACCGAAATCGTCACCGAATCCGTGAGGACACAATCGCCATTTTTTAATTGAAGTTGATAAACAGTAGTTGAAGGTGGGAACGCCTCTGGATCTAAAATGGTAGCATCATCAACCGTATTAGCAGGGCTCCAACTGATCGTTCCATCACCCTGACCTGCTAGTGTAATACCGTCGCCCAAACAAATGGTTTGGTCTACTCCCGCATCGATATCATCAGCGCTAAAAGTAGTAACTCTAACCGTATCTACAATCGTACATCCTTGATCGGTTAATACTTGGACCACATAATCTGTTGTTTCTGATGGAAAGGCAATTGGGCTTGGACAATAAGTACAACTCAAATCATTGTTCACCAACCATTCTGGATTTCTACCCAAACTAGTATTTAATTGTACCGTATCACCTGCGCAAACACTCCGATCTTCTCCGGCAAATTCCTGCGATTGATCTACAATATCTACCCTTACGGAATCCGAACTCGAACATCCGTGACTCGTGGTAACAGTGACCTTATAAGTACTGCTTACCAAAGGTTGAGCAACTGGGTTTTGACAATTTTCGTAGCAAGATAATCCAGCTACGTTGGTGTCCCAATTATAGTCGTATACTTCTGTTCCACCAGATACATTTAATTGAACAATTTCATTCAGACAAATTGACGTATCCGAGGAAACATCGATTACTGGTACCGGAAAAGGTTTTACCATCACCGTTACCTCGCTCGTGGAGGTGCAACCTTCAGAAGTTCGAACAACAAATGTATAAATGGTCGTATCTGAAGGTGTGGCAACTGGGTCCATACAAGCAACACAACTCAAAGATTGAGCTGGACTCCAATAATATTCTAATCCGGTGGTATCACCAAAAACCACTCCTTCCAACAAGGTTGGTTCGCCTATACAAATAGTACGATCTTCTCCGGCACTGATATTTGTAACACTTAGTAAACTGATTGTTTCAGAGCGTGTAGCTGTACAGCCGTCCTCGGTAGTAACGGTAAGTGTTGCCGTATAGGTATTGGCAATATCATTATAATAGATATGAGTTGGATTAGGAATATCCGCAGTCGTTCCATCTCCAAAATCCCATTCCCAAGAAACAATATTGCTATTAGCAACGGAACTATTATCTGTAAAGTTGACCGTCAGCGGAGTACAACCAGTAACGGCAGAAACGTTAAAGTCAATATTCGGCAAATCTCCTAGCTTTATATAATCTGGAATTAATAAAGTATCTGTACAACCTCCATTATCAATGACCATTCTTACATCAAAAGAACCTGGTGAGTTATAAGTCACTTGTGGTTCAAAATCATTACTAGTGGCCGGACTTCCTCCTTCAAAAAGCCATTCAACCGCCTGAATTGCGGTAGCACTCGAAGAAAGATTCATAAAATTCACCGTCTCTCCTGCAGTACATAACACCGTCTTAGATGCTTCAAAAGCTGGCGTACTGGATGCTACCACTATTGGTCCAACAGGTGGCAAAGTTCGAAAACATCCAGTATTATTTAAAAAGCTTAAGGTTGGGTAATAAGTCCCTGGCTCTGTATAAGTGAAAGTTACTTGATCATTTATGGCACTTAATTGTGTGGTATCTAGATCACCTAAACCGAAGTCCCAGATATACATATAATTTGCTACCGAAGAAGCCGTAAAAGTTATCACAGCTGGTGCACAAGAGGTATCAATATCAAATTGATATTCTCCTTCGGGTCCATCTAGTACAATTAGGTCTTGCGTCGTCAAACTGTCCTGACAGGCTTCTGTTCGAAAGGCTTTTAAGGTTACATTATAGACACCTGGAATAGTATAGATATGTGAAGGATCATTCAAATTAGAAAGCCCACTGTTATCTCCATAATCCCAAGTATAGGAATCAGCATTGATGGACTCATTGGAAAAATTTACAGGTAAAGGCGGACAACTAGCAAAAGTAGAGTCTACTGAAAAACCAGCGACTGGATCAGCGATATTTACCGAATTTTCCCGACAAATAGTGCTTACACAATCGTATTTATCGGTTATCGTTAGACAGACTGTATAGATACCTTCTGTCGTGTAAGTATGTGTTGGATTTTTTTCTGTGGAAGACGCTCCATCTCCAAAATCCCACAAATGATCCAAGGCTACACCTTGCGAATTATTCGTAAAAACTATATCCGCCCAAGTACAACCAAGGCTATCGGCTGTAAAGTTGGCGATGGGATTTGTTACTTCAACGGCCCCTACGGTATTTCGGCCTGCTCGACATCCCCAACTATCGGTTACCACTAGCTTTACATTGTGTAAACCAGCTTCTGTAAATGTAAAACTTGGGTTCGGATCGGTAGAAGTTCCTAAGTCATCCCCAAAGGTCCATTCCCAAGATTCAATGGAACTAAATGCACTACTTGCCTCAGCCGAAAAATTAACAGTAAGCGGTAAACAACCTCCGGTAATATCTTGCGTAAAATTAGACACAGCTCGCCCAACAGAAATAGTTTCAGTAAATAAAATAGTATCCCGACAATCATTGACATCGGTAATGATTAATTGTACGTCGGAATAGGTTCCATGATTGTCATAAACAATCACCGGTTGTTGCGCATTTGGGTCTTCAATCGTTGCTCCAGGAGCACTCCACTCCCACTCTACTGCATCCTGAGAATTTTCTTCAAGCAAGAGCGTGTAAGGCTTACAACCTTCTGTTTCCATAACAGAAAAGCTAGCGGCAGGATTAGTAATTGCAATCATACTTGTTCTCGTATGTGAACACTGCGTCTCAGAATTATATACTGTCATGGTGATGGTGTATGTTCCTGTTTCAGTATAAACATATTCAGGATTCAATTCAGTAGAAACATCCGTATCAATACCTTCTACTCCAAAATCCCATTCTACAAAATCAGCATCGATTGAATTATTTCTAAATTTTCTACGAAATGGTTCTTCGCAGAAGTTTATTACCTGAAATTTTGCCACCGGTGCCATCACATGCACATAATCATCGAGTGTTAAGGTATTGGCACAACCATTATGAATACCGACTAAACTAATATCGTAATATCCAGTATCAGGATAACTCAAAGTAGGGTTTTGCTCATCGGAATTTTCACCATTGCCAAAATCCCAAAACCATTCTTCAATATTTGAGGAAGAAGCATCCGTAAAATTTATATCCCATTCGATGCAAGTTTCAACTGGATCGGCAGAGAAGTTGATTACGGGTGGAGTTCCCACTTCGATAGATTGAGAAAATGTAGCCGTGTCTCGACAACCAAGGGTATTGGTGACCACTAAAACCACATCGTAAATACCTGTATCAATGACACTAAAAGTTGGCGCTGCCTCAGAAGACGTATAGCTAGTGCTCTCAGATTTTATTTCCCAATCCCAAGACGTAATATCGGTGACAGAAACAGAAGATTCTGTTAGTGCTACCCCTAACGGTGCGCAACCAGAAATATCCGTATCGTCCAATACCGCTTTTAGTTCTGTTAAATTAATGGTATTCACCGTGGCAGAATTCGTACAACCATAAACGTTGGTAACCGTTAAAGTCACAGGGTATTCCCCAAATGCTTCAAAAGAATGAGTAGGATTTTGTTCATCAGAAGTATTACCATCTCCAAAGTCCCAACTCCATGCGGTCGCACTAGAAGAAATGGCAGAAAAGTTTACCACGTGCGGCAACGCACATCCAATATTATTATCATTAGCATACCAGACATCTGGTTGAGGATCTACTTTGATACATTCAGAAGCATAAACGACAGAAGGACAACCCTGAGCCGTTCGGGAAAGTCGAACTGTATAACAACCCGGCACTTCATAAGTATGACTTGGATTGGCTTCGGTAGAAGTATTTCCGTCTCCAAAATCCCATTCAATCTCTGAGGCAGGATCAGGTGAGTTATCTGTAAAACTTACGGTAAGATCTTCACAACCTCCTTGAACGGAGCTAGTAAATTCAGCGTAGGCACCTACTTGGACATAGTCCGATAAAATTAAAGTATCTGCACATTGAGAAGCCGTGTTGGTGGCGATAGCGGTTACGGTATAAAAGCCTGGGGCATTATAAGTAACACTAGGAGGATTGTCTCCTTGAAAGGTATTTCCATTACCAAAATCCCAAGTAATTTGAACATTAGGATCTGGGCTATTATTGATAAAATTTGCGGTATGCGGTGCCTCACAACCAATCAAATTATTTCCACTCACATCTGCCACTGGAGCTGGAGAAACGCTGATAAAATCTGTTTTAGTGATGGTATTGGTACAACCGTTTGCATCAATAACAGTTAGGTTGACACTATAGTTATCTGTTATTTCGTAGGTACAGGTTGGTCCTTCATTAGTAGTATTAGAAACCGTTCCACAAGAACCCCCTAACCCCCACATCCAATCAGTGATAGGAGCATCTGTTCCCTGCGAAGCATCGGAAAACGTAACGACCAAAGGAACACATCCCTGAGGTTGAGCAGCGGTAAAGTCTGGAATTGGTAAGGAAAAAACGGTAATAAAATCATCTTTACAAATTTCCCCTGTATTGCCGGCATCATCCGTTACCTTTAAACAAATAGAATAGGTACCCGGCGTACCAAATATCCGATTGGGATTTTCTTGCGTAGCGTTCAAATCGCCAGTCCACTCCCAGGAGACGATATCACCTGCAATGCTTGACGAAGCATCCGTGAAAGAAGCTTGCAGTGAACCACAACCAGTTGTGTTGTTAACCGAAAAATCGGCGGTAACTTGTGCATTCGCTATTTGAAAAGAAAATAGCAATACAATGTATGTGTAAATGTTTCTTAGTGGCATTCAAAATTACTTTTAGGGTTTCTTGAAAAAGCACATTAAATCTCATATCTGTCTAGCAGATATAACTCAATTCAGCCACGGGATTATAATTAGATCGAGGGGTAATTGTAGGTTAGATATGTCAATGGTATGGAATAGTATACATCACTAAAGACAATATTCATTCCAAAATATATCGATACAAGACGATACAATTACGTTTTATTATATGTACAAAGGTGTCAGTTCGTTTTTTACAAAAGAGTTATTGCAAAAGAAGGATTAAAAAACAGCCCCCAAAAATAAAATTCGGTGAAACCGTCAGTAGAATGACTTAACGGAGAGAAAAATTTTTTGTTTGGGTTTAAGTTAATTTTGTAATAAAAAAAATTATATTTCAAAAAAATCGATTAATAATCAAATTTCATGGTTTATAATTTTGGATAAAAGTACAAAAACTAACTTGAGTGCAAGTTAATAGATTGCTCATCAATATCGCAATAAATACTAAAAAATAATTATGTATTATTTAAAACAGGGGAATCCACGGATAGGCAAATAAGAATAATCAGGGTTTACCCTTAGCATTAAGTTAATCTTTTAAGATAGTTATTCTATGGTTATTCCCACCAATTCTACTCTTCTTTCTCGAGCGGCGGCTGGTATATAAATAGAATTTCGGCGATCCTGAAGAAGATCACTAACAGAGGGAGCAGCAAGGGTTTCTCCAAAAGATTTTTCGCTAATTTTTAATTGTCCACTTCCTAGATAAGGGATAAATAATCCATTTTGATAATTCTTGAAAAAATTAATAATGGACATAGTTCTTCTTTTTCCAAGGGCTAAATTATAACCGGACTGTGCGCGAGGACTCGTAAATCCACGTACCGTTAAAGATACTTTTTTGCCATCCTGCAAATGGGCCATTACCCCTTCTGTAAATTCAAGAAACTGAGCATATCCTTTTATCAAATCCTCTTCGAAAAAGTTATTTACCTGGGCTTGTTCCTCTTCTAAAACTGCGTTTAGATATTCCGTTCGGCGCTGAAGATAATCATCGTAAGTAGTTTGATAATTAGTGGACGTGGTCTCCAGAAAGCTACGGGCATCTGGTTGATCATTGTGAAAATACAGCGGCAATGGCAATGTAGCTTTAAGCTCCTCTACGGTTGTTACTACCGGTGGAATACGGACAACCTCCGGTGGAGGAATGGGGTCCTCTATTGGAATGACAGGGATCGGTGTTTCTGGAACAGATACGACGGGAGGAGCAACGACGATAGGAGTTGTATCCACTACGGCTGGTATTATTGGAGCAACCGGTGGAACAGGTGGCGTAACCACTAATACGGTAGTATCTTTTTTAGGAACTAGCGGATCTTTGGGCAAAGGTGGTGGATTTATTTTTACCGCAAAAATATCATTACAGCAAGCTTTGTTTTTTTCTTCCAAATAAAAAGATCCTGCACGGTTTGAAGAAATATAGGCTTGCGTAGAATCGGCATTTAACGTAAAATAGATATCGTTATAACTGCTATTTAAAGGATATCCAGTGTGCATAGGACGCTCCCATGAAGTTCCGTTATGCTTGGCCTGAAAGATATCGTATCCTCCTAAATTCTGGTAGCCTTGAGAACTAAAAAACAGACTTTGAGAATTTTGATGATAAAAAGGAGTGATATCATCCTCAGCGGTATTAATTGTTGTCAGGTTTACAGGGATTCCAAAACCGCTCTTGGTAATTTCTACTTGATAAATATCTAGTCCACCTTTCCCCTCAGGACGGTTTGAAGAAAAATATAATACTGGCTTTTGGGTCGTTGGGTCTAATCCCCAAGCTGGTTGGGTTGTTGTAAAACCTTCGACATTAATATTGTCGGGAAGCTTTTGCGATGGTCCCCAGCGCTTTCGTTTGTCTTGATCTCGATAATATATTTGACATTGGATATCAACCTTTCCGGTATATTTACAAAGCGTATAATAAATTCGTTGACCATCTGGGGTAAGACTCGTGTGTGCCGTCAGTTTATCTTTTTCATTGAAGTTACGGGTCAATGGACGTCCTTTTGCGGTTCCTTTTTGTGTCAACACTTTAGTGGTTCTTCGTCGAGGAATCGTTTGATCACTCATCATTTGATAACGATAAGACGAATAATATAAGGTATCACCTTGTCGGACAGCACCAAATTCAGAATAGGGAGTATTGATTCTTTTATCAAGATGGGTCACCTCAATATTGTGTGGTTGATTAACTAATGACAGCGCCCATGCGCATGCGTCTCTAGCAGCAATTGCTCTATCTTTAAACGCCTTATTCTGCGTATTTTTAATAAAATCATCGAAACCATTGATTGCTTTTTGATAGTTTCCCAAATTTTGATAAGCGGTAGATAACCAAAATTTTGTAAGCGGGAAACGCTCCGCTTTTTCATCATTTAAAACATACTGATATTGTTGGATAGCCAAATCGTAGGCAAAAAACTGACGAGCAGCTTCTCCATATAGATAGCGAGTGGACGTCTCTGAACCAGGAAATTCTAATGCTTCTTCAAAATAGTTCATGGCAGAAAAAAAATCATGCTTGGTCATTGCCTCTTCTCCGGCACGAACAAAAGCAGCTTTTGTCTGGGCATAAGTCCCAAACAATAACAGGTTAAATACAATAAAAAGCAATATTTTTTTCATGGAATAATTTTCCGCATTGGGATCTTAAAAGATGGGACAGGATTTAGAAGCTTTTAAAGGTTTGACTTTGGTAATTCGATATTGTAGGGCAAGTTCTGGACCACCTCGTCCATTGGTCGCTAAGTCAAAATCAGATTGATTGAAATCATAACTGAATCCTAGTAGCCAAGCATTGTAAGCAACGGCGATATTAGGGATCAGTGCATCTCTAGCACCAACAAACCGATAACTGACTCCAAATCGTAGGCTTAATTCTCGGCCTCTAGTATCGGTTAACTGATATTTGACACCCGTACCGGCGACCGATTCTGTATAGGTATTTTGTTTTTGAAAATACCCATTAAATTCAAGGCCCAGTTTTTCATTGATAGCGAATCCAATATTTCCATAAATAGAATAACGTCTCGGAAGTTCCGTTTTGGTCTGATTGTAAAATCCAACATCCGGTTGGTTTAGATGAAAAACGCCAATGCCTAAATCGCCCCAATATTTTTGCGCTTCCTCTTGTAAGTGCCAATTGAGGCCTACGCCAAAATCCAGATACTGGATACTGGTTTGGTCAAGATTTTCGCGCGTAGGAGCCGTCCCTATGAAAAGATCTCCATTAAATTGATTACCAAAAGTAAGTTGGCTAAGATCAATTCTACGCTGGCCTCCTCCAATTAGCAATCCAGCCGTGAGTAATTGTTGCTCCGTGAGTTTTTGTGTGTAGCTAGCCGTAGCACTAATATTTGAGTAGGTCAAATTTCCATCTCCGGCGATATCGTGATTAAAAACCAGTCCTCCCGAAAAGAAACCATTGGGAAAACTAAGTTTGGTTATCTTACCATCCACCACTCCAGAGAAAGTCAGATAATCGACTGGAACAGATTTCCACTGTCTTCTATAATTTGCTGTAAAACGAATATCTTCTTTAAAAACACCCGTTAAGGCAGGATTGAGCTGTAAAGGAGCAAAATAAAATTGCGAGAAATGAAGGTCCTGACCATTAAGACCGGAAACGGTTAATAGGGAGAGAATTAAAACAATATTTTTTATGTAAACCTCTATTTTCAAATTTCTAGATTTAACCAAAAAAATCACCATCGCTGACAGGGCAGTTTAAGATGCTTTGTACTCAAATTTACGATTATTTTCCATTTTACTCCTCCATTTCTTCTCCTAATGACTAGTTTAGACCAATTGAAATTATTATTCTTGCAAAAAGGAACTTAACTTATAATAAAAACACATGCTTAAAGTAGGAATTACGGGTGGAATTGGCAGCGGAAAAACGACCGTTTGTCGGATTTTTGAGCTATTAAATATTCCGGTTTACTACGCTGATGATCGGGCTAAATGGTTAATGCAACATGATCCTGACTTAATAAAAAATATCATCGACCTTTTCGGCACATCTGCTTATTTACCGGATGGCGGTTTAAACAGGGCCTATATTGGCAAACTCGTTTTTTCAAATAAAGCCTTATTAGCCCAACTCAATAAACTCGTTCATCCTGCGGTTTTTTTAGATGGAGAACGTTGGTTTGCTAAACAAACAAGCCGTTATGCCATAAAGGAGGCGGCTTTGTTTTATGAAACTGGTAGTTATCAGCAGATGGATAAAATGATTGTTGTTACGGCAGATCGGGAGGAACGGATTCGACGAGTCATGCTACGTGATGGATTGGAGCGGGAAGCAGTCGAAGCTCGGATGGATAAGCAACTTCCAGAAGCGGAGAAAATCGCCAAAGCGGATTTTGTGATTTATAATGATGGGAGAGAAATGTTAATTCCGAAGATTTTGGAGATTGATTTGTTGATAACTGACCGATCCCGACTGAAAGGAGGGTGACGCATGACAATGCGGCAAGGGAAGGCTCCCTGCCTGACCGGCAGGCAGGCGCGAAAGCGGACGAGATGGCATTTGTTGATTCCTACCGGCAGGCAAGGTGTTGATTAAAAAATATTCTCTTTTGTTTAAAAAAATAAATTTGAAATTGAAGATGGAATTTCACTTTTCAACGATTCAATAAGCGAAGCGATTCAACAATTCAACAAACAAATCATGCCATCGGTGCTTCTTATAATTCTATCAGACCTTTTTGGGTTTTGATCCAGGCGTGGAGTTGTGGATGGGTTCCGTATTTCACCTCGTAGGGAATACCTAGGACACGCCAGTATTTTTTGATCAGTTCTGGTTGGGGATGAGTGGCGGATATTTTTTCGAGACTCCCTAAGAAGGGCAAGGATTCAGAAGGATGTATACTATTTCCCCAATTAATGAAAAAGGGAAGAAGACCACCAAAATTTTCGACCGCTGGAAAAGTAGCTTCCCAGTTAATTGGCGTTCCATCTGTTTGTGTACGACTACCTGGTTGGATATCGCCCAATGGAATTTGATGTTGTTTCGCAAGGTCCGCAATGGTCTGCAATTGATCAGTTTGTGCCACCCAACGAGCAAGGCAAGGTGTTGGATCCTGCTCAATATTAATCCAAAGTTTATTTTTATCAATATCTTGTTTGGGATCAGGAGCAATAACCTCAAAATAGGTGCGATTGCCCAAACTCAACAAGGCATTGTGGGTGCCTAAACCGAGATGCTGACCGGCAAAAATGGGACGAACACCCATGAGATTTTCTACATAATCCATCCCAAGCGATAAATCAGGGGTTGTGAGGATAAGATGGTCTGGGTGGATCATAGGTTGCTTTATGACATGATTTAACAAAAGATCAATATTGAATATTCGATATTGATTTGGAATTAGAGTCGGGTGTATAAAAATTGATGTCGTTAATACTCTACTAATATTTTTTTTAATTTACCAATATGCTAATTAGCATCTAGCTTGTTTACGCTTTTTCCCGATTCGATCTTTGTCGATTATTTTTTGAATATAGTCTTTTGCTAAAGGTACTTTACAAGAAACGTTTTCCATTTCTACGGTGACCTTACCAATTTTTTCGGCGGTTGCTTGCGATTTTTTGGTGAGTGCCTTGATGTAACTACCCACGGCAATGACAAAACCATTCATAACGTAGCGGACCCGATTTGGTGGTAGATGATGGATTTCTTTTTCTACTTGCTTTAATAATTGTTCGTAGGTTTTAACATCCAAATTTTCATCCAGCTGGACGGAAGCATAGTTAGCCAAAGTAGCCCACCCAGCGGCAGCAATATGTTCTTTTTTTGACTTGATCCATTTGAGGCCGAGTTCAAATCCGTATTCGGTTTCAGCAGCAACCCAAGGAACAGCAAATTCGCTTAGGTAATACCAATAAGCTTTGTCTGCCCAGTCATTGAGTTGTTTTTTGGTCATCTGCTTTTCGTCTGCCATCAATCCGGCAAGATACATGGCGTCTGAGTTTCCGGTGTCGTAAAGTTGCAGGGAAAGCTCGTGATTCTTTTTGGTTTTCTTTAGAATCTTTTTCAGGTCAGCTACTTTTACTCCAAAAAATGGTTCTTTCGCACCATGTTTTTTCAGGGTATTTTTAGTGCGTTCATCGCCGTAGGATGCTAGTTCTTTGAGTACTTCTTGGAGAGTCATGTTTGAATTGTTGAATTGTTGGAGCTGCTTACTGGGAGGCAAGTTGTTGAATTAAAAATAAGGGTTTTCACCAAGTTCTAAAAAAAATCGGAAAATTATGCTAAATATTTAGACTTTATGAAAATTTTTAATGGCTACTCGGTTTATTTCTTAAATGGTCGTCGTTGAATCCACTCGGGTGATTTGGGTTGTAGGTAATCAACCATATAATTCAGCAATCGATTAGAAAATTTTGATCGGTGACGGGCATAAAAATACATTTCTTGAGGCTCGGCTCCTATCGAACTTTTAATCTCTAATGCTGTTCTAGCAAAAATAATTTTTTCGACGCCCATCGAGATGCCATCTTTGGTAATATCAAATAGAATATTGAGATAGGTTTGATAAATTCTATTTTGTTCGTAATCAATTCCCAGAAAATGGGCTTCCAACTCTTTGTAATTCTTGATCGTGGTATAATATCCTATTAGCCGATCTTCTATATAATAACCCATTAGTTGGAAGCGGTGAGGGAACGCTCTTTTTAATTCTAAAAAATAATCTTCATGCAATTCCGCTGAATTAAAATCTGAATTATTGGCAACCCCCATGTACAAATCGTGAATTCGTTTTTTATTGGCAATTAGGGCGTCCAAATCAAGGTTTTCTTTTCGGATCTGCGCACCTTTTTTAAAACCTCTTTTCATTCGGACCCGATACTTAGAAGAGAGACTGTCGATATAATCCTGAAAAGTTCGCCAATTCGGATCCAATTCAAAAACCATATTCGGTTGCATGGTAAATTCTTGATAGTATTTACACAACGCCGGTCCTACTTCTTTTTTATTTTCAGCCTCCATTTCTTTAATTAAAATGGCACTCACTTCGATGCCTTGTTCATCCAATTTGGGCAGCACGGCGTTGAGTCCTTTATGGAGAACATCTATTTTGTCAGCAATATTGATTTGAGAAGAAAAATAAAATCCGTGTTCTCCAGTTAAGAGTAGATTCCCACAGACTAAAGTATAAAAGCTAATTTTTTCTGCTACTTTTTCTTTCACAAAATTACCGATACGCCCCAAGAGCCCGGCGTCCTCTTTTTCTTCTTGAATGTTTTGGTTAGCTCGAAATAATTGAATTTGTGCAATCGCGATTCCAACTGGCTCATTTTGTTGATAAAATAATAAATAAGCAAATTGCATTTCTGTAGGAGGAAAATTTTCTAGTACAGCTAAATATGACCTTTGTAAAAATAGATTCTGCTTAGGGGCAAGCTGATCCCAGGCCTCCGGAACCGCCTCCATGGTTCGATACAAATGCACATCGGTATCATTACCCAAGCTTATTAATTCACTAGTGACGGTCATTCAAATAACTAAATAAAAAATTTATGTTGATTAGTTGGTCTGGCCTTTCTATAAAAATAGACAAATGACTTATCCATATACAAGAACTACTTAGGTTGGCATAAAGTTGTGAAAAATTATTAGAGAATAAAAGTGCAGAATGGACTACTGCTCTACCTTTTCACCGATCTGCCATTTTTTTATCTCTTGTAAGGCATGATGTTCATTTTCCCAACCTTTTAATTTGGTGCTGCCAAGACCTTTATAATTCAGAAACCACGTCTCCACAATGCGCATTCCGGCATTGTATTTTATTAAAAAATCCTCAAATCCGTCTACTTGAATGATTTGTAGGCTGGTATCGACCGGTACGGCAATGATTTTTGTATCAATTTCTCCCTCATCAATCAAATTTAAGGTAGCAATCGGACGGATGGCGAGCAGTGTTCCAGTTGGTTGAGCAGGGGCGATAACCAGCACATCCAGCGCATCTCCATCCCCTCCTCGCTCTTGGTCCATCATCGTAGAGGGGATAAAACCGTAATTAGCTGGATAAGGCAAAAAGTCGATTATCCGATCTTTTCCATCCATCTGATCAGTCTCAAATCGTTTATTTTCAGGATTAAATTCGATTTTTTGGTTGGTTCCGGCTGGAATTTCAATCACTGCATTGATGGCTCCTGTTTCGGTGATGGCGGGTGCACGATATACATCCCCTTCTCCAGACTGACAGGCAAAAAACTGGCAGAAAACAATTACTATTAAAACTACTTTGAGATTCTTGGTCATAAGAGTTCAAAAGTAATTAAAATATCCTTACTTTACTCGATTATGTAAACCTCCATTAAATATGGAATTTGTAGTCATGGGGACTTTTAGACCCACAATGAATGGTTACTTTTGAAAGTTAAGTAATACCATCTTTATAGAATCAAAAAATAAAATTATGAGCAAGGACACTTATTTTGATCCAGCAGACCTGAAAAAATTTGGAAATATTACGGACTACCAAGAGCCGATGGGTAAGAAATTTTTCGATTATTACGGAGAGGTTTTTAAAGAAGGGGCCTTGACTGAAAGAGAAAAAGCATTGATTGCCTTAGGGGTAGCACATGCTTTACAATGTCCTTATTGTATCGATGCTTACTCTAGTACTTGCCTCGTCAAAGGGGCGGATGAAGAACAAATGATGGAGGCCGTACATGTAGCCGCAGCTATCCGAGCGGGGACGACACTCGTCTATAGTACGCAAATGATGAAGCACGTGGATAAGCTAAGTATGTAACGGAGGAATGTCACCAACCTACTGGCAACATCAAAAAAGCAAGTCTAGGAGCGATAGTCAGCTAAAACGGATGTATTGAGAAGGGTGCTAGGTACACTTTGTACTGAGTGTTTTTTCTTTTAAAAAATCAAAAAAAATTAATAACTAACAGAAATGGGTGTTAAACAGAAATCAAAATCACTAAAAGCGAGAGATAATAATTTATCAGATAGTTTTTTTCAATTGGATGTCCTAAATGGGCGTCAATTGATGGAAGAACAATTTCCAAGTTTCGTTGGCAAAGTGAATAATTTGGGGCATCAGCCATTGAAATCTACTGGAATTCAGATTTTTCAACTTAACATTGGTAAACTTTGTAATCAAACTTGTTCGCATTGCCACGTGGATGCAGGGCCGGATCGAAAGGAAGAAAACATGAACCGCGCTACCCTTGAGCGCTGTCTGGAAATAATTGGGAGTACACCAACGATCACTACGGTAGATATTACAGGAGGTGCTCCTGAGATGAATCCACATTTTCGTTGGTTTGTTGAAGCATGTACCAAACTGGGTAAACAAGTAATTGACCGATGTAATTTGACCATTATCATGGCCAATAAAAAATACCACGATCTACCCCAGTTTTTGGCAAAACATAAAGTGCAAGTGGTTTCTTCTCTACCCTATTTTTCTAAAAAAAGAACAGATAGTCAACGAGGAGATGGTGTTTTTGAAGATTCGATTAAAGCGCTACAAATGCTCAATGAAGTTGGGTATGGAAAAGAAGGTACTGGGCTAGAACTACATCTGGTGTACAATCCAGCGGGTGCTTTTTTACCGGACAATCAAGAAAATTTACAAGCAGAATTTAAACGACAATTAAGTCGCAAATACAATATTGTTTTTAATAATCTTTTTGCCATTACGAATTTACCCATTGCCCGATTTTTGGAATACCTGATTGAAAGCGACAACTATAAAGATTATATGCAGGCCTTGGTCGAGGCGTTTAATCCAGCTACCGTCATGGGATTAATGTGTAGAAATACGATCTCTGTAAGTTGGGATGGACATTTATATGATTGTGATTTTAATCAAATGCTGGATCTCAAGGTGGCTGTTCCCGGATCAACCCATTTAGATAGTTTTGATGCTAATAAATTGCAGGAAAGAAATATTGTTTTAAATCAACATTGCTATGGATGTACGGCAGGAGCGGGTTCTAGTTGTGGTGGGGAGATTACGTAGCATTCAATCAACTTCAATTGAAATTTAGGGAAGCAAATAACAAGAGACTGGGATGTTTGATTTGTAAAAAAAACTTATGCAATATTGGATATTATTGAATCACCATCGTTTTTAACATTTCAAAATAGATAAAGATCAACTGTTTAACGAACCATTATTTTTTGTGGTCGTGTTGTGCTCGTTGGACTTTTTAGCTGAATAAAATACATTCCGGGAGTATCTGGTGCCATAAATTCTCGAGTTAGTCCAATTGTTTCTACCTGTAATAAATGTCCTACTACATCGTATATATAAACCGCTAAATTTACGGATTCCGTGTTTAAGTTTTTAATCGTTAGAAACTGATTTTTGCCGATGGGATTTGGAAAAAGCACCACTTCCTCTTCTTTGGTCAATTCCGTATTATTAACAAGTTCTCCTTTCTGGTAATATTCTTCGCGATAATTTTCTAAGGCAAATTGCCCCATATCCAATTGGTATAAAAATAAAGATTCTTCAAAACGGACTTGATTTTCATCCAAATCAAAGTACTTAAAATATTGTCTCGTTATTATTTGATCTAATGTTGTTAAACTATAATCATAGGTTATAATCGAATCTGGTAAACCACTATAAATATTTCGTCCTGCATACTCTTCCGTTCTTCCACTACTACTCCATCCACTATTATTCCAAGAATCAAGATTTCGTATTATGCGATTTTGAATATGATCGTAGGAAAAAATTGACCGAGTCAAATTTTGACAATTGATGGTATCTGGAAAGTTATAAAGACAATAGATAACAGTATCCTGTAGATCATCCTCATTATAAGCAATCGTAAATTTATCAGAAAAGAAAATATCACCTGTACTGTTACCGGTCAAGCTCAATATTTCAATTGGTTGATTGTTATCATTATAATTAATCCTATCTCCGAAAGTAAATACAAAATTTCCGGCCTCATTACTGTTTGAATAGGATTGCCTGGTTCGATTGCCCACGGCGTCATAAATATTCTCTAGTAATTCTTGATTTCTCCATTCGTTATTATCCCAAACTTGGGTCAGTTGGGTCAGCAATTGATCGTCATTATTATAGTCGATGGAGATCTTTTTACTATTTTCCCAATTAGCATTAGTGAATAATTCCGTTAAGATTTCTGTTGGATATTCATTGTCAAAACTAGTAGTAATTCGTTTACTATTTTCCCAAAAACCGTTTAAAAAAATCTGAATAACTTCCTGTTCTTGATCATCCGAATAGGTAAAAGTCGAGCGTTCGTTCTCTCTACGAATTTCCAATAATTCGTCCTCTGCATTATAAGAATATCCTGCGTAAGATATCACCTCAATTGGATTTCCGACAAAATCTACTGACCTAAAAAAGGAATAGGAGCTATCTATTCGCAAAGGAATAAAGTCCTGTGCACTTGCCAATAAGCTAAACACAGAACAGCATATCAAGATGTGTATTCTCTTCATAAATAATAAAAATAATTGCAGTATATCAAACACTACTATGAATTGCTTGAAGTCAAACAATTCGTAATTAGGCATAAAGTAAAAAATGGAGCTTAGGGGACTGTTAAGTCAAGGGATTGTTTTGTCTAAAGGATTGGAGTATTCAGAATCTGTTATAGGTTCTTTGTAAAGATAATAAAATTACGTTTAAAAAAAAACTATTATCGAATACTTAATTTATTGAATCTAAAAAATTGGTCATTCGACTGCTCGTATATCATTCGATCTATATGAATCATAGGTGAGATTTAGTTAGTAAAACGATAAGGACCTTATCGTTTTACTAACTATTAATCAGGGGTTGAAACATGGAATATGGAACATCCACTAAACCTTTCGCTCGGTCGATATTCCGCATTCCTCTCCCCTTTGATTCTAAATAATTATTGATCCACTTTACAGATTAAATATTAGCTAGTGCATTGTTGACTGCGGTCGCATCAATAGCATGATGGGAAGTATTATAAACCGCTTGGCCATCTTTAACCAAGATGATTTGCGGAGACTGATGAATTACGTCCAAGGTTTCTGCAATTAAATTAGAAACAGAACGATGATTTAATAAATCCAAATAATAGAAATCCATTTTAGCTGGATCAATATCCCATTCAGCCTCTAGACGATGCTTCGCTCCGGCGCTGATACCACAGGTAGTGCTGTGCTTAAAAAGCATCACTGGTCTTTCGTGAGAGCCCTGGATTACTTCTTTTAGTTGTGCTTCGCTATCCAAGGTTTTCCAATTGGCATGTAAATTTTCTTTTTGCGAATTTCTTAAATTATCTAAAAATCCCATCTTGATATTTTTATAATGCTTTTAATGAATGAAGTTGTTTATTAGGGTAAAGACAAAAAGTTTACCATATTCTATGATTACTTAGCTAGTTTACCCATACACGCTTACTCTGCTATAACAGCATTTTTATCCCAATGTTCGCAATATATTCTATATTTTCACTTCTACATTTTTAAAGTTAAAAAAATGGTAAAAAAGAAGTTCTTTTGTAGCACCGTTTTGATTGAATAAAATTAGGTATCGTATGCAACTTAAAAAGATACAAGAATCCATTGAAGTTTATAAGGATTTTCTAAAAAACGCTCCAGAACAACGAGAATTGTTCTCTTGGGAATCTCAAAATATTTTTCAAAAAAATTGGGATATCGAAGCGCCAGACTTTGGAAAAATGTTCGATAATAGTCTAGAAAATACCCATACACGTCGCTGGTGGACGGGAGATAATTTTAAACCAAAAGCTCGAATCTTAGCGTTTATCAACCAAAATTCGGACTTTGTCCGTGCCATGTTCAGGGAATTATTTGATGAATCCAAACCCATCGAAAACCGAATTTCAAAATTTCAATTTGGTTGCGAAGTAATGATGCAAGACTATAAAGAAGATCATCCTACCAGCATAGAGAACAATCATTACCATCTTGAAAATCACGTCATCTCTATGTATCTTTCTTTTCGATATCCTTCCAAATATCCAGTTTATTTTTATCCCGAATTTGCCAGTATGATGAAAAAAATTGGCAGTACCAAGATTCCAGAACAACATGAGATGGAGCGTTTCTTTAAGATCACCAAAACCCTCACGACCTATTTACATAAAGATGCGAAACTGATTTCGCTACACCAAAAATCAATAAACGCCGCTCCACTCTACCAAGCAGAATCGATGTTATTAGTAACAGATTTTTATAGATATATTGGACTCCAATAATATTCCTTATTTTTTATACTTCTAGTTATGAATTCGCTAATAAAATTGTATTTCTAGCGGTAAACCTTTCAAGAAAATTGTCTAAAGACCAATTTCATTTTCTTATAAATCAAACCATAATAAATTGATTATCAGATAACTACGACAAATAATCCTATTTACCAGATAACGAAATAATGAAAAATCACCACTACCTTTTATATAGTTGTATTCTATTAAATTTATTTTACGTATCCTGTAAAAATATAACTGAAGAAGACACCATTTTAAAGATACCAAAATGGGAGAAAACGACCCTTACTTTTGATGGAATTACGACCAGTGAAGCAGCCACAGAAAATCCATTCCTTGATTATAGACTTAATGTCACTTTTACGCATCCTGAAAAATCTATTACTATTCCCGGGTTTTATGCAGCAGATGGAAAGGCAGCAGAAACCAGTGCCGATAGTGGTAAAATTTGGAAGGTTCATTTTAGACCTGATAAGGAAGGAACTTGGAATTATAAAATTTCATTTAGGAAAGGAAAGGATATTGCTATTTCTGATGATACTACGGCGGGCACTCCTGAAAATTTAGATGGTCAAACTGGCATCATAGAAGTAACTTCCAATTCAAATTCAGAAGGTCGATTAGAATATGTTGAAAAACGATATTTACAATATACGGAGTCTGGAAGATATTTTATCAAAGGAGGTGCTGGTAGTCCAGAAAATGTTTTAGGATATAAAGATATTGATGGAACCGTGCGAGGAAAATCACCAGAAGAAAAAAAGGGAGAAGCAACAGCAAACAAAGAATTGCATCATTTTGAAAAACATTTAAAAGATTGGAAAATAGGAGATCCAACTTGGCAAGGCGAAAAAGGCAAAAGCTTGATAGGTGGTTTAAATTATCTTGCTTCTAAAGGACTAAATAGTCTTTATTTCATTACCATGAATATTGATGGCGATGGTAAGGATGTTTATCCATATACTTCTTATGATGAACGATTTCGATTTGATTGTTCAAAATTAGATCAGTGGGAAATCATCTTTGACCATATGGATCGTTTGGGTATTATGATGCATGTTATTCTACAAGAAACTGAAAATGAATTATTATTAGACGAAGGCGATACCAAGTACGAAAGAAAGCTATACCTCCGCGAGATGATTGCTCGTTTTGCACACCATCCCAGACTTATGTGGAATATAGGGGAAGAAAATGGTCCCGTTCATTGGTTTCCTAAAGGCCAAAGCACCCTTCAACAAAAAGCGATGATTGAGTATCTTAAAAACCATGACCCATATAAAAATCTAGTAGTTGTTCATTCTCATGCAGACACCCAAACTAGAGATAAATTATTTGATAAATTATTGGGTTATCCAGCTTTGGAAGGAATGTCTATGCAAGTGGATAGAAAAATTGCTATCCATGAAGCCGTAAAAAAATGGATTAAAAATTCGGCCAAAGCCAAGCAGCAATGGGTCGTATCTATGGACGAAAATGGCCCTTGGTGGAGAGGCGTAGATCCTGATGATCGGCTAGATAATAATCAAGATACAGTGCGGGCAGAAGCACTCTGGGGTACTTTGATGGCGGGTGGCGCAGGTACAGAATGGTATTTCGGAGCAAAAAATCATAGTAATGATTTGAACTGCGAAGATTGGCGAACTAGAGATCGGATGTGGACTTATACGAATCATGCACTTTTATTTTTTCAAAGGCATATTCCTTTCTACGAAATGGAAAGTCACGACGAGTTGATTAGGGGAGATCAAGGATATTGTTTTGCAAAAAAAGAGAGGACTTATGTAGTGTATTTGCTCTATGGTGGAACAGGAACTATTGATTTAACAGATGCTGTTGGCAGTTATTCTGTGCAGTGGTATAATCCACGAACTGGTGGTGAACTACAAGAAGGTTCTATTAAAAAATTAAAAGGAGGAGCTACCGTTTCATTCGGAAATCCTCCTACCGATCAGGATAAAGACTGGGCGGTATTAATTAAAAAGAATAATTAAAAAATTTAGTGTCCTAAAAGTAAAGAAAAGGGTTTTATTACAGAAGTTGTTTAAGAATGAAGCACAATAGCTGCGGATAAATCATTGATTGCCAATACTTCACAAATTAGATTTAAAGGCTACCGTTTTTCTTAAACGATCGTATGTACGCTTCGCCTCCGTATGATCGAGCGTCTGTTGTCCATCAGAGAATGCTTTTTCAGGATAGGCATGTACCTCCATAATCACCGCATCCGCTCCAGCCATAATACCAGCGAGTGCCACGGGTTCGACAAAGCGTCGCACACCAATACCATGAGAAGGATCAATAACGACTGGCAGATGGGTTTTTTCTTTTAGAATAGGAATGGCATTAATATCCAAGGTATTTCGATAAGCTTTTTCGTAGGTTCTGATCCCTCGTTCGCAAAGCATGATCCGCTCGTTCCCATTGGAAAAAATATATTCGGCAGCTTGTAATAATTCTTCGATGGTTCCTGAAATACCACGCTTTAATAAAATGGGTTTATCTACTTTTCCAAGCGCATCAAGTAGATTAAAATTTTGAGAATTTCTAGCTCCAACTTGAAAAATATCGACATAATCATACATTGGTTCAATCTGTTCGGTCATCATTACCTCCGTCACGATCTTGATACCAGCGGCACTACATTTTTGGTAAAATAGTTTTAGTCCTTCAATTCCCAATCCTCGAAATGAATAAGGCGAACTCCGCGGTTTGTAGACGCCACCTCGCATAATTTTGACGTTGTTGGCGACCAAATGCGCTACGGTTCGTTCGATTTGTTCTTCTGATTCTATGGAACAGGGTCCAGCCATGATTTGGAAATTTCCGCCACCTATTTTTACACCATCTCCTAAATCAATTGCCGTATCTTGGGTTTTCCATTTTCGGGAAACTAATTTATAAGCATCACTTACGCGGTGAATGTCTAGGATACCTGGCAGGGTGCCAATAGCTCGGATATCAAATGCCTTTTTCCCAATCCCAATGATGTATTTCCCATACTGGGTTTCTACCTGATTGGTTTTGTAGTTTATATTGGCTAGCTTATCTTCGAGTTGAGATAATTGGTCGTCCGTGATTTCTTTTTCTAGTTGTATAATCATAGTAATTTTTATTTCGAGTTTTATTTTTTATTTCGAGTTTTTTTATGGCTTTAATCAACAATAAACTTATTGAAAGTTTGCCAATATTTATCTTTATAGATGTCGAATTCAATCTCAAATTTATCTTTAAAAATCATCTTTACTTCATGAAAAACAATTGATGGTTTTCTAAACTCCTTACAAGCAAAGTAAATAGTTCTTTTACTTTTTGCGGTCATCCTTCCAATATTTATATATCCTTCGCTTTCAATCAGCTTCACTTCTATTTGATTCTCAACCTTTTCAAGTGCTTCCTGAGTTTCTTTATTTGGCATTCCTTTATTTGACGTTCCATCGTAATCAACTTCGATTGAACATATCCAAGGGTGAGAAGCTTGATTATTCCATCTTAATATCTCAGTATTTACAGCTGCGATTCCTTTATCCCCATCATTAAAATTGAATTCAAGGATAGAGCAACGAGCATCATTTGAATTGTAAATTACGTCTTCATATTTTTCAATAAATTCTTTCTTTCTCCATTTTAAAAAATCCTTTAATTTTGAAATCGGAATCAAATCTATCTTCTCTTTTGGAATTCCTGAAATCCTGATTGTATCAATGGTCGTAATGAAGTTTAATTCTCCAAGATAATTATCTAAAAAAATGTTAACTCCAACTTCGATGTCATCTTTATTTTCTTCATTCCACTCGGCATATGCAATTGTTAAATCAATTTCGTCTGGATAACCTTCGTTATCATTCGAACAAAAGAATAAATTTTCTGAAGTAAATTTATATCCTCCCATTTCTATACTCGTATCCTCTATCTTTAACTCCGGCTTTAGTGCTGTAAATACCCAACCACTTAATTTTGGTGCATCTTTAATTAATTCTTCGATCAAGGCAACATTTCTTAAATTTCCATCTGGTGTTAAAACAAGTTCAGCTTCTACGTCAGTTTTCATTCCAGTCAAATAGAATATTCCTTCTCTAATTTGAGCTAATTTAGGAGTTAATTTATCTAAAAAATCTTTTTCAATATTTTCGTGTTCACGAACAACCTTATGAAATATTTTCTCATTTTCAACAAACCAATCCCAAAAATCTTTATTCGATTTTATAGGTTTTTCTTTACGAATAAATATTTTTTTTTAAAAACTTCATTATTTGAATTCAATGTTTCAAAAACCATTAGAAATTCCAGCTAACTGGCCAAAGTCAAATCATTCCGAATCCCCTTCACAAACGTCTCAATAGTTTCCTCCAATTCACCATTTCCATTTTCCAAAGCCCGAATAAAAGCACTACCAATGATCGCACCGTCAGCATATTGACAGGCGGTGGTAAAACTTTGATGATCTGAAATGCCAAACCCAATCATTCTAGGTAATCGTAAATTCATGTTTTCAATTCGTTTAAAGTAAGCAACTTGCTCTGGTGAGATTTCTTTACTATTTCCGGTGATTGCGGCACTAGAAACGACGTAAATAAATCCTCGACTGAGCTGATCAATTTTTCTAATTCGTTCTTCACTGGTCTGTGGTGTAATCAAAAAAATCGGTGCTAGATCATATTTCTTAAATAAATCTTGATATTCATTTTCATAGACCGACAACGGTAAGTCCGGTAAAATCAATCCATCAACGCCTACTGCTTGACAACGTTTTAGAAAAGCTTCTTCCCCAAACTGCATCACCTGATTAAAGTAGCCCATCAGAATCAAAGGCGTCTCAACTTGTGCTCGTACTTTTTCTAATTGAGCAAATAAAACAGATACGCTCATTCCATTTTCTAAGGCCTGCATACCACTTTTTTGAATCGTCGGGCCATCCGCCATCGGATCTGAGTACGGCATCCCTACTTCGATAACATCCACACCACTGTTCGACAAACTATGGATAATTGTTTCCGTATCTTCTAATGCCGGAAATCCTGCCGTGAAGTAGACGTTGAGTAGGTTTTGTTTTTTATTGTTAAAGGTTTTTTCTAAACGAGACATTGTTGATTTGTTGATTTGTTGATTTGTTGATTTGTTGATTTGTTGAATGGTTGAATGGTTAAATGGTTGAATGGTTGAATGGTTGAATGGTTTAAACGAAAGAAGGCATTATTCCTTACCCTACCCTAAATGTTTTATATAAGTATTCAAATCTTTATCTCCACGGCCTGATAAGTTCACGACGATGACATCTGACTTTTTGAATTCAATTTTATCAAGCGCAGCAAACGCATGAGCCGTTTCTAAAGCAGGAATGATGCCTTCTCTTTTCGACAAATCGTAGGCTGCCGTGAGTGCTTCCTGATCGGTGATATGGACGGCTTCTGCTCTTCCCGATTGAATCAGGTGTGCGTGCATGGGGCCGATACCGGGATAATCCAATCCAGCGGAAATAGAATATGGTTCGATGATTTGACCGTCGGGTGTTTGCATTAAAAGGGTTCGGCTTCCGTGGATGATTCCTTCAGTCCCGAGGACGGAGGTAGCCGCCGATTCGCCACTGTCTACACCCAACCCAGAAGCTTCGACTGCAATTAAGCGAACCTTTTCTTCATTGAGATAATGATAAAAAGCACCGGCTGCATTACTACCACCACCCACGCAAGCAATGATTAGATCAGGATTTGCTTTCCCAGTGGCGGCTTCGAGTTGCCATTTTATTTCTTCACTGATAACGGATTGAAATCGTGCGACCATATCGGGATACGGATGTGGTCCTACCACAGAACCTATGATATAATGGGTATCTTCTGGATTATTGATCCAATCTCGAATCGCTTCGTTGGTCGCATCTTTTAGGGTTCTACTACCACTCATGGCGGGTCTAACTTCTGCTCCCAGCATTTTCATCCGAGCAACATTGGGTTGCTGTCGTTCGATGTCTACCGCTCCCATATATACGACGCAAGGTAAGCCCATCAACGCACAAACGGTGGCAGTCGCAACACCGTGTTGGCCAGCGCCCGTCTCAGCAATAATGCGTTTTTTTCCGAGTCGTTGCGCTAGTAAAATTTGTCCGATCGTATTATTTACTTTATGTGCTCCGGTGTGGCAAAGGTCTTCTCGTTTTAGATAGATATTGGTTTGATATTTTTCGGATAAACGCTCTGCCAAAAACAAAGGAGTTGGTCTTCCCACGTAATCGCTTAGTAATTGTCGAAACTGTTTTTGGAACGTTTCGTCATTGATCATATCAACATAGGTTCGGCGTATTTCCTCGACGTTGGGATGCAACATTTCCGGAATAAAGGCTCCGCCAAACTGCCCATAATATCCATCTTCTGATATGGTTATCATTTTGATTATTTTTAAATTAATTGCTTGGTTGATTATCTTCTGGGAGTTCCCCAATCTCCTACTCTTTCTGTATTTAAATCATTAATAAAATCGCTGATTACTTGCACATTTTTATAGCCGGGTTCAATTTCGAAACCACTATTCAAATCAAGCGCGGCCAACATGGAAAAATCTAGTTTTTTTATTTTTCCTACCAGTTCGGGTTTAATTCCACCACTGAGAAAAAAAGGTGTTTTGCCTTTATATCTTTTTAAAATACGCCACTCAAAAACTACCCCATTACCGCCACGTTTTTTTCCTTTGGTGTCGAATAAAAAATAATCGCAGTAATATTGAAAAGCTTCTGTTTGCGTAAAAATAAAATCTTCATCTACTGAAAAAGCTTTAATAATTTTTATTCCTTTCCCCTTTAATTTGGAACAATAAAAAACATTTTCATCTCCATGTAATTGTACATAGTCTAATTGGTATGCTTTTACTTTTTCAAGAATAAATTCGATTCTAGCATTGACAAATACGCCAACTTTTTTCACCGTTTTAGCATGTAATTTATCAAACCCTGTAAATGCTTCGGGTGGTAAATCTACATTACGAGGAGAATCTTCATAGAAAATAAACCCGACATAGTGTACACCTAACTGAAGAATCGATTCTACATTGGTGGGAATTTTTAGACCACATACTTTGATTTCCATAATTAAGTTTTTTGGAGTTGAAGTTGTTTTACCTGATAAATTAATTCATGACAAGCTCGTCCGGGATTGGCATTTTTCATAAACTGTTCACCAATCAAAAAGCCGTCGTAGCCTGCTGCTAATAAGGTCACAATATCCCTAGCAGAACGAATACCACTCTCAGATATTTTAATTTGTCCAGCAGGAATCTGAGATGCTATGTTGACCGAATTTTGAATGTCCGTTTTAAAAACGGTTAAATCCCGATTGTTTACGCCTAAAACGTCAATATGACCATTCAATTTTTCCAACCCAGACACATCATGTATTTCCATCAACACTTCGAGACCTAAGTTGTTTGCGGTGGCAGCCAGATTTTTTATCTGTTCTTTTTCCAAACATTCGGCAATCAATAACACCGCATCTGCGCCGGCACTTTTAGCTTCTAATAATTGGTATTCATCGATAATAAAATCCTTGCGGAGAATAGGGCAAAAATTATATTT
Organism: uncultured Saprospiraceae bacterium; assembly: GCA_937928405.1. Classification (GTDB taxonomy): domain Bacteria; phylum Bacteroidota; class Bacteroidia; order Chitinophagales; family Saprospiraceae; genus JALZUU01. The sequence continues at coordinate 33,873 of CALFWZ010000082.1, forward strand.
TCGAGCCTCGATCAAATCATCCAAACTCCCACCAAAAAAATCTTGATCGGTCAAAACTGATAAAGCAGACGCACCTGCTTGCATATATCCAATAGATACTTTTTCAACTTCTGCATATAAATTGATCGTTGGTTTAGAAGGCGACTTTCTTTTAAATTCGGCAATGATCCCTAATTTATCGGGACGGGTTAGATATTTTTTTAAGGAGACCACCGGTGTTTGAAAATATATAGTCTTCTCCAATAAGGATACTGGATACAGAGACTTGCGCTCTGCAACTTCCTTTTTTTTATGATTTATTATTTTTTCTAGGATGTTCATTTTTGCTGTTGAATTGTTGAACCTGCCTGCTGGCAGTGTTGATTTGTTGAATCGTTGAATCGTTTGTATATAAAATTCGCGGATTTTATCTGGTTATGGTTTTTAGAATATTATACGCTTTTCCGCTGGTTAAAGATTCACGGGCTTTTTCTACACAATCGGGCAAACTCCAAGCGGATTCAAAAGACTGAATAGCCATTCCTGCATTGGCGAGGACGACATCTCTTTGCGCGGTAGAACCTTTATTTTCCAATACATTGGTAAATATCTTAGCCGCTTCTGGTACCGTATCGCCACCAAATAAGTCTGCTGGTTTTAACGTATTCAAACCAAAGTGTTCTGGCAAAAAGATCTTTTCACTACCCCTCGTACGAATACTCGCAGGACCAGTCAAGGAGATTTCATCGTATCCATCTAAGGCATAGACCACCGAAAAATCTCTTGTTTCCGTTTCTAAAATATATTGGTACAAACGAGACAGTTCTTGATTATAAACGCCTAGTAAATTATGTTGTGGTTGAATTGGATTGACCAATGGTCCGAGCATATTAAAAAAGGTTTTAATGCCCAATTGTCGTCGAACCGGTGCTACGGTCTTCATCGCCGGATGAAAAAACGGTGCATGCAAAAAGCATATATTACTTTCCTCTAATTGCTTTCGTAGTGTATCCGCATCATTGGTAAATTTGTATCCCAAAAATTCTAATACATTCGAAGAACCACAAGCAGAAGACACTCCGTAGTTTCCATGCTTCGTGACTTTAAATCCAGCCCCAGCGACTACAAAAGCAGATAGTGTAGATACATTAAAAGTATTTTTACCATCGCCGCCTGTCCCTACAATATCGATCGTATCTCTTGTTCCCAAATCAACCTTAACACAAAGTTCTAAAAGCGCATCTCGAAATCCAGCTAACTCATATTGGGTGATAGGCCGCATTCGGAAAACAGTCAAAAAAGCGGCGATACTCACTTCATTAAATTTTCCTTCCGCTATCTCTTGTAAAATTCCATTGGCTTCGCTACGGGAGAGTTTTTCGTGTTCCAGTAATTTATTTAATATTTTTTTCATAGCGTGTTATTTCCGGTTTTTATGTTGACCGCATCTGGTTCAAATTTTAAGGTTACCCCCGTAGATTTCAGAAAATTACCTAACATCTTTTTTCCATAAGGCGTCATCACTGATTCGGGATGAAACTGCACTCCGTAAATCGGATATTCTTTGTGTTGCATCGCCATAATACTCCCATCTTCGGCGGTTGCCGTTATTTCTAAGGCATCAGGTAATTCTTCTGGCTGTACGACCCAAGAATGATAGCGTCCAGCCATAAAGGGTGATGGAATATTTTCAAATAAAGCAGACTTCGTAGCTGTAATGTCTACAGGAGTTTCCAAACCATGATATACTCTGGTTAAATTCTGAAGATCTCCACCAAAGGCTTCTCCAATAGCTTGATGCCCTAAACAAACACCGAGGATTGGTTTTTCACCTGCATATTTTTTTAATAATGCGGGCATGATACCTGCGTCGGCTGGTAGTCCTGGCCCTGGTGAAAGAATAATGACATCATAATCCGCCACGGCCTCCAAGCTTATTTGGTCGTTTCGAAATACCTCCACGATCGCGTCTGCAATCTCCAAAACATAATGCACCAGATTATAGGTAAAAGAGTCGTAATTATCGAGTACTAAAATTTTCATTTTTTTTATTTTACTAGTCAGCTATCTAGCTTCCTGTTTATCTAATTTCTTAAATACTTAAGCGATTTTTTCAGCTTCCAACAATGCTTTTTTCAAGGCGCCTAATTTATTGTTGACTTCTTGTAATTCCTTTTCTTCTTGGCTGTCTACCACAATACCAGCACCAGCCTGACTATAGAGTACATTGTCTTTACTCATAAACGAACGAATCAGAATAGCCTGATTCATATTTCCATTAAAATCAATAAATCCAATCGCTCCTCCGTAAAAACTACGATTTTGATTTTCATACTGATTAATTAGTTCTAATGCTTTATACTTGGGAGCGCCCGATAAAGTTCCAGCAGGAAAAGTATCTCCAAAAATTCTAATGGGATTCGCATCGGCAGATAACTGGCCTTCCACCGTAGAAACCAGGTGGATTACATGGCTAAAGAATACTACATCTTTCAGTTGTTTGACGGTGACGTCGGTACAATGACGACTAAGATCATTACGCGCTAGATCAACCAGCATGATATGTTCCGCATTTTCTTTGGGATCGGCAGCCAGTTCTTCTGCGCCTGTTTGGTCGGTGAGCAGATCTCCGGAACGTCGGTAGGTTCCAGCTATCGGATTTACTCGAGCTGTTTGTCCTTGAATCACCATTTGGGATTCGGGAGAAGAGCCAAATATTTTGTAATCACCGTAATCGAAATAGAAAAGATAGGGCGATGGATTGATAGAGCGTAAGACTCGATAAACATTAAACTCATCTCCTGAAAAAGACTGACTAAATTGCCGGGAGAAAACGATCTGAAAAACGTCTCCTACTTGACAATGATGTTTTCCGGCGGTAACGAGCTTTTTGAACGCTTCATCGGTAAGGTTACTACCTTCCTTTCCGATTGTTTTAAATGGATAAGTTCCAGCGACCGCTTGATTTTTAATTCGCTTGAGCAAATCCTCCATCTGCGATGCTTCTCCAGCGGGAATATTTTCTACAACGGTCAATTCGTCGTTAAAATGATTGATACTAATTACGAAGCGATAGAAGGAATAACGAACCAGCGGCGTTTCCATTTTATATTTTTCAGGGTCAAATTTAAGGGTATCGAAATACTGAACCGCATCAAAATTGGTATGTCCAAAAACTCCATTAAATCCTTTATATCCCGTGGTAGAAGAACAATCGAAATTATCAATAAATGATTTTAAGGCATCGGCTAAGGCGTGAGGTCCCGTCAGGGATGTTTGGATTGTTTCTTTGTTTGGATATCTAATCAAAGCTTCTCCTCCTTCCTGTCCGGTAGGCAGGTTTTCTACTTTAAAATCTGCCAGTGCATCCAATCCGATAAAAGAGGAACATTCTTCACGAGACCGGAAGTTATTACTTTCCAGCAGAACGGGTTGTTGGTAGTGATCTCGGAGTTTAAGGTAGAGACTGACGGGTGTCATCAGGTCGCTCAAGATGGTCCGATGGATGGTATTTATTTTTATTGTAAACATAATTTTTATTTCGAGTGATTTTCCATTTTCTAAATTCCAAATCTGCTTAGTTGTTCGCTCCTATCGTCGCTCTTCGTCTGCACATATTTGGAAGGACAATAGGAAATACGCGCTCAACTAAAAGCTAAATACACTGAAAAGATCAAGTTATTTAATACAAAACAGGCTTGTCGAGTGAACGACAAGCCTGTTTTGATTAAAATGCAGTTAATTACAAACAAGATGTAGCGCTTACTCGAACCTGTGTTCTGTAAGAAGCCACCACCAAGATTGAATTGCAATTAAGTTTTTCATTGAGGCAAATATAAGTGGGTTATTGGTAGAATGCAAGTGGATGGGTAGATTTTTTGATCTTTTGATCTGTGGTGTCCACCTCTGGACAGTTTGGTTCTATTCTTTGTTTTCTGTTTTCAGAATCTATATCTCCACTGTTTAGTTTTTAAATACACTTAATACTCGGTCGAAGAGGCGATCCAGGAGACTTCTTTTCTCTTTTACAATGAGCGCCCTTCCCGTCATCCTTTGTGTAAATTTTAAATCTTTTCCATAAGCAGTTTTTAAACCATTGGGAAACGAGATGAGTAGTTGTGTAAAAGTTTGATTATTACTATTATCATTTTGAGCGATCCTAGCAATAGAATTTACTTCACCAGTAATTATTCCATACTCTTGATGGGGAAAGGCATCTAATTGGACTTGAACCGTATTTCCTTTTTGAATTTCTCCTGAGTTTCGTACGGGCATATTACAAATTCCGATGATCTTATTATCTTGTTTTTCGGGAACGATCTGAAAAAGGGTTTGCTCCGAAATGATCGGACTTTCATTTGTTAGAAACGGGTCATAGGTAAGTATTCCAGAGATAGGGGCAAAAATAAGATAGTCTTCTTTCCAGCTATTGATAGATATATTAAAGGTGCTGAGTAATTCTTTAATTCGCTGAAATTGGGTATTGGTTTCTGAAGAACGAGAATTGAGTAATTCCTTTTTTTGGATTTCCAATCGCTCTATTTCTAATTCATTCTGAACTTGACTCATTTTGGAGGACTCATAGGTTCTTTTGGCATTCAGCCATTCGCGTTCTGCATTTTCTACCGATTCAAAACTTGCATTTCCATCATTTCTTAATTTATCATATCGCTCAAAATTATTTTTTAATAATTGAATTTCTTTTGTGTAAATTTCCTCTTGTCCTTTAAGAATTGAATTGAGCTGGACATTTTTTTGGATTTCTTTTTCTAGGGAATTAATTTTTTGAAAAGTATAGTCTTGTTTTAAAAAATATTTCAAATTTGTAAACTCTCTAAACAGCAAATTATAATCATTTCCTAAAGAGCCTAGCTGTAAATTTTTAGGAAGTTCTACGTTATTGTATTTAGAAAAATCATTACTATTTAAAAGTGGTTCAATAAATTTTTCCAAAGATAGTACATCTTTATAGTTGGCAATAGAATAGATTTTTGCGATTAAACTTCCTTCATTTATGATTGCTTGATTGGCAAAATACAAGGTATCAATTTTTCCGTTGATTTTGCTGTTGACTTCGAGCGGAGGATTTTGAGTCACCAATTCCATCGGTGCTGAAATGGTATCCGGGTATTTAATATAGGCAGCAAGCGCAAAAAGACTCAATACAAAAAACAAGAAAAGGGTATTTCCCCATTTGATAATCCAAATAGGGGTTTGTTGGAGAATTTCAGTTAAGTAATCACTCCGCACCATAATATCCCAAACCTTAGAGTCTTTATTATTTTCCAACTTCTAATTGATTTTTAATTAAAGTATAATAATCCTTTCTCAATGCGATCAACTCTTCATGCGTTCCGACCTCTACCGCTTCTCCTCCTTTTAGAACAACGATTTGGTCCGCCTCTTTCACGGTACTTAATCTATGTGCAATAATAACCACTGTTTTACCTTCAAAAAATCTTTTTAAATTACCCATGATTTTTTGTTCATTATTCGCATCTAAAGCGGAGGTTGCTTCATCAAGGAAAATATATTTCGGGTCTTTATAAACTGCTCTAGCTAAAAGAACTCGTTGGGCTTCTCCACCACTAAGACTTCTACCACTAGCTCCAGGAGGGCCAATTCTAGCATTATACCCCGCGGGGTGTTCTTCAATAAATTCTCGGATATTGGCAATATCGACGGCTTCTAAGATTCGTTCTTCATCATAATCTCCAAAACTATTCGACTCCGTAATATTTCTAGCCATTGTATCGGTAAAGATATATCCGTTTTGCATAACAGACCCAATCAATTGACGCCAAGCTTGAGAATCTAAGCCATTTAATTTGGTAGTACCAACTTTTATTTCTCCTTCCGTAGGGAGGTATAATTTTAGCAATATTTTCAGCAAGGTCGTTTTTCCACCACCACTCATTCCTACGATAGCGGTTACTTTTCCTTTGGGAATGGTGAGGTTTATATTTTTTAAAACCATTGGGCTTCTTGGACCACCATATCGAAAAGATAAATCTTTAATAACAATATCTTGGGCCTTCAGTGGAGGTCGAATTAAGTCTTTTCTGTTTAGCGTTTGTTCCTCTTCAGATAGAAAGTCAATATCTGTGTATCGTTCTAAACTCAATCGTGCATCTTGCACTTGCCTTAGAAAAGTAATCATGCCTCTTAATGGCACATTAATTTGCCCTACCATATATTGAATGGCTAGCATCATTCCTAGGGTAAGATTACCTTGGATGACTCCGTAGGCAGATAAAAAAGTAATGGTAATATTTTTTAATTCATTAATAGTATTAGCACCAACATTTTGAATTTGGGCCAGTTTAAGATTGGAGATAGAATTTTTATATAATCTAATTCGAGCGACCTCCCATCCCCAAATTCTTCGAAGTTCAGAGTTATTTACTTTGACCTCTTGAATCCCGTTCACAATTTGGACCAGCGAAGTATTGGTGCTGGCATTTTCAGAGAATCTTTTAAAATCCAGCTCTTCTCTTTTCTTCATAAAAAGCTGAATCCACCCGATATACAAGACAGCTCCTACGACAAAAACAAGAAAAATATTCAAGTCATAGTACAGTAGGATAAATAAAAAAACCAAGGCATTAAAATAGGAAAATATGGTAGCCGGTGCCGTCGTAATTAAACGTTCAACTCGAGTAGAATCATTGATCCTTTGAAGAATATCACCCGATGTTTTAGAGTCAAAAAAGGAAACAGATTTTTTAAGCAGCTTTCTCAAATAATCTGTAGAAATTAAGATACTCGTTTTTGATCCAATAAAAAGTAAGAGCCATCCCTGGATTAAAGAAAAGAAGGAACTACTCAAAAATAGCGTTATTTGCGCAATAAGAATTAAAAAGATCAAACTAATATCTTGCGTAGCGATACCTTGATCGACAATCGCTTGCGTCAAGAATGGAAGCGCAAACTGAATTAGTAGTCCTGCAAAAAGCCCAATGACAATTTGGGCAATATATTTATTTTCAGTTTTTAAGTATCCCCAAATTATGCCAAGGCCTTTCTTCGTTTCTACATCTCCTTCATTTTTATAAAATGTGGGCGTAGGCTCAAATAAAATGACAATTCCTTTGTCATCTAATCGTTTATCTTTCCTGTGTTGCCATCGTTTTATAAACTCAGCTTTTGAAAAATCCAATAATCCAAAACTAGGATCACAACAATATACCTTGTCATTTTTTATTTTGTAAACAATTAAAAAATGACGATTATTCCAATAGGTAACACAGGGCAATGGGGCTTCTTCGCTTAAGGTTTTGTAATCAATTACGGCGGGCATAGATTGCATCCCAATGGCTTCTGCCCCTTCAATAATTCCTCTGGCAGAAACCCCTTCCATGGTAATATTACAAGCATAGCGAAGTCGTTCTATATCATAGTTTTTACCATAATATTTTGCTATCATTCGCAAACAAGTTGGGCCACAATCATACTGATCATGTTGACGATAAAATGGAAAACCCTTCTGTTTGAACATTCTGTTGGAGTATGTTTAGTTTAAATTCTTAAAATAAGTAAAATACCTAAAAAGAAATGAAATATATGAATACATTTTATTTTTCAAAAAATAGCATTTTGAAAATTAGATTTACTTGGCAATGATTCCAGGATACAATCCATTTTCCAAATCAAAGCTATCCCCTACCGACCCGACGATGGCGTCTGCTCGATCTAAGCCCATTTCTTCTTTTAAAAAATAAAGTGCGTGCAAGCCAGTGCAGTGAGCACCATTAATTTTGGAAACGCCAAATTCTTTTAGTTTGTTAGCAGTCCATTTTAAGTGTTCATCTGTGGCAACTACCAAGTGAAAGCCACCGAGAATGGCATGTATTTTTTCTTCTGAGATATTGGTTTTAATATGTTCTAAAGTATTAACAATCCCAGCATGACCACATCCAGAAATACTTACAAACCCTTTTTCTGTATCGATGACTAATGATTGGCTCTCGGGAATATTATCCACAATTGACCCTTCAGGTGTTACCAATTTAAATCTTCCTCCATAGTTTTTTTCTTCATGAACTCTTTCGATCGGTCCCGTAATCCATACACCTGGGAACAACTCCGTCGACTCATCATAAATAAAAAATTCCACACCATCTTTTTCCAATGTTTCTTTCATTTCCATCATTCGATTTCTAACATTGAGTCTTTGTGCAAATATTCCTTTGCCGACATGAATTTTGGAGAAAGCTTTGGGGTTTATTTTTTTATATTCTTCTCGTAATTTGAGTAGTCCTCCGGTGTGATCACCATGATTGTGACTCAAAAAAACATCTTCCACATCAGAAAGATCAATGTTTAGTTCTTCCGCATTTTTCCAAACCGTTTCGGATCTTCTTCCGGTATCAAAAAGAATTTTTTTCCCATCTACCTCTACTAAGGCAGCATACCCCCACTCTCCTATTCCTTTCGTCGAAAGCATGGTGGACAAAGTGGTAATTTTCAGTGTTGAAACATCATGCCCATTTTTATGCGTTTTAACTGGAAGTAATTGTGGGTCTTTTTTACTACTCCCACAGGCAATAATTAAAACAAAAAAAAGGATAAAGGACACCTTAATCAGATTCAGTGAATGGTAAGTCATCTATTTGATTTTAATAAAACCTTTTTCAAGGAGTTGAGAAAATATATTTTGTATGAGTTCTAATTCTTGATTAGAGGGATTTAAAGTTTCTTTTATTTTTGCGAAGACTTCTGAGAAAGTTGATTGCCCATCCAAAAATTCTAATAATAATACAACATTCTCTGCTCCTTCAAAAGTTACCCCATCCTTATTTTTTATCTCAATAATTTTATTGGATTCATCATTTATTAGATGGCTAGTTTGAATAAATAAGGGTTGGTTTATTACATATATGGCCGCCTCATCAATTCCTTTTTTGACTTCCCTTACTTTCTTAGCGATAAAAAACCAGTTGGTATAAACTTTAGACGTTAAGTTTATGGAACTGTTCATATGTGGAAGAGCAATTTCATCTTCATGCATCACCTCAAAACCATGTTGAATAAATTCTTCTTTTATTTCATCTCCTGTTAACATTTCTGCACGATCTCGGAAGAAATAATCTAAGGGGCCGAAGTGAATAAACAATCCACCCATTTTCAAGGTTCGTTTCAATTCTTCCAGATATAATTGCAAGGCAATTACGTCAGAAAAATAAACAGAAGTGATACAACTAAGTGAGTGGTCCTCAAAAGGTAATTCTGTAGCATCCCCAATAAAATATTCAAACCGATCTTTCTTCTCAAGCGCCGCCGCACTGGCATTATTAATAGAAGCCGTAAGCCTTCTACTTACATATTCAGGTTTGAGGACGTTGAATTCGTTTATTTCATAAAAAACAAAATCATCTTCTAATAATCGATGGAAATGATGAACCATTGAATAAGATTTGTCTAAAGCAAATACCTTATTAAAAATATCATTATGCTCAAAAGCAATACGTCCCATACCAGCCCCTAAAAAAAGAATTTTATCATTATCAGGTGAAAATTGTACAGTGTATGTTTTTAATTCCTTGATAATGCGCAATACTTGCGATTCGCCTTCGGGCAATTGACACCAATCTCGCATCATGTATCGAAAGTCCTTTAAGTATGCCGCAGTATTGTTTTGACCTCTCAGACGACTTTGTGGTTTTAGCAACGAAGCTAAATGTTTGATTTCAGCATTCGGTTCGAGGGCGTCTACAATATTTTTAATCAGCAGAAGATTATGATTTTTCGCTTCAATAATTTTCTTTACTCTAGCCGCTGCTACCGATGTCCGTGGATTCGTTTTTTCAATGCTTTTAATTTGACCATCCAGCGTTTGATGAATTCTGTAAAACAACAAATACTCTTCAGTAAGAAACTCAGTGGTATTAGAAATATGTATTTTCATAGATGTTACAGATGTTATTTAATCGCTAAAAATCCTTCAAAGCAAACATACTTTAAAACGGAAGAAATATCTTGAAAGCCAGCTCGGCTAAGACAATCCAAGTTTCCTTTGGTAGAAAAGGGTTCAAGTACTCCTTTCAAGCTTTTGGTTTTAGCGACAATTTGTTCGGGATTATATCCTTGATCTAATTTATAATCAGTATATAAGGCAGTGGCAATATCCTGAAAGCGAGCATCTGGAGCGCGGACTTTTTCAAATAGAATAAAAGCACCTCCCCAATTGAGTGCTTCATATATTTTATCAAAGACCAATTGCCTTACTTTAGGTTTAATAAATTGCATCGTGTAATATGCAACTATTAAATCACATTTTTTAAGATCTTTCTCAATAATATCGATGCACTCAAAACTAAGTCCTTTTACATCTCCATAATTATTGTTAGCATAAGCAATCATTTCCGGTTCAATATCAATTCCTATAAAAGAGATATTCTTTGTTTGATTTCTTTGCACAATGTTCTTTCCGAGAATTCCGGTTGAACAACCTATTTCGTAAGCAATGGATCCTTCGTGAAGAAAAAAATCAGAAAGTCCTGCGACTAATCTATGTCCTTCGTTATAAAGCGGAACAGATTTAGAAACATGCTTCTCAAAAGTAAGCGCTACATCGCCTGCAAAAGACCATGAAGCATTTTCTGTTATAATATTTTCACCAACTTTCATAGTATAATTTTTTATATAATGCTAGTCCATTATATAAATAATGAACTAGCATTAAGAGGTTTATTCTAATAAAAGAATAAGATTATCCAACGTTACCAGCTCCTCCGCCAGTATTAATACAGCAGATTGGTGGGTGATCATGACAAGTAGCTTGAGTTCGTCCAGCTAATTTGTCTAATAAATTTGATTTGTTAGAATCATCTGATGCCAACTTCATTTTGAAGTCCGCTAAATTTAACTTTTTCATAATTGAAAAATTTTAAAGGTTAAAAAAATGTTTATAAAAATATGTAGTACTACCATAGTAAAATAAAACAACGCATTATGGTTGTTTTATGATTGAAGAGCTATTTGCTCCTTTTATATTTCGACAGATTTACATGCTATTCACATAAAAGAAGTATATCACTTAAAAAAGATAACCTCAAACTTCTGTTAAAGTATTTTTATTTCAAATTAATGTTAGTTTATTATTATTTTCATAATAAACTAACATTAATTGCTTTCGTTCTAATGGTATAATAAAATCATTCTTAATGACTACCACCGAGGAAAAGGAGGATATTCCGTAGGACCAGGGCCTGGATCATGACAGCAAGCTTGAGTTCTTCCAGCTAATCTGTCTAATAAGTCTGACTTATTAGGATCTTCTTTTACTAACTTCTGTTTGAAGTCTTTTAAATTTAATTTTTTCATTTTAAAAAAATTTAAAGGTTAAAATATTTATTAAATGCATGTAGTACTAAATAGCAGTAAATCTATCCTACATTCTTCATAGAGTCATCAGGTCCACATAGGATATCAAGGTCATCATGACACGTAGCTTGCGTTCTTCCAGCTAGTTTGTCTAAGAGCATGGTTTTGTTCTGATCATCTGTTGCTAATTTCATTTTGAAATCAGCTAAATTTAATTTTTTCATTTTAAAAAAATTTAAAGGTTAATAATATTTATATTTTTTGCTGTAAAACAATATTCAAACAAAAGAAACAGGATTTAAGAATAAACTATTAAGGCAAGTCTTATGCACAATTAATCGTTAGCTTGACTTTAATAATTCCTTCTTGTTTTCCCAGTCATTCTTTTTGATGAATGCACTAGCAGGTAAGATTAAGCTAGATACAACTAACTTATCCGCTATAAAATTTTAATAATTCGAAAAAATCTATTTGAGATTAGTAAAACAGAAATGTCTTTATTTACTAAGTAGTTTTAGACTTTTTTCATTGCTTTTATTTTCTCTTGGTTGTTTTCGTAATAATCGTTTGGGTCATTTTTACTTTTTCAATTCGTTCCTGAAATCCCGAATCATGGATAAATATACCTGATAAAACTCTTCCACGTAAGACCTTTCATTAAAGTGCCCCAACAGGTATTGTTTTTCTGAATTATCTAAAGCCAATAAGGCCTTAGATAAATTTCCTTGTTCAGATTCTGCTTTTGCTAACCAAAACCAGAGGTCGGCGTTTTTTTCATTTTCATTTTCTATTCCTTCCCTAAAAATTGAACTTGCTGTTGCTAATTCACCTTTTTTAAAGTAGGCAATTCCTTTATATAGAAAAACTCTTGGATCCAAATATTCTTTTTCAACAGCCTTTAATTCTTCTTTAATATGTTTATCAAAAAAATTGATGGCTTCGTCATAACTGTCCATTTGTAAATAACAAATTGCACGCATAAAGTAAACAGAAGTTGACTGTGGATAATCCACAAAATCAGGCGTCAATAAATCTGTCGCTTTAAAATCCAACAATGCTTTTTCATAGTCACGATAAAAATATAGATAAAGATATCCTCGCCAACCTTGCCAATTTTCTGCGTCTAATGCTACTGCTTTACCATAATATTCATAAGATTTTTTTGCAAAACCTCGTTTAATACAAGGAGCTCCCAGCTCTCGCCAAAGATCAGCCGAATTAGGTTGATGTGAAAGGCCTTCTTGTATTAAGAAAGTTTCTTGTGGTATCCCTTGATTGTAATATGCACCAACAGCGGCTAAAAATTGTTTTCCTAATTGTTTTTTTTCTCCTTTTGAAAATTCTTTTTTATATAATTTTTCTTGTGTTGAACAACTGCTAATGGATATTAATAAAGCAAATAGTATAAAAAAACAATTATGGCAATATTTCAATGATTTTTCCATCCTTAAATTTAAATGTGATGTAAGTGTAGGCATCCATTTCCTTTCCTCTAAACTTATTCACTTTCCACGAATCTAAATCCAATAGAATTCCGGCTAAATGATCAACTGTTTTTTTGTTAAATACTGTTTCATTAAAATTTTCATCTACCATTTCAGTGACTAATCTCCCTATTTGGCCTTTACAGTTGACGACAAACCTAAAGGTCAAATATCCTGATTCTTGAAATAATAAAGCGGAATCTATTAAAGGAAAAACCGTTTTCTTAAAAGCATATTTACCTCCAATAAATACATCATGCGAATTTCCATTGTAATATTCAAAAATATAATCACCACAAGGTTTGAAATCTTCATCTTTTGAAATTATCTCATCTTTATCAATATCAATAGCTCCTATTCTTTTTGTCTCATGAGCGGCAAGTTTAAAAAAATCCTTGAGATGAATCTGCTCGACCAATTCTCTATGATAAGTACCTTCCTCGGAGAAAAAATAAGCAGCAAATAATCCCAATCCTTCTAAATAAATTTCTCGATATGGTTCTTCCTTAAGTATCGAATCGTTATCAGAAGTAGTGACATAAATCCCCTCAACCACCATCCCTGGATAATCTAATATGGTTGTATCCCTTAGACTAATCTGATTGCGGCTCCATCGCTTCTTTCCATCAGAAATTTCATGAGTCTGCTCTTCCTTTTGAAAATCCAAATAGTTTGGTTTTAAAATAGTATATTCAACAGTATTCCTCTTAACAGGGACAGGGACTGGAAAATATTTGATTTCAGAAACTGTCTTTAAACCGTTGCCAATTATTTCAAATTTAGAAGATCGAATCATATCAAAGGCAACATCATAGGTATTAGATGTTAATATTTTCTGATCCACGCTTTGATATGATCGATATTCTACCACGGTGGTAACATCATTATACTCATCCTCTTGATCAAAATGAATATAATACTTTTGAACTATTCCGCTTTTTAGAAGGTTCGCTTTAGGAAGAAAATCAAAAACTTTAGATTGATTTTCAGCAGCAATAAAACTGTTTCCTTGTATAATTAAAAAGAAACTCACTGCTACTGCCATGCCTAAAAAATACTTCATGCAACCTTAGTTAGATTTTTCTGAGATTGTGTACTTATAAGTCAACGGTCTCATTAATTCATCTAACCGTTCTTTTGGATATTTTTGGTCGTACTCCACAAACCACTTGTTACATGTTTCTTCGCCTAATAGGTCAAAAGTTAAGGAGTGTTGATTATGATAAAAATCTATTACTTCTCCACCAAATTTATCAGATGACAAAATACGGTAATCATCTTCTGCCTTTGAGGTAGGTAGGTGATGTATGAAATTACTAAAGTACTTATCACAGAATTCTTCATAGGCTACGGTGTGTAAAATGAAATTATGCCACATATGATCAATGATAGGCAAGCCTCGAATAACCCCAATCTTAAAATCAATTTTTCCGAGACGGTTTAATTCAACCGTTATGGCACACATCCATAACCACTTGAGCATTTCAACAAAAACCTCATCCGCTACTTCATCAGAAACAGCAAAATGTTTTTTGAATCGATGAGGAACATTTTCATTTCTATATTTTAACACTTCCTCTAAAGGTGCAATTCCTTTATCTTTTTTAATTAATTCAATTTGAGTTGTCATACTTATTTATTTTTTGATTATGAGAATATTTTTGTTTTATTTAAATCCATAAAGCGCTGTAAATCAAATACAGCTCTTTGATTTGAAAAATCATAGACATTGAATATTTCTGGATAACGCGCTAATTGTTCAGCACATCTTTCATCAAGAAAATTATACATTTCAATACCCTTTTTTGTGAAAACTTCTTCGAAATTCACTCTTTCAATGCCAGTTCTAAACCTTGGTTTTTTTATGGCGATACGTCCTAACATTTCATGATGTAAATCTTCTTCCAACTCACCGCTTAGAATCATCGACAACATACTGTTTACACCAGTACTAACGGTGTAGACTCCATGATATGCGCCAAAAATATCCCGATTTTCTAGACTTGGATCTTTGTCGATCAAAGAACTCAACTGAAGGTAAGGATCAATTTTTAAATATTCGGTGGTATCGAAAGTAACAGCATTAAATACATTGTGGGAGCATTGGTGGATTAACTCTTCAATAAAAAAACCTGTAGTTGAGCATTTATCAACACTAAGAAAAATTGTCCCATGCAACAATCTAGTTACAAAAGACCTCATCCCTTCTTTCTCATAGAGGACGATTTTTCTTGTTGATTTAATATAAAAATCATACTCTTCAGGGCAGTATTTTTTTATTAAGTCAAATGCTTCAGAAATATATTTTTTATACTTATGTGGTTGGGTTGGAACCCCCTTAATACAGTCTTCATTTCCGCCATTTTCCTCCATAAGATGAGTGAAATATGGATTAGTATGAAGACATAATTCTATATTATTGTGTTTTTCAAGCACAACGACAGGGTCAAAATTATCTTCCCCTATTGCAATTTTTGCATTAGGCGTATCAGAAGAGTAATACCCATGATTTGGTACATATCCTACACCATACCTATCTCCTGTAACATTAAGATTGGATAAATCTCCTAACTCATTTCCGACAATTTGCTCCAAGGAAATTCCTTTGAGCCCATTAAAATACCCAAATAATAGGGAATCAATAAAGTGATCATCATTATAATAATCAAGCTTATCAAAAATTGCAGGATAATTTTGATAAATTAATTTTCGAAAAGTGTCTTGAAACTGGGACTGCCCGTTTTCAAAAAGAGTTTTAATATTCATAGCATTAGCTTATTGGCACAAATTTTAATAAAAAATGTGGCTTTCTTAATGTCTTCCTCAAGACAAATGTTTTGTCTTGAAGAAGACACAATATATAAAAATAAAATGTAAAAACTACAGTAAACAATGTTAAAAAAAAATCACACCATGATTTTACCGTCGTCGACTTAGATTAATTTTCAACTACCTAGCATAAACGTGTAATCTTTACTAATTATCTTCAAGTACTTACATTTATTTAATCCATCTTTGTTCCAGGTGTATCACTACTGTTCTCTCTAGCCTCTTTATAAGTAGATCATTTGCAGGTTTATCATTACTTCTACTGAATTTTCAAACTTTATTCTATTAGAACTAACGGAACTTTAACACTTTAAATTATCACCTTAACATTTTACTTCGTTCTGATAGCAATCAATCCAAATACTTTGTTCAGAATTCCAGGTGTAAATATGTGGCAGCAAGTCTTTCTAATAGGTTAATACCATTTAATTAGAAAATATAACACTTGAAATGAACTTTAACATAAAAAAATTGTCACCTGCGCATCAATATTAGACTGAAAATGTTAAAGCTCAAATCAGATACGGAAGTTTGGGGAAAGATCTAAGATCTGCGAATATGTAAATTAAACCCCTATTATTTCCATCACCCACTATTCTTTTTAAACAGCTTTAGTAGCTAGTAAAAAAACAAAGCCCAAAAACTCATTACAAGTCTTTGGGCTTTGAGTATTTATTTTTCCTTATGGAAAATAAATACTGTTGAATCGTTGAGGTGTTGAATTGTTGAGTTCTAATTCGATTCAACAATTCAACATCCAAACCTACTTCATAATACTTACCTTATCCGTCCACGTTCCTTCCGTTGTCAAAATGCGCAGGTAATATAACCCAGCAGGCAAAGAACCAACGTCTAAAGTTCTAGTAGTTAGATCAGCATATTCTTGAACCATTTGACCATTGGCACCAAACAATTGAATATCGGTAACTTCCAGATCGTTCGGTATATCTAAGAATAATTCTGTTTGTACCGGATTGGGATATATGTCAATCGCTGCTGGCGATAAAATATCTTTGACATTGGTCACAATCACTTCGGTCGTTTCTAATTCATAAGGAGACTTATCGGCACGTACCCCTTCTCCCGCTCGGGCAGTTAGCATAAACGGCGTAAAGTCAACACCTTCTGGTAACTGGAAGCGGAAAGATCCGATCTTACCCGATCCGTCAACTCCTTGCTGATTAATTCTTACTAAACCGACATCTAATCTACCTTCGTCGTAAAAATCTTTTTGTAGGGCTAGAAAGTCACTAAAGAAGGTTCCCGTCCAGCTTTCGCTAAAGTCTACATGCGCAGTATTTGGAACCACCATATTTTGATCGTACTCGATAGTAAATCCAGCACCATAAAAGTCATCAATCGGCTCAGCGGTATTTCCTAGCATCACCGCGACATGTACCCAATTGTCGGCGGTTACCGTTTCGTAAATAAAATCAACCTCAAAAGTTTCTCGGGTATCTCCTTGTTCTTGCAGATTGTGCGTAAGATCATAATTTAGGTTGACGGCTAAGATATCCTGCTCGTCTACTATTCCGTTACCGTCTGTATCGGCGTGTCGAAAATTAACGTCGTCTAATCCATTGGCACTCCAAGGAGCAGCATACTGTGGTAAGAAATCCAACGTCGGACTCATTCGAGTCGGGCCAGTTTCTCCGTACGCAAATCCAATATTGAAAACATCAAAATTATTAACGACTTTATTAGAATCAGTATCTCCCGGCCAAATCATTCCCCCCGTTACATCTACGGTATGAAGTTCTGTGCTTAAGTTTCCACATTCATCAATAGCCGTCCACGTGTACGCCACTTGGTATCCGTCTGTTGTAATACTTTCTTCTTTGGTATAACTGAGATCAGCAATCAGACCACAATCATCTTCGGCCGTTGCAAATCCTAATGGATCTGGTAGACTATCTCCATTTAATAAGTCTACCGTAATATTACCAACTGTGATAATCTCTGGTACCTCGAAATCATTTTCAAAAATGGTTTGTTGCGCAACAGCAGTGTTTCCACAAGCATCCGTAGCAATCCATTCTCTGGTTAGAATATTGGTGTTACCACAATTTGGTGATTGCGTTTCGGTAAAGGTATAATTGATATCTCCAGGGCAGTCCGATTCAGCGATCGGATTAATAATTGGCGCCGATTCTCCACAAAGCACGTCTTCATCTCCAGGAATAAAGGTAAAAATTAAATCACCTGTCATAGGACAATCATCTACAATCGTAAAATCCAAAGCCAAGGTACATCCGCTAGCATCTGTAATCGTAACAGAATAATTACCAACATCAACTGCTTCTCGCCATCCTTGATTCATATTACCAGGAATATCCGCCCAATCAAACGTGTAAGGCCATGTACCTCCATCAACGTTAATATAAATGGATCCAAGTGTATCACAAACATTTGATACTAGTGTGGAGGCATCAATCGCACTGTTATTGGTAATTGTCAAAGAATTTATTTCGGTACAAGATTCAATAGAATTTGTCACCGTGATGGTATAAGTTCCCGCTGCTAAATCATTACGGGTATATCCAACTCCACCATCACTCCAAGTGTAGATTAAGGTTGGATCAGAATATTCGGCAGTTCCAGGTCCGTTACAACCAGCTGGTGTGCTACTGACCAAGAATACTCCTAAAGAATCATTTTGGAACAAAGTAAATGAAGCGGTGGTAAAACAAGATACTCCAGTTACTGGATCAATATTAGAAATTGTAACCTCGTAGTCGCCTGCTGATAAATCTGTCTGAATATTGCTATTCGGTCCACCATGCGACCAAGTATAAAACATGTTTGGATCAAAGTTTCCGACTTCAAGCAAGATTCTTCCTGGGTTATTACAATCTGGATCTCGCGTATCTGTTGCTACGATTATCGGTTCGATACAACCCGAGCTGGGGCAGTCATCAACAATGGTGTAGGTTTGAGTTAGGGTACAACCTAGGTCATCCGTGACGGTTATCGTATAGGTACCTACATTTAATTCAGGTTGGCTTAGTGTTGTGACGCCATTACTCCACTGATACGTGTAAGGCCATGCACCGCCACTAACCGTCAAATAAATAGACCCTAACGTATCACATACATTGGCAGCAAAACCATTGAGGACAATGTTACTTCCTTGTTGGATCGTTAGAAAATCTACTGCCTGGCAATTTCCATTAGGACTTGTAACAGTAACCGTATAATTACCAGCCACTAAATCATCTCTTAAATAACTCGTAACACCATCACTCCAAGTATAGATTAAGGTTGGATCAGAATACTCCGCAAAACCCGGTGCTGCACAAGTAGCAGGACCACTACCAACAAGGAAAAAGCTTAACGAGTCAAGATTCCATAAAGTTGATTCTGCCGTAGCCGTACAAACTGCTCCTGTCGCTGGATCCGTATTAGTAATGGTGACATTATAAGTTCCTGGGTCAAGGTCCGTTTGGATAGCACTATTAGGTCCACCATGAGACCAATCAAAAACATAATCCACACTATTATCCAATAATTGGACGGTAAGCGATCCTGTTTCGGTGCAAGACGGATTAACTTTTATTATATTGGTGATCTGTGGAAAGGTACAACCAGAAGGGCAATCATCTACCACTTCAAATGTATTTTCGGCCGTACAACCTTGGGTATCAGTAACAGTAACGGTATAAGTTCCAACATTCACGGAGACACGATTGGAGCTTGTAGCGCCATCACCCCAAAAATATGTATAGGGAGAAAACCCACCACTTACATCCAAATAAATAGATCCCAAACTATCACAAACATTGGAAACTGATCCTGTAATTTCCATTACTGATTCAGGCATAACAACAGTTGTTACCTCTTCACAATTATTACTGCTAACGGTCACCTCATATATACCAGGCGCTACATCAAATCTTTCAGCTCCTACAAATCCATCAAACCAAGTATAGGTCAATCCCATTGGAGCAAAGCTAACGATGCCATTATTATCACAGCTAGGAGTGATCCAATGGCTATAACTTTCTAAGCTATCTAAAAATGCTACCGTATAAGTAGCAGTTGTTGTGCACAATTGCTGCGTAGAATCACCAGTAGTAATCGTTACGTTATAAGTTCCTTCTGACAGATCAAATACGTAATCTGAGTTTGGTAGATTATTGTCCCAATTAAAATCGTAATCTTGATTTTGATCTTGCATAAATAACTGGATAGAACCAGGCTCATCGCAATTCATATCGATCACATTGACAAAATCAATAACTGGATCAGTACAAGTAACAAATGGTTCTACCGTAACAAAAACATAGGTCGTATCACAGTTTCCGTTGACATCACATAGTACGATACAGGCTTGTTCGGTACCAGGCAAAATGCCTTCAAAATATAAGCCATTCGCCCCACCGATAGTCTGAAAATCTACGTAGGCGCCGCTTTGTGTAGCACATTCGTTAGCGAAATAATCAATAGGTCCTAAATTAGAAGTATCGAAAAATATACTATCCGATTCACCTTCTAAAATACTTAGGACTAAGGTATCGGTGATTTGTTCACAAACCACATCGATTAATAAGGTATCTGCACAATCTTCCAAGAAATTATAAGCAACAAAAACATGATTTCCAATTGGGAATTCGAATCCTGTTTGAGAATTAACTGAACTAAATTCTGGCGTTGTCGCCGCGGTCAATCCTGTGTTTATTTCCGTCCAAGATAACCATCCCAGAGAGTCGGGTGGACTTGAGGTTTCAATTTTAAAATTCATATCATCAAACGTCCAAGTTACTCCACTCAGCATAGTTAGGGTATCCGCAAATGCGTTCGGCGAACCTATTATAAAATTATTAAATACGTTTCCGTCCACTTCCCAACTATCAAGATTGATGGGATAATTAGCAATACCCAACACATCATAAGCAGCAATCGTTTGACCACCACAAGCTGATAGATTACCATTATAAGGAGTTCCATCAAGGGTATATTCGTATTCACCTGAAAATTCGTAATCTATTGGAAGACATTCAATAATACCTGATTGGCAATTCTCGGTAGTTCGTAAAAGGTTGTTTTGGGTAAAATCCGGACAGTCTTGCGCGGATAAGGAGCCTGCAATAAGCAGAATTATTGACAAGAAAGTCAATTTGTCAAAAAAATTCATAGGATGATTTTAGGATGAAAGATAGTAGGCTATGTTTATCTGGATTTCTCAACTTTTACATAGACAAAAACCGTACTATTTTCAAAAATAATAAAAAAAGTCTGACCCCCTGGTACCAGAAGGTCAAACATAACTACTTTAATTACTTATACTATAAAGAGTGTAAAAAAAAGAAAAACGCTGCATGAGCCGGGAAAAATGGCTAAAGATGATGGGCTTTAAAGCCTATTTTATTCGGATTCGTATTGGTCAACCTAAACTAGCTAACCAGTTCTTAATCAGCGATTAATGCAATATTTTAAAGACGAGTTCTTTCAGTAAGGCGCCGTTGGTGGCAGAATGATTTTTTACTCCTTTAGACCGAAGGTCATATTCACTCAAAGTACTGATGATTTGTTTGATTTTGGAAAGGGGGAACTGGCGAGCAGCCGCTTTATATTCTTTAATAAAATAAGAAGAACCGATAGAACAAGTTCTTTGAATTTCTTGATCGGAAGCTCCTCGCAGGTGATGGAGCAAATATAATTTACTAAAATAATTATACAGGGCAGGGATCACCATGACCAGTGGATGTTGCTTTGGATTGGCGATAAAATAATTAACAATCCGGTTGGCTTTGAGTACTTGTCGCAAGCCTAAAGCTTTTTGTAATTCGAAAACGTTATAATCTTTACTGATCCCAATATTATCTTGAATATGCTGCACCGATACCTTGGTACCTTTGGGTACATTGATCGATAATTTATCTAGTTCGTTAGCCACCTTAGAGAGATCGGTTCCTAGGTATTCAGCCGTTAGTTGAGCAGCATTGGCACTGATGTCCAGTTTTTTTCTTTTCAAATAACTCGTAATCCAATCAGGCATTTGATTATCATAGATCGGTTTGGTTTCCAGCATGGCCGTCTGCTTTTTGACCAATTTGCCAAACTTCGTTCGACCATCAAACTTTTTATGTTTATAACAAATAACTAAAAGTGTAGTAGGAACTGGCTTTTCGAGATAAGCCGCTAATTCACCAAGGGTTCTCATCTCTTGCGCTTCCTTCAGAATAACCACCTGCCGCTCCGCCATCATCGGGTATCGCGAGATGATATCACGCAGGGTTTGAAAGTCTGTGTCTTTTCCGTAAAGAATGGTTTGGTTGAAGGAACGCTCGCCTTCGGTCAGCACATTGCGCTCAATATAATCAGAGATTTGATCAATAAAATAGGATTCTTTTCCATGCAGAAAATAGACGGGCCGGAAATTCCGAGCTTTAAGCGAATCCATTATTTGTTCAAAAGTCATCTAGGGAGCTCCTATTTGGTGAAGTTGGACAAATTTAAGATTTTTTTTGAAAGGAGATTGAATAGGGATTAAACATAAATTTATTAAGCAAAGCAACATCATTGCTCTATGACACCTTTTTCTAACAAAAACTTCTACGATTCAACAACTCAACGATGAGTTTACGCTAAAAAGTGTTTTTCGCGCAGACCTGTTCCGAACTCGATTCGGGAGGCGCAGCACCTGTTCCGACCATGTTTCGGAAGACCTTCTAACCTGCCTGTCCGGCAGTATATCTTTTACCGCAAAGCAAAGACATATAATAGTTTTATTTCATAATGTTTAAAAAATCTGTTTTCTTAGCTTTTAGCGTAAGCTCAACGATTCAACAGCTCAACGATTCAACAAAAAAACAATCACTACTTCTTCCTTCTCCAATATTGAGTCCGTCCCAATAAGGAAAAGCCAATATAGCCTCTAACTTTAAGCTTATCATCTTCGACCAATTCTAAATAACACTTATATACTTTTCCAGACTCGGGATCTAAGATGGTTCCGCCTTCATAACTATCTCCTTCTTTTTCCAGGCCTTCAATAATTTGCATTCCGATGATGGGTTGGTTCTTTTTATTTCCTTTGCAATTTTCACAAATAGCATCAGATGGTCCTGTGTAGGTGGCCATTACTTTAGCGGTATATTCGCCATTGTTCTCGTAAATTTCAATCAAGCCTTTTTTCTCATTGGTTTTATCGTCGTAGGTCTCCCACGCCCCAAGGATGGTCTGTGCAGAAAGAGTGAAGGTGAGGAGCATGAACGTTAAAGAGAGCAAGTACTTCATAGTTTTGAGTTTTGAGTTTTTTAGTAAAAAAAAATACGAGTAAGAAGAATTGTTCAATGCTTTTAACGATTGATCAGGTGGTTTTATTTCAAACGCTTTTTATGATTTTTTCAAAAAAAAAATTTCCTAAAAAGCATTAGGAAGTTTTTCATCTGTCGTGGTAACATAAGGTGTTGAGCCGTCTTTCAATTTTTTTCGAATCATATCCTCCACTGCCTGAAACCAACGAGGATGATCATTGAGTCCTTCTACCAGCTGAAGGAGTTCTCCCCCCGCCTCTTCAAACTCTTCTTGGTATTCGTCACTGATTTCAATCGTTGTTTCTAAACAATCACAAATAAAAGCGGGACAAAAAACAAGTACTTTTTTCTTTCCCTCTTTAGCTAATTTTTCAATAATATCACTGGTATAAGGTTGCACCCAGGGGTCCCGTCCCAATCGAGATTGATAGCATTGGGTCCACATTTCTTTTGGAATTCCCAATCCTTTGACAATCCCACGAGTCGTTTCAGCACAACCAGCTGTATAACAAAGTCGATTTACATCAGTGATTGTATTACAACATTCATAATCTTTTTTCAAACAATGCCCACAGTCATCTCCTTTGGTGATTTGTCGCTCGGGCAATCCATGATAACTAAAAAGTACATGGTCATAATCTTGCCAATTATAAGATTTTCCTCTTTGAATAAAAGCATCTAAGTATCCTGGATCATCATAAAAAGCATCAATCATTTTCACCTCAGGAATCAACCATTGCTTACTGAGTACCCGCATCACTTCCTCCTGTACCGACCCCGTAGAAGCAGAAGCATATTGTGGGAAAAGCGGTAACACCACTATCTGCTTTACGCGTTGTTCTTGCATTTTTTTGAGGGCAGACTCAATAGAAGGATTTTGATAGCGCATGGCTAATTCTACCACATAATCCTCTCCAAATCTTCGCTGAATTTCTTCACTAAGTTTATAACCATAGACTTTGAGCGGAGACCCCTCTTCCATCCATAAGTCTTGGTACCCTTTTGCTGACTCACCAGAACGGAAAGGCAGAATTAATAAAGGAACTATAATCTTTCGCACCGCCCAAACGTCAATGACTCGGGGGTCACTCAAAAACTGCTTCAGATAACGATAGACGGCACTTCGAGTAGGCGCATCGGGTGTTCCGAGATTGACGAGCAGTATACCTGTTTTTCCTTTATTATCCATGATTTTAATTTTTTCCAAAGTTAAACACTAAATACGGTTCGTGGTTGACCTAATGAGTAATTTAATAGTAAAAAAGTGCACGAACCCTTTATATAAGGGAATAGGAAAAATATAACCTACTCATTCTGCGACTTTAAGTTGCTCTTCTTCTGCGTTGTGAAAATACTCATTATGCTAAGGCATAACTCCGTTTTTCACGCCTTGAATAAAAACAACTTAAAACCACATTTATGAGTACTTTATTTATTTCCTACTCCCTAAAATATCTTTATCTTTGCCGTTAACGGAATAGCCACAGTTTAATAGGCTGCTCATTCAAAAAAAATTCATGAAAAAACCCCTTATTTTAGTTACCAATGACGATGGTATTTTTGCAGGTGGAATTCGCACCTTAATTGAAATTGCGCAAGAGTTAGGCGAAGTAGTAGTGATGGCTCCCGATGCTCCCCAATCAGCTACCGGACACGCGATTACCATCAGAGAACCCCTAAGATTTCAACGAGCGAAGGAGTTTCCGAATATCGAAGCGTATAAATGTTCCGGCACTCCCGTGGATTGTGTCAAACTAGCGAGAGGTGTTCCTTTAAAAGGTAGAAAAATAGATTTATGCGTATCTGGGATCAACCACGGTTCCAACGCTTCCACCAATATTATTTATTCTGGAACCATGTCTGCCGCGATGGAGGCTTCTATGGAAGGCATTGACGCTATCGGATTTTCATTACTCGATTTTTCTGAGGATGCGGATTTTAGTCAATCTCGTAGTTATGTAAAAGCCATTATGGAATACGTACTTGAGAATGGAATGGAGCATGGAAAATTACTAAACGTTAATATTCCCAAATTACCGACTTCCGAAATAAAAGGTATTAAAATTTGCAGACAGGCCAACGCCAAATGGGAAGAAATCTTTGAGGAGAAAAAAGATCCAATGGGACATTCTTATTACTGGCTCACCGGAAAATTTGCTAATTTTGATGAGCGCCAAGATATTGATCTCAAGGCGCTAGGAGAAGGGTATATTTCTATCGTTCCAGCAATGCATGACTTAACAAATACCGCAGCGATGGAACCGCTAAAGGCGATGGAAAATATTGCTATTTAGAATAGTTCAATTTCATTCAAAAACCGTGATATGGATAAAGACAAAATCGTCCTTGGATTAATTCTAGGTTTTATTTTACCAGTGGTGGGATATGCCCTTTTATTGGAAATTTATGATCAACTCAGCAGCAGTGGTATCATCAGCGACGAAGGATTTTCACGTACCTTTCGAGAGAGGACTATTGCCTTATTGGCCATTTGTTTCAACCTTATTCCTTTTACTTTTTTTAATAGAAAAAGGATGCAAAACGGGATGCGGGGCTTAGTTTTTCCAACCGTATTATTCGTAATCATATGGCTCTACTATTTTAGAGAATCTATTTTATAAAAAAATATGCGTTACTATCTCATCGCAGGAGAAGCGTCAGGTGACTTGCACGGTTCTAATCTAGTCAAGGCCATACAGTTGCAAGACAAGGAGGCTCTTTGCCAAGGCTGGGGAGGTGATTTAATGAACGCAGCGAATGTCAAGATAACAAAACATTATCGAGATTTGGCTTTTATGGGTTTTTATGAAGTAGTAAAAAACATTGATACGATTCGTAAAAATTTTAAAGCCTGTAAAAAAGATATTCTAGCCTTCCAGCCTAATGTGGTCATCCTAATTGATTATCCAGGATTTAATCTACGAATGGCCAAATGGATTAAAAAACAAGGAATAAAAATAGTCTATTATATTTCTCCACAAATCTGGGCCTGGCATACTAGTCGAGTACATCAAATCAAAAAACTAGTAGACCGCATGTTGGTCATTCTTCCTTTTGAAAAAACATTTTATCAACAATATAATTACGAAGTAGATTTCGTCGGCCATCCCCTACTCGATCATCTAACAAACCTTCCACCAATAGATAATTTTCGAATCCATTATAATTTAGATGATCGTCCCATTATCGCCTTACTACCGGGTAGCCGTAAACAAGAAATAAAAAAAATGTTGACAGGAATGCTTAGCGTGGTCCATGATTTTAAGGATTACCAGTTTGTTATTGCGGGCGCACCATCCATTCCAATTGCTTATTATCAACGTCTAATTGAACAACAAAATTTTAGCGACGCGTTCACTCCAAAAATTGTTAATAACCAAACGTACCAATTGCTCTCAATAAGTCACGCAGCACTCGTAACTTCAGGAACAGCTACGCTAGAAACTGCGCTATTTGATGTTCCGCAGGTGGTATGTTATACTGGAAATCCATTATCTTTCCAGTTGGCTAGACGACTCGTAAAAGTTAAGTATATCTCGTTGATCAACCTCGTCCTCGATCAACCATTAGTAACGGAGTTGATACAGTCGGATTTCAATAAAAAGAAAATTACGTCTGAGTTAAATAATATTCTATCAAAAAAATGTAGAACTGAAATACTTGCTGGATATGCGAATTTAAAGATTGCCTTAGGAAAGGAAGGTGCGTCAAAAAGAGCGGCGGAGGTGATTGTTGATTTGTTGATTTGTTGATTCCTGCCTGCCGGCAGGCAAGGTGTTGATTAAGGTATTTAATATACTTGTGATATCGATGTTTCATTTCTGGTTGTTTTGATTTTGAGGTTGAGGTTGAGGTTATTTTTTTAAAAGATATGTGTATGAAAAAAATGTCTGCTTCTGCTGAATCTCCGCATCCATTGTTGCCTTCTGGTGATTGGGAAGGGTTTTATGTCTATCAACAAGGACCGGGGTCGGAGCAACATAAAATGGAGGTGCGATTAAATTTTGAAAATGGAATAATTACCGGATCAGGATCGGATGATGTGGCGGGGCATTCTTGGCAAGGCAGTTATAATTTAAGTTCTATGTCTTGCGAGATGACAAAAGTTTATCCTTCGCATTCAGTGAACTATCAAGGTAGTATTGATGAAAATGGCATCTGGGGTTCATGGGAATTGATGGCATGGCGCGGTGGATTTCATATTTGGCCTAAAAAACAAAAATCAGAAGCGGAAGCATCGGAAGAAATTGAAAAGAAAAAGAAAGTATTGGTAATTGGTAAAGAATATCGAATGCTCAATCAGGGTTGTTCGAAAGAATCAAAAAGAAAAAAATATCCAATGTTGAATATCCAATAAGTCAATATTCAATATTACTGACATTTTACAAGAGAAACCTAGTTTTCATAATAGAAGGTTTATTCAACATTAAAGCTAAAAATTATTTTTTTCACTAAAATATAGTTGTATGAAAAACTCAAAGATCTTATGCAAATTGATTGCCTCAATTATCTTATGTAGCTTAGTTGCTTGTCAGCAGGAGGCACCGAAACTGGATCGTGTACAACACGAAAAAGACTTTGTAGACTTAATGGAAAAGCATCTGCGGGCAGTGAGCGAAAAAGATCTAGGAACGCTGGCTTCGACCATGCATCCGACTGGAAAAATGCAGCTTATTTTGCCCTCCCAAGAAATTACCGTTTCCGTAGATTCTTTTCTTAGTTTTCATGAGGAATGGTTTAAAGATGCTATGTGGACTTTTGATACAAAAATTTTGAATACCGAGATCGGTGATCAGCTGGGAATGGCCGTGGTAGAATCTGTTTATCGAGAACCCGAACGCAATGGAAAACCCTATTTTAACAGAATGATTATCAGCTATTTATTAGAAAAAACAGATGGGAAGTGGTATATCATTAAAGATCACGCAAGCTCTTCTGAAAAGGGAGAAATTTATACAAAATAAGCAAGTAGCCGCTTAACCTAACTATTTGTGCCATAAGGCAAGATCAATTGACTAAATAAATCTTAAAAAACTAACTAAATTTAGTCAGTTTAAGGCTTATATGTTTCTCACATTCCTTTATATTTGCGCTAAATTTAACTTCGCCAAAGCTTAAATGGCGCATTAGATTAAATAAACATTCTTCTAACCAAATTAAATCTAACCTATTATGATTATTGGGGTACCCAAGGAAATTAAAAACAACGAAAGTCGTGTAGCACTGACTCCTGCTGGAGTCCTCGAAATGAAAAAACACGGACACACTGTTTACGTTCAGTCCAAAGCTGGTCTAGGTAGCGGTTTTACGGATACTGATTATAGAAAACAAGGAGCTAAAATCCTAAAAACGATCGAGGAAGTCTATAAAAAGGCAGAGATGATCATGAAGGTGAAAGAACCCATCAAAAAGGAATATAAGCTCATCAAAAAAGACCAACTAGTCTTTACGTATTTCCACTTTGCCAGTCATAAGCCGCTGACTACAGCCATGATCAAATCGAAAGCTGTTTGTCTTTCTTACGAAACCGTAGAATTACCGGATCGAAGTCTTCCCCTCCTCATTCCTATGTCAGAAGTAGCAGGCCGAATGGCCATTCAAGAAGGAGCGAAGTTCCTCGAAAAACCTGCCAAAGGTCGCGGCGTTTTATTAGGCGGCATCCCAGGTGTTCCTCCGGGCAAAGTACTTATCCTCGGTGGAGGAGTTGTCGGAACTCAAGCTGCTAAAATGGCGGCTGGCCTAGGTGCTAACGTGACTATTATGGATATTAGCCTTCCTCGCTTACGAACCTTGAATGATATTCTACCTGCCAACGTTACTACCATGTTTTCGAACACTCTTAATATCGAAAACGCTATCAAAAATCATGACTTAATTGTCGGCGCAGTCTTAATTCCTGGTGCCAAGGCTCCCAACTTGATTACTAAAAAAATGCTCAAACAAATGAGACCAGGAACCGTTCTGGTGGATGTAGCAGTAGATCAAGGTGGATGTATTGAGACTTGTAAACCAACTACGCACGAAGATCCTACTTTTATCATCGATGATATCGTACACTACTGTGTCGCTAATATGCCTGGGGCCGTTCCTTACACAAGTACTATTGGACTGACCAATGCTACCCTACCTTACGCCATCTGTCTAGCGAACAAAGGCTGGAGGAAAGCTTGCCAGGATGATGCTTCGCTTCGTAAAGGGTTAAACATTATCAACGGAAAGGTCGTATATAAAGGTGTGGCAGATGCGTTTAAGATGAAATACCATGACGTGGATGGATTCTTAGCGGATTAGAAAGTTTTGAGTTTTGAATGATATTGAAACTCAACTCAAAGCTGATCATAAAATTTTATACGTCCCAAAAGCGGATACTACCAAATTATTAATAAAACTATTATTATGTCAACTACTACCAAATTATCATCCAAAGAATTGATTGCTATTGAGGATCGCTACGGCGCACATAATTACC
>CALFWZ010000083.1 GCA_937928405.1 uncultured Saprospiraceae bacterium
TGCGTAGGCGTGTAGATTTCGATTAATCTCTTGTGGGTGCGTAACTGAAACTGCTCGCGAGATTTCTTGTTGACGTGCGGGGACCGCAGTACAGTGAAGATTTTCTTCTCGGTTGGCAGCGGAATCGGTCCAGTCACTACAGCTCCACTATTCCTTACGGTCTTAACAATCTTCTCGGTTGACTTGTCAACTAAGTTGTGATCGTAGGATCGGAGTTTGATTCTGATTTTTTGATTCATTACCCTATTGGATGTTAAATAAAATTATAATAGTTGCCGGAAGACCGGAATCGACCGGCAACATTTCTTTTCAATGTTTAAAAAAGGAAGTTAATTATGAATTAACAGCTCCTTTTGCTTTTTCAATTACATCTTCTGCAATACTCTTAGGAGCTGCTTCGTAGTTAGCAAATTCCATAGTGGAAGAAGCTCGACCCGATGTAATAGTTCTTAAAGTAGTCACATAACCGAACATTTCAGCCAAAGGTACGGTTGCCTGAATGGCTACTGCACCGCCTGGGCGAGGTTCTTGACCTGTAGGGATTCCACGACGACGGTTAAGGTCACCGATAACAGATCCTACATAATCTTCTGGCGTTACTACTTCTAATTTCATGATGGGTTCTAGTAAAACTGGCTTTGCTTTATGAGCAGCAGCTTTGAATCCTTCTTTTGCACAAAGTTCGAATGCAATTGGCTTAGAATCCACTGGGTGGATAGAACCATCATATACTCGAACCTTCATACTATCAATATTGTACCCTGCGAGGATACCATTTTTCATCATGGCTTTGAAACCCTTTTCAGTTGGTGGTAATAATTCCTTAGGAATAGATCCACCAGTAATAGCGTTTACAAATTGTAATTGTACTTTACCATTTTTAAAGTCTTCGCTATCAAGGAATTCTTGATCAGCTGGTCCAAGTTCGAAAGACATATCTGCGAATAGACCAGAACCACCCGTTTGCTTTTTCAAGCGCTCACGATGATCAACAGTTTCAGTAAGTGCTTCTTTATAGTTAACCTGAGGAGCACCTTGATTACATTCTACTTTGAATTCTCTTTTTAGACGATCCACGATAATTTCGAGGTGTAACTCTCCCATTCCGCTAATGACGGTCTGGTTGGTATCTTCGTCATATCGTACTTTGAAAGTAGGATCTTCTTCAGCCAACTTACCAAGTGCCATACCTAGTTTTTCAACATCGCTTTGAGTTTTAGGCTCAATCGCGATTCCGATTACTGGATCAGGGAAAGTCATACTTTCTAGAATGATCGGATTTTTAAGATCACAAAGTGTGTCTCCGGTACGGATATCTTTAAACCCAACTCCTGCTGCAATATCACCTGCCTCTACTCTAGTAACTGGATTTTGCTTATTAGCGTGCATCTGATAGATACGAGAGATTCTCTCTTTATTATCAGAACGTGTATTTAATACATAAGAACCTGCATCTAATGCTCCACTATAAACACGGAAGAATGCTAAACGACCTACGAAAGGATCTGTGGCAATCTTGAATGCTAGGGCAGCGAATGGTTCGTCTGCGTTTGGCTTACGCTGAATTTCTTCATCTGTATTTGGATCTGTACCAGTAACAGCTTCAATATCAAGTGGTGAAGGTAAGAAAGTACAAACAGCATCTAATAATGCCTGAACTCCTTTATTTTTGAAGGCAGAACCACACATCATAGGACAGATAGTCATATCGATGGTAGCTTGACGGATCGCTGTACGCATTTCATCTAGCGTAATTGAGTCTGGATCGTCAAAGAATTTCTCCATCAATGTCTCATCATATTCAGCAATAGCTTCGACTAGCTCTGCACGAGAAGTATTTACAACTTCTACTAAATCTTCAGGAATTGGAATTTCTTTGAAAGTCATTCCTTGTGTTGCGTCGTCCCAGATGATGGCTTTGTTAGTCATCAAATCAACAACTCCGCGGAATTTTTCTTCTGCACCGATAGGAATCTGCAAAGGAATTGCATTTGCTCCTAATTTTTCACGAACATCTTTCACTACTGCGAAGAAATCAGCTCCAGTTCGGTCCATTTTATTAACGAATCCGATACGAGGTACTTTATAACGATTAGCTTGACGCCAAACTGTTTCAGATTGTGGCTCTACACCAGATACCGCACAGAATAATGCAACAGTACCATCTAATACCCGTAAAGAACGTTCAACTTCTACGGTAAAATCAACGTGACCAGGTGTATCGATAATGTTTACCGTGTACATTTGGTCTTCCCACTTCCATTCTGTCTTGGTAGCAGCAGAAGTAATAGTAATACCTCTTTCTTGCTCCTGTTCCATCCAGTCCATGGTAGCAGCACCATCGTGTACTTCACCAATTTTGTGACTCAACCCGGTATAGTAAAGGATACGTTCCGTAGTTGTCGTTTTACCGGCATCAATGTGAGCGGCAATACCAATATTTCTCGTAAATCTAAGATCTCTAGCCATAATTCTGAATTGTCTATAAGGATAATAAATTGTTGATGATAAATCTGTAATTAAACTTTAAAGTGTGCGAAAGCTCGGTTAGATTCCGCCATTTTGTGCGTATCTTCCTTTCTTTTTACTGCTGCGCCTTCACCTTTACTAGCTGCGATTAATTCGGCTGCCATTTTTTCGGCAAATCCTTTACCACTACGAGTTCGAGCAAATCGGATCAACCATTTCATTCCGATAGAAATTTTACGTTTAGCGCGAATTTCAGTTGGAATTTGGAAAGTAGCACCACCGATTCTTCGGCTTCGTACTTCCACTTGAGGCATAGCATTGTTTAAAGCTTTTTTCCAAATAGCATGTTCATCTTCATTAGTTTTCTCCTTCACGATGTCCATCGCCTTGTAGAATACAGTTAGTGCGGTACTTTTCTTACCAGACAACATCATGTTGTTTACAAACTGAGTTACCAATGGATCTCCGAAACGAGGATCAGGGGCAATGTGTCTTACTTTAGGTTTTCTTTTACGCATGAGCTAAACGTGATTTCTGATAACTAATTTTATTATTTCTTTGGACGTTTTGTTCCATATTTTGAGCGACTCTGTAGACGATCCGTTACACCGGCAGTATCCAAGGCACCACGTACGACCGTATAACGTACACCAGGTAAATCCTTTACACGACCTCCACGGATCAACACAATAGAGTGTTCTTGTAGATTGTGACCTTCACCAGGAATGTAGGCAATCACCTCAATACCATTAGTGAGACGAACTTTAGCTACTTTACGAAGGGCAGAGTTCGGCTTCTTAGGAGTCGTAGTATATACTCTGGTACAAACACCTCGTTTTTGAGGGCAAGCATCAAGGGCACGAGACTTACTGGCTTCTACAATTTTCTTTCTGCCTTTTCGTACAAGTTGATTAATAGTCGGCATACAATCTAATCTTTTCTTTTTAATGAATTTTTTACCCCTAAAAAACTAGGGTGTAAATTGTGTTTTTTTTGGAGAAAAAGTGTTTTTTTGATTTCTATCATCTACCTGTCTCCAAAACGAATGCAAAGATAAGACTATTTAGGTGAAATTCAAAAGAGAAATGATATTTATTTTTCTACCATATATTTTAATATTTTAAGCGCCAATTATGAAAGATATTGAGGTCCGAAAAGCCACTAAAAACGATTTAGAAGCCATCTATGGTTTGGTAAAGGAATTGGCGATCTATGAAAAAGAACCTGAAGCGGTGACTGCTACCCTCGAAGACTACCAAAATGACTTTGCCGAAGGAGTATTTGAGGCAAATGTAGCGCTATATGGTGAAGAGATTGTTGGAACTACTATATATTATATGAGTTATTCCACTTGGAAAGGAAAAATGTTATATCTAGAAGATTTTGTAGTTAAGGAAGCTTTTCGGCAAAAAGGGGTTGGGCAACTTCTTTTTGACGCTTATTTGGCAGTAGCCAAAGAAAAGAAAGCCGTCATGGTCAAGTGGCAAGTTCTAGACTGGAACGAACCTGCATTGAATTTTTACGAACGTAATAATGCTATTATTGAAAAAAATTGGTGGTCCGGAAAGATATTTTTGGAAAAATGAATGTAACAATGTACATTTACACATTATCTAATATAATATAGGTTTTAAACCAAATTTTGAAATTAGCGTTTATTTGTATATTTTAGTAGATAGAAAGGATAAAATTACCGGCTTCTGCCGCAAGATATAGTGTTTCATAGTGTGAGGGGTAACCATTAATGTGGTTGCTCCTTTTTTTATATTTCTCTCATCATCAATTGATTAGCTAAGTTCCGCAAGTAAACCTTACGAGCGTCCTCCACCTGTACTCGATCAAGATAGATAAATGCTTTTTTCAGATAATCTTCCATTAGTTCAGAAGCCTGTTCTTGTACTTTGAGCTTACGATAGATACTAGTTACCTGCTCAATTTTTTGGTTTGGATCTGCCGCATCTGATAATGCCTCGAGTAGATCCACCCGATCCTGGTCTCTGGCTTGTTCTAAAGATTTCAGCAATAAGAATGTTTTTTTGTTTTGGGCAATATCACCACCAACTTTTTTACCGAATTTTTCTGGATCTCCAAATGTATCTAGAATATCATCTTGCAATTGAAAAGCGATTCCAATGTGGCGACCAAATTCGTATAGGTCATTGGCGTCTTTTTCGTTGGCACCTCCAATTAAGGCACCGATTTTAAGTCCCCCAGCAATTAAAACTGAAGTTTTTAGTTCAATCATTTTAAGATAGGCCGCAATTTCTACCGATTCCTCCGTCTCAAAATTCATATCGTATTGCTGCCCTTCACAAACTTCTATCGCTAACTGATTGAAAATCTGCAATATAGTAGGTAATTGAGTAGGGTTCTTTAATTGATTAAGGTATTGATAAGTTAATATCAACATGGCATCACCCGAAAGGATGCCTGCATTTTGCCCATATTTGATATGAACAGTAGGCTGTCCACGTCTTAACGGTGCCTCATCCATAATATCATCATGGACTAAACTAAAATTATGAAAAATTTCGATCGCCAAAGCCGCTGGTAGTGCATGATCTATTTCTTCGGAAAAAAGATTGGCCCCCATTAATAATAAAACGGGGCGTAAACGTTTCCCACCTAATTGGAGTATATAATTGACTGGTTCATATAATTCTCTAGGAGATTGATCAAATAATTCATTTTTTAAATATTTAAGGAACAATTCTTGCAAATGTTCAACTGATTGCATGATGGTGAATTTTAATAGCGTCTTTAATATGTTTGATCTCGGCAAAGTTAACGAATGAGATCAGTAAAAAAAACTTAAAAATTTCGCCTGCGCAACCTCTTTCTCAAAGTACCGTATTATAATTAAAATTTTTTAATATGAATGAAACTCAAAGCACCATCACCATTCTTTTGATTGAAGATAATCCAGGTGATGTTAGACTTACTCAAGAGGCATTTAAAGAAGGTCGTAAAAATGTAACCCTAGATGTGGTCATGGATGGAGTAGAAGCTATTAATTATCTTTATAATAAGGCACCATATCAAGAAAAGAAAAATCCAGATTTAATTCTACTTGATTTAAATCTACCCAAGATGGATGGTCGAGAAGTTCTCGAAAAAGTAAAAAGTGATGATAACCTCCGCCGAATTCCAGTTATTGTTCTTACGACTTCTGATGCAGATCAAGATATTCTAAAAAGCTATAACTTACATGTAAACTGTTACTTAAATAAACCTGTTGATTTTGATAAATTTTTTGACATTATACAAAAGATTGAGGATTTTTGGCTAACTACAGCGATTTTGCCATCTATGATTCCTTAATCTCTTCCTGAAACCTTATAAAACCGTTGTAGTAAAAGCCTCCACTTTATGAATGTGAATACTACTCTACATCTTCTTTTAATAGAAGATAATCCAGGTGACGCCAGATTAGTCAGCAATATGCTGAAATCTTCTTCTGTTCGTTACGAGCTATATACTGTACCTACACTCTTTGAAGGTGTTAACCTAATTGAGCATCAGGAAATAACGATGGCCCTATTGGATCTTTCCTTACCGGATTCTACCGGATTTAAAACACTTACTTCATTTTTACAGCGTTGTCCTAATACTCCAGTTATTGTCATGACCGGAACCAATAACGAACTAATTGGTAATCAGGCCATCAAAGCAGGAGCGATGGATTATCTTGTCAAAGGTCAGTTTGATGGCAAACTCCTAGGCCGTTCTATAAGGTACGCCTTACACCGTGTAAAAAACAATCAAAAAATAGAAGCTACTGCTCGCAACTTAGCCATTAGTGAAAAGAGATTTGTGGAAGCACAAGAGATGGCTCACTTTGGCAATTGGGAAATGGATATCGTCAGTAATAAGATGTTGTGGGCAGATGAGATCTTCCGAATTTTTGGGTTTCCTCTTAATAGTATGGTCCCTACTCTTTCGGATTATATCAGCTATACCCATCCTGAAGATAAAACAAAAGTTCAAGACTTTTTTGAATTGGCTACCAAAGATGGTCAACTCCACCATCTTACGCATCGGATCGTTATTAAGGGACGTTCCATCAAGCATATATCTATTCAAGCCAAAATGAATTTTGATGAAATTCGTAAAAAGCTTTTTCTCTCCGGTACTTTACAAGACATTACCAAACAAAAAATAACGGAAGAGTTGATTATCGAAAAAAATATCAACACAAAAGCTAGCAAGATAAAAGATGAGGCATTGGCTGATATTAGCTTTCATATTAGAACGCCGCTTTCTTCCGTCATTAACCTATTATACTTGATAGAAAAAACGGAGATTGCTCCAGATCAAATTGAGCTCATTGATGGATTAAAAACCTCGGTGGATGACCTCTCTATTATGATTAATAATCTAATGAATTTTTCGGTTTTGGTTTCTGATAAAATTGAAGCAGAAAAAGAAAGTTTCGAGATTGGAGCATTCATGGAAAGTATGAAACGGGTCGTAGAAATGAGAACGGAGAACGCTGGCATTGACCTGACCTTTCTGATAGATAAGAGTATGCCCAATAAAATTATCAGCGACACCAAAAAAATCACTCAAATACTTTATAATTTAATCGATTTTCTGATTGCAAAAACGGAACGTCAAAAATCTCTATTTTTTAAAGCCCGTGCTCAGAAAATTTCTGTCAAAAATTACGACCTGATCTTTACCTTACATAGTGAAGGATTAAAATTGGACAAAGAGGAAATAGAAGATTTATATGCCGCAGAAAAAATTCTCGAAATATATAGCCCAGAGGACAATGAACAAAACAAACTTATTACGGGAATGGCCATTGTTAATAAGTTAATCAAAATTATTGCTGGAAATTTATCATTCGACTCAACGGGCAATGCTGATACTATTTTTCAATTGACCATTCCAGTAGAAATAGCGAAACAACCCCTTAATATCCAAGGAGATATTCCTAATTCTCCGCTGCGAATATTATTAGTCGAAGATCATTTTTTAAATCAACTCGCCACCAAAAAGGTACTTACTTCTTGGTCGGATCAAGTCTCGGTAGATATTGCGGATAATGGACAGATTGCGGTAGATAAATATCAAGAAAACGATTATGATATTATTTTGATGGATATTCAGATGCCAGTCATGAACGGAATAATTGCCGCTCAAAAAATTAGAGCAACCAGTTCTGTCCCAATTTTAGCGCTTACCGCAAATGCATCCCAACCAGAAGAGGAAAAATGCCTTTCGGTAGGTATCAATGATTATTTGTCAAAACCATTCAAACCGCACGAATTATATAATCGAATAATGGCCATTCTAAACCCCATTGAACATCAGAGTTAGTCATTTTTTTCTAAGTAACTATTTCAGATTCTAGAAATTTATACTATCTGATTGCAGGAATTTTTGTTTCTTTGGTTAGATTATGGAAGTACTTAGAAACTTAATCAAGCTGCTCAAGAAACATCGGACCGATTATCGGGATGAGACAGGTTTACCTACTAATAAAAATTCTAAAATCTCTAAATTAGTAGAAGGGCTAAGTGATGGTAGCTTCCAAGATGACGATAGCGCTGCCCAAACGCTTTATGGTACAGATGCCAGCCATATAAATTTTAAAAGGCTGAAATATCGTTTACAAAACAGACTATTAAATAGTTTGTTGCTTATCGACCCAGAAAAGATTTTTATTTCTCGAATGGATAGAGACTACTTTAAGGTAGGTCAGTTACAGTCTATCTGTGGTATTTTAAATCGTCTAGGAGAAAAAAGACTCATTTATCCCTTAGCAAAATCAGGTCTTCAAAAAGCTAAGGCAGCCTTTAATCCATATGCTGGCCTGAGTTTATCCATTGAGTTAAGAATTCATGCTTCTAATATTGGAGATAGAAAAAAATTTCATCTATATAATAATGAGGTGAAATATTTTCAACATTATGTAAATACAGAGGTGAAACTAAGTACAATGACCCTCGAATATAAAAACCTGGTCGCAAACCCTAAAACCGATGTGCATCAGGTAAAAGAAGTGTTAAATTCTTTTTTGAAAGAGATAGCAACCATGAAAACTGATTACTCTCCCCGTACGGTTTATTATGCTTACAATATCTATTTACATGATCGACTAATTCATCGAGATGTACCAGGAACCATAGAACGCTGCAAGGAAGGTCTAGAAATGATGAAGCCGTTCAATCGTCCAAACCTAGAAAGTCTTTTCTATGTGTCTATGATAGAAGGGCATATTTTATTAAGAGAATTCGAACAAGGCAAAGCATTGATTTTTTCTAGACTGGAAGCTAAAAACCTATCTAATTTCAATAATTTGTCTAACATCTATTATTATGCCACCCTATCTTTAACAACAGAAAATTACGAGTACTTAGGAGAAGCATTGCTACTTTTTAAAGAACATAATGTTGACAAATCCCCTGTAAGCTTTTTTAAAGAAAATTTCACTATTTTTGAAATGCTCTATTCTATCTTAGTCAACCTAGATAAAATTAAACCCACCTATCCAGTAAACTCAAAAATCAGAATTACAAAATTCATCAATGACCTTCCCATTTTTTCTAAAGATAAAAAAGGGGCAAACACCCTTATCTTATTTGTTCAATTCTTACTGTTATTGATAAAGAAAGATTACGGTACCATCATTGACCGAGTAGACAACTTTAAGGCTTACGATCAAAAGTATTTAAGAAAAGAAGATAGCTTTCGTATCAATTGTTTTCTAAAAATGATCTTGCTAATTCCTAAACACAATTTTCATCCCGTTGCAGTCCAACGACACGCGGCTCCCTATCTAAAAAAACTAGAAAAACATAAAGAAAATAATTGGAATTGGAAGGACACAAATGTTGAGATTATTCCTTACGAAAATTTCTGGAAACTATTTATTGAAGTCTTAGAAAAGAATAAAAAATAGCATAAATTATGCTGCCCCAATTAAAAATCACCCACCATGAAAAATTGCTTCTACCTATTTATTTTAGCACTATTGGTCAGTTGCCAAGACTCAAATCCACCTACCGATCTTTTATTATACAACGGAAATTTTTCCACCATTAATTCCGCTCAACCTACTGCCACCGCCGTAGCCATTACCAACGGACGTATTACCGACATAGGTGGCCCAGAAGTCGTAGAGAAACACCAAAAATCAGCAAAAAAAACCATCGACCTCAACGGTCAGTTTGCCATGCCGGGCTTTATAGAAGGTCATGGGCATTTTAGCAACCTCGGAAAAAGTTTAATTCACCTTAATTTTCTAGCTTCTAAAAATTGGCAAGAAATCGTGGATCAAGTAGCGGCAAAAGCCGCTACGCTTGCACCAGGTGTCTGGATTGAAGGACGCGGCTGGCACCAAGAAAAATGGGATACGCCTTTAGATCAACAGGTGCACGGATATCCATTTCACGATCAATTATCTGCCGTTTCTCCCAACAATCCAGTAATCTTATATCATGCCAGCGGCCATGCTTTGTTTGCGAATAAAGCCGCCATGGCAACCGCCGGAGTAAGTACGGAAACGCCCAATCCAGTAGGTGGAGAAATAATCCGTGATGGAAAAGGCAATGCCATTGGGGTATTTGAAGAACGGGCGATGAAAGTAATTGCCGGAAGCTATCAGGATTATCTCACCAAAATTCCGGAGGATGAAAAACTCAAATTATGGGAACGCGGTATCACACTCGCCGAACAAGAATGCCTCTCCAAAGGTATCACCTCTTTCCAAGATGCAGGAAGTAGTTTTACCGAAATAGAACGATACCGTGCCATGGCAGAAAAAGGGGAATTGGATTTGAGACTCTGGGCAATGGTACGTCATAGCTATAATGAAATGAATAATGGGAAACTAGACAATTTCCCGATCATTGATGCCGGAGATAATTTTTTCACCGTTCGAGCTATCAAGACAGAAGTTGATGGAGCACTCGGTTCTTTTGGTGCCTGGCTACTAAGACCCTACGCAGACAAACCAAACTTTACAGGTCAGAA
This sequence comes from uncultured Saprospiraceae bacterium, assembly GCA_937928405.1. GTDB lineage: Bacteria > Bacteroidota > Bacteroidia > Chitinophagales > Saprospiraceae > JALZUU01. The sequence continues at coordinate 10,453 of CALFWZ010000083.1, forward strand.
TACCACGACTATTGAAGAAGTAGAAAATATTGCTACCCTAGCTGTAAAACATGATTTACAATTATGTGTACACGCTATCGGCGATCGAGCCAACCGAGAAGTATTGGACATTTTTCAACATCTATTACCTAATCATCCTAAAAAAGATAAATGGCGTTGGCGAATTGAACATGCACAGCATCTTGACCCTACAGATATTCCGAGATTTAAGGACATGGGCGTGATCGCTTCCATGCAGGGCATTCACTGTACGTCCGATGCTCCTTTTGTCGTCAGTCGATTAGGAGAGGAACGTTCTCGTCTGGGCGCTTATCCGTGGAGAAGTTTATTAGATGCAGGCGTTATCGTAGCCAATGGTACGGATGCACCTGTCGAAGATGTGAGCGCATTAGCCAGCATTTATGCTTCGGTTACCAGAAAACGACAGGACACCGGCATGGAATTTTTCCCCGAGCAAAGTATGACCCGAGCAGAGGCTTTGTATTCTTATACTTTAGGCAATGCTTACGCCGCTTTTGAAGAGGAAAGCAAGGGAAGTTTAGAGGTTGGGAAACTCGGAGATATTGTCGTCTTGTCCAATGATTTATTGACCTGCGAAGCGGAGGCTATTCCCACTACAGAAGTGATGATGACCATCGTAAATGGTGTGGTGAAATATGAAAAGGGGAAGTGATCTTTGTTGATTTGTTAGTGAAATAATAATAATTTTCTTCTGACGTGTATATCTTTTTTTATGTAAAATTTCATGAAAAGATTTAAAACATAAAGTAACCTCATTGTTGAATTGTCTTATTTAAGGTTTATGTTTTTGTGATAAAAAAAGTCGTTGAAAGTATAGATTTACTTTCAACGACTTTTTTAGATGTCAACTAATCATACCATTACTTCTTAGGCATTTCATATTTACCATCCAAAATTTGCTGGATACGATTGCTAATGTCTTGATAATGATATTTAGAAATGGCCGCACCACTATTGGTCTTCGAATTGACTAATTGCTTGATTTCAGAAAGTGTTCCAAAGGCGACCGCACGAATATCTGTCTGATCCACTTCATTATCTTTACTCGACAGCACTTCTCCCATCTTATCCACAAATGCTCTTTGTAAATTTCGCTGATACAAATCGGTCGCATCATTTTTCCATATGCCATCTTTAAGGTCTCCAAACAAATCAGTGATTGTGTACGTATTGCTACCTTGTAGCGCAGTAGATTCTACCATTCGATTTAATCTATCTGGAACCATTAATCGATTTAACACACTGGATTGTAATCGCAGGATTCGTTCCGTGGCACCATCCGATTCAATCCGTTGCAATATATTATTATCCAATAACCATTTAGGAGTCTTGAAAATATTTTCATTTAAATATTTCATGGCAGCCTGCTGTTTACTTTTTTCTACGGGTGTATAAATTACCCCTTCTTCGTCTGCCGTTTTTTGGTAATTATAAACACCTCCCACCATCGTGGCTACGTGGCGTAGATACTTTCCTAATTGTCCATAAACAGAATTATACACTTCTTCCAATTCATCGTACCCTTCTCCATCTTCTTTCATCCATGAAACCAGTTGTGGCACCATTAGCTTTAAATTATTGGTACCATAAGTAGCTGATTTGACAGGATCATCTCCCAAGTCTTCGGTCTGTGCCGTTGGATCGGCAGGATCTCTCGTTTGGCGACCAAACCGCATGGCAGGATCATCGGCTCTTTCTTTAATCCATTCGTTAAGGATCGGTCTTTCGGCTTCCGCCGAATTGGCATTTGGAATCAATTTATACCCGTACATAATCGACCAATCATCGTATTCTCCTACTCGTGGAAATAAATTTGTAACACCATCTCCAGGCTGAGCAATATGATTAAAACGTGCATAATCCATAATGGAAGGAGCGGTTCCATGCGTTGCCGTAAAGGTAGGTGACCGTAGAGAATCCACTGGATACGCTACACTAGATCCCATGTTATGAGGAAGTCCAAGTGTGTGTCCTACCTCGTGAGCAGCAACGAATCGAATTAATTCTCCCATTAATTCTCGACTAAATTTAACTTTACGAGCATTGGGGTCAACCGCGGCTCCTTGCGTTAGATACCAATTACGCAATAGTTTCATAATATTATGGTACCAAAGAATATCGCTTTCTAGAATTTCTCCAGTTCGTGGATCATGAACGTGAGGACCTTGTGCATTTTGAATTTCTGTTGTAATATATCGGATTACAGAATATCGAACATCTTCCGCACTCCAATCGGGATCTTCTTCTTTAGAAGGAGGATCTTTGGCGATGATAGCATTTTTAAATCCTGCTTTTTCAAAGGCAGGCTGCCAATCTTCAATTCCTTGTTTGATATAAGAACGCCAAACCTCAGGCATCGCGGGATCTACGTAATAGACGATAGGTTTTGCGGGGTCGACCAAGGTGCCCGCTGCGTAAGCTGCTGCATCTTCTGGTTTTGGTTCTAGTTTCCAACGAGTAATAAATCGCTTATTATCTGCTTTTAGATCACCATCGCCATAATCTGTTTGTACAACACCGAAATAACCTACCCGAGGATCTGCATAACGAGGCTGCATGGGAATTTCTGGAAGCTTCACAAAAGATTGATTCATTTCTACGGAGAGCGTTCCAGTGAGTTGATTATCAGGTAATTTTTTTCCTTTATAGGTAAGAATATGGCGTACTTCTACATTTTCTGGGAAGCTTTTAATTCCACTGATTAAACTTCGTTTGGCGTCGAGACCACCAATTTCAAATCTTTTTCGATCTCTGGAGGAGAGCGCACCAATCATGGAGATGTCTTTTGTAAAAAGTGGATCTACTTCGATCACTACTGCCGAAGAATCATCATTTTCAGCAGCTACTTCAAAAGTCATGATGACCGGTTCGAAATTGTTTTTCCGTAAAGATTCGTAAATAGGTTTTTCGAAGGTAGCCGTGCTATTATAACTGACCGAACGCAGTAGTATTTTATTGTCCATTCTTTCCCAACGAATTACTTGTTGTGGTCGAGACTTCATACCTGCACCTCCAAAATTCAATCCATTGACGTGACCAGAAATTCGGCTAACAACCAGTATTTCTTCATCTAGCAGATCGAAGGGTAATTCAAAATAATGCTTGCCATCTACCTTATGAACAGTAAATAAACCTTCATCTGTAATCGCATCTTTGGTGATCACATCGCTATATTTTTTCTTTTTATCCTTATCTTTCTTTTTGCCACCAGGCGCTGCAGCTGATATTTTATCAGTCGCTTTTTTCTGGGTGGCGCAACTAGAGAACAGGATGAAGGAAAGAAAGAAGTAACACAGGAGTTTGAGGTTGAATTTCATATTTAGTACGTTTAATAATGATCAAAAAATAACATTCCGATTTGTCTCTGATCTTTTAAGCTCAAATCGAAAAATTATTAACTGGCCATTATTTATAAAAAAATTATATTTGAGTAAATATACGTAATGGTCAGGTAATACGGAAATCGAATAATTAAGAGCATGTTTAAAATTAACATATTGGTCTAAAACTGCTCATTTTTTGATTATTCTGCGTTACTCAAACAGTCATTTATCCAGATAAACTCCTGTTTTCGGGTCTTAATTAATCAAAAAACGACCTAGTTTTAGCTACAATAGCCCATTTTTAACCATGCCCTAAGAATTCATACAAGGCCACGTCAATTGAAAGACATTTACCCATTTCAAACACATTTTTTTTTACCTTTGCTATAATGAAGAAAACGACGACCTTTTCCATTACCGCCCTTTTTATTTTGGTAGCTACTTTTGTGGAATTAAGTTTTCAAACTTCTCAAATCAACAAATTTGGCGTCTATTGGAGTCCTACCATCTGGTTGCTTGGAGGTCTTCTGTGCTGCTTTTTTGCCAGTTTTCACTTACCGACCAAAGAAACCCAAGGGACTACTAAACAAGATAAAGCATCATTATTCATTCATTGGTTTTTACCAGCACAATGGATGCGTCTAGTTCTTTTTTGGGCTAGCTTTTTACTGGCTACCTTATTTATCGGTGATAAGTTAGCGGATGTTTTCATAGAGCACCCAATTGATCCCTTACTATCGGACGTCATTCCAAGTATGCAGTTATATGTAAAACGTTTTCTAGCTGGTGAAAAGGTTTATACAGAAATGTTTTTTCCTCGTTGGTCTTTTTTTCCTACTTATCTTCCGTTTATGTGGGCTCCTTATATTCCGGCAGAAATATTCCAGATAGATTATCGTTGGACTGCTTACCTTTTTTTTATGCTTGCTTTGGTCTTTTGGAATAGAAGATTATTATCCAAATCAATTTATTTTGAAGAAGCTTTGCTCAAAATGCTGATTCCTTTTTTGATGCTAGGTTATTTTATTTTATATAATGAATCTACGCTTGGCTTTGCGATCGAATTAACGGCTGTCAGTTATTATTTAATGTTAGCTTTTAGTTTGGGAAGTAAACGACTATGGGTAATAGCCATTCCCATCATATGCTGTTTACTGTCTCGGTATGCTTTCTCTTTTTGGCTACCAGTCTATGTATTAATTCTTTGGGCGGAATATGGGTTTAAAAGAGCTTTTCAAGTTGGATTTTTAGTCGTAGTTGGATTAGTGCTTTTTTATGTTATTCCATTCTTATCCCAAGATTGGCAACTGTTGAGCAAAGGGGCCGAGGCTTACAATAATGCCATTCTCGGACAATGGAAAATACAAACTTGGCAAGCACCAGGAGCATTACCTCATCATTTAAATCAAGGCTTAAGCTATTCGATTTTCTTTTATTTGGAATTCCCTGAATTAGCAGTAACAGAACGACTAAAACTCAACAAAATCGTTCATCTAGCAGTCAGTTTAGGTAGTTCATTATTCATCTTGGCTGCTTATTTTTTCATGAGAAAAAAATGGCCTAATTTTAATTTTAAACTATTCTCACTTGTTTCGCTAAAACTTTATTTAGTGATCTTTTATAGTTTACTTTATGTCCCATTTAGTTATCTTTATCAATTGCCATTATTTTTATCCATACCAATCATCTACGAAACAGTAATTCTCAATCCTTCTCGTAAAACAACTTCATAATGGTATCTAAACCGATCATCATTTCCATCATTGTTCCCTTATTCAACGAAGAAAAGGTATTTCCTATCCTTATCGAACGACTTGATCAGTTAATAAAATCTTTAGATTTTAACGTAGAGGTGGTTTTAGTAAATGATGGTAGTATAGACAATACGCCTATTTTGATGAAAGCACTCGCTCTTTCTAATCCTACTTACCAATGTGTATTTCTATCTAAAAATTATGGACATCAAATTGCATTAACAGCTGGATTGAATCTAGCTAGAGCCGAAGAAGCCATCATGGTAATCGATGGAGACTTACAAGATCCTCCGGAGTTGTTAACTGATTTTTATGAAAAAATAAAAGAAGGATACGACGTTGTATATGGTGTAAGAAAAAAGCGGAAAGAAGGTTTTTTTAAACGAGTAGCTTATTATTCTTTCTACAGAATTTTGAAAAAAATGGCAGGGTTCGACTTGCCACTCGATAGTGGAGACTTTGGTATGATGTCCCGACGAGTAGTAGATATTATGAATCAAATGCCCGAAGAGAGTCGTTACTTGAGAGGGATGCGCGCCTGGGTTGGTTTTGATCAAACTGGCATTCCCTACGAAAGATCAAAAAGGATGGCTGGAGAACCCAAATATGATTTTAAAATGTTAACGATGCTGGCATATAACGGTATTTTTAATTTTAGTGTAGTACCCATTAAAATTTTAACTCGCCTAGGAATGTTATCTATTCTATCATCGGTATGTTATTTTATTTATAGCATCATTATTAAATATTCTACGGATCAGGTACCTTCTGGTTTTACCGCCTTGCTGTTTGTGATTATACTATTTGGAGGTGTTCAATTAATCTCAATTGGTATTTTGGGAGAGTATGTTGTTCGGATGTTTTTCCAAGTAAAGAATAGACCAATTTTTATTGTGAAAGAAAAAATTATAAATCAGAAATTAATTAAATAAAATATTTTGAATCAAAAATATTATCAAGAATATTATCATTTAGAAAGAAAGCACTGGTATTTTCGAGCGCGAAATAGATTGATTATGGATCATATTCGCAGTATTTCTTCGGAAGGTTCATCGCTTCGTATCCTAAATGTAGGCGTAGGTACCGGGTATACTTCCGAATTACTTAGTCAATTTGGATCGGTTAGTTCTATAGAATATGATGAAGATTGTTGCGCCTTTGTGAATGAGCAAACAGACCTAAAAGTAGTACATGGTTCTATCCTAGAACTTGATTTCCCAGATAATAGTTTTGATCTGGTGTGTGCGTTTGATGTGGTAGAGCACGTAGAGGAAGACGCGTTAGCCGTACAAGAATTGAAGCGCGTTTGTAAACAAGCAGGCAAGGTGGTCATCACCGTTCCGGCGTATATGTTTTTATGGAGTAAACATGATGAAATCAATCATCATTTTCGCAGATACACCAAACCACAGCTATTAAAATTATTTAACAATCAGGGAAAATTTGTATATCATTCTTATTATAATACTTTATTATTTCCTCCGGTAGCCATCTTTCGCTTTCTAAATAACCTACTGGGATTGACCAAGACAACCGATACCGATACCGGATCTGATTTTTCGGTGGCAGGGAAAGATTCATGGTTGACTCGGTTGCTATACCAAATATTTTATGCTGAATCTTTTTTTATAAAACGCCAAATTAGATTACCCTTTGGTGTTTCTATTATGGTAAGTTGGAAAAAAGAATAAAATAAGATAAGTCATCCCTAATTTCGCCATCATCATTTAATTGATTTGCCAGTTAGCACAGTGTTTCTTTGCTGGTTAGCCAGTTGGCCTTTAGCTAGTTAGCCCTCTTTTTACGTGTAAAAAGAGGGCTAACGGGCAAACAAGCTAACAGGCCAACTGGCAATATATTCTAAAGAAAAAATGCAGGATGACTCATCATGTTTTATCTAATTCAAAATAGTTTATTACTAACTACCGAAATCATCAAAAGCGATATTTTCTTCGGGTACTCCCAATTCATCTAGCATCTTCATAACAGCAGATAACATGAGTGGAGGCCCACATAAATAGTATTCAATTTCTTCTGGCTCTGGATGTGATTTTAAGTAATTATCCAACACTACCTGGTGAATATATCCAGTGTATCCTTCCCAGTTATCCTCTTCCATGGCATCAGAGAGGGCAATATTATATTGGAAATTATCATATTCTTTTTCGATGTTACGGAAATCATCTGTATAGAATAATTCTCGTAAAGAACGTCCACCATACCAGTAAGAAACTTTTCGGTCTTTGGTTTTCAAGGTATGGAAAAGGTGGAAAATATGCGACCGTAAAGGTGCCATTCCTGCTCCACCACCGATATAGACCATTTCTTTTTTAGTTGGCTTAATAAAGAATTCACCGTAAGGGCCTGAGATCGTCACTCGATCACCTGGGTTACGCGTAAATACGTAAGAAGAACAAACACCTGGATTAACCGGTAGGAATGCGTTGGTCTTACGATCCCATGGTGGTGTTGCAATACGAATATTTAGCATCACGATATTTCCTTCTGCGGGGTGATTGGCCATAGAGTAAGCACGGAACTGTGGTTCGTCGTTGACCATTACTAAATCCCACATATTGAATTTATCCCAGTCTCCTCGATATTCTTCTTCGATATCCATTCCTTTGAAATAACAAGTAATCTTAGGTACATCAATCTGAACATATCCACCAGATTCGAAATCAAGGGTTTCTCCTTCAGGAAGTTGTACTACGAATTCTTTGATAAAAGTGGCAACACCATCGTTAGACTTAACGCGGCAATCCCATTTTTTAATTCCGAAGATTTCTTCTGGAATTCGGATGTCCATATCAGAACGAACTTTTACCTGACAAGCCAGTCGCATATTTTCAGCTACTTCTCTACGAGTAAGGTGATTCAATTCTGTCGGAAGTACATCACCTCCACCTGCATCGATATGACATTCACACATCGCACAAGTTCCTCCACCTCCACAAGCAGAAGGTAGGAAAATATTTTTTTCAGATAAAGCAGTCAAAAGATTAACTCCTGGCTTTACGAGCATTGGATTTTCCGTATCTCCGTTCACGATGATTTTCACATCACCTTGCGGAATCAATTTCTTACGCGCATAGATCAACATAAATGACAGCGCCATAATAATCGCCATAAAGACGAATACGGCCGCGAGGATCAATCCAAATTCAAATAAAAGTATCATATATATTGTTGTTGAATTGTTGAATCGTTGAATCGTTGAATCGTTGAATGCTAATACGTTTACCTAGTATAAGAACAGCGATTTAATATTTCAACATAGTTTTAACTTACTTATTTAACTAACGTATTTTTCATCGATCCGTTTAATTTTTCTATTGAAGAAATCTAAGATCGTTTTTTTTTTACACCAATCTTACCAAATTATGGAAAATCAAAATTGAATATTAGATATTGAACATTCAATATTCTCTACTTTCCAGCAGTTAATGCAGAAGGATCAATTCCCATCAAAGACATAAAGGCAATTCCCATTAGCCCTGTTAAGATAAAAGCCATTCCCAGTCCACGTAGTGCGGGTGGCACATTAGAGTATCTGATTTTTTCACGAATTGCTGCAATAGCAATGATCGCCAAAAACCAACCAAATCCTCCACCTAAACCAAAAGCGATAGACTCAGTGAAGTTATACTCACGGGCAACCATGAATAAAGAACCACCAAGGATAGCACAGTTTACCGTAATCAATGGTAAGAAAATACCTAAAGAAGTATATAGTGCTGGAGAAACTTTTTCTACAATCATCTCTACCAATTGTACCATAGAAGCAATTACGGCAATGAAAAGAATAAACCGTAAGAAGGTAAGGTCCATCCCAAAAATTCCATTTTCACTTAGTAGTAACTCGCTAATCAACCAGTTGATTGGCATCGTGATACCAAGTACAAAGATGACCGCTAATCCAAGACCGAAAGCAGTAGTAACGGTTTTAGAAACAGCCAAATAAGAACACATTCCAAGAAAGTACGCCAACACAAGGTTCTCAATAAAGGCGGCTTTGATAAAAATATTGAATAATTCCATTTTATTAAACTATGAGCCAATTGTCTTTCACAACTAGCTGGTGAATATTTTATTTTTTATAAGAAACTTTCTTTACGAAACATCAACAAGTGTCGGTCGATAAGTACGCTGTATCCAGATCAATATCCCAATGATAAACATCGCCGCAGCCGGCAATACCATTAAGTTATTATTGGTATATCCTGCGAATAAAGAACCGATACCACTCTCAGCAGCCGTATTGATTAAGTATCCTACTTCAGCATTACTGGCTCCGATAATATTAATTTGAATTGGGCTACCCGCGAATAATGTTCCTTTACCAAAAATTTCACGAATAACTGCCACAATAATCAGGATCACTCCATACCCTACTCCATTACCTAGACCATCTACAAAAGCTCTCCAAGGACGGTTAGCCATCGCATATGCTTCCAGTCGTCCCATGACAATACAGTTGGTAATGATCAATCCGATATAAACAGATAGCTGCTTATAGATAGGATAGTTAAATCGTTTTAACGTAAGCTCTACAATAGTTACTAAGGTAGCGATGATGACCAATTGGACAATCATCCGAACTTGCTTAGGGATTTTATTTCGTACCAAAGAAGTAAATAAACTAGAGAAGCCACATACAAAGACTACCGCAATAGCCATCACCACTGATGGATAAACCAAAGAGGTTACTGCCAAGGCAGAACAGATACCAAGTACCTGAATAGTGATTGGATTAGTATCCCCAAGTGGATCTAGTAATAATTTCTTTTCCGCTTTACCAAATAAAGGCTCTTTTTCTTTTACCGTTACTTCGGTTGTCGTTGCAGTTGTTTCAGCCATTTTATAATAGATTAATTTTTATCAATTTTTTGAATGCTCTAAAAAGAAGTCTAGTTTTTAACCTTTGTTCTTTGTAGCTGCTGCCTGTTTGTTTAGATAAGGCAAATAATATTTGATACCTCTTTCCAGCATTTCAGATACACCATCCGCCGTCACTGTCGCTCCAGAAATACCATCTACTGCGTAAGGATTACCAGCAGTACCGCCGATTTTCACAACATCTACAGAAGTGTAAACTCCAGCATCGTTAAAAATTTTCTTTCCTTTAAAACGACTTGGAAAAGTAGGATTATCCTTGATCTCCGCACCTAGTCCGGGCGTTTCTCCTTTGTGATCAAACGTTGCACCAACAATTGTAGTCAAATCTTCTTTCAAAGCAATATTTCCCCAGATTTCATCCCATAGCCCATTACCACGAACAGAGAGGATAAAACTTTTTCCTTTTTCACTATTGAATACATAGAGTGGAAAAATACGCTGATCTTCCGGTTTTTTCTTTTCTTTAGCGAGGTCAATATTTTCAGGCTTTCCACCTTTATAACCTGAGTCAATGATATCTTGCTCGGTTAAAACTGCCCCGCTCATATCGAGTGCGATCTGTTCTACATTGGAAGCAAAAAGACTTTCTATTTCACCATCCGCCATCGATTTTGGGTCTTCCGTTAAATAATCGCTTACCGCACCCAAAATAGCGCGTTTGTTGAAGATTGCTTCGTTGGCTTTGATCTGTCCACCCCAAGAAGTCGATAGGAGCGCCAACGCAAAAGCCACGCCTGCGGTCATTATTACTACGAATCGAATTACACTATTAGTACTATCCATCGTTTATTTTTTTTTATGATAATTTTTATTCCTTTCGGTAAATCTTAGTGCGCAGCAACAGCTTCTTCTGTTTCTACCCGTTTCACCACTGTTTTTCTATTTGAACGACGACGCACATTTGCCTCTAATACATAGTGGTCAATCAGTGGTGCAAAAACATTCATAAATAGAATTGCCAACATCCATCCTTCTGGATAAGCAGGATTTAATACTCGTACAATCATTCCTACTACACCAATTAAGAAACCATAAATCAGTTTACCAGTGTTGGTAGAGGTCGCAGTTACCGGATCCGTTGCCATAAATACCAACGCAAATAATAAGGATCCCATAGAGAATTGATACATCCAAGGTACTTCCATAAATGGAGTCGCGCCCCACATATTCATCAACCAACCCGTTAAGGCTGCTCCAATTACTACACTCAACATGATTCTCCAACTTCCGATTCCAGTCGCTAATAGAATAATCGCACCAATAATAATTAATGGTTTACAGCTTTCTCCAATTGAGCCAGGAATCGCTCCCCACCACATTTGTGAAGGTGTGTAAACAGAAGTTACATTTTCCCAACCACCTTGAAAGGCTAAACTCAACGGTGTAGCAGCGGTATACCCATCTGCCATGGCTAAGCCAGGGGTAAAGGTATCCCATCCCATCCATTCAAATAATCCATTGAAAAGCCCGGTGTGAAACCAATTATAACTAGCGGTCCAAAGACCATCTGCATCTTTAGCCAAGCCTGCCACCCATACTTCGTCACCGGAGATGGTCGTAGGATAGGCAAAGAAAATAAATACCCGCGCCAATAAGGCTACGTTCAATATATTCATACCCGTTCCACCGAATGCTTCTTTACCGATCCAAACAGCAAAAGCAACCGCCAAAGCCAAAATCCAAAGGGAAATGTCTGGTGGCATAATCAATGGAATCAAAGCACCCGAAACGAGGAATCCTTCTTCTATTCCATGACCTTTTTTATAAGCATAATAAAACTCAATTCCGAGTCCAACAACATGCGTAACAATGAAAATTGGAATGATCTGCATCAAACCATAAGCTAACTTGAGATGAAATCCCTCAATAAAGCCTACGTGCTGTCCCAGTGCTACAAAGTGTTGGTGACCGATATTATAAGAACCAAAAAGGTAGCAGAATTGCATCGCAAGTACCACCATCACCATCGTCCGCTTCAAATCCATTCCGTCCTTGATGTGTGTTCCATTCTTAGTGACGTGATCCGGTGTATATAAAAAAGTAAAGAAACCATCGTACAACGTGTGTAAGAATGGACTCTTTTTCTTATCCGGCTCAATCTTTTTGACAAAATCTAATAAACCCATATTTAGTATTTGTAATCGTTTTAAACGAAAATAATTTTCAATTTTTATCCTTGCTCACGCATCATATCAAGTCCGCGGCGCAGAATACTTTGGACTGGTTGTTTGGAGGTACAAACAAATTCACAAAGAGCGACATCCTCTTCACTTAGTTCATAAATTCCCAATCCTTCCATCCGCTCGTAATCATTTACTAGGATGGCTTTCATTAATTGCTGTGGATAAACATCCATCGGCAATACTTTTTCGTATTGTCCCGTCACCACAAAAGCCCGTTTTTCTCCGTGCGTATTGGTATCAGGCGTAAACTTATAGTTAGGAAAAAGGAAATTAGGATACGTTTTAGAAATAGTAGGTCGAGGTGATAAAGGCAATAACCAGCCAAACATCTCATACTCATCGCCTTCTTCCAATACCGTCACTTGGTCATCATAAAATCCAAGATGACCATTAACAGGAACAGCATCCCCAGAAAGTACATCTCCAGAAACTACCCGAACGTGATCATTCTTTAGGTTACCTTTAATCATATTTTCCAAATTCGCTCCAAGGTATGTTTTCACATAACCCGTTTTTTCTAGCTCTGCTCCAGTAAGTGCCACGATTCGCTCAGCATCGAATCGTCCTTCGAGAAATAATCGACCGATCGTAATCACCTCTTGGACACCTAATGTCCAGACTCGCTCGTTAGCAGAAATTGGATTAGTATGGTGAATTTGAATACCCACATTCCCAGAAGGGTGTGGTCCATTATAATATGTTTTTTCTACCCCCGTAGCTTGTGTAAACGCAGCTGACGGTGCTTCTTCTCCACGAGCATCAAGTCCCAAGTGTACTGAACCTTCAGTTAGCTTTCCGAGTACATCCAGTCCTTTTTGAAAAGCAGCTTCTTTACCAGCAACTACAAAATTAAGGTCGGGAGCATTAGGCGCACTATCGAATGTGGAAATAAAGATGGCTTTTGGTATATCCAGTGGATCTGCTACTACATCATATGGACGTTGACGGATCATTGGCCATACCCCACTTTCCAATAAAAAGTCCACCAATGTTTCTCGCGAAGCATTGAGATCTGGCACATTATAGCTACGGAAGCTATTTTGGTCTTTATCTGCTAAGATAACTACCTCAGAAATGGAACGTTTCTCCCCTCGGTTGATCGCCACTACTTCTCCACTTACTGGAGCAACGTATTTGACTTTGGGTCTTTTTTTATCAAAAAATAAAATATCTCCCGCTTTTACTTCGGCTCCTACTTCTACTTCTACCTTTGGAATAGGCGACATTCCAACGAAACTAGTTGGTTTGACTGCAAATGTAGTTGCGTTTGAAGATAGCATTTCTTTTTCTGCACCTCCTTCCAGTTTGATATCATGTCCTTGCCGTAAATTGACCAAGTGGTTATCTTGGGCAAAGTCAGGTGTTTTTGGTTTAAAAACATCCGACCAAGCAGGTATCAAAGAAAAGTTGGTGTTATCCTGATCTACTCCCATGTTCTTAGCTTCAATACGCATCAAACTATCTGCTACTTGCAGTACAACTCCAAGTATTAAAATAGCAACCACGGCTATCAGCGCAGTGTAGAGATAGGTTGATCCTTCTCCCGCAGTTTGGGCATTAGCTTGAAATGAAAGGGTGGTAAAAAAGAGCAGGAATGCGAGTTTGCTTATTCCGTTTTTCAAAATTGGCAATTTTTAGTGTAGAAGAAATGGTAACCCAAGGATACCGAGCATATTATTATAAATTTTATAAAATATTAGCTGCCTTAGGTTCCAGAAAATTTACGCAAAGATATAAAGGATTTACGATATTTCAGCGTTGTGAATCGGGTATTTAAAGCCGTAACACTATTTAGACTCATTCTAAATAATTGTGATATAAAATCGGATTCCAACTTAGACTATTAGGCAATTATATATTATCAAATCTGGCAGAAACAAACCATCTTTGGAGTCAATCCTTGTTTTGGTAATTAGTGGATCGCCTGACTTCCATCATCAAGTCTTCCAGTGTTTCTGCTTCCTCATTAAGTACGCTGATATTGATTAAATGATACCTTTCTCCGTAAAAAAGAGACCGCCAACGCCAGTTCCACTCTTCTGTAGTCTGTGCTTGCCCATTATCATACCACCAAGCGGTTTGTAAGGTGAGGTCTGCTCTGGTTATCTCTGCCGTATAAACCCACATTCCTGCGATCTGCTCTTTTTTTATTTTCTTAAAAGCAAATCCACTACCCTGCCAGCAAATACGAGGATCATGTGCGCCCTGAAAAGGGCCGGCGGGTGGCTTGATATAGATGATTTGATTAGCACGTCTCAATTCTAAGACGCAGTAAGTGGTCGGTGTTTCGGTAAATCCTTCCAAGGCCATCCAAGGATGTTGGAAAATAGTAGGTTGTGTTTTTTCATTCCCAAATTGATTTCCCGTCAGGAGCAATCCTATGATAATGATTCCCATCCATAAAAAGCGACGCCAGTCATGGTCTCTCGGAATTTTCTTTGATGCTTGGTTAAATAGTGTTTCATCAGGAATAATAGTGTTTTTAGGCTGACGCCAATTCCACCAGAAAAAGAAAGGAATTAATACATAAACCACCAAACTGAGAATTCCCATCAATGGATGCAAGAGATGATCAGGCGGGATATCGAAAACGACTAATCCAAGCAAGCGAATATAATTAGCTAATAAGGTTAAAACAAATCCGATGAATAAAGAAGATATTGCCTTAATCCAAGTCAATCGCAACTGCCGCTCCTTCACAAAATATCCGAGCAACAATAAGCAACAAACCAATGAGGTCCCTGTCATTTTTATACCGATACATGCCGGCTCTACTTCATAGACTACTTGATTGACAAAAATGGAATTACCCACCGCCGTAACATCCATCCCGACTTGGCGCAACGACCAGGCCACCAAAGCACTCATTTTTATCCGAATTGGAAAACTCCAAATATGCACCAGATATCTAAAAATGGGAGCAATCACCAACATTAATAAAAAAGGAAGTGGATTTTGTTTACCTACCGAAATTTCGATTAACCATAAAATTACAAAGCAAGTTGTCAGATAATAAAGCGTACTACTAGAAAAAAATAGCAAGCACAATAATCCCAAAAAAACAGGCACCAACAAACGATTCGTTGACGACGGATGAATTTGAATCAGATATGGAAAAAATAAAATTCCCAAATACAAAGCAGCACTGCCTGGAAAATTATCCCATTGAAAAAACAGGAAAATACCAGCAACCACTACTCCTGCCAACAGAGCAGGAAAAAAGTTTTTTAAAGTTTTATATGATCGTTCCTTACTCAAACTCTTCCCTTAAATAGGAATAACCAACCAGCCAGTATTACCCCGAGCATTATCAACATCCATTCATAAGGTTCTGGGACAGCACCGCCCGAACCGATACTCGCATTCCCTAAAGTCTTTTTAGATTTTTTAATATCAAACCGATCATAATCTTTTTGAGTTTCCAAGGTTACTAGACTAGAGATAGGCGTTACTACATAGGCTGCTTCCGCTTCGGCAATGTGGCGTTGTTGATCCTGGTCTTTTCTAAAATAATCCTTTCCCATTTTTCGCATAACGTTATTATAGGCATACATTCGCCACAAATGATCGGGCGTATCCGTCATGGATTTCTGGTCACTACCACCTTTGACCAATAGTACTTTGGCGGGCCGTAGTAATACATAATTTTCACCTTCTCCATTGATTGGAAAAGTCTTTTTTTCCAAATGATTTAGCAAAGTAGATTTTGCTCCTTCTGAATAATCTAAGAGTCGTAATTCTCGTAAAGTTTTTAAATAAGGAGACGGGTCATCTCCCAGATGAAACACCGTCGGCGGATAGTCTCGCTCCGATAGATCGGCAGCAGATTTTTTATAGAACGACGTACCTTTTAAATCATCCATAGCAGGTGTTAAAGCACCACTGTGGGTGATCACCAAAACATCTTCTTGGTCGGGTAATTCATAAAACGGAAACAAGCTATAGTTATTTTTTAATAAATATTTAACTATTCGTTTTTTATTATTTGCTGTTAATCTTTGCATAGTATTTGTGAAGACATATACCTCTTGATCTTTGGTAGCATCCAATATTTTATTTAAGGTTGAATTGCTCCACCCTTTGTGCAGATCGAGATAAATCTTTTTCGGCTGAAAACTTTTTAGTTCCTCTTCGTAGGGTTCCATCCGTACCGATTGATCTGCAAAAACAAAAGCACTATTATTTAGGTTAGGTGCCGCAAATTCAAGGGACCAATCAGATCGATAACGACCATCATACACCCAGTGATCTCCCATATCAGAAAAGCCCCGTGGCGCAGAAAAATCAGTTAACTCAGTGGTAGCCTTGACTCGGATAATTTCATCGGCGGATGTCCAATCGGGGCCAGCAAAATCAATATTCTGATAAGTTAATTTATTGTCTTGATAAGTAAGAGGACTTGTAATACCAATTTTAAATTTACGTGGTTCTTTTGCGGTACATGGAAAGACTCGAACAGAAATTCGATTACCTTCCTGCCAGTGCAACAGTAGCGGGTCTCTTCGTTCGCGTCCGACAATCGTCTGATAGGCACTGTCCGCTCTTGCTCTAGTCGTTAGTAGAGCTTTTTGTTCTTCTCCTTCAATCCATAAAGAAGCCGAGGTTACCACCGATCCTTCCGGTAAATAAAAAGAATAAATAGCTTCTTGCTGTCGTCCCCACCAACGATTTTTTTGCTCATTTTTAATCGTCATATTTTTTTCGGTATATGCGAGTCGGTAGTCCGCAAAAATCTGCACATTGGTTTCGATCTCGGTGGTTGTAAGATCATTACCCCGCCATAGTCTCGGTGCCACAGCGTGGCGTTCGTTATACATCGTTTTCAATAGTCGAATTCTTTCTTCTCGATTAATCTTTAATCGACCACTAATAAAAGCACCTACCACCACCATTGGATCGTGTTTGATAGAAATACTGTTCATGCCCAATCCGTTCATTCCAAAACGAAAATGGTCGTCATTAAGGACGGAATAGTAGATGCCACTTTTAAGCACTCGCTCTGTCATCCAACCGTTAGAAATATCTTTACTGGCATTCACCCAAGCAGGAAAATCAAGATTAGCAAAAGGTGATTTTTCTTCCGCATACGCTTCACGGAAAGATTCGTTTACTTGATAAAACTGAAAAGCAAACCCCATCGTCAATAAAGCAGGAATACAAATACCCGTAATGATGCCATATTGGTATAAGTCAGAAATATTTCGGTACTTTTTTAAAATTTTGACCGTCGTAAAAAGATACCAGATAGGAATAAGGGTATGCAGTGAAATGCCAAAAAACCAAAAAGACATAGCCGTAAAACCATAGAATGGAAATACGTAGATCGCTTGATAGATGCTAAATAATACACCTGAAGCAATGATACCTACCAATATATGATTGAATACATCGGGGGTCTTTTTCTTTCGAAATACAAAAATCAACATAGCTATATTAAGTAGCAGCAGATAACCTGTGAGCCAAGGAGTGGACTCGTGAAAAACCGGTATTACTCGATTGAGCGAATAGGCACTAATATTTCCGAGCATGAGTAGGACGATATTCAAGTCTAAATCCGAAAATTTTACCGATTTAGGCTGATTTTCCATTTTGGTATTAAGCATTCCCACCATAAAAACCAAAAAACAGGCATAACTGATAAAAAAGCCTACCACCGAATTATCCCTTGCTATACGATTTGTTTCTATCAAGGTGTCACAATAACCAAAACTGACTAGAGAAATCAACATAAAGGTAATCCCCATTCTAAAAAGAAAGGTTTTACGCTCTGAAAAGTCCGATAAATAGTCCATATGGCGAAATTTTAATTAAAAAGTACTTTGAAAAACAAAGTTAAACTAAAAAATTTTATTTCGCAAATTTTCTTAGAAAAAGCCAAATGTGTACGATAAATACACGTTAGTCAACTAATTCTATTGTTATCTGTTAGAAATACATATTGTTTTTGCAAATAATAAGAAAATAGAATTATATTGCCATCCAGAAAAAAACAACAGCACAGGAAACCTTTCCAAAGCCAAACAAGTTCCCGAGCACTTTAAGCTTAATTGTTTCCGTACAAATAAAAAATTAAGGCAAAAAACTATTCTTTAAGACAATTTAGCACTGTCTTAAGGTTTTTCGTAGTGAGTACAAATATTAATTATATAAAAATAGCGGATAACCGCTTTAGAATTGACTTAAAACTTTTGTATTTATATGAGAGAGTGGATGTCAGAGCCCTGGTTTTACTTCGGTAGTCCAGGGTTCTTTTTTTGTTTAAATAGAAGCTACAGATATGTTTTCTTGATATTCTTTTCGCCAATTAAAATAGCCAACCACTGCCACAATCGCATAAATTAGAAACATAATAGCAAAGAGGTAAAGTCCTCGGTGAAGATAGACAAAGATGCAGACCACGTCAATTACGATCCAGTACAACCAATTTTCTAGAATTTTTTGGGTAACCATATAAGTAGCTATCAGCGAAAAGACCGTTGTGGTGGCATCAATATAAGGAAGTGCAGCACCAAATTCTAACCAAACTCTTCCCCACACCCCAGCTAAGACCAATCCAATGCCCCATAAGATAAGGTGCCGCTTAAGGGGCCATTCGTGAATTTCAAGGGTCCCCCCTTCCGTCTCATCCGAAAATCCTGTATTACCATTTTTGGTACGTGTCCAGGACCACCAGCCATAAATGGACATAATCGCATAGAAAATCTGCAAAATGGCATCACTGTATAATCTGATCTCAGGATCGGCATAAACAAAAAATGCGATGACTACACTAATCAATCCTATCGGCCAGCACCAAACATGCTCACGAGCAGCCAGCATCACGTAAATGATCCCAAAAACAAAGGCCAGCCATTGTAGCCAGCCCATTCCTAGCGCAGATGCTAGTATTTGGTTAAAGACAGAGATATCTTCCATTTTTGTTGAATTGTTGAGCTGTTGAATCAAGCATGTCTTTTTACCGTTTTTTGTGTCGTTATGACGGGAAAACTAATCGCGCAAACACACTTAGAAGAACACCTTCGAATATTGAATCTTTTAGAAAAAATATTATCAATTTCAACGATTCAACATTTCAACAAGAATTTAAGTCTTAACAAGTTAAGGGAATAGGAAAAATATAACCTACTACCTAAAATAAACTTATCTTCAAAAAAAAATTAGTCAGAAAGGACCAACTCGTAAAAAACTTCTTTGATAATCTGGTAGCCTGTTTTAGGGTCCGTATTTTCTAGTAGAATATCAATCGTTTTTTCCAGTTTTCCTCGTTCTTCTTCTGTATCACTTTTAAAAATTATTTTAAAACTTCCTTCTTCGCCAGGTAAAAAGGTTTTACCCTCTGGTGTGTCGATAAATTGTGTACAATCGCAGCCAGAAATTAATTCAATTTTAATCGGCTCTGCTCCAGTATTTTTAAACTTATAAATAAACTCAGGACGCTCTCCTGATTTCACATTGCCAAAATCCACGCGCTGCTGTTCAAAAGTCATATATGGATCAATATTGATATCTTGAACCGCTTTTTTCTGGCCAGTGCAGGCATTTGCCAGTAAAAAAACCAAGCTGGCAACAAGCCATATAGATAAGTTGTTTACAAAAAATTTCATACCGCTTCTATTTAATTACCGAAGTTGTTCACTAAACATATCAGGAGAAACTTAGTGAAAAGTTTCTCCTGATTAACAACGAAGAATGCTTTCTCGTTGTTCTATAATGTAGCATAAATTTTTAGTTTTTCTTTAACCGCTTTTTTTCAACTTCAATAGAAGTCGGTCCAGCTACAATCTTAAACTCCGTACGTCGATTATAACGGTGTTCATCGTCTTCACATTTAACACCGTTAACGCACTGATTTCGAATCTGCGTTTCTCCGTATCCAACATCCTGAATTCGATCAGTGCTGATACCACGCTGTACTAACCAGTTTTTGGCAGAAGTAGCACGACGTTGCGATAGTTTTTTGTTATACCCAGAGAGTCCTTGGCTATCTGTATGAGAAGATAGCTCGATTACCATATCTGGATATTTATTCATTAGTTCTGCTAGATAAGATAAATCTGCTTCTGCTTCGCTGAGAATTTTATCATCATCAAAATCGTAAAAGATATTACCTAATTCGATTGGCTCATTAGCAGTATATGTTACATACTCAGGCTCTTTCGGTTCTGGCTCTGGTTCTGGAATAACGTCCAAATTTAGCTTTTGCTCAAAGCTGGTCGTTGTGGTGATTCCAACGGTATTAAACTGTAAGGTATCAGAAACAAATCCTTCTTTAGAACCAATCACCATGTAAGCCATTTCTGACTTTAGTGGAAATCCAAAAATATGCGAAGCCTCACTCGTCTTATCATTGGTCATACCCATTGTATTATTGGTCATTTCAACCAACTGTACATTGGCACCATTCAATGGTTTTCCTTCTGAGAAAGTAAGCGCCTGTAAATCCAATACCACTTCTTCTTTTGACAGCTCCCAAATATCGGTACAACAAGTTTTTCCTTTTAAAGATTTACCACCTTCGCGGTTAGAAACTAAAGTACCACTGTATCCATCTTTATCAATAGAATAGTATAAATCATCTACCATAGAATTATAGGGTTTTCCCATATTCATTGGTGTGCTCCAAACGCTACCGTTCCACTCAGATTTAAAAATATCAAATCCACCAATTCCAGGATGACCTTCAGAACTGAAGTAGAGATTTCCATCTACAAAATAAGGTGACTCGTCATCCATATCGGTATTGACAACATCTCCTAAGTTTACCGGTGAGGCGAATCCCTCTCCTTGTCGAGTAGCATAATAAATATCATATCCACCGTAGCCGCCATCCATATTAGAAACAAAATAGATTACTTCGTTACCGAATAATTCTCCAGCTGCGGGTTGACGGATGATATAGTCTCCGTTTATACCAGGTACTTCATTAGCTGGTGACCAGCCTTCGTCTCCTTTATCACTATAGTATAATTTACTTTCTGCTAATGCATTTCCTTCCAGCGTGGCACGGGTAAAGTACATTCGCTGACCATCGCGGCTAAAAGAGATATTACCAGTGTGATAACCTTCACGATTAATGTTCACTCCACCAGCTTCCATCGCTTCTTCCCAACCGTCTTCTCCTCTTTTGGAAAGAAATAATTTAGAATGGTAATCATTGTCTCTACTTCCGAGCTCTTTAATTTTATTTTCCCGCATGGCGGTAAAATACATTTCATCCTTAGAGGCTAGCAAAGGCGAATATTCAGAAGATTTGGTATTGACTTTTTTACCTGCATTGACGAGAGTTACTTCCATATCAGGCTGCATAGATTGGGCTAGTTGTGCTCCTTCGATTTCTCGTTTAGCGCGCGCAATATTAACCGGATCTTCCGCTTCACTAATATATAGTCTCAACTCTTCAATCGCATCGGGATAGTTACCCGTCATTTTCAAGGTACGACCATAAATGTATCTAACCTCAGGAAGATAAGGATTTGGTTTTTTACGAGATTTTTTTTCTACTACCCGCTTATACCAACGTCCTGCTTTTACATAATCACGTAGCATAAAATGCAAATCCGCAATTTGTTTAGCGACAGCTAGATCGCGTTCTTCTTTATAATATTTTTCGAACCACTCGAGGGCTTGATAGTAATCTTTTTTCTCGAGTTGCTGCTGTGCAATTTCTAGTTTCTGCTTAGTAGTTGTCTGACCACGGAGCGGTTGTGCTGCTACTTGAGAAAGGAATGCAAAACATAAAAAGCTTAAAAATAGTATATATCTCATCTTTTAATTTTTTGTTCGTTGTGGTTAAGGAATGAATTAATCATTCTAAAAGAGTCCGTTGGTTTTTGCATGATTATAGACGTGGACAAATAACGACGGGCTTAACAGCCGGGGCTTTAAATATTTTAATGATATAACTTAAAGCAAATTCAAATGCTCCCTGTCCGTTGTTAATATCCGAAAGATTAGAAACGGTAAAATCATAGCTTGCTCCAAAACGGAAAGATTTATAATCAACTCCTAATAACGCTGAAACTGCGTCCCCTAGTCTGTATCCAGGTCCTAATTTTATGATCATTGGATCTTTATTATTCAACTTATAACCAAGCATGGTTTGTACTTGTATTTCGTTAGCAGCATAAGCTTGATTGTATAAGAAGGTAGGAGATAATAACCATTTCTTACCCATGCTGAAATTAAATTGCCCGTGGAATTTAAATGCCAAGGGTAAGTCTCTCGCCCCTTTTGGTGTATTGACTGTCTGATTATTTATAGAATAATTAGGGGATAATATATTTTGGAAAGATAATCCAATATTTAAATCCGTCAGTTTATTTAGTCGAGCGGTTAACATTACACCAGCATTCAAGTTGAAAGCACTGCTCCCTGCAAGGTTATCACGACTTGGAGAAGTAAAAGAAGTATTTCCGTTGAATCCTGCCAGTATTTCATCTCCAAACTCCAATCCCTCAAGATCAATATCTCTACTCAATAGTCCTCCTTGCACACCAAAAGAAAGTAAGGTATTCCCTTTTTTGTCTAGGGCCTTATGATAAGCGATCGAAGCGTAAGCACCTTGATTCGTTAAAGAAGCAGAACCTGCCTCATCGGCATAAAACATACCTCCGATTCCAATCCAGTCTCTTTTGCCAATGGCAAAAATTGGTGCATCGACATAAAAAGAAGGGGTTGTATAACCAGTAAAACCAGGAGTACCTGATGACTTAAAAGCTTGGTCACGGTAGATTCCACCAATTCTAGCAGTACCAAGGTACGAACCAGTCAAAGCAGGATTGAGGGTCAGCGG
Organism: uncultured Saprospiraceae bacterium; assembly: GCA_937928405.1. Lineage (GTDB taxonomy): Bacteria > Bacteroidota > Bacteroidia > Chitinophagales > Saprospiraceae > JALZUU01. The sequence continues at coordinate 33,425 of CALFWZ010000083.1, forward strand.
GGACATATTATATAAGGACCAGTGTATGTCTTGTGCAGAAAGCTGCGTAAAAAGGCCCGATAAGAGAAAAAGAAGTGTAAATTTTATAATTTTCATAAACATGGTAATTTTCGCAATGAAGATCAGTATTTGATATATTATTCTTCTAAATAAACCGTAACAAGGTCCTTTTAATCACCTATCAGTTTATTAAAAGTCGAAAGATATGATTTTTATTTAAAATTTCATTTATCTATAATCTATTTAGTGTTAAACCCTTTTGAGTTGCGTACTTTTTTTGGATTTTTCTCTAAAAAGCGACAAATCTAGATAAAATTATGAAGTAGTTATTAGCTACAATAGCCGATTTTTAAACTTGCTCTTGGGTTATACGTCAATTTGGCAGAGCACGTTGCATTTTTTGGTTCGCTACCAAGTATTTTTGGTTAATGCCCCTATAATCTCTTGGGCAGATTGGTTTTTCATACATCTAAAATGTCCTTTGGGGCATTGTTTCTTCCCAATTTTATCACAAGGGCGACAAGGAAGATTTTGTACTTCTATGTTTTGGTGGTTCGTAAGGTAAGGGTGCATACCTAGTGCAGGGACCGTATTTCCCCAAATTACCACCGTAGGACGCTGGAAGGCAGCCGCAATATGCATCATTCCGGTGTCCGGGGTAAGCACCACTTGTGCCTTTGAGAGTATAAATGCAGACTGCCCAATTGTTAGGATACCTGCGTAGTTTTTTACCTTTTCAGGGGAAGATTGGGCAAGTTTCTCTCCCATTGCTTGCTGATCTGGTCCTCCTACCAATAAGATAGGTTGCTTCAGTGTAGGAATGATTTCTTGGAAAAGTGTCAACGGAATTTGCTTTGTAAAATGAGCGGCTCCCAAAACAAACACTAAATACCCTTTCTCTTGAAACAGCGTTGGAATATCTACCTGATCTTCTGGTCCAAGAAAATAGTCTAGCCCCATTCCATCTTTTTTTACGTTTAAATGGGCTACAGCTTGAAAATAACGGTCTACTATATGACTTTCTGGAAGTTTATTAACTTTAAAATTGACCAACAGCCATTTTTCTATATTATTTTTGGGAAAATGATAGGCCGGTACACCAAGTGCCATCCGCAATCGAAAACTACGTAGATTTTTATGAAGGTCAATTAGGTATGAATATTGTTCTTTTTTTAAATATGTAAGTACTTCTCCTATTTCTTTTTCAATGGTATAAACTTTTGTAATGTGTGGATTATGATGAAGAACGGAGGCAAAACGGGCTTTTGTAAGAAAATGCACTTCAAAATCCGTTTGTTCTGCCATGGCCCGAATGATGGGAGTAGTCAAAACTACATCGCCAATTGAGCTAAATCGAATGATAAGTACCTTCATATAGGGTGTTCAATTTCTGAAAGAAAACTTGTACAAAAATGAATATTGAATATCGAATATTCAGTATTCAATATTCAATATTCAATCACAAACATGTTCATAATCTATGCAAGGATAAATTTTAAAAGAATGATTGTCAATCAATTATGATTATTCATTTGGCCGTTTTTTACTTAATCTTACACGTATTTGATCGAAAGGTAATTGTTTATTTTTAAAATTTTCACTAAAAATATGTTGATAAAATTTTCATCAAATTTAGGGTAGATTGAACCCCCTAACCTTCATATCGGTCAAAAATAAACTTTATGCGCGAAAGCATTTTGACAAAAAAGCCAAACAGGTCAACTAATTTAACATTTGTTTGAGACTCTTGACTATAGTAACTTCGTCTTAATTATATTCTAAATATAACTTTCATCTAAATAATCACCATGCGATTTCTTCCCCCTTTGTTATTGTTGTTCCTATTCGTTGCCTGTAGCACGAGTCGCTATACCAATCCGACGGAATATCCCAATGCGCGAATTAATTTTGGTACTGGTGGTGGATTCAGTGGGATGGTTACAGAATACGTACTATTAGACAATGGACAATTATTAAAAAAACTCAGTCAGGCAGATAGTTTTGAAATGGTCACTTCCATTGATAAAAATCAAACCACTCAACTTTTTGAAAATTATAAATTTCTAAACATTGGAAGCATTGCATATAAACAACCGGGTAATATGTACAGCTTTATCCAATTTCAGTATACCGATACGGAGCATAAAATTGTCTGGGACAATAATCAGTATCCAGAACAATATCCTAATCTTAAAATTTTTTACAAAAATCTTAAATCACTAATTCCTACTACTTCCAAATAAGTTATTATGAAAAACACGATTACACTTTTACTGCTTACTTTTTTAGCACTACCTGTTTTCGGTCAATTTAAAATGACCCCTCCAGAAGGTATGGAACGACCAGCTGTCACTGACAAGTCGGCGATTCAAATCAATGCGGAAGGAATAAATCCCACAACGGTTCCCAATACGACGATAGGAACTCCTTACGCTACCCTCCCCCAGATTTCGCTAAATCGCCAAGAAGACTTGGAAATTTACCGAGATCCTAAAACAAATCAACCTATTTGGATTAAAGGTGTTCCGGAAACTCTAGACCGTAGCAAAACCGGTACAGAAGATAAAATCTTTGCTTATTTGGATGCCATTCGGAATCTCATAAATATTGACCAACCCGCCAATGAATTTAGTATTACCAATACTCAAACAGACGCACAGGGACATTTACATGTACGTCTGCACCAGTCTCTCGAAGGGATTAAAGTATACGGTAGTGAAATAATTTTACACCATAATGCCACGGATATTCAATTATTCAACGGACGTTATTTTCCAACACCGCAACTCGATATTCGCCAACGAAATATCACCCAAACCCAAGCAGAACAAATTGTACGGGACCAAATCACAGACGAAACTGAATTGGTAGAATTATCTGCTGAAGCACTTAAGTTGGTAGATGGCGAACCACTCAAATCAACGTTGATGATTTACCATCCAGAAAACAACTTTGAAAATCCTCGATTAATTTGGCACGTTGAAATTATTCCAAACATCACCAACCGTTGGGAGTATTTTGTAGATGCTAATACAGGGGAAGTTCTATTCCACCATAAAAATATCTGTCAGTTATTCGGCTGGCACGAAGATCATGCACACCATAGTTGTACGGCCAAAAATGCGACTATTTCAACGGAAAAACTAACCATTCCAAGCGAAGAAATAGTTGTTTCTGAAGAAACAGCCTTTGCCAATGATCTACATAATATCTCTCGCCAATTTTCTGTTTGGAGAGATGGCAATAATTGGCTGATGGTAGACGCGAGTCGCAATATGTACAACGCAGCTCAATCAAATTTACCGGAAAATGCCGTTGGAGTCATTGGAACTTTCGATGCCAACAATTCTTATCCAGGACAAGGCGCTAGTATTAATATTGTCAATCATGGAAATAATAATTCTTGGACCCGCAACGAAGTATCTGCGCACTATAATGCGGGAATTGCCTATGAATATTTCCGTACGGTGTTTGGAAGAAATTCTATAAAAAATCAAGGCGAGAATATATTCTCTGTCATCAACGTCTCCGACGAAGATGGGAATGCGATGGACAACGCCTTTTGGAATGGAGAGACCATGTTTTATGGAAATGGTGATCAAGCATTTAATGCTCCCCTCGCCAAAGCACTAGACGTCGCTGGACATGAGATGGCCCACGGTGTAGTACAGAGTACCGCTAATCTTGTTTACCAAGGTGAAGCCGGTGCACTGAATGAATCTTTTGCTGACATTTTCGGAGCAATGATCGATCGCGAAGACTGGCAAATAGGCGAAGAAGTGGCCAACCCAGGTGTGTTTCCTACTGGTACCATGCGGGATATGGCTAATCCAAACAATGGTGGAAATTCCAATAATTTTTACTGGCAGCCAGCCCATTATAATGAACGTTATACGGGGTCGCAAGATAATGGCGGCGTACACATCAACAGTGGTATTCCAAATCACGCTTATTACTTGTTTGCTACCAGCAATGGAATTGGCAAAGACAAAGCTGAACAGATTTTTTATAAAGCGCTGAACGATTATCTCGTGATGTCTTCACAGTTTGTAGATTTACGAATTGCCGTTATTCAAGCTGCCACTGATCTACACGGAAATGGCAGCAACGAAGTAGCCGCTGCCGCATCCGCATTCGATGCCGTAGGAATTGCAGGAGGATCGGGCGGAAATTATGAGATCGACATCGAAGCTAATCCAGGTGATGATTTTATTTTATGGTCAGATGATAATTTATCCAATATTAATACTTCCACTGCCTTACCAGAATTAACCACTCTCGGTGCTTTTACAGAAGACAACCATATCAGCCGACCAAATATCAGTGATGACGGAACAGAGTTAGTGTATGTACATTCCGACGGTTCCATTCGATTACTAGATTTAGATTGGAGCTCGGGAAATCCGCAAGTTACTGGCAATTTCAATTTAAATAGTACAAACACTTGGCGAAATATTGTGGTGAGCAAAGACGGTAGTAAAGTAGCTGCTTTATATGGTGACCTTAGTCAAAACGAATATGATAATGAAATTCTGGTCTTCGATTTCGTATCTCAAACGGGACGGTGGTTCCCATTATCAAATCCAACTACCGCCAACGGATTGAGTACGGGTGATGTCTTATATGCAGATGCGTTAGAATTTGACGTTACTGGAGAATTTCTATTGTATGATGCGTTTAACCAAATTCCAAGTTCGTTCGGGGAAGACATTGAATATTGGGACATTGGATTATTAAAGGTGTGGGATAACAGTACCAATAGTTTTGCGAATAATACCGATCCTCAGATCAGTAAGATTTTTAATAATCTAGGAGAACAAGTCAGTGTGGGGAATCCTACTTTTGCGAAAAACTCTTCTTATGTCATTGCCTTTGATCATCTGGAAGGAGGCTTGCAAGGAACAAATTTTTCTATCTATGGTGTCAATATCCAAACGGGAGAACAAGGGGTCATTTTTAATGGCAATAAACCAGGCTATCCTAGTTATTCAGTAGATGATAATTTTGTGATGTTTAGTCTAACCAATAATGGTACAGATATTTTGGCGTTCCGAGAAATAAATACAGATAAAACAACCGGCATTAATGATGCTTTTATATTGATTGAAAATGCTACTTGGGGTGCCTGGTATGCGATTGGAGAACGAGAATTAGTCAATACAGAGGATTTATTAACATTATCTTCTGAATTTTCCGTGTTACCTAATCCGTCCGCAGGCCGTCTAAACGTCAGATACTCAGGTACTAAACAAAGAGAAACAAGCGTTAAAGTTTACGACGCACTGGGGCAATTAATCGGACAAAAGCGTTTGACACTTGCGCCTGAAAGTACCACGGCTGTTTTTGACTTAAGCAATTCTCCTTCAGGTAGTTATGTACTCCTGATTACGACTGACGATGGTCAAGTTGCCAAGCGGGTCATCAAACAGTAGTTTTATTGTCCAAAATGTCCGCTAAACACTTTCAAAAGCGGTACTTAATTTGTATATTTGAGATATTAAAATATGAATACTAATTATTTAAACATTAAATTATAATTAAAATGAAAAAATTCTTTTTACTATTCGCCGTAATGGGCCTATTTACTTTTACGGCTAATGCCCAAAAGAAAGCTTGTTCTATGGCTAAAAAGGCTACTTGCGCAAAGACTTGTTCCAAGAGCAAAACTGCTAGCTTAGCCGCTAATAGTCCTGCTGCTGTCTTAGCAGCTCAAGATGACAGTATTGAAGAGCGTGTTTGTGCTAAAAGCGGATCAGTTAGCTATGTTCAGAAAAACGTATGTGCAAAATCTGGTAACGTTAGTTTTACAAATGTAAAGTATTGTTCTACTGCTAAGAAATTTGTCAATGTTTCACCCAGCGATATGGAGGCAGAAGCTGCTCCAAAAGCAACTAAAACTTCAGCTAAAACATCTTGTACTAAGTCTAAAGCTAGTTGCTCTAAGTCTGCTGTAAAAGCAACTAAAGTGAGCAAAGTAACAACGGCAAAGAAAGCTTGTACTAAGAAAAGTGCTGCTTGTTGTAAAGGTAAAGCCAAAACAGCTAGTGCTAAATTAGTAAAGAACGAAGAGTAGTCTTCATCAGACTTTCGTTAAACGAAAAAAACGTCTCGACAAATTTGTCGGGACGTTTTTTTTTGCGTTGAAAATAAGTTGGCTTTGAAAGCAATTATCTATCCCAGATATTCTGAATAACTCACCCCTTTACGATATTTGGTCAATACGTGGCGAACAGTCCTAGAAATATTTTTGGGTAAATTATCAATCGGAAACCAACCTACTTTTTTGAATTTATGGGGTTCGCGCGAAATAGCTTCTCCTTTCCATTTAGAGGCTTTAAAATAAAGGATAATTCTTGAATCTTTGGATCTCTTCTTATGTACACAATGAACAAGTTCTAGGTTTTTTTCCCGCAGATCAATCCCAGTTTCTTCTAGACTTTCTCGAATCAATCCAGCTTTAGCAAATTCTTTTCGCTCTACAAAACCACCCACCATCGTATATTTACCGCCATTATTGGTCGTTTGTTTTAAAAGCAAGATCATTCCATCTTCTCTTTCAAGAATCAGACGAGCTTTTAAAATACTTTTACTTTTGCCCATATATTGGTTTTGTTTTTTGGTAACCTATTTTTTACACGTTGCTATAAAGTTGAGCAAAAAATCGAGAATAAATAGTCGCGATGACAAAATAATTAAGAAGTTATCTAAAATTTCATCATAAATTTACATCATAATTACCCTAACTACTACAAAAAGATTCATTTTTGTCGTATTTTCCTCATTCAAAGAGGAGGATTATCATTATTGATATTATTCAAAAAACTAACTTACTGGAGATATGCGCTATAATAATATACTTGAGACCATTGGCAATACGCCAATTATCAAAATAAATAAAGTCTTAAAAAATATTCCTGCTACCGTCTACGCAAAAATTGAGTCTTTCAATCCAGGTCATTCTGCCAAAGATAGAATCGCACTCTTTATGGTAGAACAGGCTGAACGGGACGGGCTGCTCCGCACCGGTGGAACGATCATCGAGACCACCTCTGGTAACACTGGATTCAGTCTTGCTATGATTGCGGTGATTAAAGGGTATCGTTGTATTCTTTGCGTACCAGATAAGATTTCCAGTGAAAAATTAAATGCACTCAAAGCGCTTAAAGCCGATGTAAAAGTCTGTCCTAGTAACGTAAAAGCAGACGATCCGCTCTCCTACTATTCTCAAGCAAAAAGAATACACGCTGAAACGCCCAATTCTTTTTACGTCAATCAATATTATAATACCGCTAACGCCCTTGCGCATTATGCCACCACGGGACCAGAAATCTGGAAACAAACCGAAGGAAAAATTACGCATTACGTAGCTCCTTGTGGAACGGGTGGTTCGCTCTGTGGAACTGGAAAATATTTAAAAGAACAGAATCCCAATATTAAAGTTATAGGCGTTGATGCCTACGGTTCTGTCTTAAAGAAGTATCACGAGACGGGAGAGTTTGATGAAAAAGAAATTTATCCATATAAACTAGAAGCAGTCGGAAAAAATATTATTCCCGATAATGTGGATTTTAGCGTTATCGACTATTTTGTGAAAGCGGATGATAAAACGAGTGCTTTTCGAGCGCGCCAACTAGCGAAAAGAGAAGGTCTCTTCGTAGGATACTCCAGCGGTGCTTCCATGCAGGGCGTTTTTAAAATAAAAGAAGAACTAACTGCCGATGATTACGTCGTAGCACTATTCCCCGACCACGGCACCAAATACCTCGGTAAGATTTTCAATAACGAATGGCTCGAAGAAATGGGCTTCCTTTATGGTAAAAATGAGTATAAATATATGCTCCGTTTCCGAAAATTTTTGCGAAGTATGTAAGATATAGCAGTGAATTGTAATTTACCCTTACATTTTCGTAAATTTGCACCACCAAATTAAGAGCTTGTCTAAAATTCCATCAATTGGCTACAAGCGGTAAATTTAATTCTGCACTTCGTTAAAAAGCCTCGCCGATGCTTAGGCATCGCCTACGTTTTTTGCCTCATTCAGAACAAAATTTTCTCGCTTTCACTCAATCATGAAACTTTTGACAAGCTCTAACCGCAAGTGAAATTGCGGTTTTTTATTTTAAAGAACGTTGAGAGGAGCGTTAAATTTTCCTTCGGAAGTCATGAGTGACTCGAAATAAACAACTATGAGAATATTAGTAACCGGAGCGGACGGAATGCTCGGCACCAACACTGTAAGGGAATTGCTGAAACGTGGCCATCAGGTTCGTGCCTTCTTACTACCTGATAGTCCCGCCAATACCCTGGCTGGACTAGAGATCGAAAAAGTCTTCGGAAATATTCTCAAAGTAGAAGATTTATTGACTGCCGCAAAAGGCTGTGAAGCCATCATTCATACGGCCGCCAATACCAACATCTGGCCCAATCGCTCCGAGATGGTCCGACGGGTCAACATAGATGGCACCAAAAACATCCTAACCGCCGCCAAAGAAGCACAAGTAAAAAGACTGGTTTATATTGGCACCGCCAATTCATTTGGTTTTGGATCTAAAACTAATCCTGGTCATGAAGGCAATGCTTACCAAAGTCAAAAATATGGACTGGATTATATGGACTCAAAATACGAAGCACAATTGCTCGTCATCAAAGCCGCTCGCGACGAAGGGTTGCCAGCCTTGACCATTAATCCAACTTTTATGCTTGGACCTTACGATTCCAAACCAGGCGCAGGTGCTATGGTTTTAGCTATTTACCAAAATAAAGTTCCTGGTTTTGCCATCGGTGGTAGAAATTATATTTGTGTCAAAGATGTTGCCGTCGCCATCGCCAATGCGCTTACTATGGGTAGGGTCGGCGAAAGCTATATCGCCGGAAATGAAAATATGGACTACCGCGAAGCATTTACTAAAATTGCAAAAGTGGTCGGAGTCAAACCACCAAAGGTGACGATTCCTCCCGTGCTGAGTAAAACTTATGGTTTTTTAGGAACACAATACGGAAAGCTATTTAATAAAACGCCGGTCGTTAGTCTAGCTATGGCTCAGATTAGTTGTGACGATCATTATTTTACTTCACAAAAAGCAGTGAAAGAATTGAAGATGCCCCTGACAGATATTGAAGAAGGCATAAGAGAATGTTTTGAGTGGTTGAAGGAACATGGGTATTGCTAAATGGTTGAATGGTTGAATGGTTGAATGGTTGAATGGTTGAATGGTTGAATGGTTGAATA
>CALFWZ010000084.1 GCA_937928405.1 uncultured Saprospiraceae bacterium
ACGCAGAGAAGCAGATATAGGTCGTCCCATGTTTTTCAATCTAATTTATGTCAAAGAACTCAGTTTTTCAACTAGGTACAACTTTTTGTCGTTTACCTGGTCAAATCTTTATGTCGCACAGCAACCATTCAACCATTCAACAACTCACTAAAATAACCCAGGATATCTAGCATTCAAATATTCTAGATCGCTTTCCGCTGCCAGATAACCAAAAGCAGGCCAGTAGCTAGTCTTTAATATTCTTTGAAAAATATCAACGGCCTTTTGCGCTTCACCATTATATAAATACCAATTTCCAACGCCATAGCCTTGTGTTGCCATATCTAATTGACGCCCAGCTGCTGTGTTGGAGGAGGTAAGAATATCTTCTGGAGACCGGAGTCCTTTATACATTAATAAGCGCTGATGGTAGGCTTCATTTTCGATCAAAATCATATCCTCCGTAATGGTCTTCAATAAATCTTTTGGTTTTTGTGTTAATCCACGTCTGCGATAAGTCATGTAGAGCCAATCGGCGGTGGCACATTTTAGATCGGGATTGGTGGAGTATTTTAAACAAGATTCGTAGGCAATCTGCGCTTCTTTATAATTTTGCTGTAAATAATGCGCCAGTCCAAGGTGGTACCAGATGTTAAATTGTAGAGAGGACAAGGGTTTATTCATCCGATTGGGAATGCCATCTGGTTCGATCTGGATGGGACGATTACCTACTAAACGAGCCGCTTTCATTAGATCATCTACCGCTTCAATGGGTTTGCGAATAGAAATGTAACGATGACCACGGTGACGATATAATTCTGGCGATTTAGGATGATGTTTCATCCCATTGCTAAATACGGCAATAGCTTCTTGATATCGAGTCAGATAGGCGAGTCGACGGCCATACCAAATGATATTATGGAGATTGGTGGAATCTTTTAGAAAATTTCGATAAGCGAGGTGAAGCATGGAGTCTTTACGCAATTGAACCACTGGCGCATCCTGTACGGCTTGATAGCGGGTACCATCAAAGCCAATAGCTTCAATCCGCTCCTTTTTTTCGGGCGGCGGTGTCAACGGAGTATCTGGTTGGCATCCCCAAATACCCGAAACTAAGATCATCAAAATAAGGTAGGTCCGTAGCATAACCAAACAAAGGTAGGAAAAAATTAATTTACATAACACTTAGAATAATAGCAGACAAACATAATGAAAATTATTATGTTATCTTTGATTAAAGTCTAATAAAGAACTAGATTATTTCTAACCAGCTAAAAGTTAAATTATGAATAATAGCTTTACAAAAATTTTATGCCTATTTTTTTTGGGATGGAGTTTCAGTGCTTTTTCTCAAAACGTAATTGAAGTGACCTTTCTTGAGGATCGTACCAAAGAGTCGATTAGTGCCGAATTTGGCGCAGATGCACAATTTGATGTAAAATTATACAAAATGCTCTACGAAACCCCTGATATTCAAGGAAACTTGGATACCGCTTCGGGCCTTTTTGTCATTCCAGACGATCCGACGGGAACCTTTCCTTTGCTTTCTTATAGCCACGGAACAGTCAATGATCGCAACGATGTCCCTTCCTTATTAGAAGGAGGATCTGAGCTGGCTATTGTCTTTGCAAGTATAGGATATGTTACCACCGCTGCTGATTATCTTGGTTTAGGAACTGCTCGTGGGATACATCCTTATGTACACGCAGATTCTGAAGCCAGTGCTTCCGTAGATATGATGTATGCGATGCAGGCCTACGCAGCAACTAATGCTTCGATTACACTGAATGATCAAATTTTTATAACGGGGTACTCGCAAGGAGGACACGCAGCCATGGCTATTCATCGACTTTTAGAAACGGAATTATCTGACGATTTTACCGTTACGGCAGCAGCACCAATGTCTGGTCCATATAGTATTTCGCAGGAAATGAGAAAATTTACGACAGGAGATGACCAATACCTCTTTGTAGCTTATTTAGTTTCTACCGTACTTTCTTATCAGGCTGCCTATGGGAATATTTATACAGATTTGGAAGATATTTTTAAAACTCAATTTGTGGAAGATATTGTTCGTTTTCAAAACGAAGAAATTAATTTGTTTACATTAAATTTCCAATTATTACTTAAATTAAATTTTCTTGGTGGACCTATCCCTAAATTAATGTTGCAAGATGATATCCGAGAAATAGTCGTAAACGATGGGGAGCATCCTTTGATGGATGCACTCCGAGCTAATGATGTTTTTGATTGGGCGCCTGCGGCACCCACTCGTCTATTTTATTGTATGGCGGATGATCAGGTAACTTTTAGAAATGCTATTTTGGCTGATTCCGTCATGAATGCAAATGGAGCGATTGATTTGGATGCGATTGATGTAAATTCTGGTGCTAATCATGGAGGTTGTGTGGATCCAGCAACGTTGGCTACAATTGATTTCTTTGCACAATATCAAGAAGTGATGGTTGGAACGAATGAGGTGTTTACCCAAGACTTATTTGAGGTATATCCGAATCCAGTGAATGATATATTGACTATTCAAATGGAAACAGAATACGCTAACGATTTTACGGTTAACCTTTATGATGTTTATGGAAAATTAGTATTGTCTGAAATAGCGAGTGGAAATAGGTTAGACTTCGAAGTAAGTGGATTGCCAGTGGGGATGTATGTATTGGCGATCAACGATGGCACCATGCGTGGTGTAGAAAAAATTAATATCCAGCGATAAGACGTATAAAAATTGAAAGAAAATAACTCGAATTGGCGTCAATGGTTTTTCCTTTTGGGAATCATTGGCGCCGTTCAATTTGTCATACTGACTATTTTAGCCATGTATTTCTACGATGGAGGTACCCTGCATCAGCGGGAATTGCGAGGCTATTCTTTTTTATTAAATTATTTCAGTGATTTAGGACGGACTATTGACTTTCGTGGACAACCGAACGATCTCCCTCGGAATTTATTTAGAATTGCGCTCTCCATAAGTGGAGGTTGTCTGATACTTTTCTTTTTTGCCTTACCCGGTATTTTTAATAATAAAATAGCAAAAAGCTTGGCGATTATTACTGGACTTTTTGGCTTGGTCGCGGCTGTTTCCTACATCGCTATTGCTAATATTCCTTGGAACGTCAATTATAGAGGACATGTATATTATGTCCGAATTGGATTTTTGGCTTTTCTGATGGTGACCATATTTTATTCGATTGCTATTTTATTAGAACCACGTTATCCTCGGCGGTATGCTTTGGCCTTTCTTGTTTTTGCTATTATTTTGGGAACACAGATTGTCATTATGTTTTTTGGTCCCAGAGCCTATCGGTCAGAAGAAGCCTTGTTCTTGCAAGTAGTAGCACAAAAAATAGTTGTCTATTCTCAGATTTTATGCTTGTTGTATCAGTCCATTGGTGCTTTAAAGCTAAGTCGGACCACTCCAGCCGCTTAGCATCATCTTCCTTGCTGTTTTCCAATCTATTTTCTTAAACACTTTTTTAAATTCAAAGGATAGAAGTATCCCTTTTTGTCTGATTTGGAACTTTTTTTTCCACTTAGGGAAGTATTGCCAATACAAAGGGAAATATTTCCAATGGAACGCCTCTGCTTACCCACTAACTTTGTATTAACAAACGAACGAAGTCTTAGAACCGAAATCGTTCACTTTTTTTCACAATAAAAAAAATACAATTATGTCAAAGTTTCAAGTTCCTGCAAAAAATGAAGTATCTGCTGATAACCAAGCAATTTTTGATAAGCTGCAAAGTGGTTTAGGATTTGTACCAAATCTTTATGCCTATTTTGCCAAAAGCGATACTGCCTTAGCTGACTATCTAGCCTTACAAAATCGTAAGTCTTCCTTAAAAGCAAAAGAAAGAGAGGTAATCAATTTAGTAGTCAGTCAGTATAATGGCTGCCGATACTGCCAGTCTGCACACACGGTCTTGGGAGGTTTGAATGGATTTTCGCCAGCGCAAATTCTAGAGATCAGAGGTGGTGCTGCTAGCTTCGATGCCAAACTAGATGCACTCGCACGTTTTACATTATCTGTTTCTGCTAATCGTGGAAATGCTTCGGATGAAGCGAAAGATGCCTTTTTCGCAGCGGGATACACAGAAGCCAATATGATCGATGTCGTTATCGTTATTGGAGATAAAATTATCAGTAATTATATTCACAATCTGACTGGATTCGCTATTGATTTTCCATTAGCTCCAGAACTAGAATCAGTTACTGTCTAGCATATAATTATCCTTTAGATAACCATGCTCTTAGTTACGCCTTTGAAAATTCAATGATTTTCTGAGGCGTTTTTTCGTTTCGTAATATATTTTGTGTTCCTTTGATATTTTTAGTTTTTACTAATTTTTCTCCATGCTTAGTCTTGTCCTTATCTCCGATACCCACGGAAAACATGATCAGCTTTCGTTACCGCCAGGTGATGTCATTTTGCATGCTGGAGACGTTACCAGCCGGGGTACAGAAAAAGAAGTTTTAGCATTTTTAGATTGGTTTGGAAAATTGGATTATCAACATAAAATCTTTGTGGCTGGTAATCATGATTTCTTTTTTGAAAATAGTCCAACCGAAAAAATAGCAGAAATTATTCCTCCTTCGGTAACTTATCTCAACGATTCAGGGACAGAAATAGCAGGAGTTAAAATTTGGGGTTCTCCCATCACACCTTGGTTTTTTGACTGGGCGTTTAATCGCCAACGTGGTGCAGAAATCAAAAAACACTGGGATCTCATTCCTAAAGATACAGACATACTTATTACCCACGGACCAGCTCACGAAATATTAGATAGAACTAAGACAGGTATAGCCGCAGGTTGTGAAGAATTATTAAAAAAAATAAGTGAAACAGATATCAAACTTCACCTCTTCGGCCATATTCATGAAGGCTATGGCGAACGAATGGTCGATGGCGTGCGTTATATCAATGCGAGTGTTTTGGATATACACTACCGACAGGTGAATCCGCCTGTATCCTTTGATTTCTAAAAAGACCATCATGGAAAACCAGAAAAATTCAATTCCACCATCTTCTACCACAGAAAATAACTGGAATTTTAAAAAACTGATCTACAACGGATTTTTACAAATTATACCCGTCATGTTTGGCGTATATCTGGGATTTGCTCTAAATAATTTTGGAGAACAACAAAAACTCAATCGGCAAAAAAACACCTATGAACAGATGCTTAAAAACGAAATTGAGGACAATTTAAAACAGGTGAAAGAAGTCAGTGTTTACCACGAAAAAATAACCAAGGACTTCCTTGAAATCAGGCAGAGTAAAGACATAAAATTAGCCTTCAATAATTATACAATGACGGGGCTTCGTCCAGGCAATGTAAGTAGTAGTGCATATAATACGGGAATCCAGACGGGTATCATTCAAGAGTTTGACTTAGAGATTATTCAGAACCTAAATAAATTGTACAACTATCAAGGAAAATATGATAGTTATAATGAACAAATGTTGAGTTCATTTCTATCTGGAAAATATCCAGAAACGGAAAGCGAAATAAATAACCTAATGATCAATCTCACCATGGGTATGAGGGATGTAGAAAATTTTGAAAGAGCATTACAAGAATACTATCAACTAATGCTCAATAAACTCAATGAGTAAGTTTAGTTTTGACAATTCAACAAGGTCTTACTACAGAAAGTCTAATCTGAATAAATTTCACAAACCTAAAAACTCAAGCTAAAATAAATACCACTAAGCTAAAAAAAACACACTAAAAAATATACACGCCAGCAGGACATTTTTTTTATTAAAAAATTATTAATTATTTTCAACAAATCAACAAATCAACAAATCAACAACCTCATCACTTCACCTTCAACACCTTTATCTCCACCCTTTGATTTTTTCGACGACCTGCCGCGCTACGATTAGACACCAACGGTTTCCGTTTTCCATATCCTTTAAAAGTAAGCTGACTCACTGGAATACCTTTATTAACTAAATAATCTACGACCGATTTTGCTCTTGCTGTAGACAATGCATCACAATAATCGTGGGCTGGAATATCATTCGTGTGACCACCGATTTCTACTGTAATCTGCGGATAAGCCCGTAAAAAATCGTACATCTCATTCATGACAGGAATAGAAGTAGACTTCATATTGGTACTATCTGCATCAAAAAATAATTGCTCAATTTGAATCGTTTGGCCCGTTTGTAATTTCTTAACATCCAACGCAGCAATAATTCGCTTTTTAATGTTTACGGAAGTAGTTGTCTTACATCCTTTAGCATCAGAAACACTGACGGTGTGATTACCAAATTTTAATTTAGAGGCCTGTGCACCATTTTCCCCATTGTCCCAAAGAATCAAGTAACTTCCAGTTCCACCCGTCACTTTTACCGTTGCCTTTCCGTTACGAATGCTTTCGTCTGTAGCGAGTTCGTTCATCGTTGCAGTAGCTACGAGTGGAGCAGGCGCTTTAATGGAAAAATTTTGCGTATTGGTATTGCCTTGGTCGTCCGTGACGGTCAAAGAATAATCGCCAGCAGCTAAAGTAGCGGTAGCTTTACTCCTTTCGGGAGCAGACCAAGCATAAGCATAAGGCGCAGCTCCTCCGGTAATTTTTGTGGTGACCGTTGTTTGATCTCCCGGACAGTCTAGCATTGCTTGGTAGCTAACCTTTACCTCTAAAGGAGTAAGTGGTACGACTTCGGGTGCTGGTGTCGGAGTGACAACTGGTTCAGATACTGGAGGGGCTTCTTCTGGTTCTGGGGTAGCAGCTACTTCTAACGGAGGTGCTGAGGTAACTTCTATGGTTGCCAAGCCATGACAATTATTAGCATCGGTGATTTTTATGGTATGTTTTCCTGGCGTGAGTTTTACAGCGGTTGCGTCGGTTTCTCCATTATCCCATTCATATTGATAAGGTTCGGTTCCTCCCATTGCCTGAATGGAAGCGCTTCCGTCATCTGTATCCTTACGAGCAGTGGGTTGTAGCAGGGTAGTGGTAGCACGAATGTTAGGTGCGGCTACATTAGCACTGGCTTTACGCGTTTGTCCAGCCGCGTCGGTGATGGTTACTTCGTAAAGTCCGGCACCTAAACCATTGCCTTCCGCCCCGGTAATTTTGCTATTATTCCAAGTATAAGAAAATGGCGCAGTCCCACCAATGACGATGGCTTTTACGCCTGCCGCCGCTTTTCCGTCACAACTCAAAGGAGTAGTCACCTCGGCAGACACGGTCATTTTAGCGGCGGGCTCGATTAAAAAAACGCCTTGATCTTTTGTTCCTACCCAAAGTGCGTCTTCTTGATCTACTCGAATGACACTTACATTCTTACTCGTAAATCCATTGGAAGCATCAAATCGTTCCACCTTATTTTTGACCACATCATAACGGGTGATAATATCAGAAGCCACCCAAAGACGGCCTTCACTATCGTACTGAATATCTCTTACTTTCCCTTGGTAGTAACGACTATCTACATCTCCTGGAATCCAACGGTTGCGGTCGTTGGCCATCCATAAAATTCCTTCTCCTAGGATCCATACATCTGGACCGAGGGCAGTAATATCTACTATTTTGTCTCGCTTTTCATAAAGTTTAAACTCCCCATCTTCCTTTTCTCGCATGAGGACACCTGCGTTGGAGCCGGCCCAAACACGATTGTATTTATCCACCAGCAAGGCATTGATTTTATTGGATTTTAATTTAGAATTTTCGGTATTATATTGTCTAACAAAACTGGCTCGGTCGTCACTGATGAGTAATTCAAATAATCCTTTTTCGGAAGTTCCAATCCAAAGCGTTTTATTTTCTGGATCAAAAAAACTAGCGTTGACGGTTACGGCTTCACTGGTCGTGTCTCCGAGCATAGTTTGGATACTTTTTATGGGAAAATTACGAAGTGCATTCCCACCTGATTGTAATAGAAGATGCCATTGATCGGTAGGCGTGTTGAGTGGCGTAGCATTATCTGCTGAAAAAAGTTGGTAGATTTGACCATCACCCGCAACATATTTTTTGTTATCAGCATCGATATAAATATTATTAATGCCAATGCTGGCCGGGATGGCGGTCCCTTTTATAACGCGCATCGGCGTGTTTTCCTGACCAGAACTGAGGGTAGAAAAAAGAAATAAAACACTAAAAATAACCAGTAAGTGGAACTTCATATGACAAATTTTGGGCGAAGATACTGATTTTGTAGAAGGGAAAAGGCTTGCATTACCAAACTTTATTATTTCCATAACAACCTATTAAATCAATAACTTAGACAATTACGAATAAAAAACTAAAGTGGTCAATTCCGCTCATCCATTCCTCGACGTTAATCAGGGATGGTCAAATAATCAATATTGGATATTAGGATTGTTCGAAAGAATCATAAAGAAAAAAATATCCAATAAATCAATATTCAATAAAAATTCTACATCAGTTTTCGTGAAAAAAGCAGTCAAGAACTTAAACATGATAAATTTCTTCTAATTAAGCCTTTGTTCTTAGATTTTTAGTATTCCATTTTTATCCAATATTCGATACTCATCATTTTAAGCCCTTCCAGTGATTCTAAAAACCTCAAAGACTAGCTAGGACTTCTATTATTACCCATAAAACGATTCAGAAGAAAAATATAGTATTCGAACTAAAATTGCTGGGTAGAAAACGGCATAATTCTGACGAGAAGATGGCAACAGTTGGGGTATTTATTGCGTATATTTGCAACATGAAGAATATTCGAAATTTCTGTGTTATTGCGCATATTGATCACGGCAAAAGTACCTTGTCGGATCGGTTGCTGGAATTTACACAAACGATCTCCGAACGGGATATGAAAGATCAAGCGCTTGATGATATGGATATCGAGCGCGAAAGAGGGATCACCATTAAGAGTCATGCCATCCAATTATACTATAAACATTCGGATGGAGAACAATATACCTTTAACTTAATTGATACGCCTGGCCACGTGGATTTTTCTTATGAAGTGTCTCGGTCAATTGCGGCTTGTGAAGGGGCTTTACTATTGGTGGATGCTTCTCAGGGAATTCAAGCACAGACGATATCCAATCTTTATTTGGCGATAGAAAATGATCTTGAAATTATTCCTGTTCTGAATAAAGTGGACATGGAAAGTGCCATGATCGAAGAGGTATCCGATCAAGTGATTGATTTGATTGGTTGTGAAAAAGAAGAAATCGTGTTAGCTAGTGGAAAAACGGGAATTGGTATTCAGGATATTATGGATGCCATCGTAGATCGTGTACCTCCACCAGAAGGAAAGGTGGATGTGCCATTAGAGGCCATGATTTTTGATTCGGTTTTTAATTCTTATCGAGGAGTGATTGCTTATTTTAGGATCTTAAATGGTACCTTGAAAAAAGGAGAACGCGTACTTTTTATGAATGCGGGTAACGAATATACGGCCGATGAGATCGGTATTCTTCAGATTGGTCAAGTCCCTAAAAAAGAACTGAAGGCTGGAGATGTAGGATATATTATTACTGGTATCAAAGTTTCGAAAGAAGTAAAAGTAGGGGATACCATTACCAATGCCCTCAATCCAGCAGCAGAAGCGATCAAAGGTTTTGAAGATGTAAAGCCAATGGTTTTTGCAGGGATTTTTCCCATCGATAATGATGATTTTGAAGATCTTCGGGATAGCTTAGAAAAATTACAACTCAATGATGCTTCTTTAGTTTTTGAACCAGAATCATCCGCCGCCTTGGGCTTTGGTTTTAGATGTGGATTTTTGGGAATGCTACACTTGGAAATTATTCAAGAGCGATTGTCTCGAGAATTTAATCAGGAGGTGATCACTACCATTCCTAACGTAACTTATTTTGCTAAAACCAAAAAAACAGGTAGTGAAAAATTCCTTGTAAAGACGCCCGCCGATTTACCAGACCCTGCTATTTTAGAATTTGTAGAAGAACCCTTTATCGAAGCACAGATCATCACCAAGCCAGATTATATAGGCACTATTATGAAGCTTTGTATGGACAAAAGAGGGATACTCAATAAGCAAATTTACTTGTCTCCAACTAGAGTAGAACTAACTTTTGAAATGCCCTTGGCTGAAATCGTTTTTGACTTTTACGATCGACTAAAATCGATTACTAGAGGCTACGCATCTTTCGATTATACACCATTAAATTATCGACAATCCAATTTGGTGAAATTAGATTTATTGCTCAATGGTGATGCTGTTGATGCTTTGTCTGCTCTAGTGCACCGCAGCAAAGCCGAAACGTTCGGTCGTCGAATTTGTAAACGTCTCAAAGACTTATTGCCACGCCAACAATTTAAAATAGCCATTCAAGCTTCCATCGGTGCAAAAGTAGTGGCAAGAGAAACCATCTCTGCTTTACGTAAAGATGTTACGGCTAAATGTTACGGTGGTGATATTTCTCGTAAGCGAAAATTATTAGAAAAACAGAAAAAAGGTAAGAAGAAAATGCGCCAAATTGGTAACGTAGAAGTACCGCAAAAAGCATTCATTCAGGTTTTGAAATTAGATGATTAAAAATAATAATTCGTGAATGGTCTTTACCAAAATAACTACAAAGCCAGTTTCTTCAAAAGAAGAAACTGGCTTTGTGATTTGAGCCAATCTATGGATCTGTATTGAACGATTATTTAGGGTTAGGGCTTTAAGAAAGAGCTAGACAATTTAATAAAATCATTATGGGAAATAATTTACTCAGGTACAAAGATAATTCTTTATGGATAGGTGATTGGTGGATATCTCTATCGGCTTTCTTTTTATTAGAATGTATTAATGAAGGAAATTATGATGAAGGACTCAATCCTTATAAAGATGAAATTATTACAAGATTACAATATGATACTAATGGATTTATTGCGGGCGCTTTGGATTTAGGTACAGACATAATTATTGAAGCTAACCTTATTCAACCATATGTAAAAACGTTGGAAATATTAAAAGAAAAAATTGCCTCTCAGGGAAAATTCATAAATTCTGATAAATGTAAGGAAATTGATAATCTAAATTTTGACCCTCATATAGGACAGGAATTTAATCCTGTTGCAACCAAGGATTTAATTGCAAAAGTTAATGAGATAATAAATTTGTTTGTCGATAATATCTGACTCACTTATCGAAGTCATAGTTATAAGTGATTTAGAAACAATCTTTAAAGTATTTCCAAAATCGCCTCAACCAATCCCTCTTCCGACGCTGTTCGAGCAATCGTAAAATCAGCAATTTTATAATCACTCAAGGCCGCCGCGGTAGTTTCACCGATAGCAATAACCTGCTGATGGCGAGCCAAAGAATTTTGATCAAAATAAGCAGATACATTCAGTGGACTTGTAAAAACCAAAAACGTGCAGGCACTCGCTTTGACCTCTTGCTGCGGTAAATTATCATAAACAATTAATGGGAAACTGATTAGTTGATCTCCTGCCAATTTTTCGATGGTCCGTCGAGAATGACGGGCCTGTGGAAACAGTACCGTTGCTTGTTTGGCCACCTTTAAAAAATTGACTAAAGTGGATGTACCTTCCCCCGTACCCGTAAAGTCAGGCAGCGTATTATGAGCGATCAATGCTTCTCGGGTTCCCTTGCCATAAGCCGCAATTTTTACATCCGTTGGTAGGTGCTCTATCTGAGTTAGAAAAAACTCCACTGCCTTTCGACTATAAAAAAATATCCAGTCAGTGGTTGGGAAAGCATCAAAAGGGATCGGTTTGAAATCTAGTAAAGAACGACCGATTACCCTAAAATCAGCTGCTACTAGTTGATGTTTAAACGGACTATTTGCACTTAAATCCCGACTAATGAAAACTGATTTATTCATCCTTTTAATTTCAATGCGTTGAGCGTGAGTAGCTTAAAAAAACAACGAGCTGTGGCCTCTGCATCGGCTAAAGCGTTGTGTGCATCCGAAAATTTTTCTCCAAATAATTTGAAATGTAATTCTGCTAGTGAGGGCCATTTATAACCGTATTTCCCAGGAAGTTTGCAATGCTCAGTGGATTGTTTCATGGTGCAAATTCGAGGCGTAGCAAACAATGTATTGGCAATGTCGGTACGAACAAATTCTGCTCCCGCGACATTTTCATCGAAACTGATATTATGACCGATTAGATAATCTGAATGCTCAATTGCTTTTGCGAACTTTTCTAACACTTCAACTAAAGATTTTCCTTCCTTCTTGGCACGAGCAGTACTGATCCCATGAACTTTTACTACGGAAGACGGAATAGTAAATCCTTCCGGAAAAATAATATGATCTTGTCGATCTATCTCTTCGTAATTTTTATTAAATAATCTAAGTTGCGAACAATAAAATAAGAACAAATAAAAAGAAGTCTTACCAAATTGCTAAGTTTAAAGTGACCAAACCAAAACTTATCACTATGGAAGACTTCACCGTAGCAATTTACTGTTTTCTTGACGATTACTT
>CALFWZ010000085.1 GCA_937928405.1 uncultured Saprospiraceae bacterium
CCAACGCAGACCAAACTCCCAACTTTTATCACCTCCAAAGGTATAGGTACCTAGGAAGTTCAGATTATGCCGACGATCAAATACGGTATTAAAGGTTTGTTCTCCGTCAAAACGATCTACATAACCATATGAATAGGCTAACCAAAAATAGAATTGTGGATCTTGATATTTGGCTAAGAAATCGATTCCATAGGCTTTTCCTGTTTCGGTACTAAATTCCGGATCATCCTCACTAAGCTTTTCTCGATTGATATTGATCAACTGACTGAAACGTTTAAAATAAGGTTCTACATTTAAGGTGATTTTATTACTCAAATCGTATTCAAACCCTGCCACGGCGTGCTGTGCCAATTGGAGTCGATTTTTAGTAGGTGTTCGGGTCCCAGGTTCAAAAATCGTTTCTTCTGGTCCAGATAAAAAGCCAACAAATAAGTTGACAATATCTTCTTCGTTGATTGTACTGACCAAATTCTGGGAGTAGAATCCACCTGCTGCTTTAAATCGAAATCGGTCGGTTATATTATATTTTAAACCCAATCGAGGTTCTGGTGAAAGGGTTCCTTGACTTGCATAAAATTGAATCCGGATACTTGGCTCAATGATCAATTTATCGGTCTTGATTTTATATTTAAAAAAACCAGATAGTTCAGAAGTAAAATCTTCCTGTTGAAAAGAAATACCTAGAAAATTACGAAATTGAAAATCAGTATTAAATCCACTAAATTCAAACCCATATTTTATTTCATTATCATTATTAAAATAGGTAAAATCCAATCCTGCGGAAAAACTGGTTATTCCGCTAAAGCGTGGATCATCATTTCCTTGTTGTAAATTAATTTTATAATCAGAAAATGCAAAAGTACCGTTAATCAAAAAACTCGATGCGGGAGGAATTAACGTAAAATTAGCACCGGCCCCAAAATTGTCCCACTCAAAATTAGCTACGTTTTCAAAATTCACCTGATCTCCAAAACGGAAACCAAATAGGTTGAACTTACTTCCGTTGGCCGTACCAAAAGATAGCTTCCCATAAATATCATTAAAATTGTAAGGCAAGCCAGCAGAATCTGCATAACTATATAAGGCTTTAGAACTCTGTTCGAGATAGGAATATTTTCCAGTCAGCAAGAAGGAAGCAAACCCTTTGCCTTCTTCCAATTTTTTGATCGGTCCTTCAATCAATACTTTGGACAAAAATGGGTTGGCCGAAATTAAACCACTCAAGTTTTTCTTGTTTCCCTCTCTCGTATTAATATCCACGATGGCCGAAACTCGTCCGCCATATTCTGCACTAAATCCACCCGTAAGGACATCTACATTCCGCACGGCTTCTGTTTCAAATACGGAGAAAAACCCAATAGAGTGAAATGGATTATAAATCGTCATCCCGTCTAGCAGGATTTTATTTTGGATGGGAGATCCACCTCGAATGTACAACTGACCACCTTGGTCACCCGTTTGTACCACCCCTGGCAATACCGTCAAGTACTGTGCAATATCCGGTTCTCCACCAATGGAAGGCATCGCTCGAATTTGCTTAGGAGTCAGGGTAACGGCAGAGATCTTTACTTCCGTTTTGGCTTCTGTCCGAGCAGCAGTGACATCAACTGCTTGTAGTTCTACCCCACCTTCTACCATATACAAAGCTTGATAAGCATTACTGCCCTTGGTGATGGTAATATTTACACTGGTACTATCATAACCAATATATTGGCTTACCAACAAATAATCGCCAACGGGAATATTCGTGATGGTAAAAAATCCTTCGATATCAGTGTTAGCTCCATAAGTCGTTCCTTGCAACAGCACATTACTAAAGGGAATAGGTTCTCCGGTTTCTTTATCATAGACATTTCCACGTACACTTCCGGTTTGGGCGATTACTACAGAACTACCAACTAGGAGTAGTAAAAGCAAGAGGGTATTTTTCATAACAATATTAAGATTTAGCGAGCAAAGATAGCAGATATGAGGCAGGAATGGAATAAATAAGGGTAAACTTTACGTTAAAGTCTGTGACTAATGGAATGGTAGGTTTGCTTAATCAAGCTTAGGTCGGATAATTTACATTACACGCGGACTTGCCTCTTACTTTTTTCTCTGGGTGACTTGCTCTTCGTTATGGGAGCATTTATTGTTGTTTTAAAAACTCAAAACTCAACGAATTCATTAATAATGTGAATTAGGAATAGATACACCACCGCTCGACTTTAAACCTAGTTTTGGTGATGAAGATTCTCTGAAGATTGAATATCCAATTTTCAACATGATGGCCAAAGTTTAATCCTTGCTTCGCATTTACAGCAACTCCCCAATCCCTTCTCGAATGATTTCTAGGTCAGGGGTAGTCGCATCGACTACGGTAGAAGGTTGATTTTTTCCGGGGCCGCCGTCAATGACCATACTGACTTGCTTAGCATAGTCGTCATAGATTTCACTGGCATTGGTAAAATATTCTAAAATTTCGTCCTCATTTTTCAGAGAAATAGAGAGGATAGGACGATCAAGGGCTTCAATAATTTCAATAGCAATCTTACTTGCTGGAATTCGGACACCTACCGTTTTCTTTCGATTGGCAAAAATGCGTGGTACTTCTTTATTGGCTTTTAAAATAAAGGTGAACGGCCCTGGTGTATTCCGCCGTAAGGCTTTGAAAATATCATTGTCCAATTGGGCAGCATAACTAGCAAGCTGGCTAATGTCTTTACAAATGAAGGTAAGATTGGCCTTTTTAGGGTCAAGGCCTCGTAAACGACAAATCTGCTGGATCGCTTTTTGATTTTGAATATCACATCCAAGTGCATAAACTGTATCCGTCGGATAAATGATTACGCCTCCCTTTTCAAGGACTTGTACGACCTGCTGGATTTTGCGAGGGGAAGGATTTTCAGGATGTATTTCTAATAACAAATTTGGATTGTTTGATGTGCGGATTATTTGATAGGAAGATTAAAATGGATTATATAAACTTTGTTTTTATCCTTTTTGTCCTTTTTGTCCTTCTCAGATATGTCTCTTTATTTATTTTCGACAAGATATAGAAGTTCTTTAATAAATCAAAAAATCCACACAGCTTCGTATCTACATATCCACACATCAAACAATCTAATTCATTCCAAACTCATCATCTTCTCCCCACATTTTAGCAAGAATATCACTAAAAACCATTTTGGATTCGATAAATTCTTTTCCAATCACATTGAATTCGCAGAGGCCATGCAGTACCAATTCCATATAAGAATAAGTTGATGCTTTAGGAATCTCTTTATTGGCTTCCACCAATTTTCGGAGGCCCGCCACTTTATCTAGGGTCTTTTTGTAGTCTTTTTCAGGGGCGTCGTTGAGTAAATCTACCGTATTTCCACCCGCAAACCAGGCGCGGATCGTTCCGTAGGGATCTTTTTGTTCTCCCTTTTGCAGTTGATCCGGATTTGGAAATAGGTTTAGAAATTCTGTCTTGACCGCTTGTCCGATCAAAGCAAGTGCTACTCGGTATGGGCCTTCTTGTTCTCCCTCATAGACCAACTCTACCTTTCCCGTAATCGCCGGAATCACCCCCCATAAATCGGAGATCCGCGCAGTAGCGGTCTTTTCTCCATTGATCAACATTCGCCGTTCTGCGGTAGAAATCAGATTTTCGTAAGCGGAGATACTAAGTCGGGCGGAGATTCCACTTTTTTCATCGATATACTCACTTTCGCGGGCCGCAAAACTCACTTGTTCTAATAAAACTCGGAATATTTCTGGAACCTTCACCGCTTGCTGTTGCTCCGCTGCCAATTTTGCTTCTTGCTCTGTAATCTTCAAAGCAATGTCTAAAGTTTTAGGATAGTGGGTTAGAATCTGGCTTTCGATCCGATCCTTCAGTGGCGTAATAATACTTCCTCGATTGGTATAATCTTCAGGATTGGCCGTAAAAAGGAACTGAATCTCTAGCGGCATTCGAAGTTTAAAACCACGGATTTGCATATCACCTTCTTGTAAGATATTAAAAAGAGAGACTTGAATTCTAGCTTGTAAATCTGGTAACTCGTTGATAACGAAGATACTGCGATGCGCTCGGGGAATTAAGCCAAAGTGAATGACACGTTCGTCAGAGTAAGGCAATTTTAAACTGGCCGCTTTAATTGGATCTACATCTCCCACTAAATCGGCGATGCTTACATCTGGCGTAGCGAGTTTTTCTACATAGCGTTCTGAGCGATGCACCCAAGCAACTGGTGTTTTATCTCCGTGTTCTTTAATCGTATCATGCGCAAACCGAGAAATGGGATTGAGTGGATCGTCATTTAATTCACTTCCCGCTACAATCGGCATGTATTCGTCTAATAAGTCTACTAGAATCCGAGCTAACCTTGTCTTGGCCTGTCCTCTTAGTCCTAAAAGTAGCACATTGTGCCGCGAAAGAATCGCTCGCTCTAAATCTGGAATCACCGTATCTTCAAATCCGATAATACCTTTAAATATTTCTTCTTTATTTTGAAGTTTCTTGATAAGATTATCACGTAATTCGTTCTTTATCGACTTTGGTTGGTAGCCGCTCTTCTTGAGCTCCCCTAGTGTTGTTATGTTTTTCATAGTGGATAAAACATCCTGTGGAGGATTTGGTTCGACGGTAAGGGTACTTTTTAAAATTGCTCAGATTATTTAAGTCTTCCTTTTATAAGTATTGAATGCTAATTATTTAAGGGTTATCTTTATATGCAAGAACTAGGGAGTCTTCCAAATTCGGTATTTTTCAACCTCTATTTCAACCACAAGAGCAACTTCAATTTTCCTGCTATCGTGAAAAAAAATTAAAATACTGATTATCAATTTATTGAAAGTAATTACTTTGAGGTATTGAGGCTAAAGTTGCCCGCCTGCAGTCGGACAGTTTTTTGAATTCGCCAGTAGGCATAAAAGGTTTCAAATTTAGTTTGACAGACTTTATTGAACACTCCTAAGAATAAGAACTAATGATGTTGTCGAATTGTCTTTGATAGCAGTGATGATTTATTTAGAACACCATAAAAAACCCTATAATTTCAGTTACCACCCTATTCATAAAAAATAAAAGCTACACCAAAAAAAATCACCAATTGAACGAACTTCTAAAAGAAACAAAAACTTAAAACTCGAAGCAAAGACCCGATTCCTAAACTACTCCGTTGAGAGTTATTTTTAATTTTCCTTCCGAATTAATGAAGGAAATAAGCGACCGAAGGGAGCGTTTGACTGAATTAATCCGGAATTAAAGAAATTATAAAAACCTCGAAATAAAAACAATGATTGATAAAGTAAAAAAAACCATCTTACAAGCAGGAGACTTGATAAAAGAACAAGCAGGCAATTTGGGTGACTCTGCGCTAGAACGACTCATTGACATTTTTGAAGACTGGGCAGAAGTTTTTCCGCAGTTAGTTGAATATGGTTTTTCGATGCTCAACTTTTCGCTGAGCGTAGGACTCAGCCCGGGCATGACGATCTTTATGCGTGGAAAAACGGAAGATTTTGGAGAAGAACGAATTAAAGAATTATTGGTGGAAAACGCAGGTAATAAAACCATGCTCTCCGTCCTAAAAACCATCCAAACCGCTGATAGTCTATACCAAAAAACTACCTTGGAACCTTGCGAAGATATGTACTTAAAAATTGTCATCGGTATACCACCCGAGATTAAAGTGACGTTTGGTGAAATGGAACTGCTGTGATGGTTGGTGGATCTGCGGATTTTTTGATGTGCGGATTGATTGATTTTAGAAGTACGGTTATTATTTAGTTAGACATCACCAAAAGAATAAGAGACTATGGGAATGAGCAATGCAGCAATATTTATTAAGTTGGATAACCCAAAAGAATTTAACATAAATGACGTGGCAAAGGAATTCTTTGGAGAATACGAAGTAATTAAATCATCATGGGAAAGTGGGTTTGATTTTAGAACCTCAGAAAATATTCTTGTAGGAGTTCATGAAAATGGAATACGAATTATGAATTCAGGATTTGTAAATGAAATCCTTATAAAAAGATCTCCTGAAACTACTCAAAAACTTTATAATTACTTTAATTCACCTCAATTGATAATGGCTTATATGCATTATGATTCAGGTGATTCTTTTGGTTTTGGATGCATCGAAGATGGTGTAATGAGAAGGTTTAGATATTCATTAAGTACGAACTGGGTAACACATGAATTTGGTTACCCATATGATGAAGAACTTAATATCTTAAATGGTGATCTATATTATTTAGAAGATGAATATGGGAATAAAGAATATTTATATAAACGATTAGATGATCCAGAAAATCCTAGGTCATTTCATTTCATCAATAGCGACATTACCAATGAGGTAATGAAAACCAAAATAGAATTTGGTCTTTATGATGTTAATATAGAAAATGAGATATATTATATAACTTTGAAAGAAAAAGAAATTCAACCCCAAAAGAAGAAGTCAACAGGAATCTTGGGCAAATTATTTGGCAGATAGAAGGTCTATGCATAACACTGTGTACGATGTTCAAACTTGTGTTGCTTCGTCCGCTACCTATCATCAAATCGTTAGGTTCAATAAATAGACACAATTGAAATAAGCTATCTTAGCTATTGTTTTTTAGAATTTGCGCTTGCACTTGAAATTGCTTTTTTTTAGAATTATTTATTCCATGTTTATAAAATAAAGTCTTGATGACAACCACTAAATTATTACGCTCTTTGCCCATGTTGATTTTATTGGTAGTTTTGGGATACCTCTCTTGTGGTTGTCAGGCCAACGGGCAACCCTTATTACCAACACCAGATGCGGACCTAGATCAACCAATTTATATCGATGAGGGGATGATCGCTAGTCTAACGAGTCGTGGAGAGGCTTACCGACTGGTAGACGGGCAGGACTTCCCCATTAATCCAGGAAAGCCACTCGCTGGTGGGGCGCCCTGGGACGCAACTTATCAAGAGAATGGACTTAACCGCTCGTTTATAGGTACGTTCAATGATGGAAATGTTTTTCAAGATGCCCATTTATATTATCCTTTAGAAGTCGTTATCGACCTTGAAAAGACGACCGCTATCACGCAATTTTGTTTGACAGATTTGAACGGAGAAGGTTCTATTTCCTTGGCCTATTTAAATGAAGCAAAAGCATGGAAAAATATTTTAAATAGTAAACTGGACCAAAACTTCCGTTGGGTTTGCCACGAGAATATTGACTGTACCACTCGATTTTTAAAAATTACTTTTTCTGATCCAACCGCCAATGTTGGGGAAATTAGATGCTTTTCTAAAGAAACATCCAACAAAAAAGAACGCCCAAAATCAGTTCAACCTCCCTACCCTACGTTTAAAGACTTCGTTGGTGTAAACATCAACACCGAAGACCCAATTTATCAATTATCCTTGTTTGAATTTGCACGAGAATATCACGATTGGCATATGGAGCTAGGGGATCATAAACCAGATGACTGCCAGATCTATAGTTGGAATCCTTGTAATGCTTACGCAGGATGGAGTTTTGACAAACTCTATGATGATATGAACGATGCCGGAGTGGTACTTGCCGCAGACTTAAAAAGTAGTATTCCAGCCCTACAGACAT
The DNA here is from genome assembly GCA_937928405.1 of uncultured Saprospiraceae bacterium. Classification (GTDB taxonomy): domain Bacteria; phylum Bacteroidota; class Bacteroidia; order Chitinophagales; family Saprospiraceae; genus JALZUU01. The sequence continues at coordinate 7,578 of CALFWZ010000085.1, forward strand.
ATACACGAGAAGACAAACCGATTGCAAAAAATGGTAACCCACAAGACCCTGCCGCCTACGCAGCGCACGGCGAATATATGTATCAATTTACGGCCCGTTATGGCCAAACCAAACTTCCTGAAAAAACGTTAACACCTAGAGTTCAGGAGTCTGTCAAATCAGGATTGGGCATGATCCACTATGTAGAAGATTGGAATGAGCAAGACAAATTCTGGATGGGCGGCACCAAATCCAAACAACAACGGGCCGCATATTTTAATGCCTTTGAATACGCAGCGATGTTGAGTACCGATTACGATGGGCATGAAAATACCGTCTTTCATACGCCCAAAAATGCTAGCTGTCATCAAGCATTTCCTACCGGTGTCAAAAATGCAGATCCCAAAACCAAAGTAGTCATGAGTGGGATCACCGGTCTTTATTTAGACTATATCAAAGGCATTCATACTTGGGCAAAAATGTATCGCAAGGACGAAGCCTTTCCAGCAGATGTCCTCAACTTCCATCATTATTCTAATAATTTTGGTGGACAAGCCGGTGGTCCGACCAAGGATGCGAAAGGTGTTTCTCCAGAGGAAGATGATTTGTATGGTCGCTTAAAAAAATTGGTTGATTATCGAAATGCATATTTGCCGGGTAAAGAAATCTGGTTATCAGAATTCGGATATGATGTCCATCAAAAATCACCCCAGCGAGTGACCTTAGTGGGTGATTTCGATGCAGAAGAAATGCAAGGACAATGGTTGGTACGATCCTTCCTAGCCATTGCCGCCGCAGGCATCGACAAAGCGCAGTTATTTACCTTGACAGATCATTATCATGGTGATCCTGCGCAGCGTTTTTCGACTTGTGGTTTATTAGAACTAGCCAAAGCGCAAAACCCCAATACGCCTTTTCCAGAATTTAGGGCAAGGAAAGCCTATTATTATTTGTATGCCATGAAAACAGCTTTACGTGATTTTCGGTTTAGTAAAATTTTAAAAACAGACGATCCAAAAATTAGTGCGTACGAATTTAGTCATCATACCGTTCCTGGAAAAAAGGCGTATGCTTTATGGGCCAATACCACAGAAGATTATCGCCGCCGAGATTATCCTTTTACCTTAACTAATAATGCCAACGCTGCGCATTTGCTCACCTTATTGGATCAAGACATTGATGGTGATAAAAAATTGTTGAAACTAAATAATAGGGTTATAGAAATTCCAGAAATCTCGGAACGTCCTATATTCATTCTAACAGATAACGACCGCCCCGATTTTCCAAATTGCGAATGGAATATTCCCATCGACAAAAGCATGATCTCGATAGAGAACGATCTAAAATACGGAGACGTCACCTCCTTGATAGACGAACCTACTCATGAAAAAACCAGTGTTTTAAGACAACCCATCTGTGGCAAGGGCGGTACACCGATCAACGCATGGATGCCACTGCCAGGAGAAGGTTGGCCGGACGATGACCGCGAGGTGGCTGCCATCATTGATTTAAACGCTAAAAAATTAATTAAAGGAATCTCTGTTTTTGACGGCGCTAGTCAAGGATGGCTCCGCATAGAAATCGGTGAGCCAGGAAATTGGAAACCCTTCGATCGCTATCGAACGACTAAATATTTGGAATGGAAACACTGGCTAAATATGGACGTAGAAACACGTTATCTCCGAATCGTCTGCGAAGATCCAGGAGCGGTGATTAATGAGGTGGTGGTGTTGGGTTGGTGATAGCAATTTAGCGATTACACAAAATCTCCATCATTCCCAGAGGACGCCCCAGGCATCTCCTCTTTCATCTCTCCCAAAATTCCTTTCATATGCGCTTTTGACATGCCCATCACATCGCCCATCTGATAGACTAAATCAATCTCGCTATCATCAATATGTCCATCCGCCGCTGCGACGGAAAGCGCACATTTGATAATGGTTTCCTTGCCGTGCTCGTTGAGGGAAGGTGCGATATTTTTTAGATAGGTAGAAATATCATCTGGACTATTTCGAACGGCGTTGGTGTACACTTCCAATTCTTCCAGTGTAATATCATGATGTCCAAATTTATTGACAATATCGCGCACTGCAATCATTTCCTCTTCATCGATATGTCCATCGGCGAGCATCATCAAAACCATGGTATGCTTCATGGCTTTTTCGTATTCCGCTAAGAACTGATCTTCACTGCCACCACCGTCGGGACGATAATCCAAAACATTCGGAACATAGGTTCCCTGACAAGTTCGGCATTCCACAAAATCTCCAATTCTACCTAATGGAATAATTGGAATAAAATACAAGGTAAAAAACCGAGTTACTTTTCGATGTCGATAAGGTTCTTCCCGTTCACATTGTGGGCAAAAAAAATGCCCTTCATCCATCGTTGAGTTAACGCCTCTTGTTCCGAAAATAATCATAAGGTTGGTTTTTTGTTGAGTTGTTGAATCGTTGAATCGTTGAATCGTTGAATCGTTTAAAAAAAAGAATTAGTTGCCTTCAAAACTTTAAACACTCCAACATCTTAACATTATTAAACAGCTTCTTTATGTAAATAAACAATTTTTTCTTAACATTCCTTATATTGTCGCAAAATATTTAATATGAGAAATGAATTTGTGGTCTTTTCTATTCTGAGTTTAGCCATTATTATTGGAGTAGGTCATTTTCTATGGGCACCGATATACTGGGCCTTACTATTTTTTGTTCCCTTAATCATTTTAGGGTACTACGATATGTTTCAAGCCAAAAGAGCCATTGTTCGCAATTTCCCAATTTTGGGAAGAGGACGATATGTCATGGAAGAATTAAGGCCCAAGATTTATCAATATTTTATTGAATCAGATACCAATGGGACGCCCATTAATCGGCAATACCGATCCATTGTTTACGCTCGTTCTAAGCAAGAATTGGCTTCTAATCCTTTTGGGACCCAAATCAATGTATACGACGAAGGCTACGAATGGATGAATCACTCCATTGCTGCTCTAGACCACCGTCAACTCGACCATAATCCCCGCGTAAAGATTGGCGGACCTGATTGTAAGCAGCCCTATTCTGCCAGTTTGCTAAATGTTTCTGCCATGAGTTTTGGATCATTGAGTAGTGCAGCGATTGAAGCTTTAAATGGCGGCGCTAAGATCGGGGGATTTGCGCATAATACCGGAGAAGGCGGCATTAGTCCATACCATAAAAAATTTGAAGGAGACCTGATTTATCAAATTGGAACAGGATATTTTGGATGTCGATCAAAAGAAGGTGGATTTGATCCAGAAAATTATAAAGAGCGGGTGAAAAATCCTTCTGTCAAAATGATTGAACTCAAACTTTCTCAAGGAGCAAAACCAGGCCACGGTGGTATTCTACCCGGCAAGAAAAACACCAAAGAGATTGCTGAGATCAGAAATGTAACACCGGGTGAATCCGTGCTGTCTCCACCCTATCATAAAGAATTTAATACACCAACCGGATTACTTCATTTTCTAAAAAAACTCCGAGACCTCTCAGATGGAAAACCCGTTGGATTTAAACTTTGTATTGGAAATCGCAGTGAGTTTTTTGCCATCTGTAAAGCCATGATAAAAACCGGCATCAAACCAGATTTTATTGCCGTAGATGGTGCAGAAGGCGGAACAGGAGCCGCGCCCTTAGAGTTTTCAAATTCTGTCGGCACGCCTTACAAAGAAGGACTGGCGTTTGTACATGATGCCTTGGTTGGTTTTGATTTAAAAAAAGATATAACCATCATCGCTGCAGGAAAAATTATTACTGGATTCCATTTGTTTAAAGCCTTAGCCTTAGGAGCAGATGTTTGTTACTCTGCGCGCGCCATGATGTTGGCGCTGGGTTGTATACAAGCGTTGGAATGTAATACCAATCACTGCCCGACGGGCGTAGCTACCCAAGATAAAGAATTGGTGGCTGGTCTAAATGTCAATAATAAAAAACAACGAGTGGCGAACTACCATCGAGAGACGATTAATAGTTTGATTGAGTTAATGGCCGCCGCAGGGATTAATGATCCAACAGCCATTGATCGTCATCAGATTTATCGAAGAAATAATATTAATGAAATCAGTAGTTTGGCGCAGATTTATCCGAAGATGAAGACAGGCGCGTTACTCGATATTGAGACGGCTCCAGAAGCATATAAAGTTTATTTGGATATGGCAGATGCGGAGAGTTTTGCGCCGCGGTTGGGGTGAGGGGATTTCGAATTTTGAATATCCAATAATCAATATTCATTGAGTCTTCTTTCGTGAAAACTACATGACTTAAAATCTCAACTCGATAAGTAAAAACCGTCATCGTTTCAAATCATTCAATATTCACACATTGGATATTAGGATTGTTCGAAAGAATCAAAAAAGGAAAAAATATCCAATGTTGAATATCCAATAAATCAATATTCAATAAAATTCTAAATCAGTTGTCGTCAAAAAAGCGATCAAATACTTAAATAGGATAAATTTATTTCAATTAAGCCTTTGTTCTTAGATTTTTAGTATTCCATTTTATTCAATAGTTCATTATGTCTTCTTTCGGGAAAGCTACATGACTTAAAATCTCAACTCGATAAGCAAAAACCGTCATCGTTTCAAATCATTCAATATTCACAGATTCAATATTGGATATTGGATATTGGATATTTCTACTCTTCCACCATTCTAATCACGCATTGATCTTTTTGCATATCGATTTCTAAATCTTTGCGATTGCGGAGCCAACCGATGAGATTCTCTCCAAGAAATTTTCCTCTCCAGCCGGTGGCTAGTTTTTCGTCGAAGTACTGATCGTCGGCTTTCATTTTTTTGATGCCCGATCCGTAAATCAATAATCCGTTAGACAGTCGTTCTTGATTACATTTTATTTTGATGAGTAGAGACAACATTTCCATGATGGTTTCTTGTCCAGTCGGTTGTACCTGTGCCTTAGGAATGGCCGCCAGTACCTCTTCTTCTTCCGGGGTTGGAGTGGTTTCGTAAAGAGCTAGAAATTCATCCATGTATTTCCCCATGATCCCATTGGGAAGGCGACGGTGATTTTTAAGCGCTGCTTTTCCAGAACCAATATTGCGGGTGATCGGGCTGATATACTTGGCTGGAAGAATCATTTCTTTACTATAATCTTTTCGTTCCGCCATTTTCAATCGCCATTGATACAGACGAATTAAGAATAACTGATTTTTTGGTCGTAAATTATAGATCATACTATTAGAAAAGGCTTCCTTGTGCGGGACGGCTTTGTAGTAGTCTTCCGACTCGTATTTTTTCATTTCCTCAATGGCCCAATCATGGCGGTTCAATCCATTAAGCTTTTCGGTCAACAAATCCCAGAGTTCCTTTAGATAAATAATATCATCAAGTGCGTATTTGATTTGTTTTTGATTGATGGGGCGAGACTGCCAATCGGAAACGGTATAGCCCTTTCCTAAGTGGATATGTAGCTCACTAGCTACTAATTTACGAAAAGATATAGGATAATTATACCCCACAAAACCAGCCGCAATCTGCGTATCAAATAGATTTTTTGGAATAATACCACCTTGAATTTTTAGGAGTCGATAATCGTTCTCACCAGCATGGGTAATCTTTACTATAGCAGGGTCCTCGATCATTTTGTAAAAAGCGGTCAGATCCTTTAAGACAATAGAATCAATGATATAAATTCCGTTCTCGGTAATCACTTGGATCAGGCATAAGAGGGTGTAAAAGCGTTTTTCACCCACAAATTCTGTATCAAATCCCATCCAAGAGATCGCTTGATTTTCATCAATAAATTGTTGTAAGGTTTCTGATGTGTCTATATATAAATACTCCGTCATTCCTTGTGTTTGTCTGTCTTTTCCACCCATATCACAAATGTACAATATTTCAATGGATAATTTATTGCTAATGCTTTTCGTTATAATTATGTGAAATACAACCACTTTAGGGAGAAAAATTACCGGTTTAATCCCTTTATTTATCCTCTTTCACAAAAAAATAACCTTATTTTCGTGCCTTGACCTACCTATTTTACGTCTAACCTTGATAAACAATTAATTGAAAATCCCGTTTAACGGACACACGCCTAAATATTAGTTTTATGAAATTCATTAAATGGTTATTCATTACCATCCTGACCCTTGTTTTACTGCTCGTCGTAGGAGGATTTGTCCTCAGTTACTTCTACAAGGATGAAATTGTTGCAAAAGTAAAGACAGATATCAATAAAAACTTTGACGCAACCATTGATTTTGGCAGTGTTGATCTTTCCTTTTTACGCAGTTTCCCTGATTTTAATTTACAATTACAGGATTTAAATATTCAAGGAAAAGATGCATTCGAAGGGATCACCCTAGTAGATGCTAAAAATATCGAACTGGATTTAGATGTCATGTCTGTCATCAATGCGGATGCTCCTATTCAAATCAATACGATTCAGTTTACCGAGCCGAATATCCACGTAATGGTTCTTAAGGATGGTACCGCTAATTATGATATTGCCAAAGCGTCGGAGGAGACAGAATCTTCTACTTATAATTTCCAAATTAATCTAGAAAAATATAGTGTGGTCGATGGTCACCTGACCTATGACGATCGTGCAGGAGATTTATTCTTAGAACTCAAAGATTTAGACCATACCGGATCTGGTAATTTTACAGAAACCGTTTTTGATTTAGTTACCAAAACCAATATCGCCGAAATGTCTGCCAAGACCGGTGGAATTACCTATTTGCGAAAAGCCAAAGGTGATCTAGACATGACGCTGAATGCGGATTTAGATCAGATGAAATTTACCTTAAAGGAAAATGAGATCATGGTCAATGCGCTGAAGCTAAAAGCGGATGGATTTATCAACATGCTGAAAAATGGAGATATTGACTTAGATTTAACATTTAATGCGCCCGGTAATTCCTTTAAAAATTTCCTTTCGCTGATCCCTAGTGCTTACACCAAGGATTTTGCAGATGTAACTGCCAATGGAACCCTAGCATTTAATGGCTTCGCAAAAGGTGTTTATAACGCCGAAAAAAATAAGATGCCTGCGTTTAAAATATATCTAGATATCGCTAACGGAGACTTCAAGTATCCATCTTTGCCAATGGGTATAAAAGATATTTTTGCCAAAATAAATATCAACAGTCCTTCCAGTGATTTTGATAAAATGGTGATTGACATCCCCAATTTCAAATTGAACCTAGGCAATAATCCTTTTGAGGCACGACTCAACCTCAAAAGCCCCATCAGTGATCCGGATGTAGATACCAAAATAAATGGTGTTATCAATCTGGCGGATTTGGCAAAAGCCTTTCCAATGGAAGAGGTACAAACCCTCAATGGTTTGATTACTGCGGACGTTACGGCCAACACTAGAATGAGTTATGTGGACAAACAACAGTACGAACGGGTAAAGATGGATGGTACGATGAAGATCGAAAACTTGAACTATGTAGCTACCGGTTTACCAGCGGTTAATATAAAAACTACCAACATTGCATTCACTCCACAAAACGCAAAGATCGACAATTTCAAAGCTTTGCTAGGTAAGAGTGATATCGAAGCAAAAGGTTCGCTAAATAATATTCTAGCTTATTTTTCTCCTGAAAAAACGATGACAGGTACATTTTCCGTTCGGTCTAATTATTTTAACGTAAACGAATGGATCGCAGAAGAAGCGACCAATGAACCAACTCCTACGGCTACCGAGACGGCGGAAGTTTTTGATCGTTTTGATTTTGATATTGATGCCGTGATGGACAAAGTGGATTATGATATTTATAAATTATCCAACGTTTCTGCCAATGGTCATTTTTCCCCTACTCGATTAGACATGGATAAATTTGCACTCCGGATCAGTAATAGTGACATTAAGGGAAATGGAAATTTAAGGAATATTTTTGCCTATGTTTTTGATAACGAAACATTGGAGGGCGACTTGAATTTGACGTCCAAATATTTTGATATGAATCAATTTATGACGGATATGGAAGCGGGTACGCCGAAAGCCAAGACCATCGCCGATGAAGAACTCGAACCCTTGTTAATTCCTGAAGGCGTTGCGGTTAATATCAACGCCAAGATCGACAAATTGGACTATACCAATATGGCTTTAAAAAATATTAATGGTAAAATGGTGATCGCCGATCAAGCCATCAATATTAAAAATGCCACTGCTAATACTTTGGGTGGAAAAATGACCATGTCAGGAGGATATGATTCTAAAAATACGGAGAAGCCAGGCTTTGATATGGATTTTGATATTAGCCAATTTTCGTTTCAAGAATCCTTTAAAAAACTTAATACGATTCGTGCCCTCGCCCCTATCGTTAAATTTATGGAGGGTAAATTTGATACTAAGCTTAAGCTGAGTGGTGCAGTTGGAAAAGATATGATGCCTGACCTTACCACTTTAACCGCTGATGGTTTTTTCCAAACCTTAGATGCCGTGTTAACTTCTTTTAAACCATTAGAAAACCTTGGAAATAAGCTTAATGTTTCTGCCTTTAAAAGTTTAAAAATAAAGGATACTAAAAACTGGTTTACGGTCAAAGATGGGAAAGTGAATGTCGCAGAATTTGATTATGCTTTCCAAAATATCGCCATGAAAATTAGCGGAGAACACGGCTTAAGTCAGGATATGGATTATAAAATCAAAGCTAAGATTCCAAGCAAACTTATTGGTAATGGTACGGTTGGGAATGCTGCAAAAACAGGATTGAAATTATTGAATGAACAAGCCTCTAAAATCGGAATAGACTTGAATGCTGGCGAATTTGTCAACGTTTTGATTAACATGACAGGTTCTATAACAAGTCCAAAAGTTAATGTTAAATTATTAAGTAGCGAAGGCGAAGCAGCAACGATCAAAGATGTCGTCAATCAGGTGGTGGAAACCGTAAAGGATTCTGTCACTACCGTAGTCACTGAAAAAGTAAAAGCAACAAAAGCGGACTTAATTGCTAAAATGAATAAAGAAATTGATGCCGTGAATAAGCAATTGAATCCTCGAATCAAAAAGTTGGAAGATGCCGTTGATGCTCAAGCTGAATCTTTGAGAGAAAAAAAGCAGCAAGAAATTGATAAAGGAAAAAGCAAAGCGTACAAGGAAGCAGATTTATTGATAGAGAAAGCGGGCAATAATTTTTTAAAAAAGAAGGCTGCTCAAATTGCTGCTAAAAAAGCAAAGGAGGTTGCTGATAAATTCGCAGCAGATGCCAGTGCTAAAATTGATGGGCAAGTCTTGAAAACTAGAGAGACTGCTCAAAAACCGATCGATAAATTAATAAAAGAAAGAGATGATAAAATCGAAGCGATTCGGAAGAAGTATGAGTAGGTTAATGGATAATTTTTTAATGAAGAATTAATCTAATCATGCCTATTTATATTGATTTTTGTAGCGTTATACTTGGTCGTCGATCCTTCAAATTTCAAATTATATTTCCATTAGTAAAAAAATGATTACCTCCTAATTGAGAGATAATCATTTTTTCAACGATAGAACAAGAAAATTTTGAAATTATATGCCTATTATTTTCGTAAAAATCCTATTCACCAAAATAAAAATAATCCAAATAATAGTTTTTTATTGCAAAACAAAAAATTTCACAAAGAAAACTAATACAAACTCAACCATTCAACAAAACGCTACAATCCCCCGATCGCATATTTCAAAACATCAAATCTAAAACCGTCTTTACGATCCAACAATAGCTTAAATTCTTCTTTGGTCAATCGCTTCATTTCTGACTCCGTTAGCCAATGGCTTTTTAAAACGGTTAGCTCATCATTGATTGGATTAAGGTTGTTGAGCATTTTAACGATGCGTGCTCGGTTGACTTCCTCGACTAAAGCATAAATCACTTCGTCTTCTAATTCACGGAAGTTCAATTCTGCTTCCGCTGCTTCCAGTGCCGCTGCACTATAATCTTCTGGATGTTCCAGGACCATCACTAAGGTTTTTGTATCCTTGCGAGCGTATCTTTTTGCTAAATTCATAGTAAGATCAATTTTTTCTAGAGCATGTTCAAAAATTGTCTATTGATTTTAAAAATGCTCTTAGGTATAAGATACAAAAGTTCGCATAGAAGTGCAAAACTAGGAGAATAGTAAAATTTCGTTCTCAGAGCTAAAAGGAGCTTAAATTTGTTGAGTTTTCTCTAGTTCTCGGCTACTTTTGAAATTGTCAAACAACTTCATACGCTAACTACCGAACCAGCGTCACATCTCCCTTAATCAAAATTGGTAAATTATTTACAGGACAAGTCGCTTCCACAAAATAAACATATACTCCGATGGGTACTCTTTCATTTTTCAGACGTCCATCCCAGCCTAGGCGCATATCATCTGTCCGGAAAAGTAGCGCTCCCCAGCGATCAAAAATCTGGAAAGAATTAATTTCATTCAGGGTTCCGGAATTAACTTTTAACTCATCATTAAGCCCATCCTCATTAGGAGAAAAAGCAGATGGCACCCAAAGAATTTCATCTGGACAAGATACTAAGGCAGAGGTCGTCGTGCTCACTTCTTTTTCACAACCAGTCTCCATATCGGTTACCAACAAGGTGTATATCGTTCCGATAAACGCACTATCAACGATTGGTCGAAGGCATTCCGTACAACTTAATCCTTCGGTAGGAAACCAACTATACTGATAATTTCCTGTCGTATCAACTATTGGTTCGATCACCAAAGGAACATCTGGGATAGCATAAGTAATATCGTTTAAACTGACACTCGGTCCTGCGTCCACATCTACTGTTACAAAAGCCGTATCCGCCGGACAATCAGTCAATGTGCCAATCACCGAATAGGTCGTGGTAGTATTAGGAAAGGCATCCGTGAAGGGACTATTGGGATTAGAAAGGGATTCCGGAGAAGACCATTCAAAAGTATCTGCATTTCCGGTAACGGTCAAACTGATTGTATCACCATTACAAATCTCCGCACCAACAGATTCAATGGTTGTTTTTTCTACCACCGTAACCAATACTGAATCAGTTAACACGCAAAGGTCCTGCGTCAGCGACAACTGATAGGTCGTGGTAATCATTGGAGAAGCAATAGGATTAAGATTCCTTGGATCGGAAAGGCTGACATCTGGTGACCAATTGATATCACCAATACCTATTCCATTAAGAATAATACTTCCTCCTTGACAAAGGAATACATCCTCCCCAGCATTTATATTCTCTTGTGTCAATACTGTTACTTGAACAGAGTCTTGGATTAAACAACCTTCTTCCGTAAAGGTTTCTAAATTATAAAGCGTAGTCGAATCGGGGAAGGCAATCGGATCGGGACAATAGGCACAACTTAAATTCACAGGGTTGGTCCATTCTAGTCCATCGACACCAGTTGTCAAAGTCACGGAATCTCCCTGGCAAATGGTACGATCTTCTCCGCTTAAAGGCTGGAATTGATCTACTAAATCAATCGTCACAGAATCTATCGCTGAGCAACCCTCTCCATTCGTAACTGTAACCACGTAAGTAGTAGCGGCCATAGGACTAGCAATAGGATTGGAACAAAATTGGTAACACGTTAATCCCGGACGAGACTCATCCCATCGATAGGAGAATACGTCTGTTCCTCCGCTCACGTTTAATTGAATTATATCACTGACACAGATCGCAGTATCCGGGCTAATTTCAATGACAGGTATAGCGGTAGCCAAGACATTTACCGTGGTTGATAATCTAGTCACACACCCTTCAGAATTGGTTGCCGTAAATTCATAAGTAGTTGTAATCGTTGGTGATACTTCTGGTACTAAACAATCGGTACAGCTAAGGTTCGATCCACCAGTCCAAGTAAAGATCAACTGATCTGTGGGTCCGTCAACGACAGGTAGCAAAGTGACGACCTCTCCTCGACAGATGGATTGTTCAGGATCCAAGCTAATAACTGGTGCACCAAGCACTTCAATTTCAAGCGAATCAGATGTTTCACAACCAAAGTCCGTTCCAACGGTCAATACGGTCTGATAAGTTCCAGCATTATTAAACACATGAGTAGGATCAGGTTGACCAGCAGTCTCACCATCTCCAAAGGTCCAGTTCCAGTTAGTAATCGCACCAGTTGAAGTAGTAGACATATCCATGAAATTAACAGAAAAAGGTGCACACCCGATAGTTTCAGAAGCTTGAAAACTGACCTCAGGGTTACTACCAATTCGGATATAATTTGGCTTAGTTAAAGTGTCTTCACAAAACTCAGTTGTAACAAAAAGAGAAACATCGTACACCCCTGGCGTCGGATAGGTTACCGTTGGTTCAGAGTCGGAAGTATTTCCTTCTAAAGAACCAGGGAGTATCCATTCTACGCTAGTAATCGGTGTGGTCGATTGAGATAAATTTATAAAAGAAGTCGTTACATCTTCTCCACATAAAAGAGAATCTGTCGCAAGAAAATCAACATTAATCCCAGTGACTTGTATACTGTCTGGTGATTCGATAGCTCTAGCACAATTGGCTTCGTCAATCAAAATAAGTTTGGGAACATACGTTTCAATCGTTGGATAAGCGTAGGTAACTTCGCTCGTATTAACATTCAAGAAGGTATCTAATATCCCATTCCCAAAATCCCAAATATAGTCGTAAAAATCTGTAGAGGTACCTGTAAAGTGAACTTGCATAGGCGCGCAAGAAGTATCAACTACAAAATCAAATTCTCCCACTGGACCATTGAGGTTGATGAGATCATTCATCACGATAGTATCTCGGCAATTTTCTGTACTTCCCACAATTAAACTTACCGAATAGGCGCCGGGAATGGTGTAAACATGTGGAGGATTTTCTAAATCACTTGTTCCTGAGAGATCTCCAAAATTCCATTCATAATAATTTGCATTGGTGGAAGTATTCGTAAACCGAGCAAGTAAAGGAGGACAAAAAGCGAAAGTTGAATCTACGGTAAAGTCCGCCAGCGGATCGGCAATTGTGATGTAGTTTTCCTTACACTGCATATCACTACAACCGTATTGATTAACGATAGTCAAACAAACTTCATAAATTCCTTCTTGCGTATAGTTGTGCTCTGGCGCTTCTTCTGATGAAATATTACCATCTCCAAAATCCCACAAGTAGGTTAAATCTCCAGTAGACAAAGATTCAAATTTTACTAGGTCTGCGGTACAACTGGTCGTATCTGCCCTAAAATCTGCTATAGGATCTGTTACCTCAATGACGTTATTCCTTCTTTTTCTGACCGTACATCCATCTCCATCGGTTACCGTTAGCTCTACTGAAAAATTCCCTACGGTATCGAAAGTAAAAGTAAAACTCTCCTGATCCGAGGTAAACAATCCATTCCCGATATTCCAAGACCAAGTCAATGGAGTACTAAAGGCACTCGTGGAGTTGTCAGAAAAATTTACGGTCAGCGGTAAACATCCACCGGTAACATCTGTGTCAAAATTTACGACTAATCCACGTGCCAATATACTTTCACTTGTCCTAAAAGTATCTGGACATTCTTGAATATCTGAAATAACCAGCATGACATCATTGTAGATACCGGGCGTATTAAAAGTAAACGTAGGTGATTCAGCATTAGGATCGCTGATCACGGCATCTGGAGCAAACCATTCATAAGTTTCTCCAAAAATAGAATTGTTATCAACCGTTACTTCCAACGGAGCACACCCATCGGTATTATTCAAATTAAAAGAAGCTCGAGGGTCAGAAATACAAACAGTAAGCGTATCGTGATCCACACAATCAGTGGTAAGATTAAAAACACTATGCACTACTTTATAACAACCTGTGTCAGCAAATACGTGCGTAGGACTTAGTAAGGTTGAAGTGTCCGTGGTTAAATTTTCTTCTCCAAAATCCCAGTACACGGAATCCACCCCAAAACTACGATCGGCAAAAGTAATTGTGTAAGGGGCATCACAGTCTCGTTGGATGATGGCTTTACCAATAGGAGGATTAACATGAATTAAATCTTCATAAAGAATTTCAGAAAAACAGCCATAATGAAACGCAAAAAGCTGAACATCAAAATAACCTGTATCAATATATTCATGAGATGGATTCTGCATATCTTCTACCACCACTCCATCACCGTAATCCCAAATCCAAAAATTAGCATTATTACTAGATAAATCCGTAAAATTTACTATTGCGTCAATACAAGTTTCTAGAGGCGTAGCTGAAAAATTTGGTATAACTTCCTCCCCAATCGCAATTGCACCTTCAAAAAGTCCGGTGCTACTACAGCCATCTTCATTGACAACGGTTAACTGAACATTATACAATCCAGTATCCGCTAGCATATGTGTGGGATTTTCCTCTGTAGAAGTAAAAACCAAGGTATTGTTTTCGTCAAAAATATTCCATTCCCAACTATTGATTGGTACTGCAGTGGTGGAACTTTCATCCAGCGTAAAATCGTAAGGTGTACATCCCCAATAATCAGGCCCCGTCAATTGAACAGCCGTTTCTATTACGTTGACAGTATCACTATAGACATTGACACAACCATTGGTATTGGTAATCCTTAGGCGAACGGGATAGACACCATAAGCATCATAGGTATGTGTGGGTAGTTGCTCAACGGAAGTTGTTCCATCTCCAAAATCCCAAAACCATGTAACATCGCTATTTGAATTAGCACTGTAGGATAGCGTATGAGGCAATGTAC
>CALFWZ010000086.1 GCA_937928405.1 uncultured Saprospiraceae bacterium
TCCGATATCGGATTTGGCATTTTCAACTTTCTTTACACTCTTCAAAAAACAAGGACCGTAAAGAAAGTAATTTTAATTTTATCAAGCATTTAGCATTTATGGCCGCTAGAGCAGCTTAAATGGCTAAAGTCGAGCTAAGTAGTTGTTTTATTTTTTTTCCATAACACGCCACAACCAATAATTCCAATCAACACTAAACCTAAAGCGATGATCTCAGCTTGGGTCAGCGAAACACCAAGAATATTGTATTTTTCGTTGATTCTTATTTGTTCTATCGTGAATCGTTCTACACCATTCATAATCAAATAAATAAAGAAAAGCATACCTGGAATCACCACTCTTTTTCTAATGGCCCAAAGAATACCACCAAGGATACTAGCCATTACGATTTCATAAATAGGAGTAGAAAAAACAGGAACCGGCAATCGATTACAATAACGGAATTTACAGTCTTCTATTCGGACACCCGCATCGATCACATTATGTGGATAATCGTAGGCCCACACCCAGTCGGGAAGAAATCCAATAATGGCAGGTTTAGTTGCTTCGTAAATTACTTTTCCTTCTTCCACTACTCGAATGGGATCTCCCCAATCGCCATCGCCAGAAAAATGACACCCCATTCTACCTACTGCATAAGAAAGCATCAAGGCTGGAGCCACTGCGTCCATGACATGTATGGGCTTGAGTCCAATTTTTTTAACATAAAAATAGGTAACTAAAAATCCTCCTATCAATCCTCCATAAATTGCCATTCCACTACCTGAAAAGAGCGAAGCAGCCCACTGCCCAAAAGTCAAACTTCCATTAAATACCAAATCAAGATCCTCGATCATAGCAAATAGTTTTGCTCCGAGCACGCCACTAATCGCAGCAACCATCGTAATATCTCCAATGCGTTCGTAAGGTCTAATTTTAACTTTTACAAGTTGAGGTGGATCTAATTTTTCTCGATTTTTCTCATACCATTTAAAGGCAGCAAATAGTCCACAGAAAATAATTCCTCCAATCAAACTTCCCTTGGAAGAAAATATGATAGCTGCTGGATCTATTTTAAAGTCTTCAAAATTTGAAATAATATATAAAAATTTGAATCCTAGAATAAACCCTAGAATAGCATTGCTAATGATCTCAAAAGGCGTAGCTGGATTTCCTTTTGTTTCTTCAATTATTCGTGATTCCAATAAGCCTTCCGCTTCTTTTCGACGTAATTCCATCATTAACAAAAAAGCGGCGGTCAGGAAAGCTAGCACCAGAAAAAAACCAAAAGTCTTAATAATGGAAAGTCCATTGTCGGGAGCCGTACCTAATAGATCGTGGAAAAAGTAGGAGAGATCTGGATACATGTGTATTGTTTGTTTAAAAAATGGAAAAATTGGGAAAGCTCGTTTAGCCGATCGCTGGAATTTCCATAACGTTGGCCGAAACATGGCCTCCATCGGTAATATTCATTAGCTGAACAGTTCCGATGGTATTGATCATTTCCGGTTGTAACGGTGCTTCTATTTTTATATAATTATCAGTAAAACCACTCATTAATTCCGAATTTTTGTGTACTTCAAAAAGTACTTCTCGGAATTGTCCTTGGTATTGTCGATAAAAATGTTGTCTCTTTTTCTCAGATAAAATTCGGAGCATTTCATTCCTGCGACGACGTTCTGCCATCGGCACCGGGTTTTCCATTTCGGCAGCGGGCGTGTTGGCTCGTTCGGAATAGGTAAAAACGTGCAGATAGGAAATATCCAGTTGATTTAGAAATTCGTAAGTTTCTAAAAAATCTGCTTCTGTCTCTCCAGGAAATCCAACAATCACGTCTACTCCAATACAACAGTGTGGCATCACTTTGCGTATTTCTTTTACTCTTTGTTGGTAAAGATCACGATTGTATCGTCGGCGCATGGCCTTTAAAATTTTATCACTACCAGATTGTAATGGCATATGAAAATGCGGGACAAATCGTTCTGAATTGGCTACAAAGCGAATAATCTCATCGGTGCATAAATTGGGTTCGATGGAAGAAATCCGAAAACGACTAATTCCTTCCACTTTGTCCAATGCTTTCACCAAGTCAATAAACAGGGCTTCTTTTTTGGGTTTAACACCTTCAATGACTTCGGTGCCGTTACCAAAATCTCCAATATTTACACCTGTCAAGACGATTTCTTTCACACCTCTTTCGGCAATTTCAACAGCGTTGGCTACCACACTTTCCACCGTATTACTACGACTCTTTCCACGAGCTTGTGGAATGGTGCAAAAAGAACATTTATAATTACAACCATCTTGTACTTTTAAGAATGACCGAGTACGATCTCCAAAAGAAAAAGCATTGATAAAATCTTTGGCTTCGGTTACTTCTCCTGCCACCACCATACCTTTACCCGGTGCTTTGCTCAGGTCATCAATAAAATCAAGAATTCTAAATTTTTCAGCAGCACCCAATACCAAATCCACTCCTGGGATTTCTGCAATCTCTTCTGGTTTGAGCTGTGCGTAACATCCGATCACCACCACAAATGCTTGCGGAGCAGCACGTAATGCCTGCCGAACTACTTTTCGACATTTTCGATCCGCAAAATCTGTAACAGAACAGGTATTAATCACATAGATATCCGCCCCTTCTTCGAATTTTACTTCGCGATAGCCTTTATCCTCAAAACTACGACCAATGGCCGAGGTTTCAGAATAATTGAGTTTACAACCCAAGGTATAAAATGCGACTGATTTTGGTGTTGCCATAGTACAAAATTACGGAAATTTGCCGGATCAGAAACGGTTGCCACGAATCACATAATCGTATTTTTCGATCGCTGCGATCAACTTGGACAATGCGTTGGTTTCTAGTAGGGTTTCTTCTTTTATTAAAAATTCTAAAAAACTGGTTCGTTCATCGTATCCTTCGAAGATAATATAGGAAAGATAAGATAGTGAATCTTCGTATTTTCGGGCTCGACTAAGCCGAAAAATTTTATCATGTAAATCATATTCTATAATCAAAAATCGATTATTTGACTTATAGTGATAACAAGATAAAAACATTGGATAATGTACAAAATTTTCCTGATCTTCTCCTACCAAATTGCGATCATAGAGCGGATATAAAATAACCTCACTATGGATATTGTATTTTTCTAACTCACTACGTAAGGTGTAAAGTTTTTTCTTTAGAATTTCAGAAATTAGATCTCTTTCAGACAAATCATTATATTCGTACCATTCTTTTTTGAAAATATCAAAATAAGTCACCTCTCCAATTCGCAATTTATAATCAAATCTTCCATAACCTGGAACTACGTAGCCGGGATAATAAAATTCCTTGCCGTTTTCTTTAGCCCACTTGATTTCTAGCAGCATCGTATAGTAGCCCAAACTATCCGAACGATAATCTGGATCAAATAATCCCATAATACTAGCGATGGTTTCGTCTCCAACATCAAAAAAACTAGCTCCGATCAGTCGGTCACCATCATAGATACAAGTTTCCCAAGTATTGTAAATGTCTCGGGAAGACTCCCCAAATAAGGATTCTACCAATGATCCCGCAATATAGCCTTCAAATCTAGTTTTGTGGCTTTGATATAAAGCTTCTTTCTCTTCATCAAAAACTGCCTCCCGATAAATAACCCTGAATTTACGAGCATTGTGATTCATTAGCTTACGCTGACCTCTTCGAAATTCAAATTCAGGTAAACTTAATCGTACCCAAAGTGCGGTATATAAGGCACCATGAAAACATAAAAACTGACAGGTGAAAATCATTTGTCCCATTCTAAACCAACCCTGTTCCAGATACTGGTCCAGTGTCTCGCCTGACATCGCTCGTGGGTAATGAATTTGTGTAAACATAAAAAGAAATAAAATAGATAACAGCGGCTCGAAGTGAATACCTAAAAAAGCACCAAGATAGAAACTATAACGATCTCATTCCACTGTTTGCTTCTTTAATCCCTAAATAAACCAAAATTAATGTGCTTATGTTGACACTACCAGATAGGATAATGGTCTAATTGCAAATGTTCTTTATAAAATAGACGGGTCGTTTCTTCAAAAGAGTGGGTATAATCTGAGACGTAAAACTGATGTTTCTTATTTTTTTTATCATTTAATAAGTTTTGCTTACGAAGCTTGCTTTCTATATCTTTTACAGTAAATAAGGTAGAATCTAGCACCTCCACTCCTTTTCCAAAAAAACCTTCAATATCCGTACGGATAAGCGGATAATGCGTACAGGCCAGTAGTAATGCCTCTATATTCGTAAATGCTTCATTAGAAAGATAGTTTTCAATGACCACCTGACTGACGCGATTATGGAAATATCCTTCTTCGATCATAGGTGCTAAGAGTGGCGTAGCCAGTGCTGCTACTTCTAGACTGGGCGCTTGTTCCCGTAATTTTCGTTGATATACATCAGAACGAATGGTAGCTTTGGTCGCAATAATGCCTATTTTTTTATATGCTTTAGCGACTACGGATTCGACCAATGGATCTACGACATTGACAAAGATGGCTTCGCCAGGAAAAAAATCAACCAAAACATTATAAGCCGCTGAAGAAGCAGAATTGCAAGCGATCACAATCATTTTGCAATCTCGTTCCAATAAAAATTTTACAATTTTTAAGCAATAATAACGAATGGCATCCGCAGATTTATCACCATAAGGAAGGTGCGCCGTATCACCAAAATAGATAATCTCTTCGTTGGGGAGGTGCCTATTAATAGCATTGGCGACCGTGAGGCCGCCAATGCCAGAGTCAAAGACTCCAATAGGTTGTTTTTTATGAGGTGCTTTTGTCAAGTTCAAATGGTCTTATTACATGCCCAATTGTGTCTTGACAGCAGCAGTAACATCTTGTGCTTCGTCTACATAAAGAAGGATACCCGCTCCAGGACTTCCGTTAAACAACATCGTATAACCCTGTGATTTTGCAACAGAAGTAATAGCATCGTTGATTTTCACTAAAATTGGCTCTAATAATTCGTTTCGCTTGGCAAGTAACTGCTGCTGCATGGTTTGCTCAAATTCGCGAATCTTACCTTCTTTTTCCTGCAATTCTTTTTGCTTAGCTTCTTGCTGTACTGGGCTTAACTCCCCTTTTTGCATTTTAGCTTCTGCCAATTGCACTTCCCGCTGTAAATCTTCTACCATTTTTTGGCCTTTCTTCTGTAATACCTTTTGCAAGGATTCCAGCTGTGGTTCCATTTGTTTAAATTCCGGAACTTCAGATAGAATCAAATCGGAATTAACATATCCGTATTTCTGTGCGCTAGCATTTAAACTTAATGCGAAAAAAGCGAGAAGCAGGAAACTGATTTTCATAAGTTGTTTCATGATCTTATTAAATTTTTAATTTGTGTAATTTTCTAGTCCACAATAAAAATAATTGCGGCGACAAAGATAATACTTTTATTTGGCTCTGAAATAGCCATTTCGTTGTATATATTTTATACCCCAAATAGGGCATTTATTTAAGTGCAGCCATAATTTCATCGGTTTTGTCATATCGCTCGTTAGCGAATATTAACCCAGCCGTGCTACTTTTATCTAGAATGAAATCGTATCCTTTGTCATTTGCAAAGTCTTCAATTACACCATAGACTCGATCTTGAATAGGCTGTACCAAGTCTCTTCTTTTTTGAAAAAGTGCTCCTTCAGGGCCAAATTTGTCTTTTTGCATCTCTCGCACCTCTTTTTCCCGAGCCATGATTTCTTCTTCTTTCTGACTACGCATTTCTTCACTCATCAATACTTGCTCTGCCTGATACTTATTGTAGAGACCTTTGATCTTATCGTATTTTTCAGAAATCTGACGGCGCCACTGTGCCGCTACTTCATCCAACTCCGTTTGAGCGGCTTTATAATCTGGTAAACTTTCCAGTACTACTGTAACGTCCACCGTCGCAATTCGCTGTGCAATTGCTTGACTTGAAATGATAAAAAATAAAGCACCTGCAAGTAAAATTCTTTTAAGGGTTTTCATAAAAATCATAATGTATAATTTAAGTTATTGGAAGTTTTATTGGTCTCATAGAATAAAAGCGCAAAATTACGATTTTATTGTGAGGCTTCGTACTCTATTATCTAAGACTGTAAATTTTGCGATTAGTTGCGCATAGCAGAACCATAGAAATGTTCGAGATTATTCACAACTTACTGTTTTTCAAACAATTATGCTCAAAATGCTTACCGGACTACCGATTGCTTTAACGATAGTTTAACGGAGATAAAAGGCATTTAACTTTTTCTTAATTTTACCGCCGTCTTCTAACTTAAGTAAACCAACCTATGCCAAAAGAATTGATCATTTCTACTCAACCTATAACTACGGCCGATATTTTCTCTATTTTAGAAAATCCCCGCCCGTTACGACTGAATCAACAAGTAAAAAAAGCCGTCAAACGGTGTCATAAATTTTTAGCTGATAAACTGGCCAGTTCAGATCAGCTTTTTTACGGGATTAATACCGGATTCGGCTCTCTCTGTAATATCAGAATCAGCAAAGAAGAAACTACCGAGCTACAAGCGAATCTTATCAAATCACACGCCTGTGGTACTGGAGAAGAAGTTCCAGAGGCCGTGGTTCGACTGATCTTATTACTAAAGATAAAAAATCTATCGCTAGGTTATTCTGGCGTCCGGCTGGCTCTGTTAGAACGACTTGTTCAATTTTACAATGCCGACGTTTTACCACAAATTTTCCAGTTGGGTTCTCTAGGTGCTTCTGGAGATCTAGCACCACTGGCTCATTTAGCATTACCGCTGATCGGAGAAGGGAAAGTCAGAATTAAAGGAAAACTATATGCGGCCAAATCTTTGGAAAAAAAGTTTGGTTGGAAACCGCTAGATCTCCATGCCAAAGAAGGGTTGGCCTTGTTGAATGGTACTCAATTTTCTACGGGCTACGGATTGTGGGCCTGTATTCGTTTTCAAAAATTATTGCGACAAGCCAATATGATTGCCGCACTTTCTATTGATGTTTTCAATTGTCAAACGACACCCTTTGACAAAAAACTACACATTATCCGTCCTCATCCTGGACAGCTTTCAACCGCCTCCGCTATTCGTAAATGGCGCAAGGGAAGTCCGCTTGCCAAAGCAGAGAAGAAAAGTGTTCAGGATCCATACTCTTTTCGCTGTGTTCCGCAGGTACACGGTGCCAGCACGGATGCTTTAGAACATGTAGAAAAAGTTATTACCACTGAAATGAACTCGGTTACCGATAATCCTACTATCTTTCCTGAATCAGGAGATATCTTATCCGGCGGTAATTTTCATGCACAACCGATAGCGTTAGCACTTGATTATTTGGCAACGGCTTGCGCCGAAATAGGAAGTATCTCGGAGCGCCGAACTTATCAGCTTATCAGCGGCCAACGGGATTTACCTCCTTTTTTAATCCAAAAACCAGGGTTACACTCTGGATTAATGATTCCACAATATACCGCTGCTGCGATTGTTAGTCAAAATAAACAACTAGCTTCTCCCGCTTCCGTGGACTCCATCGTATCTTGTAACGGTCAAGAAGATCACGTGAGCATGGCGGCCAATGGAGGATCTCGTCTATACCGAATGATTGATAATCTGGAACGAATTCTAGCCATCGAGTGGATGTCTGCCGTGCAAGCACTCTATATCCGTCGTCCCCTAAAAACTAGTGATGCGTTAGAAAAAATTACGGCAGCCTATCGAAAAAAAGTAACTCCGTTGATCAAGGATAGAATTTTATCAAAAGATATGGAAGCCACGGTTCAATTTTTAAGAGATCAGAAAATTTGAAAATATATATGAATTTTAGATCGCTTTTATCATGTCTATGTTTACTAATTCCTTTTCTCAGTTTTGCACAAATAGGCAAGGGAATTTCAGTAGAACCGACATTGCACATAGGAAAAATTTATAAGCATACCCCTAAATTACTTTTTCCAGTAGAAAATATCAGTACGGGTTTTGAGCTTAATTTTACCAATAAAAAATTTGGAAAAAAAAGCTGGCACCAACAATTGAAGTTTCCCAAAGGAGGTGTTTCTTTATTCTATTATCATCTAGGAAATAATGATCTTTTTGGTCAAGCAATTGGTTTGGCTCCTAATATCATTTTTCCAATTTTTTCGAAAAACCGACTAGATAGCAATTTTCAACTGGGTTGGGGCATTGCCTACGTTAGCAAGCGATTTGATCCCATCGAAAATCCAGAAAACAATGCCTTAGGTTCAAATATCAATAGCCTAAATACTTTTAAGTGGCAGTTGGGCTATCGCATTAATCCTCAATGGAAGGTTAATCTCGGCGCTAGTTTCACACATTTTTCAAATGGTGCCTCACAACTACCCAACTTTGGAATTAACGTCCCCGCTCTAACAATTGGAGCCGCCTTCACACCAAACCCTATCAAAGCCGAAGATATTATTACACACTCAATTGAGCCGCTAAAAAAACGGTGGGGGGTATCAATCCATTTAGATTTGGCGTATAAAGAGTTGAGTCCAGCTGGTGGACCACGCTATCCTTTTTACGTCGCTTCGCTAGCTGGTGTCTATCGATTGTCCGCCGTACAAGAACTTTCTTTAGGGGTTGATTATGAATACAATAAGGCTGTTTATACTTTTGGTTTGCACACTTCTGGGTTCAGCTCAGAAGCAGATGCTCGTCGAGCGGCTACTCGATTAGGTATTTTTTTAGCCGACGAATTTTTATTAGGAAACGTAGGTCTCTATGGACAAGTTGGAACCTATCTTCCAGGGTATGATTTTAGCACGGGTTGGTTTCTTTATACTAAATTAGCGATGCGATATTATCTTCCAGCTATTGGGAAACCAAAAACTCGATTTTACTTTGGGCTTTATTTAAAGTCTCATAAAATAGTAGCAGAATATCTCGCTGTCGGGATAGGTGCTCGCCTATAATTTCCTAAATTCAATCACTAAAATATTTTTATTATGACTATCAAAAATATTTCTCTCGTTATCATTTTAATAGCCGCTCTTACTTCGTGGCAATGTAAATCATTAAAAAAAATAAATCTCTTTTCTATTCAAGATGATAAAAATCTTGGTTTACAAGTTAGCAATGAAATACAAAATGCTTCTACTGAATATCCGTTATTGGCAGAGCGTGGTAATGAAGAAGTCTATCGTTACATTCGAAGTATTACCAACAATATTCTTAATAGTGGTAATGTCAAACATAAAGATGACTTTGTCTGGCAAGTAAAAATCATTGATGATCCAGAGACGCTAAATGCTTTTGCTACCCCAGGTGGTTATATTTACGTCTATACAGGGCTTATCAAATTTTTAGACACAGAAGACCAATTGGCTGGTGTAATGGGCCACGAAATTGCCCACGCAGATTTACGTCACTCCACCCGACAAATGACCAGCTCTTATGGTGTTTCCACCCTCTTGTCTGTTGCTACCGGCAACGCTAACCCTGGCGCAGTACAACAAATACTCACTGGATTGACTAGTCTAAAGTTTAGCAGAAACCACGAAACAGAAGCAGATACTTATTCTGTTAACTATCTTTGCAATACCAAATACGATGCAGCGGGAGCCGCCGGATTTTTCAGAAAAATCGCAGGTAGTAGTGCTCCACCAGAATTTTTAAGTACGCACCCAAGTTCAGATGGTCGAGTTAAAAATATTGAAAGCCAAGCTGCAGCTAAAAATTGTAAACCTTCTACCACCAGCACTACGACACACAATCGTATCAAACAATTACTTAAGTGAACTACCCCAAAGCAAGCTTAGGGGCATCTAGGCCGACGCTCTGCCCAATGGCACACGTTGACGACCAAAGTTCCGAACCAGAACTTAATATATTTTTCGCGGCATTAACATCCGCGTTTTCTGCAAAAGTGCAGGAAATACATTGAAATACAGATTGTGTCTTTCGATTTTCTTTTGAGGTAAAACCACAACAGGAACACTTTTGAGAACTGTAGGCTGGATTAACACGCACACTTTGGTTACCGTAAAATTCTGTTTTATATGCTATCATGGTGCGAAAATTTCCAATCCCAGAATCTAGTAAAGATCGATTTAAACCAGATTTTTGTGCAACATTTTTTCCATGATTTTCAGCATCACCTTTCGCGCTTTTAGTCATGTTTTTCAACTTCAAATCTTCCATAGCTATATGCCTAAAATTTAAAGCTATGAAATGACTTTTTTTGTGTAAATGATCTTTGCGACAACGTGCAATTTTAGCATGAAGCTTATTTAGCTGACGCTTGGTTTTTATCCACGAATTAGATTTTAGGGTTTGTCTTGCTAGCTTACGTGACTTCAATCGCAAAGCGTCTTGATACTTAGCAAAAAACTTTGGATTTTTAAGATGTGTTCCATCTGATAGGGTAGCTAAATACGTCACGCCAAAATCAATTCCTATGGCTTGGTTCTTGCCCATGAATTGTTTTTTCGGAACGTTTTCACAAACGATACAAATGTACCAATGATTACCCTCTTTGATGACATGAATTTGTTTTACTTTACCTTCAAAATTACGATGTTGGATAAATCGAAACCACCCTAATTTGGGTAATTTGATTCGCTTATTGTGGATTTTTAAACTTCCAACTTGTGAAAAAGTAAATGAATTGTAACTATGTTTTTTTGCCCATTTTGGATAACCAGAACCACGAAAAAAATTTTGATAAGAATGTTGCACTCGCTTAGTCACATCTTGTAAAACTTGACTATGTACTTTTTGCAACCATTCAAAACCTTCGGTTTTCTTGGCTTCTTTTAGCTCGTAATTTTGATCTATATTCGTCAACGATTTTCTAAAAGATTGCCAAACATGAATACGTTGTTCTAGACAAACATTATACAAAAATCGACACGAGCCTAACCATTGCAATAATTCAATTTGCTGCAATTTACTAGGCTTTAAACGATACTTATAGATCAATTTCATTATTACAAATATACAAATTGTTTAAAAAACCTACAACAAAAAGTTTGCCTTGACAGGCATATTCATTCATCCTTGATGCAAGCATACGAGGTATTCTGAACATTCTAATAAAAACCACTATGACCATTACTGGTAACATCATTGATATTCAAAAAAAGACCATTTTTCATGGAACTATTGCCGTAAAAGATGGAATTATTCAATCCATAATACCGAAGGAAGGTGAAAGCGACCAATACATTTTGCCCGGATTTGTAGATGCACATATCCACATTGAAAGCTCAATGCTAGTACCTTCTGAATTTGCGAAAATGGCCGTCGTTCACGGCACGGTGGCCACGGTTTCTGATCCACATGAAATCGCAAACGTAATGGGAATGAAGGGTGTAGAATATATGATCGAAAATGGTAAACAGGTTCCACTAAAATTTAATTTCGGAGCGCCTTCTTGCGTTCCTGCGACGACTTTTGAAACTGCCGGAGCAACCCTAGATGTAGCGGATATTGAGACTTTAATGAAAAATCCAGACGTTTTGTATCTCGCCGAAATGATGAACTATCCAGGTGTTTTATTTGAGGATAAAATGGTCATGGAAAAGATTGCCATCGCGCACCACTACGAAAAACCGGTGGATGGGCATGCACCAGGATTGCGTGGTGCAGACGCAAAAAAATATATCTCGGCAGGTATTTCCACCGATCACGAATGCTTTACAAAAGAAGAAGCGTTGGATAAACTAAAATATGGGATGAAGATTTTGATTCGGGAAGGTAGTGCGGCAAAAAACTTCTCTGCCTTGGTGGATTTGATCCCAGAATACGCAGACCGAATGATGTTTTGTTCAGATGATAAACATCCAGATGATTTACTAGAAGGACATATCAACCAACTGGTTAGTAGAGCACTTGCCAAAGGATATGACTTGTTCGATGTCTTACAAGTAGCTTGTATTAATGCGGTAGAACATTACGGCTTGTCTGTGGGCTTGTTAAAAGCAGGAGATCCAGCAGATTTTATTGTCGTTGAAGATTTAAAAACCTTTGAGGTCCAACAGACTTACATTAACGGAAGTCTGGTCTCCGACCAAGGAAAATGTACCTTCACAACCCAAGAGGCACCTGTAATCAACAATTTCAAAACTTCCAAAAAAGCAGTTAAAGACTTTCTAATTACCACTGAGAAATCTGAAATGCAGGTGATAAAAGCCATCGATGGAGAAATCGTCACAGAAACATTTTGGGCAAAAGTTAAACAGGAAAATGGGTTTGTAGTATCCGATACAGAACGAGACTTACTAAAAATGACCGTCGTAAATAGATACGAAAATCAAGCTCCAGCAATGGCTTTTATTAATAATTTCAATCTAAAACACGGAGCCATTGCCTCTTGTGTAGGGCATGATTCTCATAATATCATTGCGGTAGGCGTTGATGACGAATCAATTACCAAGGCCGTAAATCTAATCATCGACAACAAAGGAGGTATTGCTGCAGTTGGTAAAGGGTCTGAACAAGTTTTAGCTTTACCGGTAGCAGGGATTATGACCAATGCCGATGGCCCCACTGTCGCGGCACAATATTTGAAAATAGATAGTATGGTAAAAGACCAACTAGGTACTCAGTTAGCCGCTCCCTTCATGACTTTATCTTTTATGGCGCTGCTGGTTATCCCCCAACTAAAACTAAGTAACTTGGGACTATTTGATGGAAAGAACTTTGAGTTCACACCATTATTTCGTTAATGACGTTTAATATTTGTTAAAAAAATATTATTATTTGCTTTATACAACAAAGCGATTTACTTTTGCGCTATACTTTACCAAATGAAAATCTAACCACACCAATAGGTACAATTACTTTATTTTATTCTTTTGTGACACGTACCGCATACATCAAAAACATAACCTCATTTGGCGTCAAAACCGATTTGAAAACTAGTTTTTCGCAGATTGCTGCTGGAGGGTTTGTTTTGATAATTGATATTCACTTCTCTAAAAATTATTGAACTATGAGTTACTTCATGAAGGGATGGGGTCTACTTTTTTTGCTTATGTTTTTTTGTGCAGATTTATTTGCACAGCAAAAGCAAATTGAACAATTAAATTTGGACGTCAACACTAAGTCTTACGACGAAATTGCACCAATTGTCTCACGCAATGAACAAACCATGTTTTTCACGCGTCAGGGCTATCCCATCTATAACAAAAACTTAGTTGAAAAAGGTATTGATTTATCAAAAACACTAAGCCCTGAAAATTATCGCAGAAAACTTTCCGACATTTTCAGTTCTATTGCTGGCAAATCTATCACCGATGCTGGTAAAAGTTCTTATAATCAAGATATCTGGGTAGCCCGAACAAAAAATAATTTACTCGATCAAGTAAGTCATCCAGGCACTCCTCTCAACAATGCTTTTCCTAATAGTCTTTGTGCACTATATAATAATGAACAATCCGCCATTGTCATTAATCAATTTCCAGAAGAAGGAGGCATTCAACCAGGATTTTCAGTTTGTCACAAAAATAAATCAGGTGACTGGTCTGATCCACAACCGATCACTATCCAAGGCATTGATAATAATATTGCTCCAGAGGTGAGTTTGGCGGTAGCCGAAGAAGGAGAAGCCATTATTTTATCCCTTGACCATCGAGATGCCTACGGCGGCAATGATCTATTCGTAGCTTTTCGGACAGGTGATAATACTTTTGGAAAGCCTATTCACCTCGGCCCTGCGGTTAATTCACAATCACATGAGAAAGCACCTTTTTTATCCAGTGATGGAAGAACCATGTTTTTTTCTTCTAATCGTCAAAATGTCATGGGTGGATATGATTTATTCATGGTTTATAGACTTGATGATAGCTGGACTAATTGGACATCGCCAAAACGGTTTTTATCACCTATCAATACTTCCGCCAATGAAGGCTTTCCCTGTTTTAATCGTACCTCTGGTTATCTTTATTTTTCCTCAGATAGAAACGGATCTAGTGATATTTTTAGAGTAAGTATTGCACCTCCGATTTCAGAGGAAGTACGAGTAGTCGGTAATATTTTAGATGACGCTAAAAAAATAAAACAAGATGCCACCGTTTTGCTGCGTTCTAAAGAAAGTGGTATTTATCAAAGTACTTTTGTCAGCACTGATGGTTACTATGAGATTGATGTTCCGATGGGGAAAACATTTCAAATTCTAGCTCAAAAACCAGGATATCAAAGTGATCGTAAAACCCTTAATTTCAAAAAAAGTGATATCTACTTTAAAGCATTTCACATCAATCTAGCACTTAAGCCTTTGGAGGAGGGAGCTACTATTGATTTGAATACGATCTACTTTCAAAAGAGCACCGCCGTTATATTGCCAGAGTCTTTTGAAGAGTTAGATTACTTAAGTGAAATTTTAACTCAAAACAAATCGCTCGTTATTTCAATTGAAGGACATACGGATAATCAAGGTGGAAAAAGCGCTTTGAAAAAATTATCCAAAGAAAGAGCGGAAGTCATCAAAAAACATTTGATTAAAAACGGAGGAATTACTAAAAACCGAATCGTCGCACAAGGCTTTGGAGATAGCCAACCACTAAATGATAATTCCTCTGAGGCATTACGTCAACAAAATCGACGAGTAGAAATCAAGGTGATTAGAATCGAAGCCGATATAGAAGGCGAAAATTCTACGGTATTAAAAAAATACTAACTGATTTCAGATAATCGGACCCGTTCCGTTAAACAAACACTGAAACGCCATTATTCCTTTGATAGGGAATAATGGCGTTTTTATTTTTTGTTTTGGATTTATTCCACAACTTCAGTAACTTTATGAACTTGTTTAATAAACCCTAAAGCTGTCGAGAATTAGATCACTATCTCAGTTCGCAGCAACCATAGATGTATTTAAACAACTGCTTTAACCCTAATCTACCTTTCACCGACACGACTTTATTCATTCGCATACTCAAATGATATCACACCCATTATGAAGAATCTCTCCAGTTTATTGCTGAGTGTCCTGTGTTTCCTGTTGCCTTTTATCACAGAAGCTCAAAAAAAATACGAAGTTGAAAAATTAAATACTGGTATCAATTCTAACGGTTATGATGAGATTACTCCCGTCGCAAGCCTTGATGGTAATACTCTTTATTTCACACGAGTAGGTTATCCTGACTATGTGAAGTCGCTGATCGAAGATGGAGTCGAAATGTCCGTAAAGTTGGGAGAAGCTGAATTTAGAGCTTATCTAGCTAATATCTATACTAGGATGGGGCAACACAAAATAAATGATCCTTCCCAATCAGAATTCAACCAAGACATCTGGATTGCGCAATCTCTCAACGGTACCTTTGATCAAATTACGCATCCTGGTCCACCCTTGAATAATGCTATGCCCAATAGTGTAAGCTCGGTCACTCCTTCTAGCAATGAACTAGTAGTTATCAATAAGTTTGAAGAAGGCGGAGGTATGAAAAAAGGATTTTCTATTGTTCGTGATTTAGGCAATGGTGGTTGGACTTTTCCTGAGCCCATCGGAATCGAAAATTATTATAATACTGGATCGGACGTCAACATGACCATGAGTAGTGATGGTAGAACCATGATTCTGTCTTTGGAGAATTATGATTCTCGTGGAAAAAACGATCTCTATATCAGTTTTAAAAAAGGAGAAAGTATTTGGAGTCAACCTAAAAATATGGGTAACATGATCAACTCTGCAGCCCGTGAAACCACTCCTTATTTATCAGAAGATAATAAAACCCTTTTCTTTTCTTCTAGTCGACGTAAATCTGCCTCTGGTAATGATATTTTTATGTGCCGACGAGAAGGTCAAGGCTGGGATAATTGGACCCAACCACAACGACTCATAGAGCCCATCAATTCTGATCAAGATGATAGTCAACCATTTTTTAATTCAGCGACCGGTTATCTTTATTTTGCTAGTCGACGGGATGGGACCAGCGATATTTTTCGGGTAAAAATAGCACCTGCCGTACCACGATTTGTTACCGTTTCGGGTCGAATTGTAGATCCCACTACCAATAAAAAAGTGGATGCTCGAATTCTTTCCGGTGCCAAAAATGATACATCCTATCGCAATGTCTATGTAGCTGACGACGGAACTTTTCGGTTGTCTGTTCCTAAAGGAATGGATTTTACCATCATGGCAGAAAAACCAGGATATATTGGTAAAGAAAAAGTGTTGAATTACCGGAAAGATTATGCCTATTTTAAAGAAAAAATAATAGACTTAGAACTGGTAAAAATTGAAGAAGGGAAAAAATTGGAATTACCGCCTGTCTATTTTGAGCAATCTACCGCTACCGTCAAATCAAATTCTTTTGTGGTACTTGACGAACTAGCTGATTTTATGCGACAGCATTATAATGTCAGAATTCGCATCGAAGGTCATACGGATAATCAAGGTGATCCGGACGCACTCCTAAAATTGTCCGAAGATCGAGCCAAAGCCATCAAAAATTATTTAGTTGGAACGAAACGGATTAATCCCATCAGAATTACGACCCTTGGTTTTGGTGCTTCTAAACCTTTCTCTGATAATGATTCTGAAACGGATAGGGCTAAAAATCGCCGAGTGGAAGTAATCATTTCAGAGGTTCATGAAATTGAACCAGTTTTACAGGCGGGTAGTGAAAAAATGGAAAAGCAATAAACGAAGTATTTTTCGCATCTTTGCAGCTTAGTAGAATAACCTACTTATTTTATTCTAATCAGAAATGGTTTTAAAAACTTTTGCCCAGTTTATTTCGGTTGTCTTTCATCCTTTATTGGTACTCACCTATATGATGGGATTGCTGCTGGTCGTCAATCCATATTTATCTGGACAGAATCAGGGGATTTTGATGTTGAGTATTTTCTTTTCCACTTTTCTAATACCGATGGTTGGAATTTTAATGATGCGAGCACTCAATCTGATTTCTTCGCTCAATATGCCTGACCGACAAGAACGAACGATTCCGTACATCATGACGGGACTGTTTTATATTTGGATTTGTTATAACTTACATCAAGATGCTGGAACACCAGTGGCGATCAAAATTGGAGCACTTGGTGCCACCATGGGACTGTTTCTTTCTTTTCTTTTTAATTTATTTACAAAAATAAGTATGCACGCGCTCGGAATGGGTGGCCTCTTAGGTTTTACGATTCTGACCGTTTTATATTTTAGCTATAATAGTTTTTATATAAATACTGGTTTGTTTGGGATTATGCAAATAAGTACAACCGCCTTATTGATGCTTGTTCTTTTTTTGACAGGTCTCGTTTGCACTTGTCGTATGCTCCTAGATGCACATAATTTACAAGATCTTTATGCCGGATTTATTGTTGGACTAAGTACGCAGTTTGTTGCGACGATTATTTTGATATAACTAACTGGCTAGTTGGCCTGTTGGCTATTGGCTGGTTGGCTTCCCTCATTTATAAAATACGATAGAAAGAAGCTAACCAGCCAACAAGCCAACCAGCTAACAGCAAAAAAAATTACATTACTTCTATGAAAAGACTTCAAGCAATCATTGAAAAAGCTTGGGATGATCGGTCCCTATTAAAAGATGCCAAAACAAAAACGGCGATTCGAAAAATCATTAAACTTTTAGACGCTGGAGAAATTCGGGTAGCAGAACCGGATAAAAAAGGAAACTGGATCGTCAACCAATGGATCAAAAAAGCGGTCGTGCTTTATTTCCCGATTCAAAAAATGAAAACCATTGAGGTCGGTGCGTTTGAATTTCATGATAAAATTCCACTGAAAAAAAATTATAAAAAACTCGGTGTCCGAGTAGTCCCACATGCCATTGCTCGGCACGGTGCTTTTCTGGCTCCCGGTGTGATCATGATGCCCAGCTATGTGAATCTCGGTGCCTATGTGGATAGCGGTACGATGGTCGATACGTGGGCCACGGTAGGAAGCTGTGCACAGATTGGCAAGAACGTTCACCTGAGTGGTGGCGTTGGTATCGGTGGTGTGCTTGAGCCTTTACAAGCAACACCCACGATTATCGAAGACAATTGTTTTATCGGATCTCGTTGTATTGTGGTAGAAGGTGTCCGAGTAGGAAAAGAGGCGGTGTTGGGTGCGAATGTAGTCTTAACTCAATCTACGCATATCATCGATGTAACGGGTAAAAAGCCTAAGACGTATAAGGGGGAGGTACCTCCCCGTTCGGTGGTTATTCCGGGAACGTATACCAAGAAATTTCCAGCGGGAAGTTATCAGGTTGCTTGTGCTTTGATTATTGGAAAGCGGAAGGAAAGTACGGATAAGAAGGTGTCGTTGAATGATGCGTTGCGGGAGTATGATATGGCGGTGTAGGGATAAAATAATGGGTGAGAAAAATTATTTCTCACCCATTAAAAATTGCTGGGACTGTTCAGTAAAGTGTGTCATTTTTTTACTTATCAATCCATTTAGTGAAACGTTCACCAAATTTTTCTTCTAGTTCGTGTTGGATACTTTTCCAAGCGAAAGCTTTGCGTTTCCATGACTTTTCATTCTGCATCA
>CALFWZ010000087.1 GCA_937928405.1 uncultured Saprospiraceae bacterium
TTAAATTTTAGAATGCTTCTTTATGGCGATTACTTCGTCTAAATTTCATCAAATAGCTACGGCTATTTTCAAAAATATTAGACTCGTACTCACCATAAATAACCTATTCAAAATCTAAAGCAACTTAATACACAGTGTACTAAATTTTTTCTTTAGAAATATATTGCCAATTGGCTTGTTGGCCCGTTTGCCCTCTTTTTACATGAAAAGAGGGCAAACTAGCTAAGGGGCAACTGGCAAATCACCCGATCAAATGATGTTGGCGAAAATTGGGATGACTGATATTAATATTATTAAACAATAAATAAATCCATTGGAAAAATCACTAAACCAAGCGTTACGGAAAGCCTATGAAGACAATCGCCGTAAGGAAAAGATTCAGATTCATCGCAAACACTTGAAAGCGGCGATCAAGGAATCCAAATTTGAACTAGCGATGTATGAAAAGAAAATGGATAAAGAGAGTAGGGATGTAACCGTATTGGAAGGGAAGTCTGTGCGAAAATTATTTTATGAATTACTCGGAACAAAAGATCCATTAATGGAGAAAGAGCGACAAGAATTTCTTGCCGCTTTTTTAAAATACCAAGCGGTAAAAAAACATCTTGAAATCCTGGAATATGAGGATGGGATTTTAAGTCGTCAATTAAAACTACTATCAGGGGTAAAAGAGAGACTGAAGACCTTATTTGCAGCTAAGAAAAAGGCACTGACCGATAAAAAAGGTACAGGTAAAGGTGCTAAAAAATTAATAGCGCTGGATAAAAAAATAGCAGCATACAAAAATTTTCTAAAAGAAGTCGTAGAGGCAAGAACCGCAGGAAAAGCTTGCTTGGTGATTTTAGAAAAAATAGCAAAGCAGCTGGAGGAGGTACACGAATGGGGCACGATGAATACGCTAAAAGATAAAAAGGTAAAAAAACGTCCTCGTCACTGGGTCAATCGCGCCACCAAAAACGCCTACAAGGCAAAAAGTCTCCTGCAAAAATTTGAAATAGAACTCCGCGATATTTCAGAGCACTATGATTTGTATTACCAAGATGAGATGACTTCTATCCATCTTTTTTTAGAATTCTTTGTAGATAATTTAATTGTTGATTGGGTCATCCAAAAGCGGATCAATCATACCTTACACGGGGTAGAGAGCGTCCATGATCGAGTAACCATGATTTTGATGTTGTTGGAAAACGAAGTGGCAGAGGTTAATATATTGATTGAGAAAGCGAGCCAAGAAAAAAAGTCAGTATTGATTTTTTTTGATGAGTGATTGATAATGAATAATGGTTTAATGCACGATTTATAATGTCCTTCTGGCGTGTTTGTTTTTAATGAATAATAGTTTAACGAATAATAATGCCCGCAATCGAAAACACGATTACGGGCATTATTCATTCTTCCTTAAAAGCACGGAGTGCTTATTTTTTAGTGTGTCGTTCTTTTCTTAGGAGTCGCTTTTCTGGCAGTCATTTTTTTACCACGCTTTGGGGCAGTTATTTTTGTTAAGCCAAATGCTTTTTTGATCGCAGGTACTTTGTCCAATTTTTCCCAAGTAAAAGTTTCTACCTTCATCGTTTTGGTTCTGCCGGCACCATCAGTAAAAGAAACGGTTTTCTTTACTGGTTTACGTCCCATATGTCCGTAGGCAGCGGTTTCTGAATAGATCGGAGTACGTAGTTTTAGACGTTGCTCAATTGCGTAAGGACGCATATCGAAGACCTTTTCAACTATTTTAGCAATCTGTCCATCGCTCATGGCTACTTTGGCCGAGCCAAAAGTTTGTACGTAAATATTCGTTGGTTTAGCAACACCAATGGCATAAGAAACTTGCACTAAAACTTCATCACAAACTCCAGCCGCCACTAAGTTTTTAGCGATGTGTCGAGTAGCGTAAGCCGCAGAACGGTCTACCTTACTAGGATCTTTACCAGAGAAAGCGCCACCACCGTGGGCACCTTTTCCACCATAAGTATCTACAATAATTTTACGACCGGTTAGACCCGTATCACCGTGTGGTCCACCAATGACAAACTTTCCGGTAGGATTGATATGATAAGTAATTTTATTGTCGAATAAATTTTGAATATGCTTCGGTAATTTTTTCATGACGCGTGGAATCAAAATCTTGATCATGTCATTTTTAATCTTTTTCAGCATCTTGGCATCTGGGCCGAAGTCATCGTGCTGGGTAGAAACCACAATCGTATCGATACGTACTGGCTTATTGTCATCGCTGTATTCGATGGTTACCTGTGACTTAGAATCAGGTCGTAGATATTTCATCAGTTTGCCTCCTTTACGGATAGCAGCGAGTTCTTCCAAAATTTTATGAGAAAGATCCAAGGCCAGTGGCATGTAATTAGACGTTTCGTTAGTCGCATAACCAAACATCATTCCTTGATCACCTGCACCTTGGTTTTCTTTTTTCTTACGTTCTACTCCTTGATTGATATCTGGTGACTGTTCGTGAATAGCAGAGAATACTCCACAGCTATTGGCTTCGAACATATATTCTGATTTGGTATATCCGATTCGACGAATCACATCTCGGGAAATGGTTTGTACGTCGAGGTAGGTTTTAGATTTTACTTCTCCAGCGAGTACAACTTGGCCAGTAGTGACGAGTGTTTCACAGGCTACTTTTGAGCTAGGATCAAAAGCAATAAAATGATCGACTAAGGCATCCGATATTTGATCGGCTACTTTATCTGGATGTCCTTCAGAAACAGATTCGGAAGTGAAAAGATAAGGCATAGTATTTTTTTTATGATAAAAGTGAATTATTTTTTAGCGGGGCAAAAATAAGGATTGTTTTGGTAAAAAACTAAGGATAGAGCTCGGCATAAGATTCATTTTAGCTCCTTTATTGGTGAAAAATATTTCGGCCTCAGTTTTAGTCCATTTATTCACCATTTCTTAACATGTGTTTGTTGGTCCATTGCATTATCTCAGTCAATAGGCTTTTGAGGGATTTTCCTTTGTTGGTGAGCCGATATTCTACTTTTGGAGGAATCGTAGGATATGATTTTCTGGTGATGAGTCCTTTTTTTTCTAGATCTTTTAGTTGTTGAGAGAGCATTTTTTGACTTATTCCATTAATCGCTTTATTTAATTCGTTGAATCGCATCACCTCTTTTAACAATAATAACCAGATAATGACAGGTTTCCATTTTCCTCCGATTTCGGTCATGAAAACCGTAATTGGACATTCATTGGCTTCTGTATATTTTTTTTCAATTTTTTTCATCTTAGAAAGGACTGATTTTCAATAATTCAAACTAAAAAGTAAGTAGCTAACCAAAAAGTAAGTACTTGTTTCCAAGTTAGTTAAAAACTAGATTTGTGCAAAAAATAAATTATGCAAAAAAATATTGTCATTACGGGAGGTACTTCTGGAATAGGTTTTTGTTGTGCTAAATATTTGCTAGAGAAAGGATATCATGTCATTATAACGGGAAGAGACCAGCAGAATTTGGATAGGGCTTTAGCTGGATTAGGGAACCAAGCTAAAGGAATTCTTTCTGATACTTCGCAGTTAAAAGAAATAGAAAAATTAGTGAATATCATTAAATCGAAGTATCCATCAATTGATGGACTTTTTATCAATGCTGGAATATTTAAGGCTGCGAGTTTTGAAAAAACGGAAGAAGATATATTTGATGAAACAATGAATATAAATTTTAAAGGTGCTTTTTTTACTATTCAAAAATTCCTCCCCATTCTAAATAATCCTGCAAGTATTGTTTTAAACACATCTATTGTGGTATTTAAAGCTTTTGCAGACACTGCTGTTTATACGGCTAGTAAAGCAGCACTGGAGAGTATCGCTAAAGTTTTAAATATTGAACTAGCTTCAAAAGGTATTAGGGTCAACATTGTAAGCCCCGGAGTGACTAAAAGCCCCATTCAGAAAAAATCCGGAATGACCGATGCTGCGATCGAAAATCTACTGGAACATTTTTCAGAAAATTCTCCAATCGGTAGAATTGTATTGCCCGAGGATATCGCTCCAGTGGTAGAGTTTCTACTTTCGAATAACTCAAAAGTTTTAAGAAATGAAAAGATTATTATCGATGGTGGAACAACTTTATAAGCTAAGTTACGATTTATTTAACCGCACAACTTAACAAAGTCTTCTCTCCACCCGGTGTCATCAGTACACCTTCTAGTTCGTCGCCAATAGCTACTGGACCGACACCAGCGGGGGTACCTGTATAGATATAATCACCTTTTTGTAGTTTAAAAAATTGACTAACATAGACGATTAGGTCGTCGAATGGGAAGATCAAGTCTTTGGTAAAACCGTGTTGTACTTTTTCTCCATTTTTATTAAGATAGAATTCGAGATGACCGTCGATGGTGGCGGTTTTAAGATTGACAAAATTGCCCATAACCGCAGAGTGGTCAAAAGCCTTAGCGATCTCCCAAGGGTGTCCTTTTTCTTTGCATGCTCGCTGTAAATCACGGGCGGTAAAGTCGAGACCAAGCCCGATCTCTTGGTAGTAATCCTTGGCAAATTCGGGCTGAATATGTCGACCGTTTTTACTGATTTTTAAGACCACCTCTAGTTCATAGTGCAGGTCTTTTGTAAATTCAGGATAATAAAACGGTTTACCATTGACCAGAAGGGCCGAGCCAGGCTTCATAAACACAAGTGGCTTGGTAGGAACTTTATTTCCCAGTTCTTTGGCGTGGTCTGCGTAATTACGACCGATGCAGATGATTTTCATAAGCTAACTGTTTTTATCTTCCTAGAACTTAACATTTAATAATCCGCACATATCCTTTACTTCTTTAACCGTTTCCTGAGCAATTTTTCTAATTTCCATCGAAGCGTATTTAATCTGAGATTTGATTTGTTTTTTATCTTGATTAAGTTCGGCTCGTCTTTCCACAAAATTGCGATTGAGTAAAACAAGGCCATCAGCGACGGCTTCTTTTAAATCTGCATATTTTAAATTGCCATTATTATAATCCTCCAGTAAAGACTGATGTGCTTCCAATTGGTCGCTGGCTTTGAGTAAACTAAATAAATTTTCTACCCCAGGACTCATCGTACCTGCTGGTGTATCACCTGCGTCCGTAACGGCAGATTTGATCTGTTTGCGAATTCTTTTTTCGTCATCAAAAATATTAATAAAGTGTTTTTCTCCTGCACTCTTACTCATTTTTCTGAGCGGGTCTGCCGTGGATTGTACTTTGGGAATTTCCGTCAATAACGGCTCAGGCATGACAAAAAAGTCTTTCTCCATTTGGTGATTAAACCGTTGTGCGATATTACGGGTCAGTTCAAGATGCTGTACCTGATCTTTTCCAATAGGAACATAGTCTGCTCGATAGATTAAAATATCCGCCGCCTGCAATACCGGATAATCCAGTAAACCAGCAGAGATAAAATCATCTTCACCTTTCTTGGCACTCTTATCCTTAAATTGAGTCATCCGAGTCAATTGCCCATAAGAAGTAAAGCAATTAAAAATCCAGCAGAGTTCTGCGTGCTCGGGCACCAATGATTGGATAAAAAGATTTTCGGGTTTGATACCCGTAGCCATTAAATTAAAAACCAATTCCCAAGTGGTCGTTCTCAATTTTTTATGATTGAAAATATGTGTCATGGCATGGTAGTCCACCACTCCGTAAATACATTTGTATTCTTCTTGCAGTGAAACCCAATTTTTGATAGCACCAAAGTAATTACCGAAATGAATATAGCCAGTAGGCTGGATACAGGAAAGTACGGTTTTCATATTGTTGATTTGTTGAATTGTTGATTTGTTGAACCTGCCTGCGGCAGGCAGGTCGTTGAATTGTTGGATCGTTGAGTCTATATGTTATTGATAAAAGTATTTAAACTCAACCCTCAAAGACTACCCAACAACGGCCATTACAGAAATTTCAATATTGACAAACTTAGGTAAATTGGCGACCTCTACCAGTTCACGTGCGGGAGCAGTATCGTCATTAAAGTATTCTGAATAAACTGCGTTGATACGGCTATAGTTATTCATATCAGAAACAAAGACAGAGCATTTAAACACTTCTTCAAAGGTAATACCTGTTTCGGTCAGAATCGCTTGAATATTTTTCATGACCTGATGTGTTTCCGTTTCGATATCGTCCATGACGAGATTGCCCGTGGCGGGATCTAGCGCAATCTGTCCAGAAGCATAAAGTACGCCGTTAACAATCACTGCTTGGTTATATGGGCCGACAGGAGCTGGCGCGTTTTTAGTTTCAATTATTTTTTTCATAAGTGGGTGGTTTATATTTGCTATTTATCTTTTCGATCATTCTTGTGAAAAGTAGATTATTAAAAATATTATTCAACCCTTCAACAAAAATAGAAGTTTACACGGAAAACTACGCAAAAATAGTTTTGTGAAAATCAATTAAATATAACAGAAAAAGCCCCGCATAACGATAGTATGGGAGCTTTTTATTATTTGAGGCTGAAAGGATTATCTTAATCCTCCAGTTCTTCTTCTGCTTGGATAACTACCTGTCCCCGGTAGTACATAGTACCATCGAGCCAGTAAGCACGGTGATAGAGGTGTGCTTCTCCGGTAGTTGTACATTTAGCTACAGTAGGAACGGCTGCTTTGTAATGCGTTCTACGTTTGCGTTTGCGCTGCTTCGAGATTTTACTCTTAGGATGTGCCATTTTAAAAAATTTAATAAGCAATCAAAAATAATGATTACTTAGGTCTTATAATGTTTGAGCAGTAGGTTTAGTTCCCGCTCAGTTTATTTAATTCGTCCCAAATGGGATTATTAGTTGTTTGTTGTTCTTGCTCCTCTGCGGCTAATCGTGCGAGCACGGCCTGATCACAAGGAGGTGGATTATCGTTTTGGCAGTCGTAGATTTTCATCATCGGTACAGACAAGCCCACGAATTCGTATATATATTTAGCGACGTTGATTTCTGTGGTTTCGACGGGTAGATAAATTACCTCATCCACTTCAGATTCGTGGTCGCTCAATTTTATGATTTGCTGATACTGCCCTTCAATGGGTAGATTGATATCGGCTAGACAGCGGTCGCATTCCGTTTTGACCGTTCCTTGGATGTCCACATCGAGGACAAACATATCCGGTCTCTTGTCAAAGTCCAGTTGAACGTTCACATCACTTTCTCCGATGGGTGCGTTGCTAAATTCGGCAAAAAAGGTCGAATCTAGGTGAAAGTTATATTGGTGAACACCGCTTTTAAGTCCCCTAACGGGTATCGAAAAATTGTTCAAAGATGCCATAGGAAAAAGAACTGCTTAAAAATGCGGTGCAAAGATACCTTTTTTTGTGCAAAAAAGGGGAATTTTTTAGGGGAAATTTTAGGGAGCAGCAGAGGAGGGAATCCAGCTATTATCTTAAGGGAAATATAGAGGCGCAATTCGTCTGCTGGATAGGTTATTTATTGGGCCGAAAGCCAATATTGAATCCCCAAAATCCAATGAATGATCACCCCTGATTAACATGGACCGTTTTTATTGGTATTCCTATTTCTGTCCTCTAGCAGCGCTAATTTTATATAGCGATTTTGTACTATTTTTTTAAGGATTGAGAGGTGATTTGGGAGGTT
Organism: uncultured Saprospiraceae bacterium; assembly: GCA_937928405.1. GTDB lineage: Bacteria > Bacteroidota > Bacteroidia > Chitinophagales > Saprospiraceae > JALZUU01. Next base: position 7,574 of record CALFWZ010000087.1, read on the forward strand.
GGTGGGGTGGAGCAATATTTGGATTAGAATATATTGGGGTTGATTGTTATATTTACGTAGTTGTGTAATGTTTTTGTTGAGAGTAATATTTTTTTAATGTATAGAAGAATAGTCAATGGTGCAAGAAAACGAATATGGTAAAAAGTTAAGGGTGTTAAGGATATTAATAATGTTAATGGAACGCCCCTTTGGTTATACAAAAAAACAATTGGCAACCCGTACAGGAGTTGCTGTAGGTACCATAAAAAAAGATATAGAAGCCATTCGGGAGTCCGGTTTTGAAGTAAGTTGTGATAAAAAATATTGTTATGGATTTGAAGTCGATCGAAGATATAATGATTTAAAAGACCTTTTAGAGTTTTCGGAAAAAGACCAATTACTTTTGCTAAATGCATTAGATACTCTTTCAAAGGATAGTAAGCATGCTGAAAAACTTAAGCGAAAATTGGCTTCGATGTACGATTATACTAGAATTGGTCGTACCACACTTCGTAAACCTTATTTGACGAAAGTCGATTTGCTAACCAGAGCAAAAAAAGAAAAAAAGCAAATCGTTTTATTGGATTACCGATCTTCTAATAGTAATGAAATTTCAGATCGACGAGTAGAAGGATTTGATCCTAATATCCATGATGATGTTTTACAAGCTTTTGATGTAGACAAAAAGAAATTAAGACATTTTCGGATTTCGCGGATCACTCGATTGCGTATTACCGACGATCCGTGGCAGTATGAAAAAAAGCACGAAGTGATTGCTACCGACCCTTTTCGGATCGTAGAAAGAAAGCAAGTTACAGTTCACCTTCGCTTGAAAGTAGGTGCTTATAACGAATTAGTAGAACGTTTTCCACTGACGCAATCCTACATTACTCCCGATGGAAAAGACGAAGGTGTCTACGATTTTCAATGTCAAGTAAATTTCAGGTTTATTGGCCTAACCAATTTTATTTTAGGATTCTATCACCAATTAGTAGAAGTTGTAGAACCTGAGTCACTACTAGAGCATCTAAAAGAAGAGATGAAAAAAATGAAATTTTAAAAAAAAATAAGGGTAGGTATGTTATTGGCCCACCCTTGGGTGCATCTTTGTGCCAGAAGTTAAAACGAAAATCAAAATATGCGTATTCAATTAACCTTAGAACATCCACCGAAACAAATCCTCCCGATCAACTACCCGTATCTGGTCTCTTCGTGGATTTATCATACCCTGGGAAATGCAGACGCAGATTTTGCACAGAAACTGCACGAGCAAGGTTATGACTTTGGTGGGAAAAAATATAAGTTATTTAGCTTTAGTCCATTGCGACCCAAGTGGTTTGATGTCGATCGCCCACGGAAAACGTTTACCCTGACCAAATCCCCGACGATCATCGAACTTTCGTTTTATGTCGATGAAGCCGTCCAACATTTTGTGATGGGCCTTTTTAAAGATCAACAATTCGAGCTGTCAAGCGGTCGCTTCCGCGCCAACTTTACCGTGACGGGAATAGAGATGTTACCAAAGCCAGCCTTTGAAAAAACAATGCGCTTTCGTACCCAGACGCCCATCTGCGTAAGCCGTAACATGGAAGGCGAAGCACACGCACATTATGCGTCTCCCGAAGAGGAAGGCTACGGTGATTGGCTACTGGAAAACTTAGTTCGTAAACAACATGCGCTAACGCCAGCAACAACTGGAATTAGTCCAGGTTCGTTTGAATTAGACTTTCCTCATGGTTTTACATTATTGTCCAAACCGAAGTCGAAATTATTGTCGATCAAAGGCATTCAAGTCCGAGGCTATTTATTTGATTTTGAATTGACCGCGCCGACGGCGTTGATGGAGCTGGGATATTTTAGTGGGTTTGGTGGGATGAATAGTAATCTGGGGTTTGGGATGGTGAAGGGGATGGAGTGAGGCAGCCGGGAAAGTGGCTGCCTTTGAATCCAAGATGGTACGATTAAAAGATAAAATGGATAGAACCCATTTTAAGTAAGTTTCAATTCCAAGATGGTACGATTAAAAGCTAGCAATCAACAGACTTTTTTTGACGAAAAGCTTTGGCTTACACTAAAAGATACAACTAAGAGTAAATTTAAGCAAGATGACTGTAACGGAAATATTTAGTTTCAATTCCATTATAGTTCGCTAAGATGCAGATAGTTTAAAATCATGTAAAAATAAAAAAAAATATAAAATACAATACCAATTTTTAGTAACGGGTTGATTTTTTGATAAAACTTACCTACTTTTGCAAAGCAGAAATAGCCATATGACACGTATGTCCATTTCTGAGGAAGAAAAAAGATATCCTTTCTTTTTGTAAATGTAGAAGGTCTCCACCCCTTTTATTAATTAGTAGGACTTCTTGAGTTATTGTCCAAATTTAACTCTCTTCTGTTTTTATAAAAACAATAAATTTCTATGATTGATTTAAATTTTCTTAATAAAAAGCCAATTTTGGAGAAAGAAGTGAATTTTGTAGTTCAACCTTTAGCACCTCTTTCGATGGTGAATGAAATACCTGGTTCTTATTACAAAACAGAAAAAACTCCTACTAAATTTCAAATATGTGGGTTGTTTGAAAATATTTTAGGTTGGCATATTGGAGCAAAAGATAGAGAAGCAATATGGAAAGATTTAAAAAAACATTATAAAAAGCAATATAAAGAAGATATTGAAAAAACATTTTCCAACTCAGGTTATCTTCCATTATTGTATAATCATTTTGAAATTGAATTTTCCTTTATTCCTCAAATGAGATTCTTCGATGATCTCTGGAAAAAGGCATTTCGGCGAAGCGATGCAGTAGTCCATCCAAATGGTACTCCTAATTTAGACTATTCATTATTGTCAGAAAAAAGAGATTTACCAAGAAATGAAAAGAAGCCAATGCAACCTGATGACAAATCTGTGGAAAAACTCTTTAAAGATAATCTAGGGAAATTTCCTCTTTACTATTCTACGCTTGCAAAAAGAGAATATGTTTATTTAAAAGAAAATGACTCATCTGACCTTACGATAAATCTATCAGCTTATAATATCAAAGTGCGAATCGATAATAATTTATTAGAAGCTTTAAGAATTAAATTAATTCAAAATTCTACAGGTTATCTAGGAACTAGCGATGGTTGGGTAGAAATAAATATTCAAGAATTATGATAATAAAACATCCATATTTTAAATACGGAATGGCTGTGATAATGGCAGAGAATAATTTTGACTCTGAAGAGGAGGTCTTTAAAAATATTACTGTGTTGTCAAAAGAAATTCAAAGAGGATTAAATCACTTTAGAATGAAACCTAGTGGTTCTTTCAAGGGAATGGAAAAGGTGAAATTCAATTATATCAATGAAAAAAAAGGAAATCCAGATAATGGAATTTTTCTTTCTCCATGTATTGTTTCAACTGACAAAGCTGCCGGTAATATTTACAAGGCTTGTGAAAATATCCGAAAACAAGTAATCAAAGAACCTTTTAAGAATATTAATGCTACGATGTCAATGATTCCAATAACAGGTGAATATTTAAGTTTTGGAAATACAGGGACAGCTGGAAGAGGGAAACCTAAAATTAAACTTGCAGAAGCGGCTTTAGCTTTGATTACTTCAACCACTCCATTAAAACCATGTCTTGCTTATAGCAAAAAGTCAAAAGGTAAAGTTGAACGAAATAATGTAGCGATAATTCCTGATTTAGAAATAAAAGAATTAGTTGATTTTATTTACATCTTCAAAAGAATTCTTCTAAGCGGTGATAAATATAATTTTAACGAAGGGAAAGTTTATCGAGATTTAAAACCAAATGGAGAGATTAAATCTGAAAAACCTTCACGTCCACATATTTATAATGGAAATTTTCCTTTTGCTCCAAGAAGTAGTGCAATGGGAAAAGTTGCTCTTTTAGGTGCAATTGGATATTGGTCAAAAGAAGCAAACTTTAATGAAGAGGGGAGAAAGGTTTTAGAGAGTTTAAAAGATACTCAAATGTATATGGTGAGTTATGGAAATGCTGAAACCTTTAAATACAATAATTTAATAATTGATTTAGCGATTGAAAATCATCTAAGAGAGATAATTGATAGTTTTTACTTTGCTCAACTTTATAGCAAGGGAAAAAGAAATAGTTCTAATCAGCTAGGTTATCAAAATTATGATTTATTCATTGGAAGATTTTTGCAACTTTTTAATCCTCCATCTTTTAAAGACTTTCTTTCTTTTCGAGCAGAATATCCAAAATCTATTCAATTACTTTTTAAAACTTATTTTGAAAAAATGGAAAATATACCAAAAGAAATCGTTGCCTCTGCCAAAGAACTTGGTAGTTGGTTGAACTATGCAGCTTATACTGCTGCAAAAAAAGATACAGAGCAATTTTCAGACAAATATCCAAAAGGTACAGATGGATATTGGAAACAAATAGCTAAAATGAAATCTAAATTTTTAGTTGAAATGGAAAGTTCAGCATTTTCAGCAAGAAGTGGTGATGCTCTTTCTATGCAACTTGTTAGGCGTGCAGGACTATTATCTAATTCTGATGCACCTGAAGAAGGAAGTCTATTTATGGAAATGGCAAGTAGTGGAGAACTTTCTTTAGACAAAGCAAAAAACTTGATAATTGCTTTTTCTAGAGTTAAGAATATTAAAGTAAAAACTATTTCAGCTAATGAAAGTTCTGAAGCTGAATCAACTGAACCTTCAGAAGATTTTACAGATGCCTAATCAATTTTAAAAACTATAAAAAATATTTATCATGGAAATCAAAGGAATTCTAGTTACTCTTTTAGCACCATTTGAAAATCATATTGCAAATGGAGGAGAAAAACTTTTAGGAAATGCTTCGTCTATCAAAAGAACTCCAGACGGAAAGGTTTATGTAAGTGGTCAAATGCAACGACACGCATTATTCACTGCAATAGATAGATTAAATCAAAGCGACCCCGCAAAAGGAGTAACATTTGTCTCCAACGGAGATGGTGTGACTAATAAAATAGAGAACGATTTAAGAGCTGACATGGGAGGATTTATGCATCCTTCAAGAGGCGATTATTCTGGCCGTCGTTCAGCACCGCTTACAGCAACTATGGCAAGCTCAATTAGTAGTGTTAAAGGACAGACCACAGATAATAAACCAAGTAAAGTTGGAAGAGATCTTTTAGTTAGGCTTAAACAAAATGAAGGAGAAGGAAGCGACCAAGCATTAGCTACGAAAGAGTTTAGTGAATATGACTTAATGCAGATGAGTTTCTTTTTAGATATAACAAGTTTAAGTACTTCTAAAGCATTTAATTATGAAGGAAGTTTTCATATTGGAACCGAACATTTTAAGCACACCAACGAGGAAGAAAGAAAAAGAAGAGTGAAATTGTATCTGGAAGCAACAGGCTCAATGAGTGATTATGCTAATCAAGCACGAAATGCTATAAGTGGAGAACCTCAGCAAGTATTAATTGTATTTGACACAAAACTAAGCAGAAAAGCTTCTCGATATTTCACAGCAGGAGAAAATGAAAAGAAAAATATCCTTGCTGAACTTGATGCAAGGAAAGCTAAATATTTTATTGGTGATGATACAAAAGAAGGTACGTCTGTTCAAGAAGCCTACAATTCAGCATTTTCACTGTTAGATACTTCTACATTAGTAGATCTTGCAGGAGGAGATACAGAAATTGTAACTTTTGAACAATTTGCAGGACGAGAATAAGATGAGAAAACTATTGGCAAAAACTGATGGATTAACCTTAGAAGAACATGTCAATGATGTTTTAAATGAAGGGAAAATGCTTTTGAATCATTTTGATTTTGTTGCTAAAAAATATGAGTCAATTACTGGAAAGAATTTGCATAGAAGGCTTGAAGGAGCTTGTTTATTTCATGATGAAGGAAAGGCCCATATAATTTGGCAAGATGCTATTTGGAAGGATTATGAAGCATTTTTAGAATGGCAAAAAGAGAATGGAGGAAATTATATATCCTATAGAATAGCAATGAAGGGAAATGATGGGAAAAATCTCAGAGTATTAGGTTTTAGACATGAAATACAGTCTTTAATTTCAAAAGAAAATAAGATGTCTTTACCTATCCAAGTTGCGATTGCGGCTCATCATTCCAAATTAAGTCAATACCATGAACCTAAATGGCAGAGTGATAAATTTGGAGAAAAAGGAAAGTATTTTTGGAATAAATTTAAGCAATTAAATAATAAATTTCATCGGTTAGGGCACCAATTTTCTGAAGCTTTAGGCGAATATTATCCATATGCTGGCGTGAGGTCTTTGCTACAATTGTCAGATAGGCGAGCAAGTGCAAGAGAAGGAAAAAGCTATGTATCGCCTTTTAAAAAATTTGATTATTCATTTGATTATGAAGAACGAAGGCCAGTTCAAGAACTTGCTGAAAAATTTTGGAAAGATGAATTAATATTAATGCGAGCACCAACTGGTGCAGGCAAAACAGATGCAGCACTACTCTGGGCAAAAAAGCAAATTGATAACCAAAAAGCAGATAGATTAATTATTGCTATGCCGACTCGATTTACATCAAATGCACTTTCAATGAGTATTGCTAAAGATATTTCTAAAAAAGGACTTTATCATTCTAGTGCATGGTTTGAATGGACTAAGAAAGTTAAACTTGGTAAGGTTGAAAAACAAAAAGCCAGAGCGGAGCATGAATATGCAAGACTATTGTTGACGCCTGTCACGGTTTGTACAATTGATCATTTATTAATAATGCTATCGTTGACCAGAGAAGACCATCATACTATAATTTTTAATTTCTCAAATAGTTGTTTAGTCATTGATGAAGCAGATTTTTATGATGAATTTACTCAAGCAAATGTTTTGGTTTTACTAGAAGTTTGTAAAAAATGGAAAATTCCAACTATGATTATGAGTGCATCTATCCCTCAAGTAAGTATGCAACTATATAATAAAGCTGGGTTTTTAGTCAAGGAAATTAGAGAAGATAAATCTGATAATGAAAGAGTGCGTTGTAAAATTAAATCGTTTAAAAAATATCACGAGGTAAAAGACCTTGAACCATTGTTAAAAAAATGCATTAAAAAAGGTAACGCAATTATCTATGCGAATACAGTTGATAGAGCAATGGCTTTTTATAATTGGTTTAAAGAAAATAGTGAAGGAGTTAAGATTTTAATTTATCATAGCCGATTTACAGAAGTTGATAAAGTGAGGAAAGAAAAAGAGCTTATTGAACATTTAGGAAAAGATACTTGGGGAAAAGGTAATGCAAACGGAATTGCTATACTTACCCAAATTGGTGAAATGAGTGTAAATATCAGTTCTGATTTAATGGTTTCTGATTTATGTCCTGTAGATAGATTGGCTCAACGAGCAGGAAGATTATGCAGATTTGATAAAGAAAAAGTTGGAGAATTACACATTCTTTATCCTTTTAAGAAGGATAAAAAAGGAAAGATTTTTTTACATCCTGCACCCTATGGAACATACGATAGAAAAGAGAAAAAATGGATTCAGGCAAAGGCATTAAAAAAAACAAAGAAGTTACTTACAAAAAGAGGATATAGTGCAAATGATTGGGTCGATCTGGTAAATGTTGTGTACGATGAATTACTAGATTTTTCAGAAAAAACAAAAACTAATGCAGCTCGACTTAAAGATTTATTTGTTGCCAATTGGATTGTTGGTTCTCTGGAAAATGTGAAGGTAGATGATGATGAAACCACACAATGGAAGTCAAGAGATATAGCAGGAAATGTTTCAGTTTTTACCCAATATCCTGATGATGAAATTTTCTTCTTTAAGAAGTGGAATGACTTTATGGAATTTAAAAATGATGTTGTAGTTAATCTTGCAGCTTATATGGTTGATAATGCAATTAGGAATAAAGAAATTTATGATTTAGAAGTAATAATTAATGATAAGAAGGAGCGAATTTACTTCGCTACAGATGGTATTTATTCTAGTGAGATTGGTTTGCAAATTTCAAAGAAAATTGAAAAAGTCGAAGATCAAATCATCTAACCAAAAACCTCCCCCAAATCAACCTCAAATTCATCATCCTCAAACACTCCAACTGGTACCACTTCTCCTTCTACAAAAGGCGTAATCCGGGCCAGTTGGTACGCACCCGAAGCATCGAGTTGAAAGACCGAAACTGTTTTTTCAGAAGGGTAGACTACCCAATATTCTTGGACGCCTGCGTGTTGATAGATGTCAAATTTTTCAGTTAAGTCTTTTTTTGAAGTAGCCGGAGATAGAATCTCGATGATCTAATCGGGAGCACCATTACAACCTTGGGTGTCTAGTTTGGAAGGATCGCAGATGATGGAGAGATCAGGTTGGACGACCGTATCAATTTTGTCCGGTGTTTGTTGGTCAACTGGTAGCGGGAGTCGTACATCAAATGGAGCACTGAAAATCATACAAGATTTCTTTCGAAGATAACTTCCTACGATGACATGTAAATTGCTAGAAATTTTTTGGTGGGATAGATTCGGCGCAGGTGACATCCGAAAAACCTTACCTCGGATCAGCTCGACTCTATCCTCAAACTGCCAAGTCAGATAATCAGCGTAGGTATATTTTTTACTTAAATCCAATTGATTGATATCCGTAATCATAAGACTTGTATTGGACCAGTATAGGTTGTCACCAAAATACGTAAAATTGTGACAAGACCAAAGAAGCGGACTCGGCAATACAACCGTTATCCGGTCCATTTAAAAAGAAAAATTGCTAAAGAATATTTATCAGGAGTTGCAAGT
>CALFWZ010000088.1 GCA_937928405.1 uncultured Saprospiraceae bacterium
TCACTATCTGTGGCATCGTTTCCAACATTACTTGCCGTAAAACCGTAATCGGTTGTACCAGGTACGGTACTTGAATCAAAGGCAATACTATATGTTCCAGATGGAATATTTTCAAATAAATAATTTCCATTCACATCCGTTGTCGTCGTCGCTATGATATTTCCACCAGCATCTAATAAATTAACGGTAACGCCCGCCACGCCTGACTCGCCTAGGTCTTGCTGACCATCGCCATCACTATCTATAAAGACTAGGTCCCCTAGGTTGGCACCTGCACTTACACCTGCGTCAATCGTTAAGTCATCTCCGTTTTGTGGATCAAAACTAAAAACGGATGTGAAGCCATTTGTATCTGCATCACTATCGTTAGAGCCATTTCCAGTATTAGATGGACTTAAACCATAATTCATATTGCCAAAAGATGCATTCGGTTCAAAGCCTACATAGTAATCGCCTACCGTAATATCTTCAAATAAATACATTCCGCTAGCATCCGTCCACGCACTGTCTAGTGGCGTTCCATCTGACGCATAAAGTACCACTAGGACTGAATCTAATCCTGTCTCTCCAGCATCTTGGATTCCATCCATATCTGCATCTATCCATACAAAGTTTCCAATATCTGCCGTCGGTACTAGTCCTGTATCATGCGTATCATCATCTCCTAACAATGGATCAAACGTAAACTGTGGCGTGATACCTGTTAAAGGATCTGCTTCACTATCATTCGTGCCATCTCCAGCCCCCGCTGGACTAAAGTCGTAATCGCCAGCAGCCGTACTCGTATCAAATCCGATACTATATGTACCTGCTGGTACATCTGCAAATACATACTCACCATTCGCATCCGTGGTCGTCGTCGTTATGATATTTCCACCGGCATCCAATAGATTTACGGTAATTCCGCTTACCCCTATTTCACTTGGATCTTGGAGCCCATCTCCATCTGCATCAATCCAGACAAAGTTTCCGATATCTGCCGTGGGGATTAATCCGGCATCAATCGTTAGGTCATCGCCTGCACTCGCATCAAAAACGAAAGGTGTCGTTGTTCCGCTTGGTCCAGCATCACTATCTGTGGCATCGTTTCCAACATTACTTGCCGTAAAACCGTAATCGGTTGTACCAGGCACGGTGCTTGAATCAAAGGCAATACTATATGTTCCAGATGGAATATTTTCAAATAAATAATTTCCATTCACATCCGTTGTCGTCGTCGCTATGATATTTCCACCAGCATCTAATAAATTAACGGTAACGCCCGCCACGCCTGACTCACCTAGGTCTTGCTGACCATCGCCATCGGTGTCTATGAAGACTAGGTCCCCTAGGTTGGCACCTGCACTTACACCCGCGTCAATCGTTAAGTCATCTCCGTTTTGTGGATCAAAACTAAAGACGGATGTGAAGCCATTTGTATCTGCATCACTATCGTTAGAGCCATTTCCAGTATTGGATGGACTTAAGCCATAATTCATATTGCCAAAAGATGCATTCGGCTCAAAGCCTACAAAATAATCTCCCGCAGGAATATTTTCAAATAGATACATCCCACTAACGTCCGTCCACATACTATCAATTAGATTACCACTATTGCCATCGTATAATACAACCAGTACAGAATCCAGTCCCAATTCACTTGGGTCTTGGATGCCATCCATGTCTGTATCTGTCCAAACAAAATTTCCAATATTCGCTACTGGAATCAGTCCAGCATCATAGGTCATATCATCACCATTCAATGGATTAAATATAAAAGGTAAAGTTTGTCCATTATTATCTGGATCACTATCATTGGTTCCATCACCTGTATTGGAAGTTGTGAAATCATAAACTTGTCCGCCTGGAGAGGTCGTTGGATCGAAAGTCAAATAATAATCACCTGCTGTAATATTTTCAAATATATATTCGCCATTTACATCTGTAAATACCGTCGCAATTGCTGTATTGGTTGTATTATCATACAATGTAACACCAACGTTGGCAACTGGAGCTTCACTTGGATCTTGAATACCGTCCATGTCCGTATCAATCCAGACAAAATTTCCAATATCTGCTACTGGAATTAAACCGGCATCGTGCGTTAGATCATCGCCGATGGTGGCGTCGAAGGTGAATGCAGGACCATTTCCAGAAGCGTCAGATTCACTGAAGTTATCTCCAAAACCAGCTGTATTATTTGTCCAAAGATAATCTTGAGTAGCTGAGTTGGAAGAATAATCATAATTAATAGAATAATCACCAGAACGAACATCTTCAAACAAATAATTTCCATTAACATCTGTTAGTACTGTATCGACCGGTAAGTTTGTAATATTATCAATTAAAATAACCGTGACGTTTTCAACACCAGGTTCAATACCTGTATCAAACACACCATCCATGTTATTATCTAACCAAACTTGATTTCCAATGTCTGCGATGGCATAAATCCCCGCATCATAGATGAGATCATCTCCATTACGAGGATCAAAAGAAAAATTAGGCGTTTCTCCATTATTATTCGCATCACTATCATTCATTCCATTCCCAGTGTTATAATCAGTGAATGCGTAGTCTTCAAAACCAGTAGCAGTGCTTAAATCGAATTCAATGTTATAATTACCAAAAGGAATATTTTCAATTAAGTACATGCCGTTTGCATCTGTAGTGGCGGTTCCAATAAGCGCACCATTAACTGAATCATAAAGATTAACCGTAACCCCAGGCACGGCCGCTTCACCAAAATTTTGAATACCATCAAAGTTGGCATCTACCCAAACGAAATCTCCAATGTTTGCCACAGGAATAAATCCGGCATCAAAAGTCAGATCATCTCCATTTGAAGGATCAAAAGTAAAAGCTGGTGTATTTCCAGCAGTATTTATATCACTATCTAACGCATCATTTCCCCCTTGATCAGAAGAAGTTATCTCATAATCAATTCCAGAAGTATTCGTTGATAAATCAAAAGACAGGTAATAGTTTCCAGCAGGTAATTCCTCAAATAAATAATTACCATTGGCATCTGTAATTGTCGAATCAACTGGTAATCCAGTAGCTGTATCGAAAACATAGACTGTAACATTTTCGATAGGATTTTCTCCAGTATCTTGCACTCCATCCCCATCTAAATCTTCCCATACATAATCGCCAATGACTGCACAAGGTTCTTCGAATACCTCAAAAGGGCAACATTGATTATAAGGACAATTTCCACCATCGACCAGCACTTCATAAGAGCCTGACTCAGATAATTCTAAAGAATCAGAAGTGGCCCCAACAATGGCTACTCCATCTTTATACCATTGATAAGCACCAAATACATTATCAATACCTATTTTTTTAACTTCACGACATAATAAATTAATCGGTACCGAGGTACAAACGCCTTGCTGATCATCTTCACTAGACTGATCATTATTGACAAAAGAGTCTAAGTCACCTTCATTCATTTTACTAACCTGTGCAACGTTAGAAACTGGACCACCTTCTGTGATTTGTGCGTATATTGTTATTCGTGCTGTATCATCCGGCAACATAATACCGGGAACTGTCCAAATATGGGTAAGCGGATCATATTGGTTGGGCGTTGAACTCAAGTAAGATACACCATTAGATAATGTATCTGCGACTTCGATTCCAGAAGCACCATTCGGTCCTTGGTTAATTACATAAATATCGTAAGTAAGTACATCACCAATCGCCGCCGAAGTAGGGGTTACTTCTTTAATTAATTCTAAGTCCGTACAATTAGTTCCTCGAACTCTCTGTTCAAAAATTTGAGTACATCCAGTAAGGTCTGTATAAGATAATTGATAAACTGCTGCTCCTACAGGAGATTGTACAGGAGATCGCGGATCAATTGGATCAAGAATTCCAGTTGTTGGTGTCCATTGATAATTAAAAAATCCTAACGGTCCAGTCATCATACCAAAAGAATCAGTACATACGACAATCTCCTCTCCTAATTCAACTGATACTCCATCGAAGGTAAGCGCTACTGTATCCACACTATTACACCCGCCATTTGGATGAGTCGTAAGGAGAATGTATTCTAAAGTAAGATCAGTCGTATTAAAGTGTTCATAAGTAATATTAGTATTGGGGTCATTTTGATCTACTACTGCACTAAGAGGAGCACCATTTAATCCAAACCATTGATACTGAAATCCATCGGCCCTTAAATCTTCTCCACATCCCATTGGGAAAGTAGCAGCACTGCAACCTACTTGATCTTCTCCAGCATTTGAGGTAAGAATAGATCGAGTAATCATTTCTTTGGTATCACAACTACAACCACTAGCGACTGCAATAATTCTACAAGACTGTTCTGGAGAAACATTGAAAGGTCCAGTATTGATATTAACAGTTGACCCAAGCGGAATATCTATAGCATTTACAGAAGACCCCAACAATACATCACCCGGAGTTAAGTTTCCAGAATTATCTGTATCATGATAAAAGTCTAGGTTAATATCTTCGATTATCTCAAATCTTCCAACGTTTGTAATAGACAGTCCTTCTATTGAAATCATATCCATACCACAATTAGTGGAAACGATGAGATCAGATAATTCAAAAGAATCTTGAATCATTTCTAATACCGGAGGAGGATAGATTGATCCAGAAGCAATCAGTCCATTGCAAACCACACCTTCACAAAGAAAAGAAGCAGAACGAACCGTCCGAACACTTAGTGTATTTGGCTCTTCACAAAGTACTTTTTCTGGATTAACGGTAGTTCTAAGTAGATAATTTATGGCTGTTCCGCTAGGAATACCTGCATCAATTTTTATTCTAATCTCTTCAAAAGAAACTGGACCAGCGCCAGGGCCAATTGTGTTAACTACAGGAGATTCTGTAACCTGAGAAGGATTGAAAAGAATTTCTTCGAATTCTAAAGCAGGAGGCAGAGCAATGATAAGACTATCTAGGCCATCTGTTTCACCAAAAAAGACCATTACTCCTTCAATTTCATGAGTCGTATTTTCCCCACAAACACTAAAAGGCTCATTGTTAGAAATACTTACAAATGAATTATAGCTAGGTTGAGGATTGTCAAATTCTATCTGAATTCCATTACGTAAAATGGTTTCAGTTTTTTCACCACAATAAGTGTGGGCTTTGGTACGGAAATTTAGAAAATCTCCACCAATATGATTACAATTCGTTTTAGCTTGAAAACGTAATCGGAAACTTTTCAACTCATCATTGGCTTGGGCTTCTCCTTCCCATCCCATATCATTCGGAAAATCGAATTCGGCAACTAAGGTTTCTAAATCCCAAATATATTTAATCCCTAAAGGAGTATAAATTACTTCTGTAGGTCCAAATATTCCATAATTATAAACAGGGCTATTAACATCACAAGGGTAACAACCTTGTTCTGTTCCTGAAATTATTTCTATACCAGAAGTATAAGGCACAAAGAGTTCAAAGAACGGTTCGTAAACTACTGCATTGTCTACGTTTTTGATTTCTAATTCATAATCAAAAGTAGTACAAGGAGCAATTGGTCCGGTTGGTTCTGTGATAATTGCTTGCTGAAGTGCAGGAGCTTGAGGTACGGCATATAATGTAACGGCATCAGTAGGACAAGCAAGCCCTCCCTGAATAACCTGTTGATCACTAAGTGGATAATCAGTACAATCCCAACCGATCAAGACGGAGATAGAGTCAAGAGGACATTGGAGGTAATCGGCTACAATGGTGAAATTACTAATATTTCCACCAAGAATATCTCCGAGTTGGTAGATGCCGTTGGTAGCAGTGATAATTGTACCACCATTACTTACCGATTGGGGTATAATATTCCCACTATTATTTTGGATCATCATCCACGCATTACGAGCGGTTGATCCTGCTATTTCACGAATACTTACATTCCACGAAGCATTCTCATCAAAAGGAAAGATCGTAGAACTAGAAGTATTTATAGTAATATCAGGAATAATAATTGGCAGATCACTGTTATGGTAAGAATCCACTCTGATTATTTCATCCGTTACAACGGGAGAGCAGTAATCCATTTCTGCTTCGTAGAACCATTCGGGCAAAGAAGGCATTGACTGACAAGATCCTTCAAAACGGCCTTTTATTTCAAAATAGTATCCTCCATTTGGCGTGAAATTATTATTACAATCATCAAAGTAAGTAGCCCAATCCAAAGTTAGATATCCATTTGCTTGTTGAGCATAAGCGGTGATATCTTCTGATGCTACACTAGCATACCCTCCACTAAATACTTTTGTAAATCTTTTGTTTTCTAACAGCAACTGATCTAATACTAGACCAGGAGGTAGTTTTAGTCCAGCAACTAGGGGTTTCATGAAATTTCTGATTTCGTAAGGAAAGGGTTGAATCAGGTAACTCCCTCCTCCGATACAAAAATCGACTGAATATTCAAATTCAGCTCCTCCACAACCATAAGAACGATTATTTCGAGGTCGAAGATTTAAATTATATCCTACTTGAGAATAGTTAGCTGGAATCGGAAGATTACATTGTAGCCGATCTATACCTACTGGACTAACAGAGCGATCCGCAAACCATTCAGCCTCAATATCTAATTGGCGTACTAAGCATCCTGGATTATCCAAATTAACAAAAGTACCATTGATTCGTAAGATATCTCCATCCTGATAGATAAAGTCTGCAGGTATTGTTCCACACCCTCGAATTAAATCAGTCGTCAGATAGTAAGAGACTTTGGTATTATTATCATTAAAAACATTGACCCCATTGCAAGTATAAGTCATTCCTGTACTCGCATCATCAATCTCTAAAGAAGTCATTGACCCAATACCATGTTGCGTTGGGAAGGTCATTTCAAAATAAACATAATTAAAGCTATCTGTTGGACTCATTAGGTTTACTTGTGCAGTAGCGGTAAAACCTAATTCATCACCTTGCATTGCTCTTTCGGTACGTACTGAATTCAAATCAATACTTCCACCCACATCAGCACATCCATCATTGTCATTATCTGGCTCACCAAAACAAGTACGAGCAGCGGTAAATCCACGGTGAGAGATTCCATCACAACTGGTTCCACAACATTCACCTCCTAAAGTAGTCGTAGCATCCTCACACAAAACAGTCATCACACAATTGTCAGAACAAGTTCCGTTTCCAAAACGAAACCCAATGTCCATTGAAGTATTAGCAATAGTTCCACAAGACGCAGGGGTACAAGTATAACTAGCATCAAATAAAATATTGGAACCATTTCCGAAAAAGTCACCCATTGCAAAACAGGCAAAAACTTGTGTTGCTCCTCCACTAGACGTAATGGTTTCAGAAATTGGTGTATACGTATTATTATTTCCTGCATCAACCCAACGAATAGAATTAGGAGCATATACGATAGGGTCATCAACTGAAAAATCAACACAAATTTGACCGTTAGTGGCAAATGGATCAATATCGGCCATATTGTTAAATTCATATTGCCAAGTACTCGTCTCCCCATCTGCAATATAAGCAGGAACATTGTCAGCGGTAGAAGTATTCATATTTCGAGGATCGATAGTAGAGCTTGCCCCGCTACTAACTCCACACATATCCTCTACTTCTATACTTGGGGAAGCACCTAAAATAGAGCCTGTATTTAAACTACAACCAGCGGAAGAATTACAGCAGGTTTTTATGGTGTATCTTAGTCTGACAATTTGTGGTCCACTCGTCGCATCAATGATCGTCGAAAAAGGATCTAGGTCATAATTGGTATATCGATCTCCAGTAGGAATACATGCGACGCCAGAATTTGTCGTACTAGGATTGTTAATTCCTCCAGTATAGGCACTGTATGTTCCAGCACCATAATCTACTTCTATGCTGTTAGGGTCAATCACTGTACGATTACTCCTAGCATTTGGAGAAAAGACTAAGTTAAAGGCTTTTCCACTATTGATACGCCAAACTACTTCGATTTCTGCACCATCTTCGATACAATTATTAAACGTTCGATTTATTGAAACTTGTTGAATTACAGGCGAGTTATTAGCCAATTCAATTGCCAATGGTAATACTTCATCCTCTTGACAATCAGCACCATTACATCCCCAATTTACACTAGCCAAACCACCAAGATTATCACATCCTATGATTTCTACCTCTTCAGACCACTCTAATTCATCTCCCTGTCCCATTGGAAATGAACCAGCTAACGCAGGAAAATTTGTGCTATTAACGGTTATACAACCACCCGTTGGCGTTAAGGCACCTGATACATCGACGCCTCCTAAAG
Organism: uncultured Saprospiraceae bacterium; assembly: GCA_937928405.1. Classification (GTDB taxonomy): domain Bacteria; phylum Bacteroidota; class Bacteroidia; order Chitinophagales; family Saprospiraceae; genus JALZUU01. The sequence continues at coordinate 8,231 of CALFWZ010000088.1, forward strand.
TTTGACCGGTAACGATAATGTCTGTTTCGTAAGTAACACAGACTTCAAATTCGAATAACTTCGTAGCTCCCAATCCCGTTTGTCGAACATCAAAAGTTCGGGTAAACATATCCGTTACCTCGGCATCACTAACCGTCACATTTGTGTTCGCCGAAGCTATGATATGAGGCTCAGCAACTGTATTATTGATAGGATTTGAACTACTAGTATTAGAACCTTCTGTAGCAATAGCCATGATTTCTAACGTAACCAACCCAGATAAACTACTAAGCAAATTACAATCATAGACTAATTTAAAATCAAAAGATCCAGCTTCACTCGGCGCTAGATCACTAAGGGGTACCATCAAGGTATTTCCACTCATCGTGGCACCAACAGGGCCACTACCAGCTAAATAAGTAGCTCCATTAGGTAGTGGAATATCTACTCTTGGATTTGTAGCTCCTGTCCCAAAGGCATTATAATCAATGGTAAAAAAAGCCATATCCGGATCTGGATCACAAATGGATATAGAGCTTGGACTAGGATTCGTAGCCGTGGCAGAAAATCCGAATTGAGCTAAGGCAAAACCATGACTTATTCCAATCAATAGAATGGTAAAAAAGAGTTGGAGAAAAAAGGTCTGGGTTCTTAGCGGATAGTATTTGTGTCTCTGATTCATAAAGCGAATAATTTTTTCCTAAACGAAAAAAAATAAGTACATCTAAGTAGTTGTTATCTACCTACTCTACTTATTAGGTTGCTTTATGTTTCCAAAAAAACACAATAAAAAATTAAATTTGTGACATCCTTTTTAAGTGTTAATTAACTAAAAAACAATATTTTATATATTTAATTCAAATAAATGTGACATTATTGCTATGTTTTGAGCTAATAAATGCGTCTATAAAATCAGTTTCATTGCTCGAATCTTTATCTGTAAAACACCTCAGATATTTTCATAACAGACCTGTATTATTAGACTTTATTATAAATAAAAAAAGAGCTTATCCCGGAGGACAGCTCTCTTTTTCCTTTTCGTTCATTTGTGAATTCCAAGGTGTTTAAAAGCCTGAAGGCTTTCGTTTTGTGGTGATGATTAGTGGTTTAATTTTTATGCCAGCTAAATACTCTTATCTCTTATTCAAGCGATGTGCCAAGGGTAAGTTTCAAGGTCTTTTAGCGTTAAAATTATCCAATCTTTTTGATATAATTAATTCACTTATACCATTATTAAAGTCAATGTTTTCAGGCTTTTATCGAAAAATAACTTCAAAACCTATGTCACATTTTCACAAAACCATCAAGAAAAATTATTGCCTAAAAATCACTCCTTTTGCAGAGACATCTTGGTTCAGAGAAATTCGGTAAAGATATAATTGAGGAGATGCCAATTTTGGAGTCCAGCTAATTTGCTGTTTTCCGGTAGTTAAAATATTCTTTTTTTCTAAAAAAACGAGTTGACCAATTGGGTTGTATACGGCAATTTCCAGTAGCTCATCTTCTATCCCAAATAGTTCAAAGGTCAATGTTTCCGAAAAAGGATTAGGATAGATTCGTGGTTCAGGACGGCCCGTTAAAGGAGTTTGAAAGCGATTTAATTCTTCAATAGAACGGTCCATCCATTCCAAACGATCTCTCAGCCAATTACGTAATTGATCCACTTCCTCTGAATAGGTATTCCCAATAAATGCGTTCGGCCATATGTATTCGCCAAGAACAGACCATCGATTAAAATTGCGAATCTGACTTTCAGATAAACTTTCAACCAGCGTACTGATGCAGTTTTCAATACGGGAATCACTCCATTCATTGGTTCGTAGTTCGCGCCAGCGTTCAACTATTTGCTTCCCAAAGTGCTCATCTTTTAGCAATTTAAGCCACCAAAATTGAATGAGAAATCCATCTTGAGGACAGATACTGTTATAATCCATTACCCAACCTTCAGGACTAGGGCCTGCACAAAAATCCACGTTTCCAAAACCCAAGTTAAAATCCCAAACAGGACCTGCTTTTAGAAGTGGATCTATACTATTTTTATCTTTGTATAAATAAGTACTCAACCGATAAGCATCCACATTTTTACACATTTCATTTAAAAGTATAAAATCAATAAATGAGGCAGGGTCTATAAAGGCTCGGTATCCATTTTGATCATCAGCGAAATTTTCGCCATCCATCGTATTTTCAAAATCAGTTATGAAGTTGCGGATATAATTACGCTGATTAAGGGTCATCTTATCTGGTGAAGGATGATGATACTGGTAATAAGTTCGTTGGCTGGCACCCACCATGGGCGCAAAAGAAGAAGTCCAACCCTCCGTAATACCACCAGCAGTTTTGTCAATTTTGACAATATACCCTCCCGTTAAGCTATCGCCGCTATTGTCGTCTATTTTCAGTTTATCAATATCTACTCGTCCTTTATCAATCTTGATTTTTTCTGTAAACAAATACACACCGCGATAATTACCATTGAGTATCAATTCACAAAATTGCGTGCGCGGGGCATAAGGCATAACTGCTCCCGCTAGTTTATAAGCTAAGGTATTTCGAATAAGTGATTTGTCACTGAAGGGACCGTGGAGTACCCAGTCATTTTCCTTTGGCATCCCAAAGAGCGCTACGTTTCGATTACTTCCATCCTCTTTTCTTGTTTCCAGTCCATATCCTTTTTTTGGAAAATTTTGTGAAGTGGCACCTCTGGTTTCAAGTCCAATAAAACCTTCATAAGCTAAGGGAGGATCGGTGATCTGATTACGATTACCGACACCATTATCGATGATTTTCATGGTTGCCATAATCTTAGGCTCATCTAGAATAGGTTGATTTGCCTCAAGGATGATAATGGGCAAATTTGAATCCGTTAGATTAACTTGTGCACATAAAGAGGAAACAACCAGAAAACAAACCAGGATAGCACGTATTATTTTCAGCATCTTTTATTTTTGGTTATAATCAATCTTATACGCCTGAAATAGTTTTCCTCCTTTGCCACGAATTTCCAGATCTACGATAGGCTTATCACCCTTCCAATCTATTTCGATAAATCCAAAGTTTAATTGATCGGTTAGCTTTCCTATACGTAAATTATTTTCTTCAGAAGCATTCTCATAAGTATGCGTAAGTCCACTTGAGGTTAATTCCACTAAAGGATATTCCAATCCTTCTATTTCTTTTTTAGATAATTCCCCAATATGCCGATCTCCACTAATAAAAATTGCCCCTGGAACTTGATGCTTTACTAATAAATTAAATAAACGATCACGCTCTTGCGGAAAAGTATTCCACTTTTCGTAATTGTGTTGGACGGGTAAAATTTGAATTCCAGAACCAAAAATATGGATTTGGGCATCACTAGTTTTAAGTTCTTCTTCTACCCATTTCCATTGTTCTTCGCCTAAAATGGTTCCTGTCAAATTGGGAATATACTGTGGATATTCTTTACGACGACGTTCTACTCGATCTCGGAAATACCGAGCATCTAGTAAGAGCACTTTTACTTTTTTACCCGCCTCACCGAACGTATAGGATTGGTAGCCGCCGTCTCGCTGCCAAACTGGATTTGATTTAGGGACATCTAGAAAGTCCAACATAGCATCCCTACTTTCCGAACGTTTTGGATATTCCTTTCCGCCATCATTGACACCGTAATCGTGATCATCCCAAATACCAATGATCGGTGTGGACCTCATTAGCTTTTGGTATTCGGAGTTATTTTTTTGAAGTGCGTAATTGGCTGCCAAAGCCTTCATATCTTCGGTATCACCATATATATTATCCCCCAACCAAATCCAGAGATCTGGTTTTTCATCTACAATGGGTTGCCATAATGGTTGTTCATAATCAGATCGATTACAAGAACCTAAAGCAATCCGTGTCAAGGTTTTGGATTCGTCTACTAAAAGAGGAACAATAGTAGATGTACTAGCGGAGGCTCCTGTTTTTGATTTACAACTATAATTCAAGTTGGTCAACAACAGCATAAATAAGCAAAGAAAAATCTTATTAGCATTCATAAAATAAATTGATTTAAAAAACTTTTTTAAGCGGAAAAAGCTATTTTTATTTGATCCAACAAGATACTCAAATCCAAGGTTTTATCTAAAGACCAAAGGTTACTTTCTTGCTTATTATTCGTTAAGTCTGCCATCACCGCTGCTGCTTCCGCGTGGTAACCACGTTGTGGATAATCAAAAACAAAGGCTTCTTCTTCTCCATTAGCATCTATTAACGTAAACGTTTTTGCCTCGTGCCAACGACTTGGAATAATGATCTTGCCTTTGGTACCATAAATCTCTGCAACAGTCGGGCTTTCATGTAAAATAGTGGAAGATAAAATAGCCATCTTGCCAGAAGGATATTTTAATAATATGGCATTGGCCTCATCTACGCCAGTTGATCCTACATGAGCCATTGCTTTAATTTGATTGGGTTTCCCCAAAAGTAGGGTAGCTAGAAATGCAGGGTAAATACCAATATCCAACAAAGCACCTCCCGCTAACACAGGATCAAACAACCGACTCTTAGGATCAAAGTCTGCCTGAAAACCAAAATCTGCTTTTAACGTCAATACCTCACCGATTCGGCCTGCTTCTATGACGGCAATTAATTTTTGAAAAGCTGGTAAAAACCTCGTCCATAAAGCTTCCATCAAGTAGGTTTGCTGATCCCGGGCCACAGAGATCATTTGCTGAACTTCCTGTTGGTTGATACCCATTGGTTTTTCGCAAAGGACAGGAATTTTTTTATTTAAAAGGAGGATGGTATTTTTAGCATGTTCGCTATGTGGTGTAGCAATGTATACCACATCTAAATCAGGGCAATTACCTAGTTCATCATAACTTCCATACGCATGAGGAGCATCGTATTGGTTTGCAAACTCCTGCGCTCGTTCTAAAGACCGCGAAGCAACCGCATGCAATCGAGCGTTGGGTAATGTCAGAAGATCTTGCACAAACTTGTGTGCAATTTTCCCAGGACCTATTACGCCCCAGTTAATTATTTTTTTTGAGGTCATCTTTTCTGTCGTGGAATTTTATTTTTTTAAAAGATGTAATACTCCTGCGGTCATCGTAGCTACTCCTGTGCGAATAGTTGGCGTAGGTAGTGGTGCATATTTACTGGAGTGTAAGGAAGGTAGCGTACCTCCCTCCGATTTGGTTTTTTCGACTACTGTCGGATCAACACTTCCCAGCCAATATAACAATATCGGCACTTTTTCCTCAGTTCGACCGTAACGACCAAAATCTTCTCCTCCCATAACTGGGAAAAGCATCAACACTTGTTCTTCTCCAATGGTAGATTGAAAGACTGGAAAAAGCGTTTCTACTAGGCTTTTATTATTGAATAATGCTGGCGTAGACTCATTACGAACCGTAACTACCGGCAATTCATCTTCGTGCAGACCAGCCGACAATCCTACTCCTCGACAAGTTCTTTTTATTTTTTCCAATATTGCTGTTCTAACTTCATCTTTATAGGATCGCAATGTTAATTCTAATTTCACTTCATTTGGGATAACATTACCTTTAGAACCTCCATGAATCGACCCAACCGTCAGCACACCTGGATCAAGAGGAGATATTTCGCGGCTAATAATCGTCTGAAAATCAAGGATTAAACGCGCCGACAAAACGATTGGGTCAATGGTCGTATGTGGGTAAGCCCCGTGACCTCCGTGGCCTGTAATCGTAATATCGACCATGTCTACATTCGCCATCGCGTATTCTGCGCATAGGCCAATTTGTCCAGCAGGCAAGCCGCTACTTACGTGCAAAGCGAGGGCATAATCCGGTTTTGGAAATTTTTCGTAAAGTCCATCCGCTAGCATTGCTTTCGCTCCTCCACTACGTTCTTCGGCAGGTTGTCCAATAAAAACCAGGGTACCACTCCATTCGTTTTTTCGGTTGGCTAAATTTCGAGCGGTCCCTGCCCAAACCGTCATGTGCATATCGTGACCACATGCGTGCATTACGCCCACCTCTTTTCCTTCTGCATCTTTGGTTTTCACTTTACTTGCGTAGGGAAGGTTGGTTGCTTCTACGATTGGCAAAGCATCCATATCTGCCCGAACCAAAACGGTAGGTCCAGCACCATTTTTCAAAACACCTACCACACCATAGCCACCCACATTTTCGGTAACCGTAAAACCTACGGTTCTTAGTTCTTCGGCCATTCGTTTTGAAGAAGCCACTTCATGAAAGGATAATTCTGGATTAGCATGTAGGTGTTTATATAAATCCTCAAGATAAGTTATATCTTTAGCCGCAGGGAAAACATCTTGACAAAAGATGTTGGAGGTAAAAAAAGTAGCGACGAAAGTCAGCAGAAGATATTTTTTTATCATAATAAATGGTATGAAAATTTGAAATAAAAAAGATGTCGGATGTAAGCAAAATTTGGAATCACGGGGCAAAAAAATGAATATACAAAAGTACAAATTAGAATTCAGAACTTTACTATGGAAACAATTGATTTAGTCAAGATAAATTTTAATCCAGAACAACTAAAATTACTAAATGTTTGTCTGGCTTTTTTGATGTTTGGAGTAGCGTTAGATATCAGTCGAAAAGATTTTTTGTATGTCTTAAAAGCCTGGAAATCAATCGTGGTGGGTTTAATTTCGCAATTGATTTTTTTACCAATTCTTACCATCATACTTATTTATATTTTTCATCCGCCAGTAAGCATCGCGGTCGGTATGGTCTTAGTCAGTGTTTGCCCCGGAGGAAATGTATCCAATTTTATGGTACATCTAGCAAAAGGAAATGCAGCCTTATCTGTTACGCTAACCTCTATTGTAACGTTAGGAGCCATCATACTTACACCAATTGGATTTTATTTTTGGACAAGTTTTACTTACGGAGCATCTTATCTAACACAGGACCTCAGTGTGTCACCCACGGACATCATCAAAACAGTATTTACCTTAATAGTAATTCCATTATTTATTGGAATGGGATTTAATTCCTATTTAGGAAAAATAAGTGAAAAAATACGAAAACCTGTTAAATTCCTATCCATCCTAATTTTTATCGCTTTCGTTATTGCAGCGATCTTTGCCAATTTAGAAAACATCATGGAGCATGTTTCTAAAATTATCTTAATCGTATTTGTACACAACGGTACCGCTTTAATCATGGGGTATTTCTTCGCCCGCTTCTGCAAAAGAAGTGTATACGATGCCCGAGCCATTTCCATTGAAACGGGGATCCAAAATTCTGGTTTGGCTTTAATTATTATTTTTAATTTTTACGATGGTCTGGGTGGAATGGCCCTAATTACTGCCTGTTGGGGAATCTGGCATTTAATTACCGGAGGACTATTATCTGCTTATTGGTCCCGAATTCCAATCGATTCCTCTGCTAAAATGTGACTTATCTATAGTTTGTGCGTAAAAAGAGGGAAGCTGATGTTCCAGAATCTAAAATTTCCCTAGCAAGGATAAAACAAATTTTCATAAACAATATAAATATCTGACTATCAATTCTTTAAAGATAAGATACCACATAAAGGATAATTTTTTATTAAAAAATAACGCCATTTATGAAAATAATGTACCTTTGCATTGCCATTCCCACGACAAAACAGACCTAACTCACTGTAAATCAACATCTTACAAACATATTTCACAAATCAAAATCAATTAAAATTTCAAAGATTATGGCTATTAACCTCCTCGAAATGCTGTCCAGCCAAATGGGTGGATCACAGTATTCTCAAATTGGAAAATTCCTCGGTGCCGACGAAGGTATCGTAAAAAGCGCAATGGGCGCAGCACTACCTTCAATCTTAGGAAGTGTCATTAGCAATGGTAGCACTAACACCGGAGCTGCTGGTTTGATCAACATGCTTAACAAAGGAAACTTTGACGGTAGTATGCTTGATAACCTAGGCGGTCTTTTTGGTGGTGGCAATGCGACCTCTAGCTTAATGAATTCTGGAAGCTCTATTCTAAGTAGTTTAATGGGTAACAAATTAGGTTCTGTTGTGGACATGATTGGCTCCCTTACTGGAATGAAGAAAAGCAACTCATCTTCGTTGATGAGCATGGCAGCACCACTTGTAATGAGTATGGTTGGACGTTATGTAAAAAACAAAGCATTGGATGCCACTGGACTTTCTAAGTTCTTAGGTACGCAGAAAAAACATGTTGCTTCTGCTTTACCTGCAGGTATGGGTAATATCCTTGGCTTTGACGCTGGCGATATAGGATCAACTGTTTCTAACGCCGCTAACGCAGGCCGTGCAGCAGTTGCTGAAACAGCTAACGCTGGTGGTGGAATCCTCAGCAAAATTTTACCTTTAGCATTGATCGCGCTTCTAGCAGGTGGTGCTTACTGGTTCTTTACTGGAAAAAGTGCAACAGGTGCATTATCAGATGCTACATCTGGAATCACTGAAGGAGCTGCTGGTCTAGCTGACAAAGCTGGTGATATGGCGGGAAATGCTGCTAATGCCGTAAAAGATGGAGCCGCTGCTACTGTTGACGCCGCCGGAAACGCGGTAGAAAAAGCAGGTGAAATGGCAGAAGGTGCATTAGATGCAACTACGAAAGCTGCCCGTGAAGCACTTGGTAGTATCAAGTTTGCTGCTGGTTCTGCTGGTGCAGAATTTAGCTCATTTTTAGCTGGTGGTGCAGAAGGTGATAAGTCTTTCCGATTCAAAAACTTAAACTTTGCAGTAGGTAGTGCTGACATCAGTGGAGAAACTACAGAAGTAGATAACTTAGCTTCGGTACTAAAAGCTTACCCAAGCATTAAAGTTCAAGTAGCTGGGTACACAGATAACACTGGTAATGCAGATAAAAATAAAACTTTATCAGAAGCACGTGCTACTAGCGTAATGAATCGTTTAGTTGCTCAAGGTATTGATGCCGGACGTATTACTGCTAAAGGTTTCGGTGATGCTAATCCTGTTGCTGACAACAGCACTAAAGAAGGTCGTGCAGAAAACCGAAGAATTGAGATTAGTGTAATGAAGTAATTCAAACACTAACTGGATTTATTCCAGTTGATAAATTAAAAAGAGGTAATCGTTGTAAAACGGTTACCTCTTTTTTTATTTCTTTATTGCGCCAACTCATTCATAGCGGCATAATAAATTAGATACCATTCATCACCATCACGAGAAAAACGACGTTGCATACCATAACTAGCTTCCGCATGACGAATTTTTTCGATAACTATATCTTCCCCTAGTGGTTGGAAATCTCTGATGAATGATCCATCCATCGCATTAAAAGGTCGATGCATTTTCCAGTTTTCTTTTTTCCAATAAAAGCCAGAGATATCCGTTTCTTCCGTTTCTTTTTCCGGAATACCTTCTAATGGAAAACGGATATGATTTAATTGAAAAATACTATCTCGATGAAAGTTTTCATAAAATTTTCTGAAGCCTGTTGGAAGGCCTGCGGGAGCTACCTCCGCTTGTTCCATTACCTGTTCCGTGGTTACAACAGGAGCAGTCGTATTGGCCAATCTGCTTTTTAAATAAAAAATAAAGAAAATAGAAGTACATAAAACGCCCAGCAAAAAAGAAAGAACGTATTTCATTTTTAAGAATTTTCAGTTTTTGAATATAGAGGTTATTTCAAATCAAACAATTCGCATATCTCCGATGTCTTCCATCGCTGTTACTAGAATATATTCTTGCTCAACCAACTCATATTTCACTTCAAAAAATTGTAAGTATTCGTCTTTGCTGATATGTCCCGTACAAATCCCTCCTTCTGGATTATATCCAAAAGGATCAATAAAAATATGTTCCCTAAAATCTAAGGCTTTTCGACCGTAGGCTTTATATAAGGCTTCTTTTGCCCCCCAATAAACGTGCAGATGTTCCAGACGAGTCGCATCCCGCAGGCTCCGCATTTCTGGTTCGCGCATAAATTTATGAGCAATCCGTTCAATTTTTCCTACTATTTTTTGAATATCTACTCCTACAGAACGGGGAGCTGCCAGTACGGCTACTTGTTCGCGGGAGTGACTGATAGAAATCTCAAAAAGAGAATCTGATAAATATGGTTTTCCAAATTCGTCTTTTAGACAAGCCCCTCGCATTTTACGCCCAGACATTAGGTGTAATAACCAGCGACCAGCCAACCATTCAAGACGTCGGCTACCTTTTAATTGGTCCAACTGTTGATATTCCCGCCTACGCAGTTGTAATCGTTCTAAAAAATATGCTTCTGTTTCTTCAATATGCCAAAGGCCGAGTTCGCCTTCGGGTTGTATTTTCCGATGAAAAGTTAATGCCATACTGCGAAATTAGTTTTTTTTTATGAAAAAAAAATTAATCCTACCTATAGCGAACAAACAACTATAGACCGACACAATTTATTATCTTTGTTCCATGCAAATCCTCGCAAAAAAGATCGCTCAATTAACCGGTCACCGTGCAGCCGTGTTTGCGGTCGAAGCAGGCTCAGAACCACACACTATTCTGTCAGGTGCCGGAGATGGTTGGATTGTGCAATGGTCCCTAGATGACCCCGAAAATGGGAAACTAATTGCCAAAGTTGATACCAATATTTTTTCTTTAAAATATATTCCATCTACTGAATCGTTGGTGGTTGGCGACATGTACGGCGGTGTTCATTGGGTAAAACCAGGTCACCCCGAGTCAACCAAAGATATTGCACACCATAAAAAAGGGGTTTATGCCATTTTAGAAGTAAACGATTTTATTTTTACACTTGGTGGCGATGGAAAAATAACTCGTTGGTCTTTAAAGGAAGAACGCAGTCTAGAAAGCTTAGCACTTAGCCACCAAAGCCTCCGTTGTATTGCGTGGTCGCGTACTCGTAACGAACTCGCGATCGGGGCAAGTGATGAACATATTTATATCTTGGAGGCAGATACATTGGCAATAAAACACACCGTTCAGCATGCACACGGGAAATCGGTTTTTGCCGTTCATTACAGCCCGGACGAACGTTATCTTTTTAGTGGTGGACGAGATGCGCATCTTAAGGTTTGGGATTGTAAAAATGGGTACGCACCTATTCTCTCAGAAGCAGCTCACTGGTTTACCATTAATGCCATTGCATTTGATCCCAGCGGTCAGCTTTTTGCGACGGCCAGCAGAGACAAAACGCTTCGTATTTGGGATGCAAAAGATTTTAGTTTAAAAAAATCACTTGATCTAAAAAAATATGGAGGACATATAAATTCGGTTAATGACTTGTATTGGTCGGCATACCGTAACGAGTTAATTTCCGCCAGTGATGATCGGAGTTTGATCATCTGGGAAATAAAGTAGGTTCCAGAATTAAATAAATTGAATGATTTTTTTGAGTATATAAAATTTTACCGGAACTTAATTTTACTTTTAGCTGGTTGGCTAGTTAGCTTTTCTAAATCGCAGAATTGCGTTAAAAGGAATCTGACTAGCCAACCAGCGAACAGGCCAACAGCAAAAAAATCAAATACCATAATTATACTTCGCTGAAAAACGCTTTAAATTTAAAATAAATACGCTTTTATGATTTTATCAGATACTAGTATTAAAGCCGCCATTGTCACCGGTGAAATCGTTATTGAACCTTACGATCCGACTTGTCTCGGCACCAATTCTTACGATGTACATCTCAGTAAATTTTTAGCGGTTTACGAAAATGAAATACTGGATGCAAAAAAGCACAATACGACCAAGGAAATTATTATTCCAGAAGAATGTTACGTGCTCCAACCAGGTACCTTATATCTCGGCGTAACCGAAGAGTATACCGAAACACATAACTCCGTTCCATTCCTAGAAGGTAAATCCAGCGTAGGTCGTTTAGGAATTGATATTCACGCCACGGCCGGAAAGGGAGATGTTGGTTTCTGTAATACTTGGACACTCGAGATTTCCTGCGTTCATCCAGTCCGAGTTTATGCGGGCATGCCCATCGGGCAATTAATTTATTTTTCTATAGAAGGAGAAGTAGAAAATTATTATAACAAAAAGAAAAACGCAAAATATACCGAACGGACGCTCAAACCGGTAGAGTCTATGATGTGGAAGAATAAATTTTAATTTTGTTGAACGGTTGAACTTACTCTAAAAAGTATTTTCTTTTCTCGCAAAGATTTTCAATAAAAATAGACATCTAATTTTATGACTTTTTAGAATAGCCTTTTTATTGAGCTGTTGAATTGTTAAAATAACGAATTGGCCCTCAACGATTCAACAAAAAACATACTTATGAATCTGAAAATAATATCAGCTGGTGCGGGGAGTGGAAAAACTTATCGACTGACGGAGGAGATGGTTGGATTGTTACGTTCTGGCGTGCGAGCCAATGGCGTGATCGCAACTACTTTTACGACCAAAGCAGCCGCTGAATTACAAGAACGAGTACGCGTAAAATTACTCGAAGAAGGACTGGTAGACGAAGCCAATGCCTTGACCAATGCTCTAATTGGTACCGTGCACGGATTGGGCGTAAAATTACTTAAACGTTTTGCTTTTCTGGCTGGTGTTTCGCCACAGATTGATATTATTGCCGACGAAGATCAACAGATATTTTTTAATCGTTCGCTGGCCACCGTTTTGCGGCTCGATCGAATTCGGGAAATGGAAAAATACAGTGTTCGATTAGGGTTAAGTAAAAACGAATATTACGACTGGCGACAAGAAATCAAAAGGCTGACAGATACGGCGCGAGCCAACGATTTTTCAACAGAGGTACTAATCAAAAGTCGAGATAATTCCATTAAAACCCTCACGGCTTTTTTAGAAACCGTCGCTCCCCTCTCCGGTGAAATACTTTTTCAGAATTTCACCAATGAAATCCGCGCCACCATTGATCGTTTGAACGCCAATGAGGATCAAACTAAAAAAACTGGAGCCGTGGTAGATACCCTCAAAGGAATGCTCCGGAAAATTGATTTAGGTGATTCTCTCAACTGGCACGAGTGGGTCAAAATCAGTAAACTAAAGGTCGGTGTAAAAAGTAAAGATGATATTGCTGATCTGATCGAACTAGCTCGTAACCATGATACCCATCCAGCATTTCATGCAGACATTAAAAATTATCTAACCACCATTTTTGATATAGCTATTGAGGCCATTCAAGAATATGAGACTTATAAAAAACAGCGAGGCCTGATTGATTATATTGATATGGAAATTCAGGTTAATCGGTTGCTTGACCAACCAACGGTCCGCGAAATTTTGGCCACTGAATTAGACCTTCTCATGGTCGATGAATTTCAAGACACCAGTCCTATTCAGTTAGAAATATTTTTAAAACTTTCTCAGATCGCAAAACATTCTGTTTGGGTAGGTGATCCTAAGCAATCTATTTATGGTTTTCGGGGTGCAGAACCTCGTTTGATGATGGAGATTATCAAACAAAATGGCGGTGTCAAAAAAGAAGATATTCAAGAATATAGCTGGCGGTCACGGGAAGATATTGTTCACCTAACCAACGCTATTTTTACCAAAGCATTTAAAGATTTACCGAAGGAACAAATTCCATTAAAACCCAAACGGACTAAGGCTGATAATCCAGATGATCCCAATTTTAAAGGAGAACCCTTAGAGATGCAAGATGCGCTCATGAACTGGCATTTTGAATTTGACGGAGAAGGACGAGCACCCGGAAAAGATTGGATGAACAGTGCATTGGCTACCAGTGTACGTAAGATGATTGTACGGGAGGTTCCCATTATAGATCGTTATACTCATAAGATGCGCAAAGTACGACCAGGAGATATTGCCATTTTATGTCGGACCAATAAAGAATGCCTCAACCTCGCCGAAGCACTTCATCAAGCTGGCATAAAAGCGGCCATCGCCCGCAACGGATTGCTCGACACCGCCGAAGCTAAATTAATTTTAGCCTGTTTAAAATATATGCTCCACCGTTCAGATGCCTTATCGGTTGCCGAAATCTTATTGCTTGGAGCGAATAAAAAGATTGAAAAAATAATCAAAGACCGACTTGATTGGCTAGCATTAGATGATGAAACACGCCGCTATGAACATTGGAGCAGCGATCAACCATTGATCAAAAAATTAAACAATCTACGAGCCAAAGCTTCCGAATTATCCAGTACAGAAATTCTAAATCTCTTACTGGAAGTTTTAGACCTACGAAGAATCATGGCTCATTGGGGAAATATATCGCAGCGGATGGATAACGTCGATATGCTCCGTAAGTTTGCGCTACAATACGAAGACAACTGTAACCGATTACACGCAGCAGCATCGCTTGGAGGCTTTCTTCTCTACCTCAATGAAATGGCAGTAGGAGAAAAGGATGCTCGGGGTTCAGGAGCAGGAGATGGTGCGGTCAATTTATTGACGTATCATCGTAGTAAAGGATTAGAATGGCCCGTAGTTATTTGTCATAATCTGGAAAACGGATTTCGAGATAATCTCTGGGGAATGAATATCGTGGCCGAATCCGATCAAGTCGATCTTAATAATATCCTAGGTAATCGATGGTTGCGGTATTGGATTAATCCATATGGTCAACAGCTCAAAGGAACGGGTCTTGCCGAACGAATCGAAGCGAGTCCAGAACAGGAAGCAAGCCGTTATCAAGGACTGCAAGAAGAAGCGCGTTTATTGTATGTCGGTATTACTCGTGCCAGAGACTATCTCATTTTTCCAAGCCGAAGAAAATCAGAAACCAAATGGTTGAATCGCTGCTGCCACGAAGGAGATGAAAAGCGCCCTACCCTTGATCAAAGTTCAAGTGAATCTATTTGGACTTGGAACAACCAACCCATTATTGTGCATCCAGAAGTAATGAGTTTTGCACGAGATTTTCCACAGGTGGAACATGAAGAAGGATTACTGACCTATTTCGAAAAACGTCCGGCGGGAACATCTCATGCTCCGTATCTAATTGATGCGAGCAGTTATTATAAACGTGGTTCACTAAAAATCAATCCGGGTAGTTTTAAGGGATATAGCAGCGGACCTGTTGTGGCCGATGATCAAAATTTACGTCCCTTGGCGCAGCTAGTAACCGACTTTTTTTTAGCAGATAAACCTGAACGTAAGGCCGAACAACGATTGGCAATGGCGGAACAATTAATTGAACGATACGAAGCGGAAGATTTTACAAATGGTGCCGAAATTTGCCGATGGTCTAAACAGTTTTACCAACAGCTAGCTCAATATGGTGAAGGGAAAATATATCATTCGTATCCACTACAGTTAAAAATAGGAAAACAAGTTTTTGAGACGAGCATTGATTGGTTGGTGGTTGGCAAAGACCATTGTATTATTATTAAAAATTCTAAATTTACCGGACAAAAAGATCGCTACTCCAAACATACTAAAGAAAAGGCAGGCTGGTTTGCGCTTTGCGAAAAAGGAATTCGTAAAATATTCTCCCCTCAAGAAGTAACTAAATTAGTACATTTTACGCTAGGAGGTGGATTGCTAAATATAGAAGTAGAAGAGAAAACCACTGAAAAGCTTTTATAATTCTGCTAAAACGTTTAAATTAGGGTGTGTAAAAAGAACAATATTTTAATTTTTTTCATAGAAGTTGTTTAAAAATAAATAGATGAAAGATTTACTGATCATATTATTACTATTGGGCCTCTTATGGGGTGGTTATCAGGGAATGGTTTTTCTGGGCAGTTTCGCCCAATCAGCAACCTCAACGTCTGAATCGATTGAGCAACCTTTGGCAGAGCATTCAGAAAAAAGACTTAATCAGTCCGCTATCGCAGCATTGAAAAAAACCACACCATCGGTAAAAGAAAAAGAGACACCCGTTATCAAGAAAACGGAGGTAGTTCCACCAGCTAAAGAAAAAACCAATGGACAAAAAGCCATGGAAGCAGTAAGAGGTGATACGCGCCTCGATATAGAAGGTAAGCCACGTAGTAAAGAAGATTTTTATAAAGAATCTAATAATGAAGAAAGCGCACCTTATGAAAGAAAAAACGATCCTGTTGTAAAAAAGACGCCCACGACCACGGCTAACGAAACGGATTTAAAAGAACAAAAAGCTGCCATGGCAGAAAAAGGAAAAGCGCTTGCCGGAGAATTTAATACGAAAGGAAATAGTGCTAAAAAATCCAACACTAAGACGGCTTTCAATATTGAAAAAGGCGAACATGAACCGGTTTCAGCTCCTGATCGTCCTCAGGAATATGAGTCCCAGCCTATCAAAAAATTTACCCCCTCAAAATTTGTTTTAGTCGCTGGCTCCTACTCAAGTGCTGATAATGCCGTCAAAGAAGTATTACGATTAAAAAAGCAAGGATATCCAAAGGCCAGTATTGTCTTATCTGAAAAAAATCTAAACTTAGTCTCTCTAGGTAGTTTTTCGGATAGAGCAACTGCCGATGCTCAAGCAGCACAAATCAAAAAAGCAGGAATTGACTTATTTGTAAAAGGAATGCGCTAAGGATCAAATTCTTTATGAGAAAATGCAAAAAATAATGGCTTCGTTGCCATTCTAATGAATAAACCCTAATTTTGAAGGGCTATGACGAACTTCCGGACCCATAATTAACTTTAAGTTTCCGGTAGCCAATTTTAATTTATTAAAAAGGTTGTTGTTTTTTGGGTAAAAAATTGGTTCTGAAATTATTTACCCACTAAGATGTACAACTGCAAAAAACAAACACTATGAGCGGTCTTTTAAAATGGATTGGAATGATCATTCTCGTCCTTTGTATAGGTATATGGATAGTCACCGTAGCTAAATCCTGCAAACAAATCAGCGATCCCCTTCTCGAAAACACCATTCCTGATGACCTTGGTTCTTCCGTTAAAGAAGGTTTAAGCGATGCCAAAGCCAACCTTGACGATCTCTACGAAAAAGGAGCCGAAGAGATGGACGACTTAAAAAAAGAAGCTATCGAAGCAAAAGATAAAATTGCTATGAAGGCAGAAGATATGTCAAGCAAAGTTTTTGAAGAAGATCCGGAAGATATAAGAGAGGAAGCAGAAGAAGAGGCGAAAAGAAAAGCCATTGCAGCTAGTCGACAGGAACTATTCGAGAAAGGTGGTAACAGTAGCTCTGATAACGCCCAATCTAGCGGTGGAAGTAGTGCTAGCACCAGTAACAGTACTGGAAAATATTTCGTCGTAACAGGTGCTTTCCTAGACGAAGCCAATGCCAAAGCAATGGTCAAGCAACTCAAAAAAGCAGGTTATAAAAACGCCGAAGTTGCGGTATTTGACCTTTCTCAATATTATACGGTTTTCGCAAGACGCTATAACACCCTTAATTCTGCCAATGATCTGGCAGCATCTATTAATGAAAAATTAGGATATGAAACCTATGTTCATGAAAAGAGAAGTCGATATAAAAATCGCTAATTAATACTAATAGTCTTGACATAAAAAAATCCCATCCGGAAACTTCGGATGGGATTTTTTTATAGTATTTTTTTGCGAAGGCCTATTCATAACTTCTTCTTCCCAAAAAACCAATCACGTTTTTATTCATGATATAATAATGATTGTTGTGCTTGGCAAAAGGGATCTTATGGCGAGTCGCCGTTCCAACATTTTGCTGTATCAACATTAAATAATCCACTCCTACTTCGGTAATAATGGCTACATGCCCGTAATCATCTCCTTGATAAACCACGATATCATCCGCTTCTGGTTTGAAGACTCCACCATTAATAAACTGATATAAATTTCGTTGTGGATTAAAGTCTCCGTCTTTTAATGCTCGGTTGAAAAAGTCCTTAGCATGACCATACGTATCTGGCATTTCATGCTTCAATCGATTATAATAATATCTTTTTACAAACTCTACACATTGCCACTTCATCCCATAATTATAACCTCCCGGACTTACATGACGCCCCTGTGATTCGTAAGGTGTTCCATTATAATAAACAGGAATGCCTCGATATTCGTCAATCACCTCACCGATCACTAGGTTTTTTTCGCTGCGTTTATTAGGTAGAGGTTTATTGGTTTCCGGCAATACTATTTTAACTGGAATCTTCAGTGGTTCTGTTTTTTGCTCTGAGCCACAACTACTTATTCCAATTAACAATAAGGCCAACATAATCATTTGCACTATTTCCAACCGCTCTATATTTATCATGAATCTATTTTAACGTTCCTAATGGGGTTTGAATTAACTATATTATTGTAGAATAAAGTTCAGATTAGATTAAATCAATATTCGTTCCATCTGTTTCGATGACAAAAGTAAGCTTTAATTTACAACTCTCTTACCCAAATATTGCGATAACTAACCAGATTACTATGATCTTGTAACTTGATGGGTGCTTTACCATGTGCTACATTTTTGGGCATACCGATATACTCCGTCGTACCAAGTATTTCTACATGATTTTGAATCACCACACCATTATGCATAACGGTCATATAAGCGGAAGATATTTTTATCCCGTCCTTATTAAACCGTGGTGCTTGGTAAAGAATATCATACACTTCCCATTCTCCTGGTGCTACGGAGGCATTAACGAGCGGCATATATTGTTTGTAAATAGCCCCTGCTTGTCCATTGGAATATGTACGATTTTTATAGCTATCTAGGATCTGTACTTCGTATCGAGATTGTAAAAATACGCCACTATTCCCTCTCCCTTGTCCTTCGCTTTCCACGACTGCTGGAGATCTCCATTCGATATGTAATTGAATATCGCCGAAGTATTGTCGAGTTTGAATATCTCCCGTTCCGGGTTTCACGGTCATTATCCCATCTTTTATCGTCCAACTAGCTGGATTACCTGATAAATCTGTAAAAGCATCGAGGGTAGTTCCGTCAAAAAGGACGATGGCATCAGAAGGGGCTGCATTCATTTTTCCGGGCGTAACGATCCGAGGTTCTGGCTTCCACACCTCCGTATCTTTCGGATCGGTCGTCTGTGCGGTCAGCAGTTGTACCGTCCACAGTATCATAAAAAGAAGAAGCGTATTTTTCATAAAATGGAATTTTGTCTCCTCCAAAGTTAAGGAAGTTGTTTTAAAATAAATACATTTTTTACGTCATCTTTTTTTGATCCAATTGCCAAAAATATTGCATCAACGCGGTAAGGGTATGAGGATGTTGAATGGTTCGATTAAGAATTAATTGCCTAACTTCTTTTTGAGGAAGGCAAACCACCTCAATTTGTTCGGCAGGATCTAATTGCAGTTCTTCTTGGACGAGCACCGTATCTCTGGCAATATACTGATGTAAGAGGCTATCCATAAAAACTGGATTAGATTGAATAGCTCCCAGATATTGCCAATTGGTAGAGGCATAACCCGTCTCCTCAAGGAGTTCTCGAGCACATCCCGTTTGTATATCTTCTCCTTTTTCTACTATGCCACCCGGAATTTCCAAGGTCTCTTCACCGATACCAAAGCGAAATTGACGAACCAAAATAATCTCCTGATGAGGAGTAATGGCTACGACATTGGCAGAGTCTGCCGATTCTAAAACCGCCGCTTTCAAGACGTGCTGATTGCGATTATTTTTTTGGTAGTCTATACGGATTTTAAAAATACCTAGATTGGGTCCTGATTCTGACTTTAAGAGTTCGTAAGGAGGCATAAATTAAGGGCTTTGTTGTACTTCTTAAGAATAAAAAAAGCCTTATCATTACTGACAAGGCCTTTGTACCCACGACTGGAGTCGAACCAGCACATCCTAATCGGACACTAGGCCCTCAACCTAGCGCGTCTACCAATTCCGCCACGTGGGTGGTTGGATCGGCAAAGTTAATAACATTTTTTGGATTAAAAAGCGTTCCCAAGAGAAGAATTTTCTGTCACAATAGAAAAAACTTGCTCCATCTTCACTTTTTTCTATCATTCTTTTAGTTCCTTTCCCTCAAGCGATAATACCTTTCTCTGAAAAAATAGACGAGAAGTTAATAATAAGACAGTAGTTCTATCAACAAGTAGATCAATCATCATTGTCACCTAAAATATTTAAAATAATAGCATGTAATTAATTTAATATGTATAATTGACTTACTATTTGCTATTTAATTGGCAACCCAACCTAAAAATCCAGTAATACTTTCTACTATTGGTCATTATGAGATTTTAATTCATTCGCTATTTTGACTGCGTTTGTGTTAACCTCTATAGTATTTGCCCATGAATAAATTGAATTACTATGTCTCTATGTTTACTTTTTCTTATTGTATTAACAAGTGTTTGCTTTTTCACCATTTTCTTGATCGACCAGCAGCCCAATGAGTCAAAACCTCCACATTCTAAAGTCAGCTATCAAGCCCCATCCCAAAAGGAATCCTTAAACGAATCCTTGCCCTCAAAGATCAGTTCGAACATAGCAACAGTATCAGCAGAATCAAGAACGCCGGTTGGCCAAGGCATCACTTCTTAGGCGTTGAAGAAAAGGAGATGCGAAAATAAAATTTTCAAGAAAAGTATTATCCGTATTTAGCACTTCATCTTTATTGCCTTGCCAGGCAATCTGGCCTTCATTAAGAAGCGCGATATTATCTCCGATACCCATCACAGAATTCATATCGTGGGTGTTGATCACCGTCGTAATATTATTTTCGTAAGTAATACTCTGAATTAATTCATCAATTAATAAGGCAGTTTTAGGATCTAACCCTGAGTTAGGTTCATCACAGAATAAATATTTAGGCTCTAGAACAATGGCCCGCGCAATACCTACCCGTTTTTGCATTCCACCACTTGTCTCACTTGGATAGCGATCATTCACACCTTCCATTTCAACTCGATCGAGACAATAATTGACCCGATCTAGTTTTTCTTTTTTAGTTTTATTGGTAAACATATCCAATGGAAAACGGATATTTTCTTCTACCGTCATGGAGTCAAATAAAGCCGATCCTTGAAAAAGCATGCCTACTTCCATTCTGATACCTCGCTTCGCTTTTTCGTCCATTGCCGTAAAATCACGTTCCCCGTAAAGAATTCGTCCTTGTGTAGGCGATAGCAACCCGACCAATAACTTAAGCAGTACCGTTTTTCCTGCTCCACTTTTTCCAATAATCAAATTATTCTTACCTGCGTAAAAATTCGTAGAAATTCCCTTCAGGACTTTTGTTTCTCCAAAGGACTTGAACACATTTTCGGCAATGATCATAATTTTCTATTGCGTTAATAACATGGCGATCAGGTAATCCGATAACAGGATTAGAATATTACTATAAACAACGGCTTGTGTACTAGCTGCTCCCAGTTCAATACTTCCTCCTTTTACATAATACCCTTGATAGGCCGCTACACTCGTCAAAATAAAAGCAAAAACTACTGCTTTTACAAACATCATAAAAACATTATAAGGAACAAAAAAGGATTGTAATCCTAAAACATATTCCGCCTGTGTGATCATCCCACCCGCTACACTAGCGATCAGTCCACCGCTTATACTCATAAAAGCAGCAATACAAACCAACATGGGAATAACGACCATCGCTGCCAGTACTTTTGGCGTAATCAAATAGGCCGCGGTATTTACACCCATAATTTCCATCGCATCAATATGCTCTTTCTGACGCATTCCACCAATTTCGGCGGCGATATTCGATCCCACTTTTCCAGCCAACACCAAACAAGTAATCATAGGAGCCATCTCAATAATGGTCGTATCTCGAACAATATATCCAATATAGTAAGCGGGAATAAAGCTATCCTGTAACTGATAAGAAAACTGCACGGCTGTCACCGCTCCGATAAACACAGAAATCAGACAGATGATAATTAAGGAGCCGATACCGATGTCGTTCATCTGTCTCATCATCTCCTTCCAATACATGGATGGCTTTTCGGGTCGGGCGATTGCCTGTTTTAATAACAGCAAATATCGACCAATATGAAAAAATAAGCTTTTGAACATAGATTCTAATCCCGAAGGAATTTTGAAATTGGGACGCAAAAATAAAGAAATAACTTTGTTTTGGGTGATTTATTTCTATAGTTCTGTTCTTTTAACGTTGTTAGGGCAAAATTGGTTAAGAGTTCGTTCTTTTTTTTTATTATTGTCAAAAAAAATATGAATATCATCATAACGGGTGGAACCAAGGGAATAGGTCGTGCCATCGCTGAAAAATTTGCTCAACAGGGCTTTAATCTGGCCCTTTGCGCCCGAAATGCAAACGACTTAAAAGCCTGTAAAAAAGCATTAGCAGCCGCCTATCCCAACATCCAAGTTCTTACTAAAAAAACAGATATGAGCAAACCTAAGCAGGTGAGTGCGTTTGCGGCGTATATCAAAAAACATTGGAAGCAGATAGATATATTGGTGAATAATGCTGGCGTATTTTTACCTGGTGAGATTCTAAAAGAAAAAGAAGGGACGCTAGAGAGTCAAATCAATACCAACCTCTATTCTGCTTATCATCTCAGTCGCGCTATTGCTCCGATGATGGTGCGTCGTAAATCTGGCTATATTTTTAATATGTGCTCTATTGCTAGTAAGATCGCCTACCCCAACGGAGGATCTTATAGCATTTCTAAATTTGCCCTGTATGGTTTTTCTAAAGTTTTACGAGAAGAGCTAAAAGATAAAGGGGTACGAGTCAGTGCTATTTTACCGGGTGCCACTTGGTCGGCTTCTTGGGCCGGCGTAGACTTACCCAAAAAGAGATTGATGCAAGCCAACGATATCGCAGAAGCCATCTGGGGTGCTTGGCAAATGAGTACATCGGCGGTGATGGAAGAGATTATTTTGAGACCTCAATTGGGGGATTTGTAGTTATTATATTTTTTTAATGCATAAAAAAAAGCGAAAACAACTGCCGTCATTTCCGCTTCTCTATATTATTCTATTTAATTTAAATCTTAATCATCTTTACTAGCAAAGATAGACTTGTCTTCTGCTCTAAAAACGTATGCTCTCCCCTTGCGATCGGACTGGTAAGCGCCGATAAAAATATCTTCTCCAGACATCGCCACACTGCTACCAAATAAGTCACGTGGTGAACCATCCATCGCATTCATTTTATTGGCTAAGCCCCAGTTACTTTCGCCTTCTTTATCTTTTCTAAAAAGATAGGTGGCGCCCATCCCCATTTCGTGTCCTTCACTACCGACTAGTAAATATTCTCCACTCATGGCGATGGTTTTACCAAATCGATCGTCCGTATCTGCGTCCATTGGTTGAATCTTTTTGACTTCCCCCCAGTTGTTTTCTCCTCCAAGGTTTCTTTCAAAAACATATACCGCGCCCATAAACGCTTCCGCACCTTGTGCTCCTACCGCCAAGTAATCGCCTGAGATGGCCAGACTACTACCGAATCGGTCTTTTGCTTTTCCATCCGATGAGAATATCTTTAGTGTTTGGTTCCAGCCTTCTGCTTGCTTTTCATAAATAATGATAGAACCCGCTTTATTATCGCGATTGGCACCAACGATCAGCGTATTTTCTGTTAGCACAACACTACTACCGAATCGATCATTCGGAGCTCCTTCTTGATCGTGGATTTTATTTTCAAATTTCCATTCATCATTGCTTAACTGAAAAGTATAAACCGCTCCAGCCGATCTTCCTTTGTCATCTTCGCCATAGGCACCTACCGCCATCCGTCCATTATTTACAGTAATGCTGGTCCCAAAATAATCTCCTGAAGATTTATCAGGTGCCATAATTTTTTGCACTTCCCCCCAAGCATCTGCCCCGCCTGCATTACGATTAAAAATATATACTGCCCCTGCAAAATCATCATTACCCTGTGCAGTTACAAAAGCATAATCGCCTTCGATAGCCACCTTGCCACCAAAATTATTAAAAGCTTCGCCGTCAGAAGCGAGTAGTCTTTCTCGCAACATCCAATGGTCCGTTTTTTCATCCGCACGAAAATAAACGTATGCGGCCCCAGCTTCCGGTCCACGCTCATCATCTGTCCATGCACCGATAATGCTATAATTTCCAGAAATGGCTACCGATTTACCAAAATTATCTTGATAATTAGCCCTTTGAGTCATTATCTTAGTCCCTTCTTCTGCTTCCTGAGCAGAGAGCACGGTAGAACTGGTCAACGAAAAAATACTTAAAAATAAGGTAAGGGTAAGCGGTTTACCGCAAGGTAGAAATCTGAGCATTCTAATGGTTATTTTTATGGTTATATAAAAGCAGGGGATAAAATAAACGGGGAATAATCAGAAGGGAATTTGGTACTCTGTCAAAAACAACTTTTATGCCAGTTTCACCATATTATTTTATTTAAAAATGTGATTGATAAATTTTATTTTGATTTTATCTTTTTTTAACGAAGCTGTTTATAACAATAGTTCGGTAACTTTTAGAAAAATAGATATAGTGACCATTTTTTGCTGGTTGGCTGGTTTGCCTGCCGGCAAAGGCAGGGCCAACTAGATGCATTTTTAGATTATCACACAGAAATTAAAAAGTTACCGCACCATTGTATAAAATGGATAATAAAAAAGAGCGGACCCACTTTATGTGAATCCGCTCCTAAAATACTCCTCGATTTAAAACCTAATATGTTTCATTTTAAAAGGTAATGGACGTAGTCTTTTGCGCCTGTCCTCCCTTTGTTGTCAATTTCAATACGGCCGTGTGTGTACCTCGGTTGATCGTATGAATTACTTCTAAGCGACCACTGCTGGCATTAAAATTAAAATTGGTGATTCGAGTACCATTTACCGTGAGTGTAATCTCAGTTTTTGACTTTACGTTCTTTAGCGAGGCTACAATTCGTGTTTTAGCGGTATTTGGGTTAAAAGGATCCACAGAAGGCTGACTCATCGTGAATACATCAATAGCCGGCTTTGCTACTTTTATGGTACCAATCTGACCGGGTGTTCCCGTTACTTTACCAGGCTTATCAGATTCCTTTCTAATAGATACCTCGTCGCTAGCAGTTCCAGAATCGTTGCGAGCTGCCGCAATCAATTTATTGGTTCCTTCTTTCAATTTAACCGTCGCCTTAATAATTTTACGTCGTCGATCAAAATTAAATGATACTGATTTACCATTTACTTTCAAATCCATCTTATCCTTTTCCATTACATTTTCTACCTTAACCGTCACCTGATAACTGGTTTTCTTAGTTGTAATATTTTTAGAGGGTACCGTGAAATTCACTTTAGGCTTTGCAATCTTGATCGTAGGCATTTCGTAAGTAACATTTACAGATGCTTCATCTCTCCCACCTTCGTTGCGCGCTTTCAGGACGATCCGATTTTTACCTTTAGCCAACGTTAGATTAGCAGATACTCGTCCATTTGAGTAACCAAAATTGGACACTCTTTTTCCGTTCAAGAACAACTCCACCTGGTCTTTACGATCTACGTTAGACACGCTACCAGTAAACCCTATTTTAGGATTATCTACTTTGGTCCGATTTCTTGGTTTAGAAATCTTTACCCGTGGAGGCGTAACGACAACGTAGTATTCCACATCAACTCTGTCTTGGTCACTGCCATCTTGATTACGAACCGCGATTTCAATCTGATTGTTTCCTTTCTCTAAAGTAACAAAACCTCTTATTCTTCCTGTGCGACTATCAAAATCAAAATCATATTTCTTCTGTCCGTTGACGATAAAATCAATACCAGATTTGCTGCTAATGTTATCGGTCGTAGCCTTTACTTCAATTCGATCTTTATCCGTTCGACTACGGCTCTTTCTAGGTGTTGTAATATCTACTTTAGGCACCTCTATCTGCTGCTCTAATTCGTAATAAATAATCGTACGATCAGAACTAGTACCCGCATCATTAGCAGCGACAATTTCTATCTCATTTCGACCTACTTTTAGGTCTGCATTTCCAGTAAAACGATCTCCTCGGTAATCAAACCCACTAATGCTTCTTCCGTTTACTTTAAAAAGGATGTTACAGTTATTGTCAAGCGGTCCGACGGTTGCTTCAATCCTTTCTCGGCTATTCTTTGTCGTATAAGGATCACGGTAAGGCTTGGTGATGTTCACCAATGGCTTTACTAACTTGACCATTTCTTCCAATTTAATATTGGCCTGATCAGAACGAGTTCCACGCTGATTACGTGCTTCAATTTTAATACGATTGTTTCCTTCAACTAGATAAATATCCGATTCAAAACGAGTACCTCGCAAAGAGAAATTGTCTTGTCTTCGACCGTTTACCGTAAAGTAAACATCATCTTTGTAATCAACATTTTCGATCGTTGCTTTTACTCGGTAGCGATCCTCTTCGACGGTTTCACTATTGCGGTAAGGTCGAGTAATTTTCACAACAGGGTAAGGCGTAAGCGGTGTCTCTACTACCAGATCATCTTCAATGATCGGATCGTTAACCTCAGGCGTTTCTACTCTAGGGTTATTTTCAATTACCGGATCTTTTTCTTTGAATCGATCTACGTAAATAATTGTAACGGTTTCACTATCACTACCTGCGGCATTAAAAGCGCTAACAGTAACTTTATTTCTTCCTTCTAGTAATTCAAATTCACTTTTTAAAATACCTCCATTATAATCAAACGGTGTGGACTTACCATTTACCGTAAGGTCAATATCCATCGCATTATTTACATGCTTAATCGAAGCACGGATAAAAGCAGAAGACTGATAAATAGTCGTGGTTGATCTTTGTGGATTGATGATATCTACATCAGGACCTTTTTGCTTATCCTTTTTAGGATCAATAATCCAACGCAAGTTCAAGTTGGTATAATGGTGCCAATCGTTATCGGTAGAAAGATTATTCTGGTGATCATATTTGACGCCATCAAAGTCATCTGTCCTAGTAAACGTAACTTTATGTCCAAGACCAAGAGAAAAGCGTGGTGTCAATTGATATCCTAATTCAATTCCAGCCCCCGGCATAAATCCGATTCCACCAAAATCATCACCTAGTGCGTCTGTTTCTTCATAACCATCTAAGACTTCCTTTAGCTGTCGACGGATAACGGAACGAGAAGCCGTCGTGTCAATGCCTAAATAACCGGCAGAATACAAATTACCATCATCATCTGCTTGATCCGTTCTAGCCCAATAGCCACCGATTCCAACACCACCGAAGAGCGAAAGATTGATATTTGTTCTTTCTCTAAGTTTATTAAAATGTAATACGCCTTCTAATCCGATTTCTCCAAAATGCGTACGGTTGTTTTGAAAGACAAATCCCGCTTCATTATTAGCTTTGGTGTAATTCAAACCTTCCATACCATTTAGTACAGGGTTACGGGTGATGCCATAAGATCGTTCGTGATCCAAACCGTAGCTTTCTGCATAAAGTAGACGGCCTCGTAAATCAAAAGCGAAAGTGCTACCGGGACGGTAATAAAGATTTTTTGCTAAAGTCAAACCTGCTCCCCAACCATCGGTGGTAAAAGGAACATCAGACGTTTGGTAAGCCAACCCTCCATTTAAACCGAAGGTCCAATATCCGGGCGTTCGTTCATGTGTTGAGGTTGAGTAAGTAGATTTTTGAGCGCTTAGGGTAGTAATACTAAAAACTAGCATTAAGAGCGCCATCGGTAAAAATTTCATTCCATTTTTCATAGCTAAAGGGTTTTAGTGAGTAAATTTTTATTCATCGTTACAGATTAGACTCAATAATGGTGGGAGGATTAAAGATAGAAACCACGTAAAAAGTGAATAAAATCTATTTTTTAAGAATTAAAATCTTTTTCAAATTCTATAAAGAAATTATAAAAATACTACAACTAGCTGAATTTCAAACCTTTGTAACTTTTAGCTCATTTTTGACGCTCATTTCTCCACAATAATGACTTTAACTAAAATCTTATCTACTCCCTTATTTTTAACGTACTATTAACGCCCTTTTAGAAAAATAAAAAGTCGTTTTATAAAAATTCCATCCATTTATAACGATTAACTATCAATAAAATCAATAGTCCCATAGATGTTAGCAATTATCTGCAATAATGGTGGTAAGTTTCTCTTAAAACCCATATATTTGTTATCAGTATTTAAGGGAGTGTGAAAGTTTCTTTTATTCACTATTATTTTATTCTTGCTTTCACAAGTATCCTCCTACTATTTAATCCCGACCGAATCTTATTTTACGCCTTAGTTTAATTGAACTAGGCACTTTTTCCATGAACAAAACTTAAAAGATGTTATTTAGATATTTACTGATAATATTCTCCCTACTCTGCACGCATCATATGCACGCACAGCTTACCAGAACCATCGACGGTTCATCCAATAATTTACTACATCACGATTGGGGCTCAGCAGGTGCTGAATTAGGCACCATTACTTCTAATGGTTTTGCCGATGGCAAAAATACGCCCGGTGGTACCACACGACCGAATGCTCGTATCATTAGCAATACGCTATTTGCGCAAACGGATTTACTGAATGATCCTTTAAATCTCAGTGATTTTGTTTGGGTATTTGGTCAATTTTTGGATCATGATCTAACTGCCGTCAGTAATAGTCCAGTAGAAACAGCTAATATTCCCGTTAATTTTCATGATGTACATTTCAATCCGGGAAATACGCACAATAATGTAATGATTCGAATGAATCGATCCATGCCTCGTACAGGTTCCGGTACACATGTCAATAATCCAAGAAAATTTACCAATGATATTACTAGTTGGGTGGATGGATCCAACGTATATGGTTCGAATCAAGAACTAGCAGATTATCTACGTAGTTTTACAGGAGGAAAATTAAAAGTTTCTAGTGGCAATTTACTTCCTTACAACACCGACACTAATGAAGCGGATGGACAAATTGACATCGATGCACCACACATGGAAAACGAAAATCCATTTAACAGCCTGCTATTTGTTGCTGGTGATGCACGCGCTAATGAACAACCTCTACTCGCTGGATTTCATACGCTTTTTGTCCGAGAGCACAATCGTCTTTGCGACGAGCTCGCCCTAGCCAACCCTACCTGGAATGATGAACAACTTTATCAACACGCAAGACGATTCGTCGCTGGATATTTACAGTCCATTACCTACAACGAATGGTTACCAACTATAGGCGTACACTTACCTCCTTATCAGGGATACGATCATCTTGTTTATCCAAATGCGACCAATGTTTTCTCTGCGGCAGCTTTCCGATTGGGACATACTTTATTAAATAGCAATCTTCAACTAATGGAAGATGATGGTACTTCTATGGGATCAGTAACCCTAGCAGATGCTTTCTTCAATCCAGCTATGGTTGCTAATACTGGAATGGAACGTTTCTTCAAGGGAATGGCTCAACAGGTAGAACAAAACATGGACGGGAAAGTCGTGGACGATGTTCGTAATTTCCTTTTTGGACCACCTCAATTAGGACTCGGTGGTTTAGATTTAGCAGCTATCAACATCAATCGCGGACGAGAAAGAGGTTTACCTGATTTTAATACGATACGGACAGACTTAGGTTTAACTGCTTACACCGACTTTAGCCAGATTTGTTCTGATCAAGAAGTGATAACCATATTATCAGGTCTCTACAGTAGTGTGAATGATATTGATCCTTGGGTAGGAATGCTGATAGAAGATCACATGACAGATGCCTTATTTGGTGAAACCGTTATGGCCGTAATGGTTCAACAATTTCAAGCATTACGTGACGGAGATCGATTCTATTATGAAAATGATCCAGGTCTTTCCAGTAGCGAAAGAAATGAGATTGCGAATACCACTTTCCGTGATATCATTATGAGAAATACGGATCTTACTTTTATGCAATCCAACGTATTTGAAGCCATGCCTCACGATTCTATTTGTGTAGCGAGCACTAATGCATTGCCTATGTTTGGTGACATCCATACCTTTACTGGCATTCCCGTAGAGGGCGTAACGATAGAGCTTACCAACAGTGCCGAATCTACGCTTGGCACCACTACTTCCGATCAAAGTGGTAGTTATACTTTAGCTGATAATACTACTTGTAATGATTATTTTATAACACCTTCTTTCGATGGAAATAATATTCGCGAAGGACTAGATAGTTGGGATCTCGTATTGATGATTCGTCATATTTTACGAATCAATGATTTTGATACAGCTTATAAAACCATCGCTGCGGATATCAATCGAAATGGTGTAGTGACAATTGGTGATGTGATTGATCTACAAAGAGTATTATTATATTATGAAAATGAATTTCCCAATAATAATTCTTGGCGTTTTGTGGACGCAAGTATTGATTTTGCTGATCCTTATAATCCATTTGTAAATCCAATTCCGGATTATGCATTTATAAAATTATCAGAATACAATAATGAAAATCAATTCGTTGCACTAAAGGTCGGAGATGTGAGCGGAGATGCAGACCCGAGTAATTTACAAGCGGGTGATACACGGACAGATGAAGCACTTACCTTTACGGTAAAAGACCAAAAATTTATCGCAGGTGAAACTTACACCGTGGATTTTACAACAGCAGATATCAAAAATCTAGTAGGATATCAGTATACGTTAAATTACGATCCTGCCATCCTAGAATTTGTAAAAGTCAACACAAATGCATTAGAAAACCTAACCGATAATAACTTTGTTGTTTTAAAAGAAGAAGGTGCCATCAATACCAATTGGTTTTCTGCTACAGCCGTTACGAGCGAAGAGCCAGTTGCTCCTTACTCCATTACTTTCCAAGCCAAGAAGAACGGTTCTTTAAAAGATGTTTTAAGTATCAACTCTCGTTATACCAAAGCGATTGCTTATCAGGAAAATGAAACTGCTATGGACGTCAACCTGAACTTCCAGGTAGCCGATCAGTTGATCTCTGCTAATACGTTGGAGTTATACCAAAATCAGCCCAATCCATTTATGGATCAAACAGCCATTGGATTTAATCTACCAGAAGCGATGGAAGCCACTTTAGAGTTTTACGATGTAACAGGTCGTAAATTATTTCGGATTCGTCAAAACTTAGAAAAAGGTTACCACGAAGTTCCCGTTAGTCGGGCTGATCTAAATGCTAGCGGCGTGATTTATTATCAGCTAGAAACTAAGGAAGGGACCATTACTCGAAAAATGATTCTGAACTAAAAAGATAATTTTTTAAAAAAAGCCCAAGCGGAGTATCTGCTTGGGCTTTTTTTTTGAAGTTGTTCACTTGTGTAACCGCTAGGTTTTAGCGAACTTTCCAAAAAAATAAATCTATGCCCTACCCTAACCTACTACGTCCCCTTGATCTTGGATTCACGACCTTAAAAAACCGAGTCCTGATGGGATCAATGCATACCGGACTGGAAGAAGAAAAAAATGGTTTTGAAAAGATGGCAGCCTACTTCGCAGCTCGAGCACGTGGTGGCGTCGGATTGATTGTTACGGGTGGAATTGCGCCTAATCGCGCAGGTTGGGTGGGTCCTTTCGCTGCGCGCATGGCCACTACTGGAGAAAGTAAAAAGCACCAAGTAATCACCAAAGCCGTGCACGCGGAAGGAGGAAAAATATGCCTCCAAATTTTACACGCTGGTCGCTATGGTTATCATCCTTTGGCCGTAGCGCCATCTGCCATCAAATCTCCTATCTCTCCATTCCGTCCTTGGAAAATGAGTGGAAGTAATATCAAAAAAACAATTCGAGATTTTGGTAATACGGCTGCGCTAGCACAAGCGGCTGGTTACGATGGCGTCGAAATTATGGGTTCGGAAGGCTATTTAATTAATCAATTTTTAGTCAAAAAAACCAATCATAGAACCGACGAATGGGGCGGTAGCTACGAGAATAGAATGCGATTTCCAATAGAAATCATTAAGGAGGTAAGAAAACAGGCCGGTCCCAATTTTATTATTATCTATCGTCTATCTATGCTCGATTTAGTGGAAGATGGTAGCACTTGGGAAGAAGTCGTACAACTAGCCAAAGCCATAGAAAAAGCCGGCGCAACGATTATCAATACAGGGATTGGCTGGCATGAAGCACGGGTACCAACGATCGCGACCTCCGTGCCACGTGGTGGATTTAGTTGGGTCACCAAAAAAATGATGGGAGAAGTCAATATTCCACTCATTACCACCAACCGAATCAATACCCCTGAAAAAGGCGAAGAAATTTTGGCCCAAGGCCATGCAGATATGATCTCTATGGCTCGTCCATTTTTAGCAGACCCAGATTTTGTTAATAAAGCAGCCCAAAATAAAGCAGATGAAATCAATACCTGTATCGGCTGTAATCAGGCCTGTCTCGACCATGTCTTTAAACGCAAAACAGCCAGTTGTCTTGTAAATCCAATGGCCTGCCATGAAACAGAACTAGTCATCACTCCGACGACTAACCCCAAACGAATTGCTGTAGTTGGTGCTGGCCCCGCTGGCTTATCAGCAGCTACCGTAGCGTCAGGACGCGGACATAAAGTAGATTTATTTGAGGCGGCTCCTCGTTTGGGGGGACAATTTAATTTAGCCTGCCAGATTCCAGGAAAAGAGGAATTCTTTGAAACAATGCGATATTTTCGAAAACAAATCGCCTTAACGGGTGTCCAATTACATTTATCTACCAAAATCTCGGTGGAAGATTTAAAAAACAAGGGATACGATGAAATAATTATTGCTACTGGAGTGGTTCCCCGCAAAATCAATTTACCAGGTATTGATCACCCAAAAGTATTGAGTTATGTAGAAGTTTTGGAGAAAGAAAAAGAAGTAGGCGATTCTGTAGCCATTATCGGAGCAGGTGGAATTGGCTTTGATGTGGCCGAATTCTTATCCCAACGAGGAAAATCTACTTCATTGGATACAGCAGCATTTATGAAGGAATGGGGTGTTGATATGCAATTAAGTTCCAGAGGCGGCCTAACCACGCCCATTCCAGAGGCTTCTCCCCGTAAAATCTATTTGTTACAACGAAAACACGGTAAACTAGGCGCAAATCTTGGCAAAACGACTGGCTGGATTCATCGAAGTAGCCTAAAACATCGAGGAATTGAGATGATTGCGGGCGTTAAATACGCAAAAGTTGACGATCAAGGACTCCATTTGGAAGTAGATGGGAAAAACAGGGTCTTGAAAGTAGAAAATATCGTCGTGTGTGCCGGGCAAATATCTGTGCGAGATTTAGTAGATCCATTACGAGCGCAAGGCAGTAAAGTTCACTTGATCGGAGGAGCAGAAGAAGCGGGTGAATTAGACGCTAAACGAGCCATTGATCAAGGTACCCGTTTAGCAGCTCGACTTTGATTTATTCAGCCTAATACATTTGTCATTTTAAAGGTAAATTGGTATATTTGCAATCATTTTCCAAAAAAAAGTGGAAAACTGAATAATATTTTTAATTAACAAAAAGTTTATCACATGTTTGCAATCGTAACAATAGCTGGTCAACAGTT
Organism: uncultured Saprospiraceae bacterium; assembly: GCA_937928405.1. GTDB lineage: Bacteria > Bacteroidota > Bacteroidia > Chitinophagales > Saprospiraceae > JALZUU01. The sequence goes on from CALFWZ010000088.1 coordinate 41,355, forward strand.
TAAAGTTGAGCAAGGACAAGAAATTTTTGTCCACCAGTTAGAAGCTAGCGAAGGTGACAATGTTAGTTTTGATCAGGTTCACCTGATTGGAAGTGACTCGTCAACCAACGTGGGCACGCCGGTTATCAGTGGAGCTTCTGTAGGAGCAACCGTTCTTGGACGCCAAAAAGGTGACAAGGTTATCGTTTTTAAGAAAAAACGTAGAAAAGGATACCGAGTAAAAAATGGCCATCGCCAGAGTTTTACTAAAATCCGAATTGACAGTATCACAGGATAATCGCTAAAAATTTGTTTAGCAGTTTTTGATATTCTCATAATTAAACCTTATTTTTAATTTTGTAAAGTAAATTATCATGGCACATAAAAAAGGAGTTGGTAGTACAGATAACGGAAGAGATAGTATTAGTAAACGACTCGGTGTTAAATTATTCGGTGGCGAAAAGGCCATTGCAGGAAATATTATTGTAAGACAACGTGGTACTCGTTACCACCCCGGCCTAAACGTAGGAATGGGAAGAGATCATACCTTATTCGCTTTAGTAGAAGGTAGCGTTCAGTTTCAAAAACGTCGATTAAATCGAACTTTTGTAAACATTATCCCTTCTGGTGAGGTTATACCTAAGAAGCGCAAAGCTAAAAAAGCTGCTCCAGTGGCTGCTGAAGCGCCTCAAGTAGCAGCAGCAGCTCCAGAAGCACCCGTTGTTGAAGTGAAGAAAGAAGCAGCACCAGCTGCCCCAGCACCTGTTAAAGAGGCAGATGCAAAGGATGATTTAAGAAAAGTTGAGGGAATTGGGCCAAAAATTGCTGAGTTACTCAATAATGCTGGAATCAATACGTTTTCTCAACTGGGAGCCACAGAGGTGGATCGCATTAAAGAGATTTTAGCCGAAGCGGGAAGCCGTTACGCTGCTCATAACCCTAGCACTTGGCCAAAGCAAGCTCAAATGGCTGCGGATGGTAAATGGGATGAGTTAAAAGCGTGGCAAGACGAGTTGGACGGCGGAAAAGAATAAAAATTAGTACTTATTTTATAAGTATAAAGATAGTTTTAGTTTTCATAGCTTTATATTTTTTGTTGTTAAGTTCTATCCTCCCGGATAGAACTTTTTTTTTGCCTTATTTTTGAATAAACCTGATTTAGATTAATCACTTCTCGTTTTGATAACCATTTTTAGTCGATAAGCATTTGAAAAGAAGGGTAATAATTTTTCGATTACGAAAATGATCTTTTCTTCTTCACAGATATTTTTCAATAAAATTAATTCATGAACAATATCGTTTGATATTTCAGGAATAATTTCTGGGCCATTATAAAAATGCTCCCAAATCCAATTTAATTTAGGAAATCTTTCGTCTTCATTAATTTTATGAAAAAGAGCTTCTTCATGAACATCAATGAAAATTTTTTTATTAGCTAAATACATATCAAAAGCCATCAATCTCCTTTTTAGATTTTGAATAATGCACACAAGGTTTGGCTTCCTTCTTTTTTATTTTAGAAAAAACCTCAAACACTAACTTATTTTAAATATTTCCGAATACACACTTCTTAAATTCGTTCAAAACTATCTTCTGGTAGCCAACCTTGATCGCCGTTGATAAGTCGTACGTGATACCAATCGTTAATTTCTTCAAGTAGATTGAGTTCTACTCCTTCGTGGAGCGTGCTTAGGACCTTGCCCTTAGGATCAGGGCTAATGCGCAAATCGATTTCTTTTTCTAATAAAATGGCTCGACGACTATTTTCTTCCAAACTATTGCGACTATTCGCCAACATCCCTGCCATCAAGAAGAGTGGAATCCCTAGAATTCCCAATACGAAGCCGCGTTTACGATGGGATCTTTCCTTTCCTAATAGCCACAATACCCAGCCAGCAATGGTTCCCCAAAAAAGCAAAATCATTAAAATAGTCCAACCGTTGACAGAAAAAGTTCGGACCATTTTTTCCCACCATTGTCCAGGAGTAGCCCCAACCGAACTGAGTTGGTCTATCTGTTTTTCATTAGCAATTTTCAGGTTATGACGCGTATCTGCTCGGTTACTAAGTAGCAAAGATTTTTCATAGTTTAAAATAGCTTTTCCAAGCGATCCTTGCTGATAATAACTATTTCCTAAATTGTAGAATAGTTCGGCCGATTGCGTGCCAGTAGCAAGAATAGCTTCGTAGTTTTTAATGGCCTTTTGATAATCTTTTTGTTCGTAAGCAGCATTGGCCGTGGAGAATTTCGTCTCCAAAGATTCTTGTGAGCTAACTGGATTAATAAAAAATAGTAAAGTGATGATAAGTAAAAAAAATCTATTCATGTAGCTAGTAATTAATAAGCGTAACCGGATTTAAATCAAATCTGGATTTTGGTCTTTTATCACTATCCCAGCGAAAACCAGGAAGTTTTAATGCATTGTGATCCGCCTTACGCATCGGATAAAGATTAGAAGTTGGATTCGTATAAAAAAAGATATCGCTAATTTCATTATCGCCAAAGTTAATCAACATACTGCTGCAAACACATTTATTTACACCAGAATATGCATCATCGTCCTCCATAATATAATAGATAGATTCGGCATTATCGACGACACGCATTTTTCGTAACTCATCATCTTTGAAAAAAGCCGTCATATTTTTTCCTTTGATTTGATTGAAATATATCTCATCTGGTGAATTAATAATGTAGGCATTATTATTCAAATATATTTTATCAATCTCTTCATTTTTCATTTGCATCAAAACCGTGTCAGCATAAAATTGAGAGGTATCTGACCAAATGATTGGATTTTGATAAAAACTAAAAAGCGAGTCTTTTGTCTGATAGACCAATGAATCACAAATAGCCTGTAAATTCGTTTTAAATATTCTAACATTTTTATACCCCACCAACGTTCTAGCACTATCTGCCTCATTTTCCATCAAAGAAATCAGGGTATCGGAACGCATAAATAAAGTGTCATCATCTACCACCGAAATCAATAAAGGGCGTCCCCCACTCGCTTTTACATAGTCGGTGTCTTTGTTGTAATCTATTCGTTCACTTTCGATCGTAATTTGATCCACCGTATCCGTCCAGATCACATTGCCTGTTGCGATACCCAATGCTCCCACATAATTGACCGTATCAGCAATCAGTATCTGGTTTCCATCTACAATAGTGGAGCGCCCTTGGGTATCAAAAGTTTCTTCCTCTGAGTCGTAACGAATTCTATCTCCCACAATTTCTTTTTCACTGTCTTTATATTTTGCATCACCTTCTAAATAGGTCAGTTTTGTTTTTTCTTCATAACGAATTACGTTGGCAGTAGCAATTTTATCTTCTTCGTAAAACTGAGCATTTCCTTTTAAGATAAATTCATCTTTTTGTCCATCATAGATAATAATATCTGCAGTCGCTTGCTGTTCTCCTTTGATGTATTCTGCATTTTGTAAAAATTCTGCATAACTTTCATTGGTATCATAGAATCCTCTTTCACAATAAATTCTAGACTCATTTTGGGTAATCAGCGTAGGTGCAATAAAAGTAAGAATCCCCGTTTCCGTAGAAAAATCAACACTATCTGTTCGCATGACAAACGCTGTATCAATGACCACAACACTATCTCGAAAAAAAGCTTCATCTGTATTCACCAAATAAATTCCTCGGTTACTTTCCAGATAAGTGGTGTCATTGGTCAAAAGCGATCGCGTAAAATATTCTGCTTTTTTTGTTTTTAAATTATAGTTCAAATGTTCCGTAAAAAGCAGTTGTCCCTTACTGTCCAATCGTACATCACCATATAAATCTGCAATCCGGTCATCTCCTTGATAGTATAGGGAATCAGAAAAAATATTTAGCGAATCTCCTTGTTGAATAATCACATTTCCACGAGCAATCACATCATTGTCAATCATAGTCGCTGAATCACAAAACATATAGACATCCCCTTGTCTCAGGATCACTTCCCCTTTTAGGTAAGTAATCTCTTTGCCATCTGCAATTACTCCTTCCATTAAATCGGAGCGATCTACAATTACTTGTTTACGTTCGGGTAGCGTATCCTGTTCTGTGGGCGGAGCCGCGACAGGTAATGTTTTCTGAGCGAAGCTATTGAAGCTAGTACTCAGTAAAATGAAAAGAAAAATAAATTTGATATGGTTCACTTAAGTATAACGTAAAAAGAAGATAATTGTAGTATTGCTACCACAAATTTAACCAATGTTTAGAGAGGAAAGAAAAAAATAAATTATACAATCAATTTTTCGACAGCTGATACCCCTACCGAACTTCCAATCGCGACGCCCATTCCGCCCATCCGCACTGCTACCACCAAGCGATCATAGTATTTTTCAATGATCGGTTTTTTTTGTGTTCCTACACCGAGAATTCCACTCCACCATCGATCTACGACATAGGATTCTCCAGGCAATATAGTAGTCTCCAATAATTTTAGGAGGGCTGTTTTAATTAATTCATTCTGACCAAACGCACTTGTTGCTTCGTTCTCTAAATCAAGATGACGTCCTCCTCCAAGTAAAATTCGATTATCAATATTTCTAAAATAATAATAGCCACCTTCTCCATGAAAAGCTCCTTTTATTTTCAATCCATCTATAGGCTGCGTAATGAGTACCAGATTACGGGCCGGACGAACGGATATTTTCGGTAGCAATTGACGAGCAAATCCATTGGTAGCTACGATAGCATGGTGCGCTTTTATCTCCCAAGTGTTATCGAGTAGCACCGAGACTTGATTGTCTTCAACAGATAAATCTTCTACCGCTACCCCGTTCATTATTTGAATATTGGATTTTCGTACCAGGCCAATCAAGGTCTGCATCATTTTTCCAGTATTAATCATTCCTTCTGCCTTATTCCAGATTAGATGTTGAGTTTGACCGAGGCCAAATTTTCGGATGGCATTCGAATCTACTTTAAAAACTTCTTTTTGTCTAGTGGCCGTTTCCATTATGGCATTCAACCGTGGCATCGCAGCGATACATGATTCGAATAAAGGAATATCCTGATTGCGAAAGATTTCATAATTACCAATTGCTTGATAGTTCATATTTTGATCTCCAATCAGTTTTCGCAGAAGGGCCAGTCCATCCCATCTCGATTTGATCAAGTCAATGACGGTTTGTTCATCGTGGTTTTCTAGATCAGCTAGAATTTCACTGATGCTTCCAAAACAGGCAAATCCTGCATTGCGGGTACTACCACCAGCAGCAATTGGACTGCGCTCAACCACGAGGATTTTGGCTTTGGGAAAACGGCGACGATATTCTAACGCGGCGGTTAACCCTACGATTCCACTACCAATAATTAATAGATCTGGACGACCAATAAAACTGTTTTGTTCCCAATAGCTAAGGTTTGGTTGTGGCATTTGTTGAATTGTTGAACCTGCCTTTGCCAGCAGGCAGGTTGTTGAATAATATGCTATTTTTTTAGCTAGAAAATTTGACATCAAAGAAGACTCAATTAAAATTTGATATTCATCTGGGAATGAATAGAATCATTCGAGTTTGGGGTCTTTTTTCTATCTTTGTGGTTAAATTAAAAATTTAAAAAACAATATAACATGATACAAAGAATTCAATCTATATTTTTATTGCTGGCTTCAGCCTGTGCATTTTCGCTATTTGCTTTTCCTTTTGCGACAGCTCCATTAAATCAATCTACGGTTTTTGCGGATGGCCTTTATAATCTGCAAGACAATATGGGATTATTAGTTCTTTTTTGTTTAGCGGGATTACTGACTTTCATTGGAATATTTTTATTCCGGAATCGGAAAACTCAATTATTGGTCAATCGTATCGCCATCACGGCTAATATTATTGGACTAGTCCTAGCAATCGTTTTATTTATGAATGACAGTCAAAATATGGCTCAAAATGTAAATCCAGACGATGGGATTGGCGCCTATCTTCCTTTTGTTTTTTTAGTCTTTGCTTTTTTAGCAAACCATTTTATTAACAAGGATGAGAAATTGGTTCAATCAATGGATCGGTTGCGTTAATTCGTAATTCGAAAATAAAAAAAATCCCGAAAAGAGCATTTCACTTTCTTCGGGATTTTTAAATATAAACCAATCAATAAAAATTATTCGTTTTTAGGTTTAGCAGAATAATTTACTTTTAGTTGATTAGATTTGCGTAATTGCGTTTTGATGTCCTGAACGATACCCATCGTTACATCTCCATCTACCTTGAGGGAAGAAGTAATTCGGGCTCGTTTGTTCTCTGCTACTTTGATTTTGTGTTTTTCTAAAAACAATGGAATATCATCAACGGTAGCAAACTTATCTCCGAGTTGTAGTCGAGGACTAGTACCATATTGTTCTTTGTACTGATCTGTTGGTCGACCAATATAAAGATAATTAACTAGTGATTTCTCTTCTAGCTTGGTCAACTCACTAGCTTGTGGCGTATTCACCTTCACCATCAAGGAAGAATCTCTAAGAACTGTTACCACCATAAAGAAGAATAACAACATAAAGATGATATCCGGCAATGAAGCAGTGGAAATAGCAGGAGTTGACTTACCTCTTTTCTTACTAAATTTAGACATAAAAAATTAATTTAAAAATTAATAAAGGCGATTTACTTTTCTTCTCCAAAGGACGTAGGTTCGGCTTCAGATAATACAAAAGGAATCTTTCCTTTGATGGCTTTTTTCTGTTCTCTAGGCATTTTATCGCTGTACTCTGTTCCGTATTTGCTTTGTGCTTCTTCGTCCCAGAGTTCATTATAAGCAGCCTTTAGTTCATTGTAAACTTCCAGGTACGTTTCGTAATTCGTTCCCCGGTCATTTTTCAAAGAAATAATTGCCTTAGTTGGTTTTTCAGCCAAATCTTCCTGGCCTCGAGGGTTCATAATGAACTCCTTGGCGCGGTCTTTCAGCTGTTCAATATTAGCAGGTTCATCTCTTACGAGCAATTGATTTTGTGCATTTACCAATACTGAGAATACGTTACGTGTTTTCAGTTTAGTGGCATCCACTTCTTCTTCAGACCAAGGCGGCAACTTTACAGTGATACCTTTATCTTGAACGATGGTCGTCGTTACTAGGAAGAAAATCAGGAGCAAGAAGGCGATGTCCGCCATCGAACCGGCATTGATTTCATTCGTCAACCGATCCTTACTACTTTTCTTTGCCATGTTGATTTATTTAAGGAAGTTACGAATTTCCGAAAGTACGAAAGTGACAACGGCAACTCCAATCATGAACAAACAAGTCCAGATAGCTCCCGTGATAAATTTGCTAGCTCCGTCTGTTACTTCGAATTCCTTAAGAATTGGATCCCAGAAAGGGCCGGATTCTATGGTGGCAGTGCTGTAAGCAATCCCAAAGATAGCCAGCAGAACTCCGAAACCAATAAGCACTTTCATGGAGCCTTTCAGGTCAGAAAATACCTGAAAAATACCAAAACCGAGCATGGCCAGAAAACAGATGACGGTAAGAAATGCCACGGCATAAATTCCGAGGTCAAATATTCCTGTTTCATACTGTCCTTCTTTCGAAAGGCCGTTGAACGTATCTAATCCAGAAAATACGGAACCAAGGAATGCGATGGTGATGAGTAATCCCAACCCAAAGGCAAACATTTGGCCGTTTTTTGTGAGTGTTTTATACATAATAAAATTGTATTAAGGTTAGGAACGATTATTTAAATACATTGTTGGTAGCCATAATGTCTACTAATGCTACGGAAGCATCTTCCATTTTATTAACGATACTGTCAATTTTGGAAACGATGTAATTGTAAAAAATCTGTAGGAT
>CALFWZ010000089.1 GCA_937928405.1 uncultured Saprospiraceae bacterium
AACGCTTTCTTGAATTCTTCTCGTAATTTTTCATCAGCTACTAAATCTGACATCCGGGGTGACTTCTTCTTTTTCATGTCAATCTATTTTTTTATTAAATTTACAAAATATGATTGACACACTTTATTTGAACAGTCCCAATTATCTTTTCAACTTTTCAACTTTTCAACAAATCAACAAATCAACAAATCAACAAAATCCCGTATCTTTCCAAAAAAAATACACATGCCTAAATCAATCACGTTAATTGGCGCCGGAATCATGAGTGCTACGCTTGGTGTTTTTCTAAAAAAGCTAATGCCAGACGCGCAACTGACGATCTACGAACGACTGGATCGGGTAGGGGCTGAAAGTTCCGATGCATGGAATAATGCTGGAACCGGTCACTCTTCTTTTTGTGAACTTAACTATACACCTGAACGAGCAGATGGAACGATTGACATTTCCAAAGCCTTGAGAATTGCGGAGAGTTTCGAAATATCTAAACAATTTTGGGCTTATCTTAAAACCAATGGAGACCTAAAAAGTGAAGGTGCTTTTATCAATGACATTCCACATATGAGTTTTGTTTGGGGTGATGGAAATGTAGAATTTTTACGAAAACGATATAATGCACTTACGCAATATTCCATGTTTGCGGATATGTTGTTTTCTAGAGACTTTGAAGAAATGAAAGTTTGGATGCCACTAATTATGGCAGAGCGGGATACCCATAAATCCATCGCTGCTACCCGCATGGCGATTGGTACTGATGTCAATTTCGGTGCCATCACCCGTGGTATGATTGAATACCTCGAAAGCTGTGATGGCGTCGACTTAAAATTAGGATACGAAATAAAAGATATTGATCGAGTCGGTGACGGTTGGGAAATAGAAGTGAAGCATATGAAAACGGGGGAGGGAAGCACTGCTAAATTTGATTTTGTTTTTATCGGAGCAGGTGGTGGTGCTTTAAAGCTTTTAGAAAAAAGTGATATTCCCGAAGCACACGGATATGGTGGTTTTCCCGTTGGCGGGCAATGGCTGAAATGTACCAATCCAGAAATTGTCAAACACCATCAAGCCAAGGTTTACGGAAAGGCGGAGGAGGGTTCTCCACCGATGTCTGTTCCACATTTGGATACCCGTATGCTCGACGGAGAACGATCTTTGCTCTTTGGACCTTACGCTGGTTTCTCTACCAAATTTTTAAAGAACGGTTCTTACTTGGATCTTCCGTTGTCTTTAGAAGTTCATAATATTTGGCCGATGCTTTCGGCAGGTATCCATAATATTGGACTGACTAAATATTTGATTGAACAAGTTATCCAATCGCCCGAAGAACGATTTGCTGCGCTCCAAAAATATTATCCGACCGCGAGAATGGAAGATTGGGAATTGGCTATGGCCGGACAACGAGTTCAGATTATAAAAAAAGATAAAGACGAGGGGGGCGTGCTAAAGTTTGGAACAGAGATCGTGACAGATGCTTCTCTCAGTCTAGCCGCGTTATTAGGTGCCTCGCCGGGTGCTTCTACTTCTGTAGGTATTATGTTGAACGTTTTGGCTAAATGTTTTCCCAATGAAATTAAATCGGAGGCTTGGCAAAAGCAACTGCAGACGATGATTCCTAGTTATGGAAAATCGCTTATTGATGATGGAGAATTATTACAGAGAACTAGGATCGAGACGACTCGAGTACTAGGCTTGGAAACGAGGGAGGAGGAGTGGCGGTAATGTTGAGGTGTTGAATCGTTGAATCGTTGAGCCTACTCTAAAAACTAAGAAAACAAATTTTTCAAATATCATGAAATAAAAATAATATATGTATTTGCTTTGCGATAAAAGATATACACGCCTTCCTGTCGGACAGGCAGGTTAGAAGGTCTTCCGAAACAAGTTCGGAACGGGTGCTGCGTCTTTGCGCCTCCCGAATCGAGTTCGGAACAGGTCTGCGCGAAAAACACTTTTTAGCGTAAACTCATTGTTGAATGGTTGAAATCAAATAAATGGGATAACCAGTGATTGACATTTCTTTAAATCTTTTTTTTGTTCAATTAAAACAATTCTATACATTCCCTTAAATCAAAACCATGAAATTATCTCACTTAATCTATCTCATATTTTTTCTTTTCGCTTGTCAATCTACTCCCAAAATAGAGCAGGAGAACTCAGGTTCGGAATCATCCCCAACAGACTTGAATCCATCAAGCGGCAATAACTCAAATCTTAAAACTTCCGAACTTGAAACTACCAGACCTAATCCAACCTTTGTCTCCGTCCGTGATTCTGGTTATGTCTCCGCACCGAGTGGTCTTCGCGTACGTGATACTCCTGGGTTAGATGGACAAAGAATTGGTGTGCGGCCTTTTGGGAAAAAAGTTCGGATCATCGAGCGGACGGGAATTTCCCTTACGGTAAAAGAAAACGGAAAAGACCTAACCGGAGAATGGGTGGGAATCGAAAGTCGATTGTTAAAAAACAGAAAACTAGAAACGGTTACTGGATATGTCTTTGATGGATTTTTGGTGAAAGATAAAGAAGCCATTCAAACTGCGATTCCTACCGATATAAGGATCGAAAAGCTACAGACGGTTTTTAATCAAAATGCGGGTATTGGAGGGCTGATGCCCAATTTAGATAATCTGGTAAGATCTGAAAGAGAAAATTTTACGATCCCCTTATATGGAAAAGATCGAAAAACAATAATAGGTCGGGCATCTAATGAATTTTTCCGAGGCGGAAATTACCGTCGATACACTGATTTTAAACATCCGGATAATTGTAAGTATACTGATCCTCCGCGCATGTCAGCCAGTACAGAACTGGGCTTAGGCAATTTTTTACGGGTCTACGATCAGAAAGATGATTTCCTGTTTTTAGGCTATATCTGTCAGCAACCAGTTTGGATAAATAGTCGTGAACTAGATCCCGATATGGTAGCATTTCAAAACTACTTGCAGATATTCAAATCTCTGCCCGGAGGAGGCGCATGGGAAGCCGGCTATACTTACACCGGTGCTAATAAAGTCCTGCGTAAATCACCTGATTTAAATGCCAAAGCAGTGGTAAATAATATTTTACCTGATTATGAAATTTATTTGTTGGGGGAATATCAAGGACATTGGGCGAAAGTAAAGATTCGAGAAGCCAAACATAATTTTGGAGAAATGTATTTTTCTGGCACGGATTACGGACAAGAATGGGAAGGCTGGATTATGATTGTTGATCCGGATGGGACCATGTTGATGGCACCGCATATATTTGGATGTTAAAATATGTTGTAGTTGCTGCTGTGGGAGGTGTTGTGAATTTTTAAAAAAAACGTATGATGACTATTTTGGGCTAAAAAACAGTAATTTTTTATAGGTTCATTGTTCAGGTAAATAGATCTTAGCGTAAGAAAATAAATGCCTATGAAATTCTTAGTTAAACAAATGATTGTCATTACGATCTTAATGCTATCAATTGCCACTACAGGAATAAGTCAAAAATATGATAATTTTTATGAATATGGCGAAGGACAGATAAAGGATATTTATAAATTTGGTATTGGTAAACTCTTCGTTAGACAATTTTTTTTCGGATATGAAAGGTTGGTTTCAGATCAATTTTCTATAACTTCTCAAGTTGGTTTTTTAGGTAAAGCCTTTTATCTAGAGACTTTAAGTGAAATGAATGGAATAAAAACATTTGGTTACATAAGAACCGAAAAAACGCCAACTAGTGATTTTTTTCATAAAAGAACCTTTACTAATTTTGGATGTCAAATAAATTTTGGAATTAGATACTATCCTTCTGGGTTAGAGGAGATTTTTTTTCTTGGAGTTAGAGGTGGCTACCAATATGCTGATTTTGGCAATGATTTAGAGGTGTTTTATTATGATAACGTACGTGGAAGTAGACTTTCTTCTAAAATTTTAGATATTAAGCAGAATTCTTATTTCTATGGTGGCTCTTTCGGTGCTAATCTTATTTTAGGAGAAAAGACTGCTTTAGAATTTTATCTATTAATTGGTCGCCGATACAGTAAATTAATAGCTCCAGAATTTATTGAAGTGATTCCAAATCCTGCAGGTTCTACTTTCGGAAAGTTTCAGAATAATCATTTAAATTCCATACATAGAATTCATTTTGAATTAGGGATCTATTTAGGAATTGGTCAATGAAAAGGTTGATTAAATGTTTTTCAGTAACAAATTCAATCTTCTCTTTCTCGCAAAAAAAATAAGTTAAAAAATCTACACAACAGAAAGTCTTACAAATAATAAATATATTATTCAACGATTCAACGATTCAACGATTCAACGATTCAACGATTCAACGATTCAACGATTCAACGATTCAACGATTCAACGATTCAACGATTCAATAAATCAAAACCCACCCCCAAATAAAAACTTCGCCCATTCGAAGGCAAGATCCCCGGCCCCGGATAACCAGTAGCTCGGCGGGTAAAATAAGCTTGATCGCTTAAATTATTAATCCCCGTTTCTATCCGAAAAGACTTCCATTGATAAGAAAAAGAAAGATCCATGATGGCGTAAGCAGGGATGAGCCCTTCAATGGCAATCGGACTAAAAGTCGCATTGGTGGCATCAGAAAAATGTTCCGCGGTATAGCTATATTGATAGGCCACTTTTAACTTTTTCCAGCGAAGATTAAGGCCCGTTTTAAAAATAAAAGGAGGCACCAATTCTACCTTATTACCTTCAATCCCAGTCTCCTGAGAATTCTGATAAATAGCATTGGTAAAAGATATATTGGTGAAAATACTCAAGTCAAAATCTTTACTCTCGGGTCTGAAAAAATCATAAACCTGCCATTCTAAAAGTGATTCAAAACCAAGAATATCAGCATCCGCAACGTTGGTGCGAAACCGAATAATTTTATCGGTCTCTCCATTGAAAACAGGATTAGGAACGCGTTTTAAAATGGCACCAATTCGATCTTGATAGGACAAATAAAACCCACTTAAATCATAGTCAAAATATTTTCCAATTTTACCTCTAGCACCTATGTCAAAGTTAAATCCCTTTTCATCTTTCAGGTTTTCATCGACCACTAAACTTCCAACATTTACTCGAATATCGTTAAAATTTAACGCTCGATAATTCTGTGAAAAATTAGTGTAAAATTCCGTTCGTTCATTCAATTTATAACTGCTACCAATTCCAAAAAAGATAAACTGGCGTTGGTTGTTTTTATCTTCTTCAAAGCGCTCCTGTGAAATAATATTGCCGGCTAAATCTTTGGTGATTTGGGTGTAGTAACCTTCGGCTTCCGTTTGAATCGATTCGTACCGCAGTCCCGGTGTTACACTCCATTTTTCTGAAAAATTAAAAACATTCTCCGCAAAAAAACTGATGTTTTTACTCGGCAAATCAAAGTCAGAACCTTCTAGATTTTCAGGATTTAAATAGGTGAAATTGGGTTGATCCGTCGCATCGCCTGCTCCTTGTCTCCGTAGTGTTAGTCCTTGATAATACCGTCCACCGACTAGTAGGGTGCTGGGTTGATTAAAAGTCGTATACTGCCAAAAAAGACGGGTTTCATTTCCCCAATTTTTAAAATCATCACTCAAAAAATCTCGATTTTCTAAAAAGTCTATCTGTGTGATATTTCCCAAATTTCCAATGGCATCTCGACCGCCGATTAATCCAAAAAACTGACTATTGATACGTATTTTTTCTGTTGCTTTTAACTGCAGCTTTAACGCAAATAAATTCCAATCCACGGCAAACCAATTTCGACTGCGGTTAGACTGTCGAGGATCTTCCGAAAATTGGGCATCTGTGAGTCCACCTGGTTGCTGGGCGAGATATTGCGTATGTGTATACTCGGGACGAATTGAAAATTTTTCTGAGAATTTGATCGTCGCACTCAAGTAAGCGGTATGTTGTTCTAATCCCGAATTGGGTCTCCAGCCATCACTTCGTTTATATTGATAAAAACCATAATAATTTACTTTCCCAACGGTCCCGCCCAAGCTATTAAAAGAAGAAAATAATCCAAAAGAGCCAATGGTTTGCATCGTCCCAACGCCTATTTTTTTATCGATAGGACCTTCCTTAAATTTAAAATTTAGCATGCCTCCGAATTGCGTTCCGTACTGTAAAGAGGCAGCTCCTCGCACTACCTCAATTCGCTGGATGGCCTGAACGGGTGGCGTATAATAACTTTCTGGATATCCCAAGGCATCTGCACTGATATCGTACCCATTTTGACGAGTATTAAAATTGGCATTTCGACTTGGGCTAAGTCCTCGACCTCCGATCCCTAATTGAATGCCGGCACCGTCACTTTCCCAAATATTCAAGCCAGAAACTTTGGCATACACTTGACGACTATTGTTGGTGGCTTTGTTGACGGTTAGTTTGGCTAATTGAATTAATTCATTTTTTTTAGAAGCGTAGATGGCGTTATTTTCTACCTGCCGGAGTCGCTGAATGCCTGGTGCTTGGTTGCGGTTGTCCGTCACGTTGATCGTCGTAATATTTGTCACGGAACTAAGCATGAAAAAGTCGACGGATAAAGATTGGTTGGTGATTTCAATCGTGTAGGAAGTGTCTTGATAGCTAAGAGAATTTAGATTAACTGTATAAACTCCTGGCGATAAATTTTCTATTTTAAAATGTCCATTTTCTAAGGTCGCAGTGCCTTTTTCTACATTTGGAATAAATAGCGTAGCCCCAACGATCGGATCTCCCGATTCCTGATCCAATACTTGACCACTGACAAAAAAGCTATCTTGTGCGATTAGGTTAGTGCTGATAATTAGGGCGAGTAACATTAGGACATGTATCAAAAACCTTTTCTTCTTCATCCGTTTTTATTTGTTTTTAGAAATGGTTTTTTTACCAAAATTGGGATCAAAAGGAAGGAGCCAAGATTTATGTTTCCAGTCTTGACGAATCGTTGCTAGATTGACCTTGGGGTCGACTAAGGGTTGACTGAGCGTACCGTTTAAGGTAACCCTGCTTTGGCAACGAATGATCGGATTTTGGTAGCCTTTATTCTGGTAAACAGTCTTGAGATGATGCGCAAATTGTAAAATCATATCTGGTTGCGTACTCATCATCTTTTCTTGTTGTGCTGTCAAATAATCTCGGTTATTGACCCATTCTGTATTTTTACTTTTTTCATCACTCACCGTAAATGTGGTATAACCTGCTTTTTCCATCAACATTACGCGCCATGAAAATCGATATCCTTGTTCGGTCCAAAATAAATGCCCAGGATAGGCTAGGTAGCGAAAAGGAATGATTAGTTGCAGCATCACAAAAAATATTAAAAACGGTTTTAAGTTTTTCCAGGACCACCAACTTTGCGATAGGGGATGATTGGCTGAGATATAGTGCGTTCCTTTTTTTATTTTATCTAAAATATTTTTGTGCGCTTCAGGCGAAAAAAAGATCAACGTAGAAATGATCATTACGTAAGGAAAAATACCTATTTGAAATAAAAGCGCTGTTGCAATATGGAAGCCTAAGACCGCCAAGTAAGCCAACCAGCGGGTAGGGCGATAGAGTAGGAAGAATACGATAAAGAGATCGTACAAGGCTCCACTCCAGCTAAAAATAAATGGGGTAATTTCATGGCTGAGTAGGGGACCAAGCAACGGGATGTGTGCTTGTGCGGGCAACCAGAGTTTGAGCGGCATGGCTCGAAATAACCAGTCTGGATTTAATTTGGCAATCCCTGCAAAAATATAAACCAGTGCTAATTGGAATTTAATTAGATCAGTCGTCCATCGTGGAATGGTCATCCGTTTGATCTTAGGCATTCGTATGGCATCTAGCGAGAAGTCTCGGTGTGCCGGCAGAAAAATTAACATAAAACCAATTAGGCTGACAAAATAATAATGGTTGAGATAATTGGTCTTGTCAATCAGTTCTATAAAAGTAAAACTCAAAAAAAACAAACAAGCACTCAACCGATAAAACAATCCGAGCATAATGCCCAAGGCACTCAGAAAAACGGTAAGGAATAAAAGATAGATTCCGGTTGGACCAGGCGGCTCCAAGATTTCAAAATAAGAAAAGAAATAAACGGGTTCAATATAAAGCGATTCAATCCAACCATGATAATAAAATCGGAGAATACTTAGGGCCATCATCAATCCAAATAGCATCCGGAAATGAACCAATGGAGCTGTCGGAATGAGCTGGGTTGGTTGATATTGCTTCATGTCTTAGATGAATTATCAATCTCCATCGTTATCTAAATTGGTAATTGAAATCCCCATCACGGATGCCATATCAGATTTGAAAATCGCCACTAAATCCTGCATAGAAAGAAACACGTCTATTAAGGCTTCATTATCTGTTTCGATTTGGTCAATGATCGATGGATCAAGTTGTTCTACTTTATCTAATAGGATCGTAAAATGATTGTCAATTCGATCTGCTAAGTCCGCCTGCTCAATTTGGCGAAGATATGCTAATAAAGAGGGGCCATCATTTCTGGTGAAACTTTTTCCGTTGAAATAATCCTGATAAGCAACTAGCGCGGTTTTTAAAAGACGTGTAGAATATTTTCCGTATGGAACTTCAACTGATTGAGGGCGAGGAACACCAGCACTGCGTAGACCGGCCGGAATGGCTACTTTACCATCTCGCACGAATCGTTGAAAGTGTAGATCAATACCGTTGACAATCAAACCAAGGGCACTGCCTACATCTGTTCCTGTTGCATTTGTTCCACTAAAGGTTTGAGTAAATTCTCCATTATTCCAAGCGTCATTTGTCGTGGCTATATGGTTTTGGATGGCAGAAGCTAGCACCGTAATATAATTCAATCGCGCTGCTGAAAAATCGGATAGTGGCTCGATTTCATCCATATCATTCAATAGATAATCTAAGGCAGGTAAACCTTCGGCATCTTGATTTTCAAGACTTCCTAGTTGGTAACTACCCGTAGCAATATTATTTTCTATCTTTTCTTCATCGGTAGGATAAGTGTTTAAGCTAGCACGTAGGGCATTATTGACCGTAGGGCCAAAATAATAAAGAGAGGTCCGTTGCCAGCAAATCCAAAGGTCTTGGTGTTTGGTGCTCAACTCAGCCAAGTTGTCTTCATTCATATCATTCTTAAAGCTGATAGCCGCTTGGCTGAGAGAGAGACTCTTTTGATTCAATTCTTCAAAAGCGGGTAAAATCAAGTCATTCGTTAGATGGGTCGCTATTTCCTGTCTTAGCTCTGCAAGATCAACAGTCTTATCCGGGTTTTCTGGATCTTTGGTTTCAGAATCACAACTTATCAGAAAACAAACCAACAATGCGAGCAAAGAATACTTCATACGGATGACTTTTTAGTTGATATTTTAAATGCTTATCCTTATTTAGACTTTTTAAAAATAATGATGCAAACATAACCTCTGAAGGTGGTTTTTACAAGTATTTCTGACGATTTTTTTCCACATTTCTTAGAGAAATGCTAGAGTTGGTCTTTTACGCCTTCCAACTCCGTAAAGATGCTTACCAGGGTAGTTTTGGCGCGATTGAGATCTGCGGCAGTCACGTTCCAAAAATTGCCGTTAGCTCCAAAGTCTGTTTCTTTGATGGTGTCAATTTGATCCAAAGTAATTCGACGATTTGGGCTATACGTTAAGGCATTAACAAATGCCCACGCTTCACTTAAGGTATGGAAAGCTTCCCCAATTTTACCTTCGTTTAGATTTGCCAAGGTTTCATTGATATAGTGAATACTCGTAGCAGCGGCAACTAGTTCAAGTTTTTCAAATAAAATGGCTCTTTGTGTATTTTTTCCTGCTAGATCATTGTTGACAATGGCGGTTCTTCCTGCCAGAAAAGCATTCATAATATCATCATTGCTCTTGATGAATGGATCGACCACGTTAGAGTAGTGACTCCAATAACGATCTTCGTCTTCACGAGCTTCCGGCCAGTCTGAAGAAAAATCTAATGGAGGATTAAAATATCCAAAAGCTTCATCCCAGTGATGTTCCATATCTGTGTAGTTCTTTCCTTCTCTGAGTTCGGTATTTTCCACCTCATCTCCTGTCCGATCATCGGAAAAGTAGGTGTTATAAATCTGATTATACATCACCGTTCCCATCAATCCCTTTTCAATCAATTGCGTAAATTCGCGTCCATTTTCATCTACCATGATGGTATTTCCACTATTCTCTCTTTCGATAAAACCAGCTGTTCCGTTAGCGGCATCTACTCCAGATTGACTGACTGCTTCTGCTCCTGCGAAAAGGTTTTCCATAAAATTATTGTCGAGATCTGGAGCAAAGGTTTTATCTTTTAATTGTTTGGTAGAGGTAAAATCAAAAAAGCCATTGCCATTATCTCCAGTGTTTGCGTAAGCAGCATTTAATGTGGCTGCAGAAATGGTAATCTCTTTCTTATCTCCTTGTCCCAGATACGTTTTAATGGCTCCAACCATATCTAATCGCTCATTCTGACCAGAATAAGAAACAGTGGTACTTCCATCTCGTTCGAATGAGTAAGTGTCAGGCGCAGCAGCTAGAAGCGGTTCAACACTGATCGTTGTACTAGCAGAGATTGTCTGACTTGCTTGATCTGTTAATTCAAAAGTGATAGAATAAGTATCGGATAATTTCGCGTTCGCTGGAATTATGTAAGTATAGGTGGTTTGAATATCGTTATTACCAGCAGTAACTGCTAATTCCTCTGCTATTGCTCCATCAGGTGTAGCAGTCAAAGTACGGACACCTGCTTCTGCTACTCCAGTAATATTAACGGTTACCGTATTGGCTCGAACAGCCGCAGCAGTTTCACTTACCGTCAAACTTAGGGCATCATCATCGTTTTTATCATCTTTACAGGCACCAAGTGAAAGAACCAGTGCGATGGCCAAAAGACCATAAAAAGATCGGAAATTTTTGAGGTAATTCATTTTGATTTTGATTTTAAAATTTACTTATGCTTATTTAGACTGATTAAAAATAACGTCGCAAATCTATCCTATGTTTCTGGATTTTGCAAACTTTTGGAGTTAATTTTTTGGATAGAAATTTTTAAAAAAAGGTAAGTAGTTGATAGTTAGTCAGATGTAGTCAAATAAAAAGTGGAACTTTATTCCACAAAAAAAAGGAGATACAAACCTAAGTTCGTATCTCCTTTAAATCCTAAAAGGATATTAATATAAATCTTAAGGACGAGCAGTATTACTGTTCTTCTTTACTTTCTTTTTACCTTTTGTCACCATGGCTTTTTTTACTGCCAAGTAAGCATTTACAATTCCACCAGATTTACTAAGGGAACTGAAATCAACTAATGCGTCTCCATCTTTGTGACCAGGTTTTTTTACTTTCTGGCTAACAGGAATAGTGGTAGTCATCATGATGTTTTTCACTTGTTCGGCCGTTAGAGTAGGAAAATAAGAACGCAAAACAGCTGCTACACCAGCGGTTACTGGAGCAGCCATAGAAGTACCACTTAAGGCTTGGTATCCTTGGTCAGGAGTCGTAGAATTGATCTGGTAACCCGGAGCAAAAATATCGACATTTCCTTTGGCATAGTTAGAGAAAGAAGCTACCGCGTTTTCACCTGACTTCCAAGAAAGCGCACCTACTTCAAGCCAGTTTTTGGCCATTTTCTTTCTAAACCAGCCACGTTTTTGATAACGGTCATTCGGAAAATTATCTTCTTCGTCCGTATTTAGTGAGCTATTACCAGCAGCGTGTACTAGTAGCACATCCTTTTTAGCAGCGTATTTAACCGCTTTATCTACCGCCTCTTTGTCCCAGCTATATCCTTTACCAAAACTCATGTTGATGATAGAGGCTCCGTTGTCTACGGCATAGATAATGGCGTTGGCAACATCTTTATCTCGCTCGTCACCATCCGGTACAGCACGTACAGACATAATCTCAACGTTATTGGCGACTCCTTTGATTCCCAAATCATTATCTCTAGCTGCTGCAATGATACCGGCCACGTGCGTACCGTGCATAGCATCTGGGCCTTGTACATCTGCATTACCATAATTACGATCATAAGAATCACTATAATTATCTCCAACTACAGATCGTGGATCGTAATCGGTATTGTAATAATAGTTTAACTGGCCACTAAAGTAATCAGAGGCACCTGAGACTTGGCTTTCGATTTCATCGAAAGAAGCACCTTGCTTGCTCATAATATCAATCAAGCGAGGAAGCATGCTATTAACCTCTTCGTCTTCTGATTTAAAAGCTTTTAAATCGTCTACGCTTATGTTATCTTTAGCAACTCCTGCTTTTATTTTTTTAATGGCAGAAGCAAACATAATATAGCCCATTCCCTGTTGCTCTATTTCCGCTCGTTTGTCGGTGATCTCCTTATCGAGTTTTTGATAGCGTTTGTATTCTTTCTTTTCTTTTTTAGAAAGCGCGGAAGGATCTTTTCCGTCAAATTTCTTTTTGTAGTGAGCTACCAGACGGGTGATCTCCAAGGTTTCGTGGTTGACATTCTCTCCGTTTTTCCCACCGATAAAGTTCCAACCATTAATATCGTCGATATAACCGTTTTTATCATCATCAATGCCATTGTCAGGAATCTCATCTTTGTTGACCCACATAACGGACTTTAGGTCTTCATGTCTAGGATCTACTCCAGAATCAATAACGGCCACCACGACTGTTTGAGAGGCACGGTCCTTAAGCAATTCTTTATACATTTTTTCAGTGCTGACACCAGCCACGTTGTCCTGGCTTTTATCCAGATTAAACCAGTTTTCGGGAGCAGCGTCCTGAGCGGTCACGAGTAGACCAGCTGACATGAAACCGGCAATAAATAGCGATTTGATTTTCATTATATAAGTAAGTTAGAGAAATTAAATAATGGTAAAATGGTAAAATTAGTTAAAAAATTAAACGAATAGGGTCCTGATTTTCGTATTTTAAAGATCAAATGTACAAATTGGTCCAATTTTTTGATAAAAATATAGTTATTAATAGTGGCAAAAGTATGCTTTTGCGTTCTATATTAAAATAAACGAATTTTGCAGTCCCATTCAGACCTCTTATCTAAAGACAATTACATAATCCTCTAAGTTGCTTATATGAAAAAGTTATTGCTATTCCTTATCTCTATTTCTCCATTTTTTCTCTCTGCTCAGCATTTTGAAGTAGGAGCTAATTTGGGAATTTCTTATTATGAAGGAGATTTAACCGTTTCTACCGTGGGTGGGCGTTTAGATCAGATAAACTTTGGTGGAGGTGGATTTCTCCGTTATAACATCAATAATTTTATGGCTGCGCGGGCTTCCATAAACTATGGAAGACTATCAGGGGAAGATGGTGGCGAACGGGCTGACCGTAACTTAAATTTCTCCTCTAATGTTTTAGAATTCGCGCTTACAGGGGAATTTAATGTGCTTGGTTTTCAACCCTATAATTTGGAAAGAGTCTTTTCTCCTTTCATTTTTGCTGGGGTAGCTGTTTTTAAATTTAATCCTACTACCGTTTTTGAAGGACAAACCGTTGATTTACAGCCTATTGGGACAGAAGGTCAAGGATTGGCAGCCTTTCCAGACCGAAGACCATATAATCTAACACAATTTGCCATTCCTTTAGGGGCTGGCCTGAAATATGCCTTAAATGATGCTTGGAATGTTGGAATTGAAGCTGGCATCCGTGTTACTTTTACAGATTATATTGATGATGTGAGTCTCACTTATCCTGGCAGAGAATTATTATTAGAGAATGGAGGAGAACTCGCCGCAAACCTTTCAGATCGTTCTGTGGATGGTAGAGCAGCAGGAATTTCGCGTGGAAATGCTGGCGTCAATGATTACTATTTTTTTGGGGGAGTAACTATTTCCTATAATTTTTTGGATAATGGCCTAGTCGGTAGTCGGGGTAGAAGAAAAAGTAAATCGGGTTGTCCTACCTTCTAATTACAGTCTGACCTTAAATTTTTAAGCAGAAAAGCGCAATCATCTGGAATGATTGCGCTTTTTTCATGCTTTTTTATAGATAATAGTGCGGTAACTTTTAGAAAAATAGATCTAGTACCCATTTTTTGCTAGTTGGCTGGTTGGCTTATCATACATCAATTAAAAAATTACCGAACCATTAATAGAAATATTCCTCTTGAAAGAGAATAGAGTATTTCATACGCTGCGACTTTCTGTCACAGAAATAATTGGAATACTATTTGAACATTAGGTCTTTGTAGGCAAAAACTCCCATCCGCCTATCTTTTAACAATTATTTACTTTTATTAAACTAAAAATACATGAAGCATCGTCTTCTTATCTGTTTTTGGGTGCTTTTTATAAGCATCTCAGGCAGTGCACAAAATCTGGAAGCTGGTTTTTTTCTGGGAGCATCTAATTATCAAGGTGATCTGCAGCCTACCCATTTTCTTTTCGGAGAAAGTAAGGTAGCTTATGGTGGCTTTATTAAATACCCAGTCTTAGATTATCTTTCTCTCAGAGCATCCATTACCAAAGGAACTATCTCTGGTAATGATCTTAATTCCACCATAGAATCTGGTCGTCGTCAACGGAACCTTAATTTTCGTTCTGACATTTTGGACTTTGGACTTCAAGCAGAATTTCATCCTTTGACTTTAATTTATGGTGAAAACAAAGTTATTTCACCGTATTTGATGGGAGGAATAAACGGTTTTACCTTTAACCCAGAGGCCTTTTATATAGATCGTTTTTATGCCTTGGCACCTTTGGGGACCGAAGGACAATATTTGGAAGGAAGTGGGGTAAGTCCTTATAAAAGACTACAGATTGCCATCCCGGCAGGAATTGGGATAGAACTTAAAGTGTCTGATTACAACTCTATTGCGTTGGAATTTGGAATTCGTAAAACTTTTACCGATTATCTCGATGATGTAAGCGGCAATTACCCGGATCTGAGCCAATTGTCAGAACTGGACCCGTTGGCAGCAACACTTTCTTACCGAAGGTTAAATAGGGATGGAGAACCGACTGATTTTCCTTCTGCTGGAACTCAAAGAGGTAATCCAGATGCAGGGGATTTATACTATTTCTTCGGTGTCAACTTTGGTTTTAATATTACCAATATTCTAAACTTAGGTGGAGGCGCCAGCGATTATTCAATTTTTTAAAAAACCAATAGAAAAATTCAATCGTTTTGTTGCCTACTAATAGAGGGTACTAAGTCCTGAAAGATCCATATGATTTTTCAGGACTTTTTTTTGGAAACCTGGAAGGTTTTAAAATTAGTTTAATCCATGTAACTTTGGGTCAAATAAATCAAAGCAAATTTGGACCACCAGAACGGGATAAGAAAAACGCTAAAGCAATATTGGGGCTACGACGATTTTCGTCCTTCCCAAGAGGAAATTATCTGTTCTGTACTAGCAGGTAATGATACGCTAGCATTATTGCCGACAGGAGGTGGAAAGTCAATTTGTTTTCAGGTTCCTGCTATGTATCAAGAAGGCATTTGTGTGGTCATTTCTCCGCTGATCGCATTGATGAAGGATCAAGTAGCTAATTTGGTCAAACGAGGCATCTCTGCAGTTGCTATTTATAGTGGGATGCGACATAAAGAAATTGACCGAATATTAGATAATTGTGTTTATGGTAAGGTTAAATTGCTTTATGTTTCTCCGGAACGTTTGACTACGGAGTTGATGAACGTGAGATTGCGTAAAATGCCGGTTAATCTAATCGCCGTAGACGAGGCACACTGTATTTCCCAATGGGGCTATGATTTTCGTCCTTCCTATCTTAAAATTGCAGAGATTAGAACCCTGCTACCCAAGATTCCAATCATTGCATTGACGGCTACCGCTACTCCTGAGGTGGTAAAAGATATTCAAGAAAAACTATTATTCAAAAAAGAAAACGTCCTACAAAAAAGCTTCTCTCGTAGTAATCTGGCCTACGTAGTATTTCAGGAAGAAGATAAATTACGTCGGATGCGAGAAATTCTCAATAGTGTAAAAGGATCGGGAATTGTCTACGTACGGAGTCGAAAACGCAGTCAAGAGATCGCTGTTCATTTAGCAAAAAATAACATCTCTGCCGCATATTATCATGCGGGTTTAGAAACTGAACGTCGAACCGCGATTCAGGAAGCTTGGATTGACAATAAAGTAAGAATTATCGTGGCCACGAATGCCTTTGGAATGGGCATTGACAAACCAGATGTCCGGATCGTATTACATCTCGCTATTCCGGAAAGTCTAGAAGCTTATTTTCAAGAAGCAGGCCGGGCGGGACGAGACGAACAAAAAGCATATGCCGTACTTTTACATACCGAAGAGGATCGAAAAAAATTGGAACACTATTATCAAACTAGTTTTCCGCCTATCCCAGTAATAAGAAAAGTATATCAATCTTTGGCTTCTTATTTTCAATTGGCCGTAGGAAGTGGATTAGGAGACAGCTATGATTTTGATTTGACCGAGTTTGTAGAGATTTACAAACTTAAGATCATGACAACTTACAGCAGTTTAAAAATTTTGGAACAATCAGAATTATTGGTACTGACTGAATCTGTATTCCGGCCTGCCAGCATTCGTTTTATTATTGGTAAAGAGGAATTATACGATTATACTTTGCGCAATCGTAAGATGGAATTTATTATTAAAAAAATATTGCAAAATTTTCAAGGAGCTTTTAATAATGATGTTTCTTTTTTTGAAGGTAAATTGGCTAGAATTTTAAATATGGAATTACCAGAGGTACGAAAGGCCTTGGAGATAATGGTGCAAAATGCTGTGATTGATTACCGACCGCAACGAGAAAAGCCACAATTAATTTTTACCCAAGAGATTGTCTCCGCTAGAGATGTATTAATTGATAAAAAAATATATGACTTTCGTAAAAAACGCTACCACCAAAAAATGAAAGCAGCGATTGCCTATGCGGAAAGACCCGTTTGTCGTAATCAACAATTATTAAGTTATTTTGGAGAAACTGCCAAAAAATGTGGAATTTGCGATGTTTGTTTGGGAAGAACAACGGTGGCAGTCGCCCCAACTGATTACCAATTATACCAAGAAAAAATAGGTGAACTATTAAAATCATCTCCAAAGACAGTGGAAGAATTGGCGACCTATTTTACAGCCAACCGAAAAGAAGAATTCCTGAAGGTACTAGACTTTTTAGAAAATGAACAATTCGTTACCGTCAAAGATGGAATGATTCATTGGAATGCTTAAGAAGCACAAAAACGATGTGGTTAATTTTTTTATTAAATTTAGATTTTAAATATCGAGTTAAATTATGAGCGATGCTATTCCTAGAATAATTCTAACCGTAACCAATGATCTGACCTATGATCAAAGAATGATTCGGATATCACAGGCATTATGTGATGCGGGTTATCGGGTAGTATTAGTGGGAAGAGAACGCAAAAATTCTCTTCCACTTGAGCCACAAGATTTTCGCCAACATCGAATTACTTGCTATTTTGAAAAAGGAAAGTTGTTTTATTTAGAATATAACTGGAGGCTTTACCATTATTTAATATCACAACGATTAAACGGAATTTGTGCGATAGATTTAGATACCATTGTTCCCGTTTATTTTGCTAGTAAATTTCTAAAGGTTCCAAGATTTTTTGATGCTCACGAATACTTTGAAGAAGTTCCTGAAGTCGTCAACCGACCCTTGATCAAATCGATTTGGGAAAAAATAGCCAATTGGTTTATTCCTAAGTTTGATCGAGCTTATACGGTTTGTGAGAGTTTAGCTGATATTTTTCAAAAAAAATACGGAATACCTTTTGGGGTTGTACGTAATCTTCCTTTTTCGGAAGTGCCGCTGCCATCGCCTCCCGTTAATGAACAAGTGGTAGACCAGATAAAAGAATTGGCAGAACATAAAAAGATCATTCTCTACCAAGGAGCACTCAATGAAGGAAGAGGACTAGAGGCCACGCTAGATGCTATGCACTATCTGGAGGATACTATTTTACTGCTGGCTGGAGACGGAGATTTAGGTTCTTTTTTACACCAACGAGTGGCAAGGGAATATTTGCGTAAAAAAGTAATTTTTTTAGGCTACGTTACACCGTCCACCCTGCGAGCTATCACGCCCTTTGCCACCTTGGGGCTGAATCTTTTAGAGCCACGAGGGAAAAGTTATTATTTTTCTTTGGCCAATAAAACTTTTGATTATATTCAGGCCGGCGTTCCTGCCTTGCATCCAGATTTTCCTGAATATCGGAGATTGATGACTGAATTTCAGACAGGAATTTTGGTGGAACGACTAGAGGGGAATTATTTGGCTACGGTCATTGCTGAATTATTAGATAATGCTCCGCAATATGCTGTCTTAAAAGCTAATTGCCGGTTGGCACAAAATAAGCTAGTCTGGGAAAAAGAGAAAGAACGGCTAACTGAAATTTACGATGGGTTTTATAAAATTAATACAAATGAACCGCTAGTTTAAGCGTGTTACCGAAATTGCAGAGCAAAATTAAAATGCCAGAAAGTCACTAAGACTCTAAGGATTTTTTCGTAGAATGAGCAAACGATCTCGCAGAGTCGAGCACGACAGTGCGAAAAGTGAGCGAACCGCTAAGCGGACGGGAAATGAGTGACTTTGTGGCTCAAATATGATTTTTTAGAACTATTATCCTGTACTCAGAAGCGTTTGTTTAAGGTTACCTCAATTTTGTAGAATTATCAAAAATTAGACAAGAATTAAGGTTTTAACTTTTCGGAAATAAACATCCTAAATACTCATTCGTCTAATAAAAAAACACTTACGTTTACTATGGCAACACCTATTTTTACACCAGCTACCTTAAAATTTCTTAAGCAATTAAAGAAAAATAATAATCGAGACTGGTTTAATAAAAACAAAAATCGTTATGAATTAGCCCGGGAGGAGTTGAAAAAATTGCAAGCAGCGCTACTCGATGAAATGTCTCATCAAGATGAAATTGCTCGAGTAAAACTATTTCGGATTTATCGAGACGTGCGATTTTCAAAAAATAAAGAACCCTATAAACCTCATTTTAGTGGATACATCGAGCGGGCCACCAAATGGAAAAGGGGAGGCTATTATTTTCAAATTGCACCCGACGGAAATTCGATGGTCGGTGGTGGGTTTTTTAGTCCAGAAAAAGAAGACCTCAAACGGATTCGAAAGGAAATTGAATCCAACGATAAACCACTTCGGAAAATTATTAACGCCAAAGCATTTAAAGATACCTTTACACAACTAAATGGTGAACAATTAAAAACGGCTCCGCGTGGATTCGATAAAGACCATCCCGCCGTTGATTTATTGCGCTATAAACAATTTTATATCTCCAAAAAAATGACGGACGATGAAATTTTAGATGGGAACCTTGTAAAAGAATTATGCAAAACGTATAAAAAAATGAGACCCTTTTTTAATTATATGAGCGAAGTCCTTACCACAGATGAAAACGGTGTTCCAATTGAATAATCTAAATCTAATACACAACCAAATTTATTGCTAAATAATGCTATTATGAAAAATTTAAAATATGTGCTTATACTGTTTTGGATGGCCAGTTTACTCTCGTTATCCGGCTGTAAAACTAATCCTGTAACTGGGAAAAAGGAACTCAACTTTATGTCTGAAAGCAAGGAGATTGCTATGGGTAAACAATATGACCCTTCGATTGTGGCGAGTTATGGTCTGTATGAAGACACAAAAATGCAGAAATTTATTGATGAGAAAGGACAGCAGATGGCTCGGATCTCTCATCGTCCTCACCTGAATTATGAGTTTAAAATTTTAGATTCACCGGTTGTAAATGCCTTTGCGGTACCCGGTGGCTATGTTTATTTTACCCGAGGAATTATGGCGCATTTTAATAATGAAGCAGAGTTTGCAGGTGTATTAGGACATGAGATTGGACATATTACTGCTCGACACTCTGCCAAACAATATAGCAAACAAATGCTGGGACAGGTGGGGTTGATTGCGGGGGTTGTATTATCTCCTGGTGTGCGAAATAATTTTCAGCAAATTCAACAAGGGATGGGATTGTTATTTTTAAAATTTGGACGAGATGCTGAAAGTCAGTCCGATATGCTTGGTGTTAGCTATTCTACTGAAGTTGGATATGATTCAGAATATATGGCGGGCTTTTTTAAAACCTTAAGTCGGATGCGGGAAGGGACAGAGTCCGAAACCATCCCAACGTTTATGAGCACGCATCCTGATCCGGGTGATCGATTTAATAATGTAAAACAGTTGACCGTAAAAGAACAAGCGAAGTATCCAGGTAAAAAATATGCGGTGGAAAGAGATAATTATTTGCGGATGATTGATGGGTTGGTTTATGGAGAAGATCCAAAAGGTGGATATGTACAAAATGACGTCTTTTATCATCCAGTAATGAAGTTCAAATTTAATATTCCACGAGGATGGAGAACCGCTAATTCTCCTGCGCAATTTCAAATGGCAGATCCAAATGGTAAAGCCATGATGGCGTTGACGCTTGGCCAAGGAGCAACCTTGGAAGAAGCTGCCCAGAAGTTTATTAGCGAAAATAAATTAACGCTCATTTCGTCAGAGAATGGAAATGTGAACGGTTATAAAGCCATTGCATTGGTGGCAGACCAAACCAATGAACAAGATGCCACTCAATCGATTAGAATTCTCAATTACCTTATTGAATACGATGGTAAAATTTTTCAAATCTACGGTGTTGCTCAGAAGACAACCTTTGCAGGTTTTCGCAGTACGTTTAAATCCACTATGCAGAGCTTTAATAAATTGACAGACCAGTCTAAAATCAATGTGAAGCCAGAAAGAATTCGGATCAAGACGGTTAGCAAAGCAGGAACTTTAAGGGCTGTTTTAAACACTTTTAAAGTCGAAGCTGCTAGACAAAAAGAACACGCCATCCTTAACGGAATGGAATTGGCGGATCAATTAAAAGCAGGAACGCTGATTAAGATTATTGAGAAATAAAAAAATCAATTAAGCTAAAAGGCCGGATGGCGTCCCATCCGGTTACAACGCAGGCCAATCATTGAAATTGGAATACAAACGGCCTGCCAAGTTAATAGACAAGATAAAATAGGAAAGGGTTGCAAGGAATTTGTTTTCGTGCAACTCTTTTTTTGTTTGTTGAACTGTTGTAGCGTTGAATTGTTGAAAGTGTCAATTTTAAGATATTTATTTTGTTATTTTGAACTATCCTTATTAAAAAAAATCGACTACCTTGGACTATTTAGTAATTTTATTTTTAATACACAGTGTATTTAATCCCTGATTCCCATTACTATTTTAATTATTAGTATTCAACGATTCAACGATTCAACGATTCAACGATTCAACGATTCAACGATTCAACAAATCAACAAATCAACTCAAACCCATGCGCGATAAAATCCTAGCCCTAGAAAAACAAGCCCAATTATTAGAACCCAATGCCGAGATTCGAAAAAAATGGAATGGAGCAGTCAACGAATATGCAGAATCCTTTTTATCAGAAATAGAAACCCTAAAAGCTTGGAATGAAACCACCGCAAAAGGGGAGGGTATATTGGATTTGCCCATCGCTGATCATCCTCGAAAAATGGAAGATATACTTTCTGTGATTGAAAAAGACGTAGACTATCCCGCGTTGAATCCAGCATCGGGAGGACACTTGGCTTATATTCCCGGAGGCGGCTTATTTCCTACGGCGTTAGGAGATTATCTAGCAGACATCACCAACCGCTATGCAGGAATATTTTTTGCCAGTCCAGGTGCAGTGCGAATTGAAAATCTCCTGATTCGTTGGATGTGCGAGATGGTAGGTTTTCCAAAATCGGCATTAGGGAATCTAACGTCTGGTGGTTCCATCGCGACGCTCGTAGCGGTCACCACCGCACGAGATGCCAAAAAAATCAAATCTCGGGATATTGAAAATATAGTGATTTACTTAACAGAGCAAGCCCATCATTCTGTCCAAAAAGCGATTCGAATCGCAGGCTTGGGTGAAGCTAAGATGAACTATATTCCGATCACCGATAATTTTAAAATGGATGAGGTGGCGTTGGCAAAAGAAATTGAAGCAGATATCGCAGCAGGCTTTAAACCGTTTATGATCGTCGCCTCGGCGGGAACGACAGATACCGGCGTGATTGATCCTTTATCTGCCATCGCAGACTTAGCGGAAGCGCATGAGATGTGGTTACATGTAGATGCAGCTTATGGTGGATTTTTTCTATTGGCCGATGAAGTCAAAGCCAATTTTAAGGGCATTGAACGAGCGGATTCTGTGACCATTGATCCACACAAAGGATTGTTCTTAGCGTATGGTACAGGAGCCATTCTCATAAAAAATGTAGAGGCCTTACAAAACACCCATTACTACTTAGCCAATTATATGCAGGATGTTGTCAAGGAAGTGGAAGAGCCTTCTCCGGCGGATCTTTCGCCAGAATTGACCAAGCATTTTCGTGGGATGCGGATGTGGTTGCCGTTACAATTATTTGGTTTAGCTCCTTTTAAAGCTGCGCTCAGTGAAAAGATTTGGTTAACTAGATATTTTCATGAGGAGATTCAAAAAAGAGGATTTGAAGTAGGTCCGACACCGGAGTTGTCTGTGATGATCTATCGCTATGTACCTGAGTCAGGCGATGCGAATGCCTTTAATGCCAAGATCGTAGAAGAAGTAAGAAAAGATGGTCGAGTGTATTTATCCTCCACGAGTATTAAAGGTGTCTTTTGGATTCGCCTGGCTGTTTTGAGTTTTAGAAGTCATTTGCGGACGATTGATTTGTGTTTGGAAGTGCTGGAAGCGTCGGTGAAGAAATTGACTAGAGAGGCAGTGAGGTAGTAGGTAATTTTTTTTACTGATAAAAAATAGCGTAAAACAAAAATTGAGAGCTATGAATTGTAAAAGGCTATTTTTATCTTTTTGGGTATGTCTTCCAATACTCCTATCTGCTCAATCTGAATTGCTTCGAATTGAGGAAGCAGACAAATATGGTTATATAAACTTGAATGGCGATATGGTCATCTCTCCTAAATATATTAACGCTTCTAATTTCTCAGAAGGATTAGCGGCGGTTAGACTGACTGACAAATTTGGCTTTATCGATCGTACTGGTAATTGGCAAATTCCACCCATTTATGATTATGCTACTTCCTTTAAAAATGGTCAAGCCTCGGTCTGGGTAGGAAGGCGTGAAATGTTAATTTCTCAAGAAGGACTAATTTCTAAAAAGCTAAGAAAGCGTCATATAAACACTGCGAAAAATGGTTGTATGATTTTGGAATCCAGCGATAAGAATTATCTGGATAGAAAATATGGTGTAGTGAATCAAGGTGGAGAAATTATTTTAGACACCATTTATTCTCGAATTAGTTGGGAACCTAATGGTTATTACATCCTAGCTAATGTGAAACCTGTTGATGGAGAATTTGTAGCTAATTGTGCCATAGCAGATGAATTCGGTATCCTGAAAGTTTCTTTTGGAAATTACAAACAAATAAAATCCCTCGGTGAGGGCTGGTACCACGTAACTAAAAAGGATGCTATTCTTGGTAACCTAAAAAGAGCCCCTAATTCACACGGAATTTTAAATGCGGTGGATGGTATTTTTCGACCTATTACCGATCATCGATTTTTAGCGTTGGGAGGAGGATATAGCGATGGGAGTATTTCAGTGATACTTAATGAGACCTCCAACTTTGGCTCACGATTCCACGGATATATGGATACAACTGGTCAAGTATTTTTGGCCGATGTCAACTATAGATTTTCTTATCCCTTTGTTGGAGGTTTAGCTTTTATAAGTGATAACCGAGATAAGAAAATCTACTTGATAAATAAAAAAGGTACTCGATTGAATGATATTGGTATTACTGGTTTGATAACTACTAAACTTGGAAACTTAAGAGGTCTTAATATTCCTATGGGCGATTATTTTATTAATGATCGGATGATGGTGAGTACGGATCATGGTATTGCAAAACTGAACAGAAATGGAGATATCAAAATAATAAAAGAACTAAAAGGAATGTATGCTGGATATTTTGTAGAAAATCGTTACCTGCATGTCATTCCAAAAAAGAAAGAATCCATTTCTAATGATAGAGGGGTGTATGATTTCAAGTTAGAGAAATTATTGCCTATTCATTATAAGATGATTTATCCAAAACTATATGGTGGAAAATTATTTTTTGTAAAAGAGAATAAACGAAGTGCTTATGTCGATACGAGTGGCAAGGTTGTTTGGCAACAAAAAGCATTTAAGGATATTCACCTTTATGATGTCGATCATATGGTAAGATTAAGGATGCACACAAAAAAGGCATATAAACGAAACTGGATATTTCGTCTTTTTAATTGGAAACCAAAACTTTTTCTAGGTTTCCGAAGAAGAACCTTTACTGAAAACAACAAAAAATACCACGCAAATAATCTTTATCTAATGAATTATTCCAAAGATACTTTAGTATTCGATGCCATCATGGAAGGGCGTATCCCATTAAAACTACAAGCTAAAGATAGCAACGGGGAATGGAAGACCATTAATCATAACGCAGGGTCTGATGTCGCCTTTTTAAATGCCAAAAGAATATTAGCTCCTGGTTATTATTGGTATTATCGAATTCCTAAGTTTAAAGGACAGACCAAAACGAAGTTTCGAGTCGTAGTTCCTTACACCAAAAAAGGCGAACCAGATGTCCCATTACAAATGATAACTACTTTTGAAGGAGGCATTAATCCTGCTCAATTTTGGCAAATAGGAAGTTGAGATTGCCTTAGGGGCAACTAAACATCTTTCTACCTCCTAAAATAATCCAAGGGTCGTAGTGTTTCGTAACAATTATTCTTCTACCCTTTACCAAGGTATTTCTCTTTAAAGTTCCCAATTTATTATTTGTCTAGCAGCTTTCTAGGCTAAAGCATTTTTATTTACAAGTTTAAGCAATTGGCCAATAATTGAATACATATTAAGTTAATTGCAATTCCAAAACTACCCTTACTACGGTATAGCGTCTAACCTAAGAATTGACTTATCTTTGTGTCAAGATTATACGACTACAGCACAATTTTATTTACTCCTTCCCAAAATTGTGTCAATATAAACTATAAGTATTGCGTTTTCCCTTCGTTCGACCCTCGTACGCAGTATCCCTTTTATCTAAGTTGAAAAATTTTTCCCCTTTTCCCCTCTCTATTTCCTATATGATCTTTCCCAGCTATCTGATTAGTAAATTTTCAGATAGTAGGGTTAAGATCGAATAACTCCCTTCTTTTTTTCTCCCAGATATAATTTACCTAAAGCTTTGTCCCCGATCGCTACCAACACTTACGATCATGAAATTACTAACCGGTAGAGGTTTTGACAGACCACTTTTAACTCGACAGCTAGCATTTTTATTTTTGGTAGTTTGTTGCGTGTTATTTCCGAATCTTAATTTTGCAAAAGATGGGAATAGTTTTTCTAGAGACCGAGACCTATTCATTAAAGAGCTAGAAGCTTTTATGAAAAAGTCTAATAACCAAGTGATTAATGAGACCTTTAATTCTTTTGAAAGATATTTTAACCGTGGAGCTTTTTCAGAAGTAGAGGTGAAAACCATAATTGCAGTTAGCAATAAAATGCTGGAAAAACGGATTACACCCAATCCAATTTTTAAAGATTATTTGACAAGTTTATTATTTATAAAAGAAGGCAATAACGAAAAACATTTATTTGAAGAATGGCACCAAGTTTTATTAGAGGTGCTGACCAATGATTTTAAAAAGAGGACAAAACAATTCAAAAACTATGTAGATTTTTCTTCGACACTATTTTCCGATGGAGCTTTTGTTTCTGGACAAAAAGGCAGTGCTTGGTTGCTCAAAAACGGAAAGTTTCACCTGGGAAATAGTGACGGGAAATTTTTTGTTTTTGTAGAATCTGGTCATTTGGTAAAAATTAAAAAAGACAATAAGTTTACAATTCAGGCTACCAGCGGTTATTTTTATCCCGAATCAAAAATATGGAAAGGAACAGGCGGTACCATTCGTTGGAGTACTCCTGGAACATCTGGTATGGAATGTTTACTGGAAGATTATTCGCTCCAATTAAAAGGTAATTTAATTAAGATTGATACGGTATTTTTATCTTACGATAAATTATTTTCTGGTAAAAAAATTAGCGGCAGTTTTGAAACCAAAATAGGTGCTAGCAAATCCATACAGAAAACCTATCCTCGATTTACTTCTTATCAGCGAGATCTTAAAATCGATCAACTCAATGATCAAGTTCAACTAATAGGCGGTCTCAAATTAAAAGGAAAAAAAGTACTTACCTACGGAGACCATCTTCAACCAGCACAATTAATCATTCATGATCCACAACAAAACAAGGCTGTAAAGGCAGAGGGCTTACAGTTTGCGCTGACCAATAATGAGCATATTGCAGCCAGTGGAGTAGCCGTTGATTTATTTTTGCAAAAAGATGCTTTAACTCACCCATCTGCTAACTTACGATATGATTTAAGTAGTGCTGTATTGGAATTATCCATCGGAAATCTACCAGAAAATAAAGCGCCTTTCTTCGCATCCTATCAAGGTTTAAATATCTATTCGGATAAAATCTCTTGGACCGTTGGCTCAGATTATTTAGAAATAAACGAAAAGAATCCTCGCATTGGAAATGGTAATAAAAAAGTAGTTTTCGAATCACATGATTTTTTCAATATTCAAACCTATCGAAAACTTCAAAATGTAGCGGATCGAAATCCAATCTCTACGCTGAAACTAGTGCGAGACGAAGCCAAAGCAGATACCATCAACGCCAACACTTTTGCACGAGCGCTGAATCCTAATTTTTCTACTGATAATATTCGTGCTTTACTCTACGAAATGGTGGCTTCTGGATTTATCTTATTTCAACCTTCAACGGAGATCATTACGGTCAAAGATCGTTTGGTACATTTTGCAGATGCTGCTCAGTCCTTACGAGATTATGATTTGATTCGGTTTTACAGTGAATCAGATGGCACCAACGCTAAGTTAGATATTCGCTCTAATCAAATGGTGGTAAATGACGTGAGTACGATCGAGTTTAGTGATCGACAAAAAGTAGCTGCTAAGCCACATAAAAAGCAACTACTCCTGAAGGAAGATCGAAATATTAGTTTTGATGGAAAAATTTTTGCAGGGTACGCTAGCTTTGAAGGAAAAGATTTTGATTTTGAATACCAACCTAATCAATTGGTGTTAGACTCTATTCGTTATTTTGATTTATTTACCCCAACGAATATCAAAGATGGAAAGGGAGGATTTAAAGCCGAATCTATCGCCTCCCGAATTGAACACCTTCAAGGAGTACTACTTATTGATGCTCCCGATAATAAAAGTGGAAAAGAAGATATTGCTATGTTTCCTTCTTTTAATAGTAAAGGAAAATCCTATATTTTTTACGATAGTCCCGAAACTCAAAAGGGTAGTTATTCTCGTGATTCTTTCTTTGTCTCACTGGACGAATTTCACCTCAATGGATTAGATAAATTGGTGCCAGAAGATTTAAATTTCAAAGGGAATCTTGTTTCGGCAGGTATCCTTCCAGCGCTTTCCGAAACTGTAACACTTCAAAAAGATGGCTCACTTGGGATGGAGGTCAGTAGCCCAACCGAAGGATATCCTGCCTTTGGTGGTAAAGGAAATTTTCAGGGAGACGTTAAACTGGATAATGAAGGTTTTACGGCCAAAGGAACCATTAATTATCAAGGTGCTACTTTAGAGTCTAACGATATTGTATTAAAACCTCAACAACTTATTTCAACTGCCCAAAAATTTGAACTTGAAGAATCCGAAACGGTAGGAAGTGAAAAGCCAAAGGTGTTCGGTGAGGATGTAGCGATCAATTGGCATCCTTACAAAGATAGTATGTATATCAGTGTAAAGGAAAAAGGATTTAAAATATTTAATGACGGAGATTATACGCTGCGCGATTTATTGATCTTGACGCCCGGAGGATTAAAAGGTCGTGGTATTTTTGATTGGGATAATGGTCAAATAACGTCTAATCTATTTTCTTTTGGTGCCCATCATATTGAGTCTGATACTTCCAATCTTACCATAAAAGCAAAAGGGTTAGATCATTTAGCACTGGATACCAAAAATGTGTACACTAATTTAAACTTTAAAAATAATATCGGAACCGTTCGAGCTAATTCGGATAGTGTATACACTGAGTTGCCGTATAATACTTATATCACTAGCCTGAATGAGTTTGATTGGGATATGAAAAATGAGACCATTACGTTCAAAGCAGATGAGGATGGTAGAGGTAGTTTTAAATCTACTAACGAAGAGCATGATGGTTTGATTTTTTGGGGTAAAGAAGCATTCTACGATCTAAAAACATACGAACTTCGATTAGGAGGTGTCAGCAAAATCGAGACAGCAGATGCTTTTGTGGTACCTGATTCAGGCCAAATAGAAATACATAAGTTAGGTGCCATGAAAACACTGACCAACGCCACAATCATTGCCGACACGGCCAACCAATATCATATTATTCGACGCGCTACGGTAGACATTATAGGTCGTAAAGAATACCGAGCAAGTGGTTTTTATGAATACAATTTAGGCGATAGAAAACAGGAATTTGCGCTAACCGAAATCATCGGTCAACCTACCGGAAAAGGGAAAAAGAAAAAAAGAAAGTGTCAAACTTTTGCGGTCGGTAAAACTACCCTAGGTCAGGAATTTTATATTGATGAAAAAATAAAGTTTAATGGTGATATCGGCTTAGTAGCGAGTAGAGCGAATCTCGATTTTTCTGGATTTGCTTACCTGACAGCAGATAAGCTACCTGAGACAGAATGGTTCTCAGTCAATAGTCTGGGAGATAAATTGAATCTCCAACTTAGTTATAATGAACCCAAAAACAAATCGGGAGAAATCCTGCGAACGGGGCTATTGATTCAAGGAGGTACCAGAACGCTTTACCCTGCGACCATGATCACGAAAAAAAAGGACAGCGATTATTTGCTGTTTGAAACGAAGGGATTACTGGATTATGATCCTACGGCAGATGCTTTTTATTTTGGAGATTCTCTCAAAATTGTATCTGGGGTGCGCAGTGGAAATCTGCTTACTTATAATAATGAAAAAGGAACTCTAAAAGCGGAAGGTAAATTTAATTTCTTTGATAAAAATGATGCACTAGTAGCGACGGTAGCAGGAATGACCGAATTTGATCATCAAAAAAATCAAATGGAAACACCTAAAAAAACTTTTGAATTGATGCTAGGTTTCGACTTGTTTTTGCCATCTAAATTGATGAAAATTATTGAAACGGATTTAGTGGCTAATGGCTATAATGCTCGAAATATTGATTATTTGAAAAATCGAGATTTTTATCAAACAGCCTTATCTGAATTTATTCCAGAAGGTAAAGAGCTAGCGACTGCCAGAGCGAGAATGCTCAATACCGGATTAGAAATTCCAGAAAAATATAATTTTCCAGTTTTATTATCTGGAGTGAAAATGGTTTGGGATGAAACCCGTAGTGCGTTGGTGGCTAGTAAAGAAAAATTAGGAGTAGCTGGGTTTAATGGTACACCAATTAATAAAAAAATGGATGGATCTTTAGAATTTCGAATCCTTCCTGATGGGACTAAAAGACTGACGTTTCAGTTGGTGATTCCTGGAGACGTAAATAAATATTTCTTTGAATATCAAGATGGGGTACTTTTGACCGTTTCCACCAATCCAACCTATAACGAGATAGTGGAAAATTTGAAGAAAAAAGATCGTTTTGTTAAAACCAAAAAAGGACAAACGCTGGAGATTGGTCTTACGAATGATTCTAAAATAAAATAAACGATCCCTTGGGTCGAAAGAATAGGTAAATTAGATTGGAAAAAGGCTGTCCTCCGGGGGCAGCCTTTTCTTTTTATTGCTAGCCCATAATTTGTAGATACGATAACTTGATTCTGATCGTTTCTTTGTATAAATTAGTATATGCTAAATTTATTTAGTGCTTTAAAAAAAACAAAACATAACTATGACTTTTCGATCCTGCATCTTTTCGATGCTTTTAATTAGTGTCAGTATGGCATTTATGATGTCCGATGACAAAAAGCCAACTTACCCCGGCTATTTAGTCTGGAATCATGGGATTAAGGAAACCGTCAAAATTCAATCAGGTAGTATAACGGATAACGAAGTTAAAATAAAATACTTAGTTGAAGGAAACGTCATTACCATCAAACCGGAAGATATCAAAGCCTACGGTTATTCAAAAACCTTGTCTCCTTTATCCAGCGAAGATTATCATTACGATCGGTTAGAGATGGAATATCCAGCCAAACCGTTTGGTAGTAATACCGCGATGGTATTACGAGAAGTATCGGGACCGATATCACTCTATTCCTATTTCGTGGAAGTACGCACTGATCGAAAGCATCCAGTTCACCATCGCCCTCATGTACTGAGCGAAAATGGAAAACTAATTGAACTGAACGAAGATAATTTTAAGAAAAAGGCCAGACTCATTTTTGGAAAATATGATGCCTTAAGGGCAAAGATCGGCACCAAGAAGTTTCAATTGAAAAATTTACGGCGTATGGTTAGAGACTATAATTTTTGGGTGGCAGAGCAACACGATCCTAAGGAATACAAAGTTTCACCCGAAAATTATGATGTAAATCAGTAATTGCGAGGTAAATCCTGTTTTTACCGATTAATCAGATACGCAGATTTTATTCGGTTACAGCTCTACGGGATTTCAATATTTTTTCTACCTTCGTGTATCCATTTATAAATAACTTGATGGAAATAGATTTTTTTGTTGTAAAATGCAGATAATCAATTAATTAGATCGTACTATTTGAATGAAATTGAAAGTCCAAAAACAGCTTGACGTAGTAGACAAACAACTACATCAGCTCGTCCAACGCCTGAGTAGGCATTCTGAGGAAGATTTAAATCGGAAACCTAGTGACACAGAATGGTCAGTGATGCAGGTGATGGTTCATCTACAACTTGCGGAATTTTATACGATGGAATACATGAAAAAGAAATTGAGTAATGGTAACGTTCCCAAGAAAAATTCTCTAAAGGGTAAAATATTGACTAGTATGTATGGACTGGCTTTTAGCTTTCCAATGAAAATTAATGCACCTGATATTATCAATGGTGAAAACTTACCTATCAAATCCTCTTTCTGGGATGTCACCAAGCAATGGAAACAACAAAGAGCCGAATTGAGGACCTTTTTACTCGGATTAAGCGACGCACAATTGAAAGGAGAAATTTATAAACATCCTATCTTTGGTCGCTCGGATGCTCATGGGTTACTCAAATTTTATTTACTGCATACCAAACGACACGAAAAACAAATCAATCGCCTTTTATCTTACTATAAGTGTTAATTTTAATGTCTTAAAAAAATAATACTTCTTAACAATGTATCTTTTACCCGTACGTTACATTATGACTATGTAACGCGTCGCAATTTTAACCTCCCAGCCAATAGAATTCTATAAAGAGAAGCCTACGATGACGTTTAGACCAATAATTATTTTCTGCTTTCTATTATTTTCCGTCGTACAATTGTCGGCCCAGCGGGCGTTTCCTATCAAGGTTAATAATCTATGGGGGCTAATGGATGCCGATGGAGAAATCATCATCACACCCACTTACGAAGCGGTAGGAGAGTTTAAAAAATTTGGTTATGCAGTGATGCAACGTGCCCAGAAGGTGGGCGTCATTAATGAGTTTGGTCGTGAGGTGATAGCGCCCCGTTATCAAGATATAAAAGTCTTAGACTCCACGCTCTTTGCCGTGATGTTGGAGGAGGATTGGATGGTCATTGATTTGAAGGAAGCCATTATTCTAGAAAAGGGGTATGAGCGAGTCCAAATTTGGTCAAAAAAATATTTAGGCTATCGACAAAATGGTAAATGGGGTGTCCGTGCGATCAATGGTGATCCGATTATTTCCCCTACTTATGAAGATCTCAGCTATTTGCCTAGCGGTTATTTCCAGTCTGTTATGGGCGATCAATATGGCTTATTGACAGAAAAAGGGAAGGTGATTCTTCTACCGGAGTATGACCAGATTCAGGCTGTGGGCGACAGTCTATTCTTTTGTCGTCAAAAAAATAATTGGGGGGCCGTGAATCAACGAGGCATCCAGGTTGTTCCGGTAGCTTATCAACAATACGACAAAATTTCCGATCATTTTTATCGCTTAAGGAAAGACAAAAATATTTTCGCTTATGCCGTTGCAACGGAATCCCTGATCACTGGAGCGGACTATGATGATTTTTATCCCTTTTCTAAAGATAAAATCCTTTGTAAAAAAGATCGAATGCTGGGTTTATTAAATGCGTCAGGCGATGAAATTTTACCAGCTGCCTATAATGAAATACAACCCTTTGGTGAGGATACCTACCGCTTCCGTCGAGGACCCGGCTGGGGAATTATTTCTGGAGCACAAGAGATCATCTTATCGGCAGAATTTTCTTGGATAGGACGTCCGAACAACTCCAATACCGCCTTGGTACGAAACGGCGGTGCTTTTGGCGTGATTGATATGAACGGAAATCTTAAAATTCCAACTGAGTATGATCGGATAGAATGGAACGGAAACCAAGCCCGAGCATTTAAAGGGGAAGCTTTAAAACTGTATGATTTTGACGAAAATGGAAGCGAGCAGTCTAGTAGTGAGTTTAAAAAACATTTTACGATTACTATCGGTGCCCAGCGTCCCTCGCAAATTACCATGCCGACATTAATGGATGACCCAGACTTTGCTTTGGAAAATTTTGAGTGGTTTTACTCTTCTCCGGATGATAAATGGGGACTACGAAAATTAACTGATGGTAGTATACAAATCGAACCGGCTTTTCATACGATTCGAGTCGAGCGTCGATATAATTTGACGGTAGTAGGAATTGAAAATTATAACCATTATAATTTTGAAAAAACACATTACCGGTTTGATATGGTTTATGGTATTGTGAATAATGAAATTGGACGATTAGTAACCACACCGGATATGTTGGATATTCGACTGTCGGATTTTTCTAATGGCAGTCAGGTGGCAAGATGTGTTTTTGCTAGTGGACGACATGGATTGATGAGTAATAATCCTATCGGTAAAATGGTTAAAAAAGATTATGCTTATATCGGTGATTTTCATGATGGCGTCGCTCGGATGAGTATCAAAGGTCAGCTATCTGGAAAACTTAAAGCTGGTCGAGACCATCTTGAAAACCTAAATGAATATTTGGACAAATTGATGTCTAATAACTATATGGTAGACTATACACTCTACGATCAGGAATTTGAAACCCAGGCCGGTTTAGTTTGTGAGGGGTGTGAGTTTGGGTATGTAGATACACTTGGAAATGTAGTCGTACAACCTCAGTTTTCAGTGGCAGAAAATTTCGTCAACGAAGTTGGAATTGTGAAAGCAGGAAAAAAATGGGGCATGGTCGATGCCAATGGAAAGATGTTAATTCCTTGTAAGTTTGATCGAGTAGATTTTTTAGAAAATACCGATAATAAGATTATTAGAATTTCCAATAATAGTCAACGATATGGCGTAATTGATACATTAGGAGAAGTGGTTGTTGATTTAAAATATGACGAAATAGGTATTTTTAAAGAAGGTCGCCTAGCCGTTAAGCGGAAAGGTAAATGGGGATTTGTAGATCCTTCCGGTCGGGAGATTATTCCTTGTCGCTACTCAAAAGTAAATGATTTTTCCAATAAATTGGCTTCTGTTAAATTAGGTCGAAAGTGGGGTTTTATTGATCAGCAGGGCAAGGTGGTCATTGATTTTAAATATCGAGAAGTTGGGAATTTTTGTGATGGCCTGGCTTGGGTAGCTACGATTAAAGGTGTGGGATATATTGACTTAAAAGGAACATTAGCCATCCCATTGAAATTTAGCAAGGCCT